>DATNPV010000119.1:0-43686 GCA_036703055.1 Waterburya sp.
AAAGGAAATTACGGATATCCTTATCGGGAATCCCTCCAGGGTGGCTTTCCTGGCAGCTAAAGATAAGCGGTACATTAAAGAAGGAGCCAGCAGGAGCCTGTGCTGACTTCCTAGTTCGGCTCTCACCCTTGAGACTTTTCAGTCCTGAGGATATTTTGGGATAGCAGAGCCGCAGCCAGTTTAACTCAGCTTGGACAGGAACAGTTTTCGTATGCGTAACAAACTTTTTTCAGCATTCAAACCATTTTTGAAATCCCTGTTTGTATGTGGGCTTTTATTTACCCTGATTCTGGGAAACGCCGATAACGCCTTAGCTGCTAGAAGTGGGGGTAGGATTGGTGGTGGTTCCTTCCGAGCACCCAGTCGCACCTATTCACCTCCCAGTAGTGGTTATCGCTCGCCGAGTGGAGGCTATGGCTACGGCTATGGTTATCCGGGTGGTGGATTTGGATTTCCGTTTCTGTTGCCCTTCTTTGGTTTCGGTGGCGGATTTGGCAGTATATTCGGTATCCTGATTTTCTTTGCGTTGGCGAATTTCTTAGTGCAAACCTTCCGCCGCGTAGGTGAGGGTGGCGATAACGACGTTCCAGGCTACAGCAATCCTCAAGTGTCTGTGGGGCGTGTGCAAGTTGGTCTTTTATCAACTGCCCGTGGTTTGCAAAAAGAACTGGATGAGTTAGCGTTTTCAGCCGATACAGGTTCAGATGAGGGAAGAGCACAGGTTCTCCAAGAAGCAACTTTAGCTTTACTGCGTCACCCTGAATACTGGGTCTACGGTGCAGCTCAATCTCAACAAACAGCCCTGGCAGGTGCAGAAGCGAAGTTCAATCAACTCGCACTGGCTGAGCGGAGCAAATTTACTTCAGAAACCCTGTCAAATTTCAACAATCAACTTAGAGACGGTTCCTCTCGAACTGCGCTACCAACCAGTGGTGGAGAGATTGTGGAGACACAAGCGCCAGGTGAATACATCGTCGTCACTATTGTGGTGGGCGCTGAGGGCAAACTGGAACTCCCAACCATCAATAGCTCAGATGACTTGCGTCAAGCCTTGCGTCAAATTGGTTCTATTTCTAGTGAGCGTTTACTTGCCGTAGAAATTCTTTGGACGCCACAAGCAGAAGGTGACACCTTGACCTCCGATGACATGATGGCTGAGTACCCAGATCTGAAGCTAGTCTAGCGATTTGATTTCATCGCGAAAACTTTAGGGGTAGGTATAAGACCTACCCTTTTTTATAGCAGTCGCCACAGTTGTTAGGACATTTTTCTATTGCCTGTTCCCCATTAAGAAGTTCCCTTTAAAGCAAAATAAACTAATATGTCCGGTGCTATGATACCTAATTGCTTTAGTAGTAAGATTAGTCCTAACTCTAAAACCTAAACTCCACAGGAATTTAGACAATAAGAGTTAATCTATACATCGAATTTTCAAGATGTAGGGTACTTCTGCGGCCTTCAAACCAACCCAGTGCTGACCACTCACAAGAGTATGCACATTTAGCGAAGGTATCCCCAGGGTATACACACCCTGCTGAAATCAATGTTTACTGTGATGAAACCCATTACCGCAGGCATCTCGTCACTGCTAACCAGTCTGTTGGTAGTCAGTGTTGCCGCGCCCAAGCCAGTATGGGGGCAACCCATTCAGTCGGCGGCTGATGGAACCGACACGATTGTCACGTCTGAGGGCAGCCAATTCAATATTTCAGGCGGCACTCGATCTGGGGATGGGGCAAATCTGTTCCAAAGTTTCCAACAATTTGGTCTGGATTCGGGGCAGGTAGCTAATTTTCTCTCCACTCCTGAAATTCGCAATATCCTGGGGCGAGTGGTTGGGGGTAATCCCTCGGTTATTAATGGACTTATTCAGGTAACCGGAGGTAACCCTAATTTATTTCTCATGAATCCAGCAGGCATCTTTTTTGGTGCTGATGCCAGATTGAATGTACCTGCCGATTTTACGGCAACAACCGCTACTGGCATTGGGTTTGGTGGGGATAAGTGGTTTTATTCCACGGGCGAGAATGATTACCAGACCTTAATCGGCACTCCCAGTCAGTTTGCTTTTGATATTACCCAACCTGCAACCCTGACGAATGAAGGCTCTTTAGCAGTCCCACAGGGACAAAAATTAAGCTTACTGAGTGGCAGTATCACCAACACAGGAAAACTAACTGCGCCTTCTGGAGCGATTACCGTTGCGGCGGTTCCAGGTGAGAACTTGGTCAAGATTAGTCAACAAGGGCATCTGCTGAGTTTGGAGATTGCACCTCGAACAGATGCAGATGGGCAAGGGATGCCCATTCGGGTACAAGATTTACCCGCAATGCTTACAGGTAATAATGGTCACGTCCTCAACCAAGGTCAGTTGTCAACGACTAGTAATACTACTGGTGGCACTATTAACCTAACAGGGCGGGTAGTGGAAAATCGCGGTCAAATTAGCGCAAACGGCAACAATGGCGGCACTATCCAGATAGACACCAAGAATTTGCTCGATGCTGGCGGAATTCGTGCCAACGGCACGGCAGGCGACGGTGGGGAGATTCGGGTCAACTATAACGGTGCGGTTGTTCAGACCGCAAGCGCCCAGACGGAGGCTAAGGGGAGTACTCAGGGAGGATTAATAGAGTTTAATGGTACAGCCAATACAGTGCTGACGACTTCTGGCACGTTCGATGTGACGGGAGACGTGGGCGGTACAGTGCATCTGTTTGGGCAAGACTTGCGGCTGTTGGCGGCAAAGGTAGATGCGACGGGGGACAAAGGTGGTGGGGAGATATTAGTCGGTGGTGACTATCAAGGAGGGACTCAGGGAGCACTTAATGCCCAAACTACCTTTGTCAATCCTGCCAGTACCTTGAGTGCAGATAGCCTAAATACGGGAGACGGGGGCAAAATCATTGTCTGGTCAGACCAAAAGACAGACTTTTATGGCAATCTGACAGCGAGGGGAGGGATGCTGGGTGGCAATGGCGGCTTGATGGAGGTTTCCAGCAAGAACCAACTGACGTTCGGGGGGATGGCGAATGCGAGTGCTGCCAACGGACAGGCAGGACAGTTGCTGCTTGACCCCAAGAACATCACGATTGATGCCACGACTAGCAGTACTTCGTTCCAACTGCTTGACCCCCATCCGGCGCAGGTCAATAGATTTGGCGAGCAGTCTGCCGTATTGAGCAACGGCAATATTGTCGTGTCTTCACCCTTTGATAGCTTAATTGCTCCGACTGCGGGTGCGGTTTATTTGTTCAACCCGAATACGGGGGCGCTGCTGAGTAGCATTAATGGTGCTAATGCTAACGACCGTTTCGGTCTTGGTCTCATCACCGCCTTACCGAACGGCAACTATGTGTTTGGCAACTTCAATGCTACCATTGGCGGCAGGGCAGCGGCTGGGACGGTAATCTTAGCCAACGGCAGTACGGGGGCACTCATCAGTCAGATTAGCGGGGCTAATGCTGACGACCGTTTCGGCAATAGTTACATCACGGCCTTAGCGAACGGCAACTATGTGTTTGGCAACCCTAGTGCCACTATTGGCGGCACAGTAGCTGCTGGGACGGTAATCTTAGCCAACGGCAGCACGGGGGCACTCATCAGTCAGATTAGCGGGGCTAATGCTAACGACTTTTTCGGCGGCGATGGTAACATCAGAGCCTTACCGAACGGCAACTATGTGTTTGGCAACCCCTTTGCCGACATCGGCGGGATTCCCGATGCCGGAACGGTAATCTTAGCCAACGGCAGCACTGGAGCACTCATCAGTCAAATTAACGGGGCTAATGCTAACGACCGTTTCGGCGATGAGGCCATCACCGTCTTAGCGAACGGCAATTATGTGTTTGGCAACCCCAATGCCACCATTAGCGGGATTCCAAATGCCGGAACGGTAATCTTAGCCAACGGCAACACGGGGGCGCAAATCAGTCAGATTAACGGGGCTAATGCTAACGACCGTTTCGGCAGTGGTAACATCAGAGCCTTAGCCAACGGTAACTATGTGTTTGGCAACTCTACCGCCACCATTGGCGGTAGGGTAGGTGCCGGGACGGTAATCTTAGCCAACGGCAGCACGGGGGCACTAATCAGTCAGATTAACGGGGCTAATCCTGGTGACCAATTCGGCATTGGTGACATCACCGTCTTAGCGAACGGCAACTATGTGTTTGGCAATTACCCTGCCACCATTGGCGGCAGGGTAGGTGCCGGAACGGTAATCTTAGCCAACGGCAGCACGGGGGCACTAATCAGTCAGATTAACGGGGCTAATGCTGGTGACTCTTTCGGCAATGGTGCCATCACCGCCTTAGCCAACGGCAACTATGTGTTTGGCAACTTCAATGCCACCATTGAGGGTAGGACGAATGCCGGAACGGTAATCTTAGCCAACGGCAGCACGGGGGCACTAATCAGTCAGATTAACGGGGCTAATCCTGGTGACCGTTTCGGCGATGCTGCCATCACCGCCTCAGCCAACGGTAACTATATGTTTGGCAACCCCTTTGCCGACATTGACGGCAGGACTGATGCTGGAACAGTGATCTTAGCCAATGGCAGCACCGGGGCACAAATCAGCCAGATTAACGGAGCTAATGCTGGTGACTCTTTCGGCATTGATCGCATCACCGCCTTAGCCAACGGCAACTATCTTATTACCAACCCAGATGCCAACTCCGAAGCCGGACGAGTAGATATCGGCATCGCCAACCCCAACTCCCTCACCTACGGTTATTTCCCCAACCAGAACATTACCATCAGTCCCCAGCTCATTACCCAAGTCACCAACACGGGTACAGCCGTCACCTTGCAAGCCAACAATGACATCACCGTCAACAGCCCCATCATTACTTTCAATCCTATCGGTAATGGCGGCGACCTGACCTTTCAAGCTGGACGCAGCCTTCTGGTTAATGCCAACATCATCACCGATAACGGTAATTTAACCCTATTTGCCAACGATTCCACCGCCAACGGAGTGGTCAATGCTCAGCGAGACCCCGGAAATGCCGTCATTACCGTTGCCCCTAATGCGGCGCTTAACTCCGGAACCGGCAATACAACCCTGACTCTCGGTACAGGCGCTGGCTTGACGAACAACGCTAGCGGCAGCATCACTACGGGCAACATCATCACCGATGGAGGAAATATTACCCTAACGAGCAGCAACGGTATCACTACTGGTATTCTCAGCTCTTTAAGTAATGGTTCTGGTGGTGCGATCGCGCTCAGTGCAGCCGGCAACATCAGCACAAAGGACATCGTCTCCAGCGGTCAAAGCGGGAATGGCGCAAATATCAGTCTCAATAGCGGCGGCACCGTTGCTACAGGCATTCTCCAAGCTTCAGGGAATAACACAGGCGGCAATATCACCCTCAATGCAGCTAGCAACATCACCACCAACAGCATCTTATCGGCTGGCGGCAACGGCAATGGCGGATCTATTAATCTTAACAGCGGTGGCGAAATCAATCTTACCAACGACAGCACCACTAACCAAAGCGGAATAAGCACCCTTTCTGGTAATGGCAATGGTGGTGATATTAGTCTTAAGGCGGCTAGAAACATCAACACAGGCTCCCGTCCGCTATTGTCCAGTTCAGCTATTAGTAATGGCGGTAATATCACGCTCAATTCTGCCAGTGGCAACATTCAAGTAACTGGGATTCAGGCTGAAGGAGGTACGGGTGGAAATGGTGGGACGGTTGATATTACAACGACGGGTTTCTTCCGAGCAACGAACTCATTCCCCAATCTAGATGGAACAACAGCCAGTATTGCGACGGGTGGAGGGAATAGAGGAGGTGCGATTATTATCCGTCACGGAGGACTGGGAATTACACCCTTTATCGTGGGCAATGCCAGTACAAACGGGACGGCAGGAGCAATTACCACTGGAAATTTCCTTCCAGTACAGACTATCTCCCCAACTCGCGAGTTTTACAACACCCATACTCAGGATGGAATTCAAATCATCTCCGTCCCCGGACAAACCTTACAATCCCCAACTCCCGTACTGGGGTCAAACAGACCGAATTCAACTACAATTCCCCAAGACATTCTAGCCAATCTAGTTGGTGAGCTTGTAGGAGCTAAAACGACTATCAACCCCGATTCTGTAGGCAGTACCTCCCGATATGGGTGGACGATCAACGAAGGAAATCTCAACACCAGTTATATCAACCTACAAAACCTTCTAGCGCAGGGGAATTTGAACCAAGCCATCTCTCAAATAGACGAAACATTTGAAGAAGAACTGGAGAATTATTTGGGGGAAAAATTACCTCATGAACAAGTCACGGTTGAAGGGATTAGAACGGTCTTAAAAACGATTAACAGCGAAACGAAAACTCAGCCAGCCATTATCTACGCCCTCTCGACGCCCCAACAACTAGAACTGGTGCTAGTCAGGCCGGATGGCCCCCCCATCCACAAGGTCATTCCCGAAGCCAATGCGGCTGCATTAAAGAAAACTTTAGACAAGTTCCGCAGCACTGTCACCAATCCCACACGCCGCCAAGCCTACTTAGCATCTGCTCAACAACTCTATCATTGGCTCATCGCCCCCCTCAAATCTGACTTAGACGCACTGGGAATTGATACGCTAATTTTTTGCATGGATGCAGGGTTGCGTACTATTCCCATGGCGGCACTACACGATGGCAAGCAGTTTTTGATAGAAAAGTACAGCATCGGTTCAATCCCCAGTGTCAGCCTCACGAATAGCCGCTACAAAGCCTTGAAGAATACCGAAATTTTGGGCATGGGAGCATCCAAATTTCAACAACTGCAACCCTTACCTGCCGTGCCAGTTGAGTTAGAAGTGATAACCCAGGAGTTGAGGCATGGCAAATCCTTCCTCAACCAAGAATTTACCCTCAATAATCTCAAATCTCAGCGTCAGCCGATTATCCACTTAGCTACTCATGCTAACTTTCCACCAAAAGACGCGAGGAACGCCTATATTCAGCTTTGGGACACCCAACTAAGAATAAATCAATTGCGGCAAATGGGTTGGCATCAACTGCCCCAAGTTGAGCTATTAACCTTGAGTGCCTGTCGCACTGCTATAGACGATACAGACGCTGAGTTAGGCTTTGCTGGATTAGCAGTGCAGGCAGGAGTAAAGTCTGCTCTAGCCAGTTTGTGGTCGGTTAATGATGGTGGAACCTTGGCGCTGATGAGTGAGTTCTATCACCAATTGAGTCAAGCTGACGTGACAACTAAAGCTGAAGCCTTGCGACGCGCCCAACTTGCCATGCTGCGGGGAGAGTCGCGTTTGGAAAACGGTCAACTGCATGTACCGGGGTTGCATGACTCCATCCCTGTGCCGCCTGAACTGCCGGAAAAACAAGATTTCTCTCATCCTTATTATTGGGCAGCTTTTACGATGATTGGTAGCCCGTGGTAAAGAAGGTCAAAAGTCAAAAGAGGAAACGAACGTTAATACGATTCAAGCGTTTAGCTGTTCCCTCACCCAAGCGCGGAAGGCTTTCATTGTTTTGTTTCTCCCTACAGTCTTACACTGAGAAAGATATTGAGGAATTATCTCAATCAAGGGTATATTGGGAAAATTTGGACTGGATTCGCACTTTACATATTTTCCATTTTGTAGTAAATTTATTTTTAATTTTTTATCCTCAAATCGCCAAAGTTCAGGCACTCCTAACGCTTCATAAATACTCGGATGAGTGCGAGAAGTAACATCAATTTCTAGCGCTAAATCGGGCGGCGGGTCTACAGTTAAATCCAGCCGATCTTTTCCTCGAACTACAGCTTCATTTTGGATATAAAAACAGTTGTCCGGTTCTATCCCTTTGTGCATCTCCTGATTTTTGAACGTTGTTGAACCCAAGGGACAAAATTCAATATCTAGCTCTTCAAGCAGTGCCTTGACTAAATCGCTAATAATTTCTTTATTGTGTTCGTGTTCTGGCAGGGGTGTCATAATTTCCAAGATGCCATTGTCATATGCCACTCTAGAAGCCCGATGTTCGCCTAAATCTTCTAAAATGGCTTCAAATTCTTGCCAACTTACATCAGAAAGTAGCACTCGCTGTCCAGGTGGTACTGTGATTCGCTTTAGTTCTAATAACATCCCTCAGTCCCCACAAAATCTAATTTTGTTATCTTCAGACTCTTGCACTATTTTCAACCAAGCTTCTGCATGTAAGGTGGGCACTTCCTCCCCTTCCCCACTTTCCCCCTCCTATTTCTTAAGAGTATCCCCATTTTTGCAGGGCTTGACGTAGCGGCCCTTCAGGTACAGTTTCGAGATTGAAAGGTTTGTTAGCTGCTACTTGTTCTAATGCCTCAAAAAATGCCTTGACCCCTGCGGCTGGCCCATCCGGATGATCCATAATCCCAGTACCCGCGTTGAGAATCACATCTTGACCATAATCTGATAATGCCTTGGGTACAATACCGGGATGAATGCCAGCTGAAGGAACGGGGAAGACATTGCGCGATCGCAAACTATCCCGAATTTTTGCTTCCTCCGCTGGGTCAAAGGGTAAACTACCATAATGAGCCGGATAGAGTACTGCATCCGCTCCACAATGCGCCATTAATGTTCCCAAAACTACCGAGTAAGCCATACCGTAATCAGGGGCAGCACACCAGGCTCCAGCCAAGGCAGGATGTGCAAAAATAGGCACATTAATTTCTGGGTCAGCGGCTAGGGCGTCTAGTACCGAGAAACCATAGGTAAGGACGTTCAGTAATAAGGCATTTGCTCCTTCGCGTACCAAAAGACGTGCTTTCTCAATTAACTTGTCCGCCGCGCCTGTAACGTTAACGGCATACAATACTGTACGATTGGTTTGCCGCTTGACTTCATCAAGTACCTTGCGGCAAGCTTCCAGCCGTTTTAGTGTTGGGGCAACTTCCAAATCCCCCATAATTTCATCATCTTTGATAATGTCCAGCCCTGCACTGGCAACCTCTTGCAAAATGGCTGCATGGTCTTCGGCAGAAAGTCCCAAGGCTGGCTTGAAAATGGCCATAATTAAAGGGCGGTCAAAGACTCCCAGCCGTTCTCGAATGCCTGTGATGCCGACTTGAGGATGCCTGCCGTAGTGTTCGGGAAGACGCACCGCCACGACTTTTGCCGCCCCTGCCATTGAGTATTTGCCAAAAATCATCGTCAGCAAACTGGGGATGTCGTTCTCGACGTTCGCTTCAGGAAAACAAATGGTGGCAATGCTGGAACCATCGGGTTGAGTCATACCTTTGACCACTGTACCAAGGTGCGATCGCAAAACCTCCTCCCGATGGGCAAAACGTGCATCCCAAGTACCAGCCGTTTGCCCTACGGCAATCACTTTGACTTGTTTTTCGGCATCAACACCCGGTGGGAAGCGATAGTCAACTTCGATGGTCATAATCTGTTCCAGAACTAGGCTTGGGTAAGGGCACGATATCACCGTGTCCTTACATCCTTTTGCTAAAAATTTACGATTCAACTATACAAATTTACCAGGTTCTGTTATCAACTTTTCAGCTATCAGTAATTGTTCTAAATCATCAATCAGGTCAGTGAGATGAGAAAGTAGATTCAATCGACTACTCGATAATGGCAGCAAATGATTGATTTCATGAATCTGCTCTTCCATTCCATCTGGCACTTTTTCACAAAGCTTAATCACCCATTGCACTAACCTTTTCTCACCGGGATGAGGTACACAATTCACAGCAAAAAGAATGTCAAAATAACTAGCTAATAAAGCCGTTACTCGATGAATAATACTAACTGAATCGCTACGTTCAATCGCCACATGCAACTGGTGAGTATAAGAAGAAATATTATGCTGTAAAATTGGATAGTTTTTAGCAATAATTGCTCTTCTTAGCTGTTCAGGATAGGGTTGGTTTGCCGTTTCTTGCAATTGTTTGAACCAACCCGTTTCATCATATAACGGTGCAGAAGTCAAGACATTCCACCAAAAACAGGTGGAATAGCCAACAGAGGCTTGATGATGAACGAGGACGCGATCAATCTGTTCCTCAATCCACTGAGGTGTGCGATACATCACATCAACACCACACCCGGACCTAGAATCTATCCACTCATCCCCCGGTTCCCAGAATTGGTTGTTGATTTCAATGTGTTCAGCAAATTCTTTTGCGATCGCATTCCGAATTTCTAACGAAATACTCTCCTGAATGTAGACATAGAAATCATAATCCGATGTTTCGTTGGATGCTCCAGTTGTTCGCGAGCCGGCTAAAGCCACAGCTATCACTTGAGGTAAAGCACCAAACTTGTCCGCTATGGCTTGAGCTAACGGAGGAACCGATTCTAAGCGAGGTATGTAATCAACCATGCGACTAAAGAACTATCAAGGATGAAATATGAAAAATTAGCTCAAACCAATCGGATGCAAGCTCTTAATTTGATCGATGAGGTTAGTTTCATACTTCATACTTGAGTGGAAACTATTGCTTTCGTCCTCTCAAGCAACAACAGCTGTGCGCAATTTAATTTCCGTACTTGTGTATTCAGGCATCCAGCCTTCCGTCGTCGTGAAGTAACGCACTGCTTTAATTCGTTTGGACGGCGTTAGATAAAACCAGTGCTCGGTGTTGGCTGGAACGTTAATGTACTCCTCTGGCTGCACTGTCAACTCCACCTGGCTACCATCTGGACGCACAAAGCCAAAGACGCCTTCCCCCGCCACAATGTAGCGTACTTCATCATCAGTGTGGTAGTGACAAGAGTTAAATTTGGAGAGGAGAGTGTCGAGATTCGGCACCTCTGGATGCAGCACAATTAAGTCACGGGACTGATAACCAGCCGAAGCTTTGAGTTGTTCAAAGTAGCCATCCAGGGATTGGAGTACCTGCTCCTTCTGTGCGTCACTCAACGTATCTTGAGCCAGTAGAGTGTGAATTTCCGGATTATCTCCCACAGGCCAGTGATTTAATTGAATAGTTAGAGGAGCGAGTTCCCGCTCAATATCATCCAGCTTGGTGTAAGTTGTACCATCTTCAAGTCGCAAAATTGCCACAATACACCTCCAGGTTGCAATGGTTAGGCAGTATCTCTAATGGTAGTTGCTTGAAATTGGCTTTGATGAGAAGTTCTGCCCACTAGTAGCAGATTGCATGATAGCACCCTGACCCAATTGCACTTCATTTGTGCGTTAAGCGTTAATCTGCTGTGCGATCGCCGCTAATACAGCCTCATGAATTACCCCGTTGCTGGCAATGATGCCTTGATTATTAGCAAGTTTGGTTCCGCATGAGAAATCCAACGGCTTACCGTACATATCGGTTACTCGCCCACCCGCTTCTTCTACGACAATCGTACCTGCCGCATGATCCCAAGTATTCTGCCGTTTCTGGGATGCAGGAGAAAAGGGTAGACGCAGGTAGAGTGCCGCTTCACCGCGTGCCACCACACCATACTTCGCTTGAGAGTCGAGTCGGACTGGGGAAGCGCTTAGTCCAACGGCTTGCGTCACTGCCGCTTGTAAGGGTGCGTTACTATGCCCTGGCTCCACGCTGGCGATTAATCGGAGTGAACTAACGTCATCAGAATGTTTTACATAAATCGGACGCGGTGCACCTCCATCCAAGGGAATCATCGTTGTTCCCTCACCCCGTACAGCCACAAATAAAACACCTCGCTCTTGCTCTGGGTAGGCGATATCAGCAGGTAATGCTGGACAGCCTAAAACACCGAGTTTCACTTCGCTTCCCTCAACCAATGCCAGGGCAACGGCATATTGGTCGCCTCGCACATATCCTTTAGTTCCGTCGATGGGGTCTAAGGTCCAGTAGCGCGACGCAACTTGTCCATTCCCTCGGTCAATCCAGGCGGCAACGGATTCAGGCGTGGCGCTGGATATCTGAGTCTGGACGTATTGGGTCACTTGTGCCAATTGCTCAGTCCTTGTGCGTAATAATGTAGAGTCCTCCTCTCCAATGATGGAGTCAGAGGGAAACGCTTCTACCAGTGCCTGACAAATCACGGCTTGTGAACCAAAGTCAGCTACGGTAACAGGGCTACTGTCTGGTTTTGTTATGGCTAAAGAGCCTCGTTCCCGTCGCACTTGCTCACACAAATGGGCGGCGGCAGTTACGGCAGCTATTGCTACCTGTTTTTCTTCCTCGTAAAGCATGATGAGTGTCTCTCTCGGAGTTAACGTGTGTTAGGACATGCAAGCAACACTATAGGGTGAGTGTTTTTGTTTTGCTAGAACAACATGTTTCCTCGTAGAGAGACTAAAAAACCTTACACTCAGAAGTCGTGTTTCTTCAAGAAACCCGACTCCTTTGTTGAAACCTTGATGCTACTGGATGAATTTGATTGAGAAGTCGGGGAGCTGCCGGAAATCATACCGTTATTCAGCAACAGCTCTCACTGCTGCTACTTTTGAGTACTGATACCGTCGCACAGCTGCTTATCACTCTTGTCCACCCGAGAGTTGTACTTCAGATAATCCCGCACCCAAGCACAAGCATCCTGCATTAACTTATTTTTATTTGGACGTAAATCTTCTAACTTCCACAGAATTACAGAGCCGTCCGAACTAGCCGAGGCAAGCGTCTTGCCATCGGGGCTGAAACTGACGCTATAGACTGAATCGGTATGCCCGTTGAGGGTAGAGAGTTGCTTGCCCTCCAAGCTCCAGAGTTTGGCGGTTTTGTCATCACTAGCCGTGGCAAGGGTTTTGCCGTCGGGGCTGAAACTGACGCTATAGACCTTAGCGGTATGCCCCTTGAGCGTCGAGAGTTCCTTGCCCTCCAAGTTCCAAAGTTTGGCGGTTCTGTCATCACTAGCCGTGGCAAGGGTTTTGCCGTCGGGGCTAAAACTGACGCTATTGACCACATCGGTATGCCCCTCAAGGGTAGAGAGTTCCTTGCCCTCCAAGTTCCAAAGTTTGACAGTTTTGTCCCAACTCGCCGTGGCAATTGTCTTGCCGTCGGAGCTAAAACTGACGCTATTAACCACATCGTTATGCCCCTCAAGGGTAGAGAGTTCCTTGCCCTCCAAGTTCCAAAGTTTGACAGTTTTGTCCCAACTCGCCGTGGCAATTGTCTTGCCGTCGGGGCTAAAACTGACACTCTTGACCCGATTGGTATGCTTGAGGGTAGAGAGTTGCTCGCCCTCTAAGTTCCAAAGTTTGACAGTTTTGTCCCAACTCGCCGTAGCAATTGTCTTGCCGTCGGGGCTAAAACTGACGCTCCTCACCTCATCGGTATGCCCCTTGAGGGTAGGGAGCTGCTTGCCCTGCAAATTCCAAAGTTTGACAGTTTTGTCATCACTAGCCGTGGCAAGGGTTTTGCCGTCAGGGCCAAAACTGACGCTCTTGACCTGATCGGTATGCCCCTTGAGCGTAGAGAGTTCTTTGCCCTGGACGCTCCAAAGTTTGACAGTTTTGTCAGCACTAGCCGTGGCAATCGTCTTGCCGTCGGGGCTGAAACTGACGCTACTGACCGCATCGGTATGCCCGTTGAGAGTAGAGAGTGGCTTGCCCTCGACGCTCCAGAGTTTGACAGTTCTGTCATCACTAGCCGTGGCAAGGGTTTTGCCGTCGGGGCTAAAACTGACGCTATTGACCACATCGGTATGCCCCTCAAGGGTAGAGAGTTGCTTGCCCTGGACGCTCCAAAGTTTGACAGTTTTGTCATCACTAGCCGTGGCAATCGTCTTGCCGTCGGGGCTAAAACTAACGCTATTGACCACATCGTTATGCCCCTCAAGGGTAGAGAGTGGCTTGCCCCCGACGCTCCAAAGTTTGACGGTTCTGTCATCACTAGCCGTGGCAATCGTCTTGCCGTCGGGGCTAAAACTAACGCTATTGACCACATCGGTATGTCCCTCAAGGGTAGAGAGTGGCTTGCCCTCGACGCTCCAGAGTTTGACAGTTTTGTCCCAACTCGCCGTGGCAATCGTCTTGCCGTTGGGGCTGAAACTGACGCTAGTAACCCTATTAGTATGCCCTGACAAGCGATTGCGCTCTCTGAATCCATTTCCGTAAACGGCTGCTTGCAAAGCTCTCACAACTCGACTCTGGATTGGCGAGTCCGATTTTATGTGTGACTCTTTTTGCAGTTGTCCCTCTGCCCTAATCGCTTCAATTAGAGCATCGAACTTCAGATCTGCCTCCGAGAGTGCCAAGGAAAATCGACTCACAGAATTGATTGAACCTTCTTGAGCTGCTTCAGCTTTTTTCCTCTCATTGACAGCCACCACACTAACGCCAACAGCAGCCACCAATGCTATAGAGACAGCGGCAAGAAAGAACTTTTGTCGTTTAGCACTTTTTTTCTGTTCTGCCAGTCGTGCTTCAACTTCCTTCGTCCGCTCCTCCTGCAAACGTAGCATTTCTGCTTGTCGGCGTTTTTCTGATTCCTCGGCTGCAACAATTGCGTTTTGACTTGCCTCAATCAATGCCTTCTGCAACACAGTCGCGGCAGGCTGTTTCTTTTGTTGCTCCGTTTCCTGCAACCAGTTTCGAGCAATCAAAAATTCACTGCCCCGCAACAGCAAGTCAGCACTTTGCCCTTTGGAGTCCCATTCGATCGCCCTTTGCAACCATTTCGTATGGCTGTGTACGTGTTCCCGATCCGTATCGAGAGTTCTCACTAACTTGTTAAAATTGGCATTAAAATCCCGCTGATTCTGATTGAAGTCAATCCACTGCACCTTGGCTAACTCCAGGTGCAAATCTGCCGAGTTCACCTCCCGATGCAGCAGTGTCACAAAGCGTTTGTTTAACGAAGCTGCATACTCCACCTCATCCGCACAATAGGGCGAACTCACCGATCGCGGTGAGAGAATAAACAAAAAGTTGTCACATGCTTTAATTCCCCGATAAATCTCCTGCTGAAAGTCACTCCCCGATGCAATACTTTCCTGGTCAAACCAAGTCGTCTTACCTTGCATCTGTAAGCTATCATTCAGCTTTCGAGCAAAGTCTGAGTCGGCACGGGAATAGGAAATAAACACATCCAGCGAACTTAGAGGCGGTTGCCGCAGACTTTCGGCAATGAATTCTTCCTGTAACGGCGTGGGTGGATGCTGTATCCTTTTTTGTGCGACCTTCAACCAAGTTTCAGCACTCCGCAAGTTATACCCGCGCAGCAGAACACTAGGATTCTCGTGCTGCCGCTTCCACTTGAGTGCTTTAGTCAGCAAAACCTTATGCTCGTTGTAGTAAGCTGCATCCTGATGCAAAATCTTCAACAATTGGCTTTCATCGAGCAGGTAATCATCTTCCTTCACATTGTCTGTCAGGTCGATATACTGCAAAGAACGCAACGCACTCGGTATCTGATTGGAGCCTGTTTCGCGCACCAACAAGGGAATAATCCGCTTGTGCAGTGACACAGCTAAGTCCAATTCTCGCTGGCAATAATTCGAGTTAACCGAATTCGGTGAAAGCAGATAAACCACATTATCTGCTTGTTCAATTCCTCGCTTAATCGCCTCGTCAAACGCTTCCCCTGTTTGAATATCCGTCTTATTCGTCCAAACCGTGATGCTCTCCCGTCTCAAGCTATTGCGAATCTTCTCCATTGTCTCCCTATCCTCTTCGGCATAGGACAGGAACACCTGAGTCATCAAGTTATTGGCATTCTTGATACTTTCGGTAATGTATTCGCAATGCAAATCTGTCGGAATACAAGGCGGTTGTTCGTTTTTAAAGCGTATCTTAAACCAAGATTCGGCCTGTTGCCGTTCTTCCCCAATTAACAGACAGCTTGTTTGTTTTTGATGCCTCTCCCATTCCAACGCTTTGGCTAAAAACCGGGTATGCTGCTCGACATAATCAGCATGAGAGTACAGCAAATTTATTAAGCCTGTAAAAGAAGCCTCAAAATCATCTATACCCTCTCGAAAATACACCCAGTTAATCTTGCCAATCGTCGGGTGCATATTCTGAAAAACCGTATGTTTCCCTTTCTCTTTGTATGCTTCCCACTCCTCATCCTTACCCGTAGGGAATCTCTGTTGCCAAGTCTCCCGACTAATTTGCTCGACGTGCAACAGCGGAATAATCCGTTTATTACGCTTAAGTGCTAGCTCAATTTCTTTTAGACAATAGACCGAATTCACCGAATGCGGCGCAATGAGAAATAGGAAATTATGAGCCTTCTCAAGGCCATCATCAATTTGGTTCTGAAAGTCTACTCCCAGGGGAATATCATTTTGGTCAAACCAGACTTTTAACCCTTGTTCTAGCAATCGAGTATGAAGTTTTGTTGCAAAGGCTTTACTATCCGCTCGTCCGTAGGAGATGAAGGCATGGCAAAATTGATTCATGGTGAGGTAGGCGCACAAAAAGACAGAAACAACGTCTTGACCCTAGGGAGTGTTTTCAACCCTTTCGATCCCCCAGCCAGAGTTAAAAAGAGGGGGAGAAATCAGTGAAAGTCCCCCTTAAAAGGGGGGGATGCAAGGGGGCTCTGAATTCGATAGGGAAGGCCAAAAAAACCCTGGTGCAGGTGATAATTCGTATCACCCCTTAGATAGATGCAACCTTGGCAAACATTCTTCTCTTTCTGGAACTATAGCAAATACCTTTCGGGAAAGCAGCTTATTCAGTTTTGTCGCAACTTGACGCAAGTTTGGTTCACAGGGGATTGAGGCGGTAGTAAAGCCGATTGGTTTTTCCCTCCGGCAAAAGCAAGCCCTTCTCCACCATTGCGCGTAACTCTCGCTGTAGCGTCCGCCGGGAAGTCTGCGGGCAAATTTCCTCAAAATTTTGAATCGTTAGCCCTCCCTGCGCGATCGCAAAACTGAGAGCTTGGCATTGACGCTGAGACAGTTGATACTGCTGGCAAAGTACATCGTAGGGAATGCGCTCTCTACCGAGAGGTTGCCCTTCATCCTGTAGCACTTTATCCCCCACATAAGGACGCAAGTAAGCCACCATGAGTTCTCGCACCTCTTCATACAGCTGGTTGCGGTGGGTGTAATTGCTGCGTAATGCTACCAACAACATGGAGTTATAACACTGAATGCAAACCTCAGCTAGCAGTTCGCTTTTTTCCTGACTCAAGGCAGGGTTTCGCAGCCGTAACAGCATCGCGAACTCTTTGATGAGCCCTTGGGTAAAACTGTCGTCAAAGTACTTAAACATCTCTGGGGCGACGCAGTACTGAATGTAGACGATTTTCGGCCCTGGATGCTCGAAATATACAGCAAACGTTTCCACTATCTGCTGCACCATTTGCTCTAAAGGCAGTTGCGCCATTTCAGGCGTCATTAACTCAGAGTGAATGGCTTTCACCTGCTCCATGTGGCGTGCTTCTAGAGCATGGAAAATTGCCAGCTTGTCGGGGAAGAACTGGTAGAGTGAACCAATTGCCGTCCCTGCACGCGCTGCGATCGCATGGGTTGTGGCGGCTTCGTAACCCACAGAGGCAAACACTTCAGCCGCCGCTTCCAGAATACGCTCGACTCGTTGTTGGCTGCGTTTCTGCTTGGGTTGACGGCGCAGGAGAGGTGCATTTTTTGAGGTTGAAGCGTTCATAAATTCAGCGTAGCTTGTGCGATCGCATGATTGCGCTGCCCCTTTGGGGCAATCACCTTAACGGATGCGAACAATACCTGACTAACTGTGCCTTGACAAACATGAATATTTCGTCATAATTTTAATTAGATAGGAAAGATTTGTCACAGTTCTATTGACGCTTGTACTTCCACCTGACCCAGTCATCGCAACAAAGCGATCAATAGGACGTCAGATGTTGGTTACATGTTTACCGTTTTCCGGATGCTTGCTTGCATCTAATTTGGGCTGACGATTTTTCACAAAATGGTTCCCAATGACGCCAGCCTTACGTTGCTTCTGGTGAAATGACCGTGTTTTAAAAGTTAACTCAATTAATAAGGAGTACAACACCGATGTCTATGCTTGAGGGTGCGCCTTGGCTATTGGCACACAAATCTATGTTGGAAGTCAACAAGCCGAAAAAAGTATCTCTCTACGGTACAGACTATGTCCTTTGGCAAGAGCCAACGGGTAAAATCAACGCGTTACCCAATGCCTGTCCGCATATGGGAGCGATGTTATCTGAAGGGTGGTGTGACGAGCGTGAAGATAAATCGAGTGTAGTAGCCTGCCCTTTCCATGCACTTGAGTTTGATAGTGAAGGTTGCACGGTTCTGCCTGGATCGAAGAAGAAAACTCTGCCACAACTCAAGCCACTAGAATTGGTTATTCAAGGCGATTTTATTTGGTCTTATGGTGGGTATGTACCCAAAGTGCCAATTCCCACTATTCTCAATGAAATTGCTTCCCAATATCAGTTTATCGGTCATACGGCTGATACGAGTGTAGAAACTGATTTGCTCTCTATGCTGCTCATTATGCACGACTACAATCACCAAAATGGCACCCATAGGCCCCTATTTAAGATTGAGGAAGTGCAGTTTGAGAGTTTTATAGATAGCGGTCATCAGTCTCACGCATTTTACAATCTGCCAACGTCTCCAACTAGCTTGAAGGAAAAACTAAGTAATCCTGATTTGTTACTGCTCCCACAAGTCATCAAAGCTCACTTGGAAAATCACTTTCCCTCCTTAGTTATCGCTCATGTGGAAAACGGACTGGGCAAAGTTGCCCAAGTTCACCTGTTTGTGCCGGAGTCCAAAACTCGGACGCGAACCTACGTCCTGATGTATGGGATACCTAAACACCCTGCCTTTAAAGCTTTAGGGAAAAAGTTTCTAAACTTGGCCCAAGTAATCGTTGAGCAAGATGCTGATATTCTCCCCAAAATTTACCCGAACACGCCTCAGAAAATCAAGCTGAATAATGAAGTTGGCATGGATTGGGCAAGGCGCAATTTTGAGAGTTGGCCAGAAATTGTCGAACCCAGCCTTTCCCTTTCTAAATAAGGGATATTTAATCGAGCCTTCTTGTTCATTTAGGGCAGGAGTAATACTTCCTGCCCCAACTCTACAATCTTCCTGTAGCTGATGACTCCATTGATTAATCAACTCTTCGCAACCAACCCATCGAGGTAGACCATCTAAATCGATTTTGGATGTTGGATTGAGATGTGAAAGATTGAGTATTGGACTTTTAATTTGTGACTTGCTTACTAGCGAGAGTCCAGACGGTCAGAAAACTCATAAACCTTACTATCCGTCTTAGCCTCAGAATTCGATCCAGAGAGTGGCGTTACGCTATCCCCTTTGTCAAGCGGGTTATGAAAAAATGCTCCGGTTTGCGGGGGTAACGTTGGATCAAGAACGATTTCAGTAAGACTTTTCACTACACCCGTCAGGGGAATTGCCAGAATTACTCCCAACAATCCTCCCACTCGAGCGCCCAATAACAAAGCCACAAAGATAATTACAGGCGATAAGCCAGTTAATTTGCCCATGATTCGGGGTGCAATTAAATTATCTTTGACCTGCTGTAGTGCGATCGCAACTCCTAATACTTCGAGTGCTAGCCACCAGTCAATAAATGCCACCACAATGACTACCGTGGCAATCCCCAACGTTGCTCCGATAAACGGAATCACTTCCGTAAAGCCGATAAAAACGGCAAACAGGAGGAAAAAAGGAACATTTAAAATCCAAAAGGCGAACGTGAGAGTGGTTGCCATAAACAAACCTAGCAACAGTTGGCCCGTAACAAACCGCTGTAGATTGCGCTGTAATGATTGGGTTAACCCCTCTTGAATTCTGGCAGAGAAAATGCTGGTCAGACCTCGCCAAACCCGCTCACCATCGATGAGCATGTAAAACGAAATCACCAAAATTAAAATAAAGTCCAAAAACCAGTTAAATGTACCAACGACCAAGCCTAAACCCGTCGATGCAATTGCTTCTGCCTGTTCTTGTACTCGTGCCAACAATTGAGATGCCAAAATTCGGACATCAAAGGGTAGGCTGTGCGCCACACTCCAGTCTTGAAAGCTAGCTAATTGCTGC
Source organism: Waterburya sp. (assembly GCA_036703055.1). Lineage (GTDB taxonomy): Bacteria > Cyanobacteriota > Cyanobacteriia > Cyanobacteriales > Coleofasciculaceae > DATNPV01. The sequence continues at coordinate 19,910 of DATNPV010000119.1, forward strand.
TGACCTTGCTCCAGTAGCGAGGGTAAATTTGTTACTAATTGCCGTCCTTGATTAAACACTGGCGGCACTAAGGTAAGGGCAACGATGACAACAGCGAATGCTGCCCCTAAATACACTAAAATAGCTGCCAAATTCCGAGGCAAGAAGGATTGAACTGCCGCAACGGCATAGTTGAGTAAAAAGGCAATCAAAGCGGCTGTGAGCAAAATACTAATTAATTCACCCACATAACTCAGAGCATTTAGCGTTACCCACCCTGTCACTAAGATGAGCAGCCAAGTGATTAGGAACTGTTGGACAGGCGAAAAAATACGATTCATCGAGCTTCTCTTGTTCTGCAACCCACTCCCCATACGGGAGTTACTCATAGGATAAGGCTCATCACCAACATGAGCGATGACTCTAGTACCAACAGAACAGTTTAGCTGATTGTTTTGAAGTTAAATTGACTGACGAGGGCGTGGCGACTTGCCTCAAACAGGCCCTCGTTGCCTTGAACGGAGTATCAGTCCGCTGATTGGTATTCTCTACTACCTTGAGGCGTTAGCAACGGTGTTGACATAAAAGTCCGAACCTAAGGTTAGGTTCAAGTCTTTTTGGGGGTCGATAATAATCACTTGGTTGTTGCCTTGGGGGAGGTTGTTCTGAGCTTGACCCATCAAAACACTACTTAAAATATTACCGACATTCATTGACTGCCCAGTAATCTTCGACAGAACGGCTTGCGCAGCTGCTGTCATAGCGGCATTTTGCAAGGTTTGCCCAATCCCATTACTAGCCTGCTGACTTTTAATCAGTGATGAAGTGGCATCGATATTGTTATAGGATTGATTATTAATGATCAGCTTTTGGGCGACAAATTGAGTCCCGATGAAATTGCTGCCATTGTAACGAGAGACTAATTGACCCTCAATCTGACTATTCTGGGGAATTAACACCTCTCCTTGAGAATTCTTGATATCACTAGCAACCATCAAGGTCATTTTGAGAGTTTCACCAGGGGTCACCACTACTTTTTGAGAGGACATGTATTTAACATTAAATTCTGTGCCTCTCGGAACTTTTAGGGTAAGGGAATTACTGGCGATTGGAGTGCCACCAACAATATAATTGGACGCAGATAACTGGCTGTCAAGAGGTGGCATTTCTCCTAAATTAACTTTTGCTTGATAGATAAATGCCGCCACATCAGCACGAGTAGCGACTTGATTGGGCTTGAGAAACTGCACATTGGGATAGTTAACAACTAGATTTTTTGTCGTAGCAGCAACTACCTGGTCAACGGCGTATTTAGGAATCTCATTACTATCTCTATAGGTGTTGAGAACTGCTTGGGTATCACTGTTATTTTTGAGGTGCAATCCATTGGCTAAGGAGACTAGGGCCTGAACTTTAGGAATCTTCTCCTCTGGATGGAACATATTGCTGGGATAGCCTGACATAAAGCCCGTTGAATAGGCTTTTTCAATGGCTGATGCTGCCCAATATTTGTTAGGAACATCATTAAATTTGTGCAAGTCCCGCATTTCTGTCCCCCGGAAAGCGGCTTGGACAAGCGCTGCAAATTCGGCGCGGGTGACTGGGCGATCGGGTTTGAATGTTCCGTCCGGAAATCCATTAATAACCTTGGCCTGAGCTAATGCTTCAATGAAGGGACGTGCCCAGTGATTATTAACATCTGAAAAAGTGGCGGCTGTAGCTGATACAGTATTGACTAGGGGAGCCACAGTACTTGCCGTCATTCCAAAAACTAATAGAGCAGCAGTTTTTGATGAAAAACCTGAAAGACGAGCCATCACACAATTCCTCAGAGCTAATTAGTTAAATCAATTTGAATTAGCTACTCTCTATTTATGTAGCTAACTCTCCATCGATATCAAGACAAGTGAGACTGAATTTTTATTCCTAATAGTTGGATGATTCTAACGGTACAAAAGTTCCAAATTGGATTTAAAAAGAGTTAAAGCTTTCAAAAAGTATTCATAAACCTTCAGTGAATTTTTTTGTAATCAACACTTTATAGAAAACTATTGCCACTTCTCTTATGATTAGCTGTTCACGAACCCGTTATCTGCCACAAACATGCAGATTTTATGGCTGAGCGAGTTGAACGCTAATGTCAGGGTTTAAAGTGAAAGAGTTGTCTGTGTCTACTCACACCCGATGGCTCAATCGTCTTTTGTCACTCCTCGCTTAAAGCAACTTTTGCAAGAACATCCGGATGCCATAGCGGCTGCTGTTTGTGGCATTCTCGTTTTCTTGGGTTGGCTGTCACTCCAAGCTCACTGGGTAGGACTTGGCTTGCTGATTTTACCTGCCGCTTATGTAATTGGTGGGTATAAAAGCACTCGTGAGGGACTCACGACGCTATTTGAAGAGAAGCAGCTCGATGTTGACTTATTAATGATTGTTGCTGCATTCGGGGCAGCAGGCTTGGGGTTATGGCGTCAAGAATATTACCTGATTGTTGATGGAGCGGTACTGATTCTGATCTTTGCGATTAGTGGCGCACTCGAAGGTTACGCCATGCAACGAACGGAACGCAACATTCGCAGTTTGATGAGTTTGACACCAGATACAGCGCGGGTAATACAACATAGTGAGGAACAGGAAATTCCTATCGATCAGCTCAAAGTCGGCGATATCGTGTTAGTCAAGCCAGGAGAACTCATTCCTACTGATGCCATTATCAACGAAGGCTATAGCACGCTGAATGAAGCATCAATTACTGGGGAATCATTGCCAGTGGAAAAGACAGTAGGCGATGAAGTCTTTGCTGGCACAATTAACGGTAATGGGGCTTTGAAGCTGAAAGTGCATCAACCTCCAGAAAGTAGCTTGATTCAGCGGGTGATTCAGCTAGTAAAGCAAGCGCAAACTGAGGCACCGCCTTCTCAATTATTTATCGAACGCTTTGAACGAGGCTATGCTCAAATCATTGTTATCGCTGGGTTATTGCTAGCCATTCTGCCCCCCCTATTGTTGAATTGGGATTGGGAAACCACGATTTACCGAGCACTAATTTTTTTAGTCGTAGCTTCTCCTTGTGCCTTAATGGCTTCAATTATGCCAACTCTGCTATCAGGAATTGCCAATGGGGCGCGGCAGGGGATTTTGTTTAAGACAGGTACTCAGTTAGAAATGATCGGGCGGGTAAAAGCGATCGCATTTGACAAAACGGGTACTCTGACAACGGGCAAGCTGCAACTTGTACAAATTATCCCTGCACCAGGACAATCAGAACGCAAACTATTGCAAATTGCTGCCGCCTTGGAATCCTTATCCGAACATCCTATTGGACAGGCAATGGTGCAAGCCGCCCAAGAGCAACAGCTAGAATTACCACCCGTAACCCATGTGAAAGCCGAAATTGGTCAAGGCATCAGAGGCGAAATCGATGGACAGCTGGTATTAGTCGGTAAAGCCACCTTCGTACAACAAGAGTTGAACGCTAGCAAGTTGGACGTTGAAAGTTGTTTTGAAAACCTTCAACGTTCAACCTTAAAACTAGAAGCCGAAGGCAAAACCGTTGTTTGGGTGAGTTATGCTGGGAAACTGTTGGGAATTATTGCGATCGCAGACACTATACGATCTGCGGCTGCCAACATCGTTAAACACCTGAAACAGCTAGGCATTGAGCAAATTGTCATGCTCACCGGGGACAATGAACGTACAGCGCAAAGTGTTGCCCAAGAGTTAGGAGTTGACCAAGTCTATGCCGAACTTTTGCCCGAAGATAAAGTGAGTGTGATTCGACGGCTACAGCAGCAGCATCAAACTGTTGCAATGGTAGGAGATGGCATCAACGACGCCCCAGCATTGGCACAGGCATCAGTAGGCATTGCGATGGGAACCGCAGGCAGCGATGTTGCCTTGGAAACGGCTGATATTGTTTTAATGGCAGACCGTTTGGAAAAACTCGAACAAGCGATTCGTTTGGGACGGCGTTCTCAGAGGATTGTCAAGCAAAATATCACTTTTGCCTTAACGTTTATTGTCTTGCTCCTGATTGCTAACTTTGCAGGTAATATTACTATGCCTTTGGGTGTGATTGGACATGAGGGGTCTACGGTTCTGGTAACGCTGAATGGGTTGCGTCTGCTGAAAAATTGATAGTCTTAAAAAGTTTGTTTCACATTCGGTCTTATCTCTGTCGGATTGTGTAATCCCAATTTCCTCAATGCTTGCTACAGATGCTATCCTGGTTCCCCCTTAGTAAGCCCTATTGGGGGGGTGGATGTGTAGCGCATTAAAAGTGAAATGCTATGAATCTAAAAAAAGCCCCACTGATATGGCTTCTATCAGTAGGGCTTTCATCACAATGGGTGGTACTGATTTATATGTCTGAGACCACCTCACTTATGCACATCACTAAATCGTCCTGAGCAACGCGATCGCTCATTCCACTTCTTTAATACGAGTTTTACGCTCTAAAATTTCCTTAGCGATCAGCGTAACAACCGCTAGCATGGTGAGCAGGACAGCCGCCGAATAGGCCGCTTGAGTTTCATATTGCTTGTACGCCTCTTCCACGAATAGCGGCAGGGGTTGCGTTAAACCGGTAATATTGCCGGACACGACAGCAACAGCACCGAATTCGCCCATTGCTCTAGCATTGGTCAAAATCACGCCATAAAGTAAACCCCAGCGAATATTCGGCAAGGTGACGCGCCAAAACGTCTGCCATTCATTTGCCCCCAGCGTTTTGGCTGATTCTTCTTGGTCGAAACCTGCTTCCTCCAGAACCGGAATCACTTCACGGGCAACAAAGGGAAGAGTGATAAAGATAGTTGCCAGTGCCATACCCGGAAAGGCAAAGACTATCTTAATATCAAAAGAATTTAACACAGGCCCAAACCAACCGTTCCGCCCATACAGCAAGACAATCATCAACCCTGCAACTACAGGTGAGATAGAAAAGGGAAGGTCGATAATGCTCAGGATGAGAGAGCGTCCGGGGAACTTATGACGAGCGATCGCCCAAGCGGCACAAAGGCCAAATACTGTATTTAGAGGGACAGTAATCAGTGCTAACAACAGCGTTAGCTTTGCCGCATGGACAAACTGAGATGTGGTTAATTGCTGGAGAAATGGCCCAACTCCCTTGCTGAAGGCTTGCATAAACACGTTGAGAGCCGGGATGAGCAAAATTAAGCTCAGGTAGATGACTGCCACAGCAATCAGTACGGCTGGAACCCATTTCTTTTCACTTGCAGGGGCAATGCTCTTTCTGGGAGGTGTTTCGTGGTGTAGAGATGGTTCTAAGCTATGCATAGCGTCTTCCCCAAGCTTGTAACAGGTTAATTGCCAATAGAATTAACAGCGAAATCACCAACAAAACTGTGCCAATCACAGTCGCTCCCGAATAGTCGTACTGTTCTAGCCGTTGGAAAACCAATACAGGTGCAATTAAATCTTTAAAAGGAATGTTAGACGCCACAATGACGGTCGAGCCATATTCCCCAACTGCCCGTGCAAAGCCTAGGGCTACCCCCGTCAAAATGGGTGGAAATAAGGGTGGCAAAATGACTCGCAAGAAAGTTTGCCATTGGGAAGCACCCAAACACCAAGCTGCTTCCTCAACATCCTTTTCCAGTTCTGTCAGGACTGGCTGCACCGTCCGTACTACAAATGGCAGGGAAATAAATAACATTGCCACTCCTACCCCCAAACGAGTGAAGGACACCTTAATGCCCAAAGGAGTCAAGAGAGAACCAATCCAGCCATTATTGCTATAAACCGTTGCCAGAGTTAGACCGGCAACAGCCGTGGGTAACGCAAAAGGCAAATCGATGACGGCGTCGATAATTTTTTTGAACGGAAAGTCATAGCGCACCAAAACCCAGGCAATCAGGGTTCCAAACACCCCATTGATCGACCCTGCCAGCAAGGCGGTGATAAAAGTAACGTCATATGTGGATAAAGCAACGTCGCTTGTAGCAATCTTCCAGAAATTAACAGGCCCTTCAGTGCTGGCTTTCAGTAGCATGGCAGCGGTTGGCACGAACAGCATCAGGGTCAGATACCCGATTGTGATTCGCCAAGGCCAAGACAGCTTACTTAGTTGGCCAATTGGATTCTTCCAAGCCGGATTTTGCTGGGAGGGAGAAGATACAGCCATTGTGAAAAAGTATGAACGATGGAGTATGACGTGTGAAGACTGAAAGATGAAGAATACAAGCCTTCATCCTTCAGACTTTAAGGTTGATGATTTCTACTTGCCAGCTTGAATTTTGTCAAAAGCAGCACCGTCATCGAAAAATTGCTTCTGGATTTTATCCCATCCTCCTAAATCTTTAACCGTGAATAGGGTTTTAACGGGCGGGAATTGGCTTTCTACTTCTTTGGCTACCGTAGGATCGACGGGTCGAAATCCTGCTTTGGCAAATTCTCGTTGTGCCTCTGGCGTGTACAGGTATTTGACAAATGCTTCAGCCACTTCACGAGTCCCGTGTTTATCGACGTTTTTGTCTACGATAGCCACTGGATTGTCGATCGAGATATTAACATCCGGCACCACATAGGGGAGCTTCTCACCTTGCTGCTTCGCCAAAATCATCTCGTTTTCGTAGTTGATTAAGGCATCACCCTGACCTTGCTTGAAGAATACATCAGTAGCTTCACGGGCATCTTTGGGCATCACAGGAACGTTCTTATAGACTGTTTTTGTGAAGTCCAAGGCTTTAGTGTCATCCCCACCCGTTTTTGCCACAGCGCCCCAGACGGCTAAAAAATTCCAGCGTGCACCGCCAGAGGTTTTGGGGTTAGCGGTAATCACTTTTACATCAGGTTTTGCCAAGTCTGCCCAAGTTTTAATGCCTTTGGGATTGCCTTCACGGGTGACAATCGCGCCTACAGATTTACTCACAATGGCATCATTGGGGGCTTTTTGCTCCCAGCCCGGTTGAATCAGACCTGCCTTCTCAATTTTCTTAGTGTCAAGAGCCAGCGCTAAGTGTACAACATCAGCTTCTAGGCCATCAATCACGGCACGAGTTTGGGAACCTGAGCCTCCATAACTTTGTTTGAATGTAACGTTTTGGTTATGGTCTTTCTTCCACTGTTCCACAAACTTGGGGACGATTTTGTCGTGGGCGGCTTTGGTCACCGCAAATGAAACAAGGGTGAGTTCTACGTCCTTCTTGCCAGCATTTCCTTGTGCCGTTGATGTTTGGTTGTTTGCACCAGGAGAGCAAGCTGCGATCGCCACACTCAGGCTGACTCCCACAAGGAACAGCGACACAAAACCCTGGAAAGAGCTGACATTTAACCAACTTCTCCTTGAGCGCAGGCTTCCCGGCTCAATCCCTTGCCAAATCTTATCAATATTAGTAATAGCTCGTATTTTCAAGTCCCTCCCCGCTTGGAGAAGGCGTTGCCACTTGCTCATAAACATTCCCTGCTTAATCTACGGTAAGTTGACCGATTTAGTGCATTTTATGAATAGTGACACGTTTCCTCTATCTTGGGAAGTACTTTAACAAAAAATTTCATCGATAACTCGACTGATTTACCGGGGATTTTGACTCCCTAGATGGGTGTGGTCATCATAACCCTATTGTGTCACTCTGCCTAGAGAATGAAAGCCCACCTACTTATCTGGACATTGGCTCTCGCCCTGCCCAAGATTAGGGGAGAATATCTTAGACCAAGTATTTCGCCACGATAGCAAATTATCCCGACAGAGCTGTACCACTGAGGAAAAAAGAATTTAGCCAGGTTGTAACGCTAAGGAAGTCATTTCATGAAAAATGGTCAATGTCCTAAATGCGGGTCACATGAAGTTTTTAGCAACACGAATCGGAGATTTCCGGCACTCAATACGATCACCATAGGTTCTGGCAACTTTGGCAATCGTTACGCCTATCTAGATACCTATGTGTGTGTTTGTTGCGGTTATGTGGAAAACTATGTGGCTAAGCAGGGAGATTTGAATCATATCAAAGAAGAATGGGCTTTAGTTAGACCCCAGAGCGAGGTCTCTAACGTAGACTCATCAAATCTCGGATTTGTCCCAGTACACTAAGAAAGTCAATTGAAGGCTGAAGTATGATAACGAAGCGGACGCTCTTACTGCGAGTAAGGATGAAATTACCCATAAAGAAATGGGAATTGAATAATGTGCAGTAGCTTCACCCGCTTTACTCGCTAGGGATATAGGCTCCGTCAACTCAGCACTAGCGTTTTTGATGGGTGGTAATGATGTAGGGGTTACTCGTGTGGCAACCCTTGAAATGGTTAGACCTATCTTGGAAGTCTAGTTTCAAGATAGGTCTGTTGTGTTCTCATCAGGGATACCCCTACAGCATGATTTCATCAAACTTCAGTGATAGGCTGGAAGAAGTCTATCTTTTTGGCTGGTCTACACTTCACTAGCTAGACTGCGCCTGCTCTGCTAACGTTAACAAATTTCAGACTTTATTGAGAGTTTAGTAAAAGAGTTTTACAAACTAGAGCGGTAACAGCAGATTTAGGAGATTATTAATATACCCCCCAGAAAGCATTTAGTTCCATACGCAGACTTAGGGTGCAAATCCTTCAGCTACCCTTGTGAAGAGTGTTAGCACCTGACCAAAAACCTAGCTAGCTGATCCATAACAAAAACTGTAGCTATCCACTGGTGGATAGTTTATTGTCATTTCTGTATCTTATCCCTATTCAGGCTAGCCGCTTTGAAAAATACAGCGCAGCAGATATTGGAGGACTAAACCGCCTTAACAAACAGATCTGTGGAAACACTAAGAATTAAAAACTCAGGCTCAACAAAGCTTTCAGGATTTCATAGCGCTATCATAGTAATAGATTCCTTCCTTAGGAGGGAAAAGAAATGGTCTTCAAAAAAATTCTGGTTGCTCTCGATAACTCATCTCAATCCTCACTGGTATTTGAACAAGCCCTAGAGCTTGCCCAAACAGAAGAAAGTCATTTGATGCTATTTCACTGTCTCAGCTTGGAGACGGACGGAGCGTGGACTCCTTTTGTTGGAACATTAGGCGACATGGACATGTATAACACATTCCAACGCCTCCAACGAGAACGTCTTCACAACAAAGTTGAGTCCGTTCATCGTTGGCTACAAACCTATTGCCAGCAGGCAACAGCGCAAAATGTTCCTTGCGAATTAGATTGCAAGGTTGGTGACGTAGGCTCCCAAATTTGTGAAGCAGCCCGTCAGTGGGAAGCGGATGTAATTGTTCTAAGTCGCCGAGGTCGCAAAGGTCTTTCTGAACTTCTGTTAGGAAGTGTTAGTAATTATGTACTTCACTATGCTCCCTGCTCGGTTTTGGTAGTGCAAGGGATAACACTTCCATTAGTTGATACATCAGCTATAGCGACTCAGGCCAACTTGAACAGCTAACTATAAGCTGGCGAAGCTAAAAAGATATTTAGAGTCAATGAAAGGGTTGAAAGTTAGCAAATTGAAGGTCGAGAGGTTGCAAGTTTTCAATTGTTAAAAACTAGCCAGGTGTTATACGTATTGGCTTTTCTAATGCCCCTTTGCAACCCCCTCAGCCCCCTTGGATTCAGGGGGAGAAATTAGAGAATAGGTGAGGTATCGAACTCAACCCCAACTGGTATGAGCGCAACGAAATCTAGGCTAAGGTTGAAAGTTTAAATCAGCCTTCAAACCTTCAGCTTTTCACCCTTGACCCTTCACCCTTTAAAGGAAACAGAGAAAATGCATTTTTTGAGGAAACGATTATGATTTATCGGAAACTACCGATAAGTTTTTTGTCTTCAATTACCACAATGATCGGACTGATGACGATTCTCTCCGCTTGTGGTGTTAGGTATCCCGAAAGGACAACAACATCAACAGCGACTCCAGGCTCTGAACGTACTCAAAGAAACATAGAACGAACCTTAGTTTACAAAGGCCCAATCGAACAGTCAGTTCCCGCTGGCTCCTTCGTGCCAGGTACGGATATCGAGTATGTCGGCTTGACGAATAATAAAACGGCTGAAGTACGCATTGGTGGACAGCGTGCCTTGAAGCGCGGGAGCGACTCTTTGGAATGGCAAGGGAGTCCTGTAGACGGAGTGAGTATGCAACTGAGCGATCGTGTGCTGTGGTTCGGCGGCGATCGGCTTCAGTTAGCTGGTACTATCCGCTTGAGTGTGAATCAAGCAACCCCTAAACCGACTTCTGTGCCGCAGGTTACAGAGCAATCTACACCCAGCTTAATAGTCTACAAGCTGCCTATACTGTATCGAGTTAAGCGAAAAGAGGCAATTCCTGGCACGACCTTGACATACGTAGGGAAAACTGACAAGGGGGCTGAGTTGGCTGGATTGCCTCAAGATGAATATCCTTACCGTCAGGTTGGCGACTCGATCGCTTGGCAAGGGCAACTTCGTTCAAAAGTCTATTTAGATTTGGTAGCACGCACAGTTGTGTACAATGAGGACAGCCTAAATGTCACTGGCTTGGCGACGATTATCCTAGAGACTGGTCGTTGAACTGAGCTACTGTAGAGCAAAGGGGTTAGTGCCGCTTCGCAGCAGTCAAAAATTAAAAATCAAATGTCAAAAATCCTTTGAACATATGTGCAACCACTTGTAAGCTGATGACTTAATTGTGCGGCGCTGCACAAAGGAATTAGGGGCTGGGGAATAGAGGGAATAAAAATTTTCATCTATAGAAAATACAACGGTTCTCAATCGAGTGGAATACATCATGTTGGCAGGGGCGATTCATGTACGCCCTTGGCGTTCCCGTTGGGCGAAGCCCTTCCTGAAGGGTAGGGTATCGCCCCTACAATGGGTTCTATGCAACTGAGAACAGGTATAGATGTCATGGATTAGGCTGTATCTGCTTGCTTTCCCCGTCATTCAGCTAATTAGCTTAAAGAATTTGATACACATTGCTGAAGTAAAGCTTCTGGGGAAGTACGACAATCTGAAATTAGAAATAAAACCATCTCCTCAGCCTAGTGCAAGGCGGCGAAAGTTTCCCACCAGCTAGGTGAAAGGAGGGAGGGAGGGGGAGAAACGCCGACAAGAAAACTGGTGGATTATATCTGCCAGTCTGCACTAGGCTATAACTCTGAAAGCTGTGTAGAGGTAGCCGAATTTGTTGGGTTTGATAGGAAATGAATTAAATTTCTCGACGGCTGTTTTTTTCATTCTCTGTTTTTCTGGCAACCAATCTCCTTTCAACAACGAACCCTTGACAGTCAAAGCAATGCAAATCCTTCACGCCATCACTAAAACCGAATCAGGATATACCCTCAAAGTTTGGGAACCCGCAGAAATCACAATAGATAGAGTTCGTCCATTTCTTTGGGAAATTAATTTTAACGCTGCAACGCCTGATGGATTTGGGTTCATCTTGGAGCAAATTAACCTCCTACATCAATATCAAAACGAGAACCCGAAAATAGTGCCGTTTTTTAGCCAAAATTTAACTCAATTAAACTTGAGTCAGAGTTTTAATCAAGCTATGGAAAGCGATGAATGTATAACCCATGGTCTATGCGCTCAATAGATGAAAACCCTTATCTCAACATCCCATACGGAATCGCTACATACACGCTAGGGCACGAGTATATCGTGCCCTAAAAACAGCAACTATATCCGTTTACTGTAGATGTTGTTCACCTACTGCACCTTTGACAAAGTAGCCGATGGAGTCACTTGAGCCATTGTCCAGGGAAAAGACTGGTACTTCAAATAGAAGCCACCCAATACCAACAGCACAATGACTAAAGTTCCAACACCAAGCGGACTGGGAAGCCAGAACACAGCTTCGATATGATTCACTTGTCCCGGCTGAAGTATCCACACGAGTTGATGTCCATTTTCATAGACTTGTGGCTGAATGGCATTTGCTGCCTTCTCCACACCGCGTGCCCCCCAAGGAGTCTCTAGGCTAAACTGCAAATCTAATAAGGAACTGGGACTGACAATTACATTACCCTTGGTCGAAACAACACCCAGCGATCGCAAATCTAAGTCGTAGCTTAACTTATTCCGTTGCACGAGGAAAAAGTTGCCCTGAGCCAAGTGAAACTGAGAGTTGAATGTCGGTAAATCTACAGTCTCACTCGCTTGAGAGCGAGGCGTTTTCTTCGCAACCGGATTGAAAAATTGATTAAACTTAGACTCTAATTCCGTCCCACTGCTAAACGGAATCGTGACAATAATCTCTCGCTCAGAAACACGCTTGGCTTTGCCCTCAAGTTGGCGGGTACGACGCTCAATGCTTTTGAGCCATTCAGTGGCTTGCTCATTACTAAAGCTTGTCAACTGTTCTCCCAGCTTGATGTGCTGCACGATCGCGCCACGATGCTCACCCTCAAAGTTGACTCCGACATTATATTGGACACAGCCGGACAGTAGCAGCGATGAGAGCAAAATCACCCACAGGACACGAAAGCGTCCTCCTAACCAACGGCAAAATGACACTAAATCAATAACTGCTGGTTTCACAAAGTCCCTCCTTAACGTACAAGCACGTCTGTTAGATTCGCTAAAATTATCGCCCTCCCGGTACAAGATTACTGTAGGGGTATACCTTTAAGGCAAAAGCCAGGATGAAAATCTATATTGCCTCATTTCCAGTTTCCCATCCTCAGTCCCTAGCCTTAGGGTAATCAACGAGAACTAATCAGCCAATACGTCGCCATCTCGCCCTTGCCCTTAACGGGGATAGTTCCTCGTTCTGCAAATAAATACTTATGTCGTAAACGTTCATAAGTCACCGATGTAACTTGAATGCGTCCTGGTTCTCCCTGAGACTCCATGCGGGATGCCACATTGACAGTATCGCCCCACAAATCGTAGATAAACTTTTTGATACCAATGACGCCTGCTATCACCGGCCCTGTATGGATACCAATCCGTATTTGAAACGGTTCCCCCTTGCCAACTTGAAATTGAGTAATCGCTTGTTGCATATCCAAAGCCATTTGAGCGATTACTTCTGCATGATCGTTCCTCGGCATCGGCAACCCTCCCGCCACCATATAAGCATCCCCAATTGTCTTAATTTTTTCCAAACCATGTTTCTCGACTAACTGGTCAAAGGTAGAAAAAATGTCATTTAGCAAGTTGACCAGTTCTTGAGGCGCTATCCGGGCAGAAAGAGGCGTAAAGCCAACAATGTCAGCAAACAAAATCGTCACTTCATCAAATTGCTCAGCAATGAGCGCTGCACTACTATGCTGGACTAAGGCATCTTCACTAAAGCTACGGAGGTTTTGCTTCAATTTGTCTGCGATTACCTGAGGCAAAATATTAAGTAACAACTGCTCCGATTTTTCTTGTTCCACCCGCAACGCTTCCTCTGACAACTTGCGAGCCGTGATATCTTCTACCACGCCCACAATACCAATTACTTTGCCATCGGTATCATGGATGGGAATTTTACTAATATCAAGCCAAATCGTTTGTCCATCTGCTGAGGGTTTTTGCTTGGAGGCAACGATATGCAGTTCTGGTTGACCACTTTCCATAATGCGACGATCTTCGGCACGGAAAAAGTCTGCCATTTCCCGATTCAGCACTAAGTCATAGTCGGTTTTACCCACTACGGCTTCCGGACTATCAAGTCCAGCAGATTTCGCCCAGTTTTGGTTGCAACCGAGAAAAACTAGGTTGGCATCTTTCCAAAAGACTTCCTGGGGAATATTATCCAAAATCAAGTGCAAATACTCTTTCTGTTCTTGCAACGCTTGCTCGATTTGCTTGCGTTCAGTAATGTCGTTACATACAGCCAGTAGGCAAGTTTCTCCACCCAAGTTGATTGTCTCTGCCGAAAGCAGCACCATCCTCACCTCTCCCGTCTTCGTGCGGAACTCAACTTCCTGATTGCGGATAGCTCCTGCTGTTAATAAGAGCTGAGTAATGTGAGCCTGCTCATCGGGATTTATCCATATTTGCAGCTGGGCGTTAGTATAACCAATGACTTCAGGCAGTTCATAGCCCAAAAGGGATAGGAAGCTGTCGTTCACTTCGATATAGCATCCATCGGTAAGGGTGGTAATCGCGATCGGGTGAGGAGAAGCACGAAAGGCGGAGGAAAACTTTTCTTCTGACAGGCGTAGTGCTGCTGTGCGTTGCTCAACACGAGTTTCCAGTTCCTCATTACTCTGTTTGAGCGCCTTAAAGGACTCGCGCAACTGAGCTACCATTTGGTTAAACGAGGTTGCCAAAATCCTCAGTTCCCGAACTCCCTCGACTTCGACGTTTTGGTCTAATTCCCCACTGGCGATCGCCATTGAGGCTTCGCTCAGACGGATAATTGGCTCAGTAATCCACCGGGAGGTAATCATCCCCACGAGGATAGCCAGCATCAACGCCAACAGACACAGCAGGATAGTGGTGCGAGTATTGGCATTGATTTGTGCCATAAAATCAGCTTCGGGAACGACAACCACCACTAACCAATCCAACCCATACTCGTCCCGAAAGGGCATGACTTGGACAAATTGCCGTTTACCATTGAGCCGAAACTCAAGGGGCTGACTCTGATCAATTTTGTTCAAGTCGCCAAACACCGCCACTAAATGTTTTGCCGTAGCACGAGTCAAGGCATTGGTGCTGTCTGTCGCCGTCAACCGTTCGGATTTCCCAGTATCGTGATTACGACGAAACGGTTTTTCCAGTGCTGAAGTGGCAACCAAGAGCCCATTGCGCTCCATAATAAAGGTTTGTCCAGCGTGACCAACCTTTAAGCCCCTCAGGAAGTTACTAATTTGCGAGAGGCTTAGACTAGAACTCGTAACGGCTAGTAGCTTACCCCCAACATCATAGATAGGTTGCGTTGCCCAGACTCTCAAATAGGCAGGATTGGAACTCAGGTCAATCTTTGTCCAGGTTGGTTTGTGTGCTTTAAGCGCTGCCTGATACCTAGCCTGCTGGCGATAGGGATTATTGGGGTTAATTCGTAGAACTTTTGTACGGTTTCCTTGGTTATCCGTCGCCCAGCTTTGGTGACGCCCTGTATTTTTATCAGTGATGCCAATCGTAATTGAACCATCATCACGTCGGATAATCCCCGTATATCCTTCAGTTTCAGAGGCAATATTGATGGAAGTCAGGGTCTTGTACTGGTGGATTTGCCTCCATAAGAAACGTTCCAGTGTAGAAGATTGCCCTAAATGAATCAAACCTAACTCAATTGATTCTGCATTGAATTGATTAACCTGCTGCGGAATTTCCAAGTAAGTTTGCAGGCGAAGTTGGATGCGATCGCTGATTTCGGCACGTAGTTCACTAGCAACATCGTTGATGGATTGCTGTCCGTTGCGGATGGAAAGATAGCTAGTTAATCCAACGGCGACAAATATTTGCACGACAAAAGGCACCACGATGAGGAGGCGCAACTGGGCTTTTTTCGGAGTTTTTGCAAGCCGTTTAAGCATACCCTACAACGCTACTTGTGACTTTTTTGGGAAGCAGAATGGTTCTTCTTTCTGGACTCTTGCTTCTTAGAGCGTCACATTCTTGCTGTACTAAGCGTTAGGTTCGCTTCACTACAGTTTGGCGTTACGCTCCTTGCATAAATCTACAAACAATCGGAGTTATCGTTAACAACTCCGATTTTTCATAAGGTATTTATGACTGAAAACGCCTAGAGACAGCTAACATTCAATCAGTTAACCAATTGAATGTGTTCCTGGGTTATCTCAGCGATTAAGCATCAATAAGAAGAATTGCGATGACACCCTAAGTCAAATTCACTTGCATTGTGGTGGTCTAAACCTAACGTTTCTAACGAGCTAGCGATCAGCTACCCTGCACCCTCCGCCCACCACGAGAACAAATTCGCCAGTGAACTATCCCCAAAGCTATAAGTCTAACAAGGCAGTTGCAATAGTAGGG
The DNA here is from genome assembly GCA_036703055.1 of Waterburya sp. GTDB lineage: Bacteria > Cyanobacteriota > Cyanobacteriia > Cyanobacteriales > Coleofasciculaceae > DATNPV01. The sequence goes on from DATNPV010000119.1 coordinate 35,738, forward strand.
TGCGCTGGGACGCACCCTACTGGTGATCAGGTTGTGAGGAAAGTCTTGAACTCGATGAATTAAACCCCGAACCAGATTAACCCTACTACCGTCACAAGGATCGCAATCAGAGCAATCCAGACAAATTTATTATCTTTGGTGTTGACTTGAGTGAGATCGAGCGGCTCGAGTTCGATTTTGTCTTTCCGATCGCGCGTGCTAGGGCTCGCACTTGAGCCCCCACGTCGATCTTTGGGGTCGCTTTCTGTGATCGCGCCTAAGTCAGGGATTTTGGTCATCCATTCATCGGGTCGCTTTAGCTTAGGGGCTTGCAGAATATAAAGTAAGCGTTTACCTTCTTTGCGCGTTTCTATATCGGGATGGCGACTTAACTGCTGACAAAGCGCGATCGCTTCCGACTGTTGTCCCGCCGCTTCATAAGCGATGGCTAACCAGATCTGCGCCTCTCCCCCTAAGCGAGAGTTTCGACTCGTCAAAGCAGATGCAGCTTCTAAATGCTGGACGGAAACTCGGTAATCGCCCCGTTCATAGGCGGCTTTTCCGGCTTGGTATTCAATGCGAAATTTTTCTTTATTTTCTGAACTCACGTTTTGACTGTGCCGATAGAAAATAGGTTAGCGCCAACTGAAGATGGCTATACTCACATCTTGCCCTTGCCATTCAACCCCAACCTCTAACTACAGTCTTGACCCCCCGAACTAAGTCCTGTTGTCTATCAATCTTCTTTTAGCCAGAAAGAGTGATAGGGAAGAACTGTTGTTGGCCAGACGTGAGCGGTGGAGCGAAATAGCTTGGCACAAGCTCTGAGGATTGATAACAATGACATCTTCACTAACACCAAACTGACTGTACCAAAAATTAAAAGGCTCTCTTCAAGAGAGCCTTTTTAGGACTAGTAGAGCGTCAAGGTAGATTTTGGAGGTCAATGTTAAAACACTTCTCCCTTGTCCTCCTTATCCTCCTTTCCCTCTCCCAACCTCTCATTTCAAGATGGACAGGCTATTAGTGGTCAAGACCCTTTAACCCATGCGATCTGTTAGGGACTGCTAGTACCTGAAGGTGTGCCACCAGTGGTTGTGCCAGCTCCTGGGGTCTTGCCTCCGGTAGTCGTCCCCGTACCTTTTTTAGCACCCGAAGTCTTACCGCCCGTCGTACCACTACCGCCTGTTGTGCCACTTGGACTAGTCGTAGTACCGCCTGTTGTGCCACCTGGACTAGTCGTAGTACCGCCTGTCGTGCCACCTGGACTAGTCGTAGTACCGCCTGTCGTGCCAGCACCGCCAGTCGTGCCAGTACCGCCCGTTGTACCACCTGGACTAGTCGTAGTACCGCCTGTCGCATCACCTGGACTAGTCATAGTCCCACCAGTTGCCCCGCTTGGAGTTGTCGTCTCTGTATTCGTACCGCCCTGATCACCTGCCTTACAAGCCGACAAAGCTAACGGTAGAATGGCTAAAGTCACAGCAAAAGCACTAGCCCAAACAGTTTTTGATAAATGAGTCGCCTTCATAGTTGTGGTTGCTCTTAAGGTTGCAAATTCCCGCAGATTTTTAATCTTCAATTTCAAACACAGGGAAACTATTCTTTCCTCTTTATAGGAGATACTCAATCGCTCATTTATCGCTCTATCTAAAGCAGGATTTTTTTTTGGGTCTAATTCTAATGTATTTTTTGATACACAAGTAAGAGTTATTATTATCGAACCTTAACTACCTCGTTACTTATGACCCAGTTTAACAGAACACAACCGTCGCCAAATCCCAACTGAGCGTTGAGCCACTTCTGGGCGCGTCAAGATGCCTTGTGAAGGGCTAAATAGCAGTGTCAGTAAAAAGAAACTAAATGTTACTAGGACAATCGCGGGCCCAGAAGGAATATTTAAGTAATAACTAGCATAGACGCCGCTAACAGTGGCAACAATTCCTAAGATGGCTCCCAATGCCATGATTTGGTGTAACTCTTTCACCAAAAGATAAGCTGTAATACCAGGGCCAACCAGCAGAGAAATCACTAAGACAACTCCCACCGTTTGCATACTGGTAACAATGGTGAGCGTAATCGCCGCCATTAAACCCAAATGTAGCCTATTGATTGGGTAACCAAGGGCTTGAGCGCCTAGTTTGTCAAAGGTATATAACAGTAATTCCTTATAAAATAATTTAATTAATAATAAAATAATTAAAGTAATAACAGCCGTACGTTTAACATCATCAATAGTGACTCCAAGGATATCACCAAATAGAATACTGTCTAAATCTAATTTACTTTTAAATAAGGTAATTAAGGCTATTCCTAAACCAAAAAAACTAGAGAAGGTCAGAGCCATAGCCGCATCGGCTTTAACGCGAGATTGTGAGCGAATCCAGGCGATCACAAAGGTGCTGAGGAGACCTGAAATAAAAGCTCCCACTAAGATATCAATTCCTAAAGCAAAGGCGATCGCAAGCCCTGGCAAGATGGCATGAGCAATCACATCGCCCAATAAAGCCATCCGTTGGACAATCAGATACGTACCAACCACAGGGCAAAGGATACCCGTGAGAATACCCACAGCGATCGCATTCCGGATGAATTCATAACTGAGCGGTTCTATTAGCCAATGCAACATGTCAATTTTAGATTTTAGATTTGGGATTGTAGTTCGTGATTCTTCACTCCTAACTTCTAACAGAAATACGCAGGTTCTAAACGGTCATTGAGAAGTTGTGAATGTAGTCCTTCACCATAAGCTCGTTTAATATTTTCTAAATTCATTACATCTTGAGGGGAACCCTTAGCAATCAACTCTCGATTTAGCAATAATAATTGATCATACTGACCTAATGCCTGTCCCCATTCATGGGAGCTAACTAATAAGGTTTTGCCCTCTGCCTTAAGTTCAGTGAAAATCTGAAACAGAATCGCTTCTGTCTTTTTGTCAATTCCAGCCAGGGGTTCATCAAATAAAAACAGTTGCCCTTGCTGTGCCAAGGCACGCGCTAAGAAAACTCGTTGCTGCTGTCCCCCGGAAAGTTCTCCGATTTGACGGTGGCGAAGTTCCCATAGTCCCACCCGATCAAGTGCTTCGGCAACAATTTCTTGGGATTGGCGAGAGGGTGAGTGAAACCATGCCGTGTGCGGGGTACGCGCCATCATGACTGCACTCCATACAGTAATGGGGTAATCCCAGTCAATTTGCGATCGCTGCGGCACATACGCACAGGAACGTAACTGTTGTTTGAGTGCCTTGCCACAAAACTTGACGACTCCACTAATCGCAGGCACTAGCCCCAACATGGCTTTAATCATCGTACTTTTGCCAGCCCCATTAGGCCCAATCAATCCCACCAATTGTCCTGGTGGTAGGCAGAAGCTGACCTGTCCTAGAGCTTGGATTCCTCGATAGTTGACAGCTAAATCTTGAACTTCTAGCATTGAGGCACGGAATGAGAATAATTATCGTTATATTAGCTTGTCAAAGGTCTGCTCATGTTAAGCCGCTCTTCTGCAAAAACTTGCTCTATAGGACGTGCAGCGGTTTTAGCGCTTGTTATGGGATTCGCTGGTTGTACCTCGAAGCAGCAAACGATGAATTCATCTAGCAACACACCTTCTTCCGCATTCCCTACCGCTGCAACTGGAGAAAAGCCCAAAATTGTTGCCACTAGCAGCGTCCTTTGTAATGTTACGCAAGAAATTGCCCAAGATACCGTTGACCTGACGTGTTTAATTCCTGCGGGAACAGACCCTCACGTTTATCAACCCAAGCCGAGCGATCGCAAAGCCATCGAAAAGGCCGAGCTCATTTTCTACAATGGTTATGGCTTTGAGGGTGGCTTGGTTAAGTTAATCCAAGCCACCCAAAAGTCTGTCCCGAAAATCGCTGTAGGTAAACTCGCTGTTCCCAAGCCACTGAAGGGCGAAGAACACGATAGCGTTCATCATGAGAACAAAGTCGGTGAACCAGCAGACGCCGATCACAGTGAATTCGATCCTCATGTTTGGCACGATGCAAACAATGGCGTGCGGATGGTTGAGATAGTTCGGGACAACCTGAAACAAATGTCTCCCAACAATGCTGCCACCTACACCAGCAATGCTACGAAAATGACTCGTGAACTCACCCAACTGGATAGCTGGATTAAATCGCAAATCAGTACAATTCCTACCCAACAGCGTAAGTTAGTCACGACCCATGATGCGATGGGGTATTACGCGGCTGCTTATGCCCTTCCGATTGAAGGCGCTTTACAGGGAATTAGCACTGAGGAAAAACCCACCGCTGGACGAGTCAAAGAATTGGTAGGTGAGATTAAGCAGACGGGTGTGCCGACAATTTTTGCCGAAACAACGATTAATCCAAAACTAATTGAAACGGTCGCTAAAGAGGCCAATGTCAAAGTTTCAGAGCAAAAACTGTTTGCTGATGGACTTGGAGAAAAAGGAACGCCCGCTGACACTTACGAAAAAATGCTGATTGCCAATACTAAGGCGATCGTAGAAGGGTTAGGCGGTAAATATAGACCATTTCAGCCCAAATAAAGCGAAGATTAGCGTTTATACAAAACCGATAAGCCTGATACAATCCTGAAGGTTTTGGAATTAGTCGCAAAGGATGGAGAACGATTCTACCGCAACAAGCTACGGTATTGTCTTGGTAACCGCGCCATCTCAGGAAGAAGGGAAGGCGATCGCAAAAACGCTAGTTGAAGCCAAACTGGCTGCTTGTGTCACCTTAATGCCAGTACATTCAACGTACGCCTGGGAAGGTCAGGTAATGGAAGAACAAGAATGGCAGATGGTGATTAAAACGGATTTATCCCATTTTTCCCAGTTAGAGCAGAAAATTCGAGAATTACACAGTTATGCCGTCCCAGAAATCATTGCGCTGCCAATCGTGAAGGGTTCACAGCCTTATTTGCAATGGATTGCGGACAGCGTCACCCAAAGCGATAAATCTTGACTCAAAAAATGCCCTGTGTCCTGATGGGGTAGAGCAACATCTGAAGAAACTTTTCAGAATAATTCTCAATCTGAGTAATAATCTTTAATCGGTCAAGACAATCATTCTCGTGAATCAACGTTTTGACTGATAACGCTCACACGACTCACACAAGGAATGATATTGGTGAAATTACGCTGGTTCTTACCCGGCTTAATGGGGATTTTTTTGCTTTCTTCTCCCGCAAAAGCAGGTAGTTTACAATCTTGGCACTTCAACCGCAATCTCCGTCAGCTCGACGTAACTACCAATGAGGGGGTTCAACCGAGAGTCTTTTTGATGGCAAATCCCAGCCGCCTCGTCATTGATCTACCCAGTACCCAACTAGGACAGCCTCAAACCCAACAACGGATAGACGCCGTGATTCAGACTATTCGGGTAGGACAGTTTGACGCCGATACCACTCGGATGGTGGTTGAGTTAGCTCCAGGCTATACAATCAACCCAAAACAAGTACAAGTTCGTGCCGATGCTTCCAGCCGTTGGGTTGTCCAGTTGCCCACACCTGAACGTCTGAGTGCCAGTAACTCACCTTCACTTGGCTCAATTGCACCCACAGGCGAAACCCAAGAGATTGCCGTACCGCCAGCACCCCCAGAACAGTTTGCCGGAGTGATGGCGTTAGGCAAGGAAATGCCAGGACTTGAGCCTCAAATTAAAGCATTGATGGCTCGGTACAGTTTCCTCACGACGGGAATGTTTTTCTTGGATTTGGATACGGGGAACTATTTGGATATTAGTGGCGATCGCGTCTTCCCAGCCGCGAGTACCGTCAAATTACCCATCCTCGTCGCCTATTACCAGGCTTTAGAAGAGGGGAAAGTGAATCTGGATGAAACCTTGGTGATGCGGCGTGACCTCATTACAGGTGGTTCCGGAGATATGCAGTATCAACGCCCAGGAACCAAGTTTAGCACCAAGAGAACTTTGGCAAAAATGATCATTATTAGTGACAATACCGCGACTAATATGATCATCGACCGCTTAGGAGGAATCGCCAAAGTTAATCAGCGTTTCCGGAGTTGGGGACTGAAGGACACAGTAATCCGGAATTGGTTAGCTGATTTAAAGGGAACCAATACCACCAGTTCCAAAGATATGGTGCGTTTGCTGGCGCAGTTAGCCAATGGGAAGTTAGTTTCCTCTTCAAGTCGGGCGGAAATTATGAATTTATTGAGCCAAACTACAATTAAAACCCTACTTCCTGCGGGTATTGGTTCAGGCGCTCAAATTGCCAACAAAACGGGAGATATCGGCTTCCTCATCGGAGATGCAGGAATGATCACGATGCCAAATGGTAAGCGTTATCTAGCAGGGATTTTTGTCAGACGCCCTTACGATGACACCAGAGGCAGGGATTTTATTCGTCAAGTTTCCCGCTTAGTCTACAACTACTTGGATCAGCAGACAGCAGGCGTTCCGATTAATTCATCAATGCGTTAGCGCGATCGCCCTGTGTAGGCCAAGGGGTGTTGTTGATAGAAAACCAAACTCGTGTATGGTAAGGTAACCGACGCTAGTACACTCTACAAGCAGGTGACCCAGATGAAGGAATTTCAACTGCAAGGAATCAACCATATTGCCCTGGTTTGTCAGGATATGGCACGCACTGTGGACTTCTACACCAACACCCTTGGCCTGACGTTACTCAAAACGATCGCACTACCGGACGGTGGACAACACTTCTTTTTTGATATTGGCAATGGAGATGCACTAGCGTTTTTCTGGTTTCCCCAGGCTCCAGCAGCAGCACCAGGTATTGCCTCAGTCAGATTGGATGCCTTTCAAACGGGTAACATTACCACCGCACATGGCTCTTTGAACCATATCGCCTTTAAAGTGCCGTGGGAAAAACTCAAGGAATATCAGGAAAAACTAGTTGCAAAAGGTGTACAAGTCACTCCTGTTCTACACCATGCTGATGTTCCGTCTGGTTACGTCCCTGAAGCTGACGACACGACATTCATTTCTTCCTTTTATTTCTTTGACCCTGATGGCATCTTGCTTGAATTTGCTAGTAATGTGCGCCCGTTAGGTGACCCCGCGAGAGATATTAAACATGAGCCTGCTACAGCAGCGAATAAGGATTAAATTTATTTCACAATGTTAATAGTATTTCCCCCTCAAAAGTAAAGTTACATTTCATTTGCTTGTTCTTTCAAAAAAGGGTGGTAAATTAATAATTGAAGCTAAAGAGCTTCTCTGACAGATACCACAGCGCAGTCCACATTAGAATCAAGAGGTAAAAAACGCTGTTTCATCTAACATCTGTCTCATCAAAAACCAACAGCAACACTCGACAAGAAGCTGATATTTCCTCAGGTATTTGATTAGGGAGCGATGCGACTAGAGCATTTTGTTCAGTGCAACTCCGGCTAGAATCGCCCAAGAGAGGAGGTCACTCAGTCAAATAGTTTGAGTGTTGCTGTTGTTTTAAGGATTAAAATTCAAACAGCCTAAACTTGGGTAACGACGCATCAATAATGTCCAAGTTTTAGCCTTCAGAAATTGTTCTATAGCGATTCTCGATTGAGTGGAGTGCTAACTTCTGCCCTGGAGCCTTCTGCCCCTTCTGCCTCTGCCCTAAAACCATCAGCCCTGTACCTCATCCCAAGGCAAACCGCTATATCTTTGTTGTCCCATGCTGGTCAAAAATCCAGATCAACACCAGTAGCGCTTTAGCTCTTTGCCAAAATCGCGAATCAATTGCCTCGGAGGGAATGAGAACAGTTAAGTGATGTTCCGAGTTGTATTAATCCGGTGATATTTGCAACAATAGTCCGAACAGTGAATCGCTGCTTCTGTATTGGCGATTGAGGGATGTACTGTACACTTCAACCGATAATCAGCGGTAAAAAACCGACAATCAGTACAGGGAATTTCATGCATCCGTTTGGCAATAGCGATACTTGACCTCGTGGCTGACCACAGGGTTAAGCCAATGAGCAAGATAAATCCCCAAGTTAAG
>DATNPV010000202.1:0-55980 GCA_036703055.1 Waterburya sp.
GGCGGGATCAGGTTGTTGCTGTACATAGGCTGCTTATCGACGCTTCGGAGTTAATCGCCACAGGTTTAAAATTCCCTCGAATAGACCTTTGGCATATTTCTCATTATCAAGATGATCGCCACCATCGGTGATAAAGCCACATTCAGCCAGCCCAGCCCATGTATTAGTGTCTCGTATCCAGCCCAAGCGACCCCAACGATTTGTTGCATCTCCCTTCACACCACGATTAGGAAGACCAGAAATTGGTGCAAGCTTATCTATGAGACTTTGAGCATAAGCTTGTGATTGAGCATCGCCTGAGTAGTACCACATCTCAACTCCGTGTCCTCCAGCACCAGCGTTTTTGTGAATTTCTAGAGAGTAACCATCTTCAATGTTTTTGTATCGCGCATTAACCCAGTTGATTTCATCCATCAAATCAAGTTCATGGGGTACGACTACTACTTCTAATTGCCCATCGGCACGAAGTTTGTTAGCTGTGCGATTTACAATATCTATGACCTGAGCAGCTTCAGTAGTGCCTTGACCAGTGGCACCATTATCCTTATTGCCATGACCCGCAGCAATAATGATTCGTCTTTGCATATCATCCTCCTCATCGGGTGAGTGTTTGCGTGGGATAGTCTGGTGTGTTTATTTGGGGAAATTCAGTAAGGCTGTGAGAGTATCCGACGCGGGTACTCTTATGCTTTGTGTTGTTCTAAAAGCAGAAGGGTTGGGTTAGGACTGACGCAATATCCGTTGATTAGCCCCCCTAACCCACCAAATTTGGGGGCCGATGCGTCAGTCCTATGGGTGTCTCAATCCCTAAAGCCACACCCTGAATCCTTCTGCGAACTGAAATTGGAAAAAGATGGTTGCTGCGATCGCAGGTTATAATTCGGTTCGATCGCTCACTCAATTCCAGGTTTTTACGTCGGGTTATCGGGGATTCGTCCAACCACTAGCCGCACTAATATTGACCAAACGGTCACTAGTGACGGTAGTATTTGGCGCTCTCTGATCCCTGTTCGATTCCAGAATCCTGACTTGCTGTCCCCGAACCTCTAAGACTATCGCTACGTGTCCGAAGGCATTGCTAGCTGTTGCTGGAAAAGAGATCACAGCACCACGACGGGGTAGACCAGAGTTAGTAAAAGGCCCAAAATATTGGTTGAAGGGCGCGTTGCTTGCCAATACATTAGCCGTGTCTTTGCCATGACCATAAGCACGAGATTGGGTGCGATCGCTGGCTGGAAGAAACACCTCTTGAACGTAACGAGCGATCAGAGTGACACATTCACCTCGCAAGTCACTGCGATCTAACCGAGCAATACTAAATTGACCATTAGCCCACTGGAAAAATGCATCTGGATTCCGGTAAAAATTACCACCACCATTAGAGGAACACAGCGGAGGAGGTACAGGGCTTGGATTGCCATTCACAACACCGCTTGCTACCCAGCTATTAGTGCCACTGAGTCGATACCACCGGGCGTCAGGTTGCCCCGCCCATGCATCGTTCACCGTATCCCCATACGTCCAAGCATCAAAGGTACGACGTTCATTTGCTGCTATATTTCCCACAATGGACGCGCTTACAGAAGGAGCAGAGCGCACATTAGCACCACCGGATGCGGCTGTAGCAGAGAAGGGAGTTACAGTACGAATAGCGCTACAAGCTTCTTGTAAAGTAACTGTTTGTGTTTCGGACATGTTATGTCTGCCTCGTGAATCGTGAAATGGATGTGATGAGTGGCTAAGTCGGCATTGCTAAAACGATGAATAATTGCAGGTTTCAAGGCTTAAGATCAACCCTGAATCATTTGTTCAATCAGCAATGCCGGAGTGTGAATTTAGAAACAGTTCTGGAGTGAGTTTGACTTGCCACATTTCTAAAGTGGCTCAAGAAAATAACCTTGAGGGCTCATCAGTTGGCTCAATCTTGACGGCTCATTCGTCTCATTCGGCTCAGCCGTTTGCGGAAAATACTCACGTAACATTGAAGCCAATAATGAAAGCTGGCTGAGGATTGAGCATGGCGAATTCTCTCAAGGCATCCAGAAAGGGCTTGGAAATTGTTGAAAGAGCTAGACGCCAGAAGGGTTGGAACAAAGCAGCTGAGGTATGGTGCGACGCCGCTTTAACTTCAAAAGCCACCTTGAAGCGATTTTGGGGACAGCAGCCAATTCAACGGGAGACTTTTATCAGAATTTGTCAGGCTATAGGGCTGCACAACTGGGAAGAAATTATGGAGTGCAGCGCCCATTTAATCCAAATTCCGTCTCCCTTCGCTCACTCTTATCCAGGCAGGCATCAAATCCAAAATCCTTTTGAGGGAAATACAGGTTTTGTACTGCCTGAAAAGTTACCACCGGTGAGAAATTGGGTAGGGCGCGAGCATGAACTCGAAGCATTAAAAGCTCATATTCTCGCTTTAGATCAGCAAGCAAACGTGGTTACAGCCGTTTGTATCGTTGGGTTACCTGGTATTGGCAAAACTACCCTCGCCAGCCAACTAGTTCGCCATCTCCAGCGAGAAGATACTCTGTTCGTTGCCGCCGCTTGGGAATCGCTAAGTTCTGCCACAGGCACAGCTCCTAAATTTGACGGCATCATTGATTCCCTGTTGTTTACCCTCTCTCATGGCAAAATTACAGCCACTGTTACGGTTCAAGAGGATTATTCCAAAAAGACTGAACGGCTTGTAAAGTTGCTCAAAGATCAGCCTTGTCTGGTGGTACTAGATAACATCGAAACTGTATTGAAAACCAGACAAGCCGAAGGAGTTGGATATTTTGCTGATGAGTGTGCCGAGTATGCTTGGTTGTTCAAGCAGTTAATGGAAACCGAGCATCAGAGCAAAGTGATTTTTACCAGTCGGGAAAGCTTAGCGGATTTACCACGACGGCAAACCTACACTCTTTATCTAACTGGACTAGAGCAACAAGCAGCGGTTGATCTGTTGTGTTCGTTTAATTTGACAGCTACTCAGGACGAATTAGTCGCACTCGCAGAGCGTTATCAGGGACATCCTAAAGTCTTGGAATTGGTAGCTGCCTTAATTGGGGATGATAAAGAATTTCAGGGGCAGGTGGGCAGATTTTTACAAGATCGAGATTGGTTACTGATTCGAGATATTGAAAGCCTAATTGATGAAGGCGTAGTGCGCCTCAGCTATCCAGAGCGAGCTTGTCTCAAACTGATTTCTGTATACCAAAACTCAGAATATCCCCTGTCTTATGCGGCAATAGCTGCCCAGATGCCAGAGGTGAGCGAGTATGACTTGAAAGAAAAAATTGTCCTTGCTCTCAAGCGCAGGCAATTGCTGGACTATGACTCTCAGCAGGAATCTTACCAGTTACATCCTTTGGTACAAGAAAAAGCCTATCGTGCCCTGTGCCAAAATGCAGAAACATTCCGTATCGCTCATCAACAAGCATATCGCTACTTTCTGAGCATTCCCCTGAAGCGGGAAACGGAGTGGAACGATATCGAGGATATTAAACCGCTGCTGTTGGCGCACTATCATGCCTGCCAAGCTGAAGATTGGGATGAAGCTGAAAAGGCTATTTCAGTAGCCTATGAATTTCTACACCAGTGGGGTTACTCAATCGCTCTAAAAGATTTTTAGAGTCAAACGCGATCGCCACAAATACTAAGTAGGATAGGCATTGCCCACCCTACTGTCTTTGTTCCAGAGCAGTTCTTGGCTATTGTGTAACCAAATCCCTTTCCTTAACCCCGTCTAGAGCTTGTTCGTGGCTCCGTGCTGAATCTTTTCCCTCTCTGGACACCGCCCGCATATAGGCTACTTCTTTTTCCAATCCAGGCAAAGTCGCAAGAATTTCGACTAACTCATCAAATTCCTCAGGAGTCACCAGAGAGGTGTTCAATGCCTCTTGTGTAAGTCTTCCATACAAGCCTTTGGCGAGTAATCCTAAAATATCTTGATGCTTCGCTACCTCAATTTCTCCACCTTTAACCCGTTTGGGGTTAATCCCCCATTTCAAAATCTTCAAGAGCGCTTGTGGAGATGCCTTGGCACAAATAGAACTTGTGATTTCCCTGACAGCTTCTGCCAGATAAAGCTTTAGTTGAGTTTCAGGTAATTCAGAATCGGCAATCAATGCTTTTAGGGCAGCAATATGCTTGTCGAGAATTTCAGTGGAGAAAGGAGCTAGTTGTGCAATAATTGTATCTTTGGAGGGATCGAAAGTTCGGTACGGGTCTTCCAAAGTGTTAATTAACAAATGGATTTCTGTCGGATTGCTGTAGTCAAATTGACCGAGGAAAAAGGGTTCTTCATAACCCGGTTGCAAACCTTGGAAGTAAATAGGCCATGCCTTGCCAGACTGAACAATTTTGTAGAGAATCATCTCTAGCGTTTCTGTCGGCCAACCCAAATTAGTAACGGTGAAGAACTTGAGTTGCTCAGGCTCCGAAAAAATTAGAGCATTCAACAGTAAGTGACGAGCTTCGCTAAGGTTCTGAGCCGTCAGGTAGCGATGAGGAGCGTGAACGTTAACAACCGGACCAATTTTAATTTTATCATCGATTTGTTGAGACACCAAACTGTTGTCTAGTGTATGGGTAAAGCGCACCATCGAGTAAGTGACTTTCCCTTGTTGTACCGCTTGAGCAAATTGCCACTCCGCTATTTTTTTGGAAGCAGCGTACACTTCAGCCGTGAAGTACCGAGAAGCCTTGCCTGTCGAAGAAAAAATGCATTGCTCAACTCCGTATTTTTCACAGAGTTTGATAATATTCTCTGTTCCTAAAAGGCTAGTTGAAATTGTTTCTCTAACTTTTCTTTCCGCTAGCCCAGGTTGTCGTTGGGCTGCCAAATGAAAGACGAGTTCAGGTTTTTCTACCTCAAAAATAGAGTTGAGCCCTTCGTAGTTGCGAACATCAACGGCATAGTGGGTAACAATGCCCTCCGTTTCGCCAGCGGGCTTAGGATCTAAAGAGTAGCCGCATCGGGCGTTATCCACAGAAATAACCCGTTTAGCACCCAGTTCAACCAGCTTTTCTACTAAATCGCTGCCAACACATCCCTCTCCACCCGTAACAAGCGCAACTTTTCCTTGAAGTTTTTCGCTAACTTCGGATGTATACAGGTGAATAGTACGGTGACGAACATCGAAAAACGGGTCATCTTCGAGTTGTCCCTCTGCCTTGTAAGCTTCGATTAGTTCTACAGTTAAGTTTCTTAGTGTTGCAAGAACTTCAGGCTCTTGCGGTTCTGGCGAACCGGGTGGCACTAATTCTTGTATGCGTTGAATTACCTCGGCTTTTCGGGTAACAGGCACCACTGCGACGTCAGATTCCTGCTTCACTTTTATTAACTCCTGTACTTAGGAAAAACACTGATACCGCTCGCATCCAGTCACTCAAAGTAACGCCTGAGTGACAAAATTGTTTACATCATAGTATATGCCTTTGAAGAACTGCTAATTCTTATTGGCTCTCTTCACTTATTTTTTATATATTTTTATATTCTTCGAGAAAACCATAAAGATCGTATGAAGTCCTAAAAGCTATGGGTGTCTGTCCTTGTAATTTTCAGCTTTTCCCATTAATTTGTATTCAATGCTTAGCGCCTAAGACAGGGCTAAGTCCGCTTGCCCAATGATATTACTATCTGTTTAAACAACTCTATTTTTCAACTCTCTCCTGTTTGCCAGAGAGATTCTGTCGTTAAAATGCCAAGATTGGGCCTGACAGTACCTATCGCTTAGCCCCTCAATTACCAGAGTAATATCACCCCGACGGGAAGAAATAGGTGGCGTTCATCCCTTGGGAATTCCTATTGATTTCCCTTTAAAGATTAGGAATGCTAATATTTAAGGAGATGGCCTGAGACTAGTTCTACCTTACAGGAGATACTGCCCAGAACGGCCTGCTTTGTAACACAGTCTAATCAGCTCACTCAATGAGCCCGCTGAATTGTGTGGTGGTACATGCCCAAGGGAAATTTTAGGGTGTTATCAACTTCTGCTGCTTTGCCGTACCGCCTCAATTGATATTCCTGCTTCGTTGATTTTTCGGTCGCTAAGGCTAGGGCGTTCCCGTCTTTGGGGTTGCTACCGCTACATCTGTCCAGATTGCCTCACTCTGTCGTTGCGCTCGCAGTAAAATAAATAAATTATGTGCTTGCGAAGGCCAGCGTTTACTAGTAAAATCTGGGACTGAGATACATGGTAGAGCTCTGCCAAACGGCGCTTGTGTTCCAGTAACACTTTAGCAGAGTCACAGAGATAACGGTTCTCAGTCGCTTTTACCCCGGTGCAGGTCAACGAAAGTAAAACTGTGACCCGAAGGAGGCGGGATGCAGAGATTTGGAATAGAGGGTAGTAATTACCGTACAGTTTCCTAAAAACACTTGCACTCCTGTACGTAGATGCGCTAAAAGAATATAAGAGTGCTTCCTTGCCGTGCAGAACTCTACGAACCGGCGCAACACTAAAATCAGGAAGCAACTCAGTTCAAGGATTTGCAAAAAATATTTCAAATTAATTGAAAGACAAGTATGACTCAGCAAGTTACTCACCCAATGGTGAAGTTTCAGCGTCAGGTGCATTCTCTTGTGGAATCTAAGATTATCAAACCGGACGATAAATTGTGGAAAATCGCTCTGTTGTATGGCGATGAATGGTCTTACTGGAAGGGAGAACTTCTGGAATTTGGCTTCACCATGCAAGATTTGATCGGTGACTTATTAGCCGTAGAAGCTTGGGACGAAGAATAAACTCGCGACGGCTTGTTTAGGGTAGTCCCAAGTCCTACTCATCAACTCCTACTTATAGGAATTGATGATTGTAGTGAATTGTCCAAGGTAAGGCTCAAGTACACAGGCAAGCAGCTAAAGCTTGTGATACATCTTTAGCCGTTTGATAGCGATTGCGCACCTTCTGTTCACAAATCCGATCAATCACTTCCCGCAACTGGGGGGTGATTGTCGGGACGTTGGCTACGTCAAAACCATATACAGAGTCACGGCTACGGTAATACTTGAGGGGAGTTTCACCTGTAAGTAGGAAAATTAACGTCGGGCCAATGGCATAAAGATCAGATTGTGTAACTGGGCTGCCTCGATCTTGTTCCGGGGCGCTATAGCCTTCTGCACCAATGCGAGTTCCTGGCGCTGTACCAATCTCTTTGACAGCCCCAAAATCTAGGACAACGATCTGGTTATCCCGGTGGCGTACCATTAGATTGGCTGGTTTAATATCGCGATGAATCAGGGGTGGATCGCAGGAATGGATGTAGTCGAGGACGTCGCACGTCTGAATCATCCATTCAATCGCCTGATGCGGTGTAACTGGCCCTATGCGCAGAATTCGCTGCTCTAAATCCTGACCATGAATCAGTTCCATGGCCAAGTATTTTTTACCCCCTTCAACAAAGAAGTCGTAATACTTGGGAATTCCCGAATGATTTAGGGTTTTGAGAGTACGGGCTTCTCGTTCAAACAGTTCTTGGGCTTTGGAAATTTGAGCCATGTCGGCATTCATTTCCTTGAGTACCAACAAGCTAGGGCGTCCGTGTTGGCTTCCTTCTTTGTCCCAGGCGAGATAGGTGGTTCCCATCCCTCCCTGTCCCAATGTCCGTAACACTTGATAGTGACGAATCATTCGCTGTATAGGAACCAACGGTTGACCGCAATGAATGCAGAATAAGTTGGTACTCGGATTACCTTCGTGGGTACAGGGTAGAGACTTTTGGGCTAGGATTTTTTGCCCCAAAGTTGGCTCAATTGACTCCTCAATTTGGAATTTCAAGCGTGGGCCTTCTCGTGCCAGTTGGATAAGGGCATCATCAGGAACCAAGCCGCGTGAAACCAGCACGCCGTTGAGGAAAGTGCCGTTGGTTCCTTGATTAATGAGCTGCCACAAACTGCCGGATGGCGAAGGGCTTTCCCTGAGTTCCAAGTGATGTCGTGAAACTAAGGGATCATCCAGAATAATGTCATTATCAGGGGAGCGACCAATGCGAATCGTTGATTGGCTATGGAAATTCCACTGTTGCAACGGAGTTGATGCGTGGGGATGGAGAAGGGTCAGTGTGACCATATTTAGGTAAGAAATAAAAAGGCAGAAGTAAGTATTTTGTGTGGCTTTTGCCTTTTAACTTGTCTATTTATAAAGGAGTTGTTGTTGCTCAAAGTTGGGTCGCACCTTCACCCGAATCAGGATGGCTGTGATATTGTCATGGCCATTGTGTTCATTAGCCAACTCAATTAACTGTAGAATACCCTGATCCAAATTGGCACGAGAACTGAGTAAAGGCGCAAGATGCGTTTGCCAGTGAGTCTCTATGAGGTTATTATCGGACAAACCATCGGAACATAGAACAAATAAAGTATCTTCATTCAGTTCTAAAAACTGGATATCCGGACTAATAAAGTGTTCGTCACGAGGGCCTAAGGCTTGGGTGAGCTGATAGGCATCATGGCGATTGTAGGCGATTTCGGGTGGCACTCCCCGCTTGATTTCTCGTTGTCCGACTTCGTGATCCACTGTAATTTGCTCTAAACCTCGCTTACGAGTTAGGCGATACAGGCGGCTATCGCCGACATGAGCGACTACAGCGTTTGTATTTTGAATTAACATCATGGCAAGAGTCGTACCCATACGACCACTGCCAGAGCGGGCATTTTTTTGGTTGACTTCGTAAATCGCTTGATTAGCAACTCGCACCGCCTCGCGAATACAGTCGTCTGAGGGCAACTGGTCACCTTCGGGCCAATTGTCTTGAAAGTATCGCTTAATCGTCTCAACCGCCATGCCACTGGCTACTTCTCCCGACGCATGGCCCCCCATGCCATCGCAAAGGATATATAAGCCACGAGCCTGCACTGAACGCCCCATTGGATTCTCTTGCTTTTTCACCAGTGTTTGGATGCCAAAGGAGTCTTCATTATGCTCTCGTTGTTGACCGATATCCGTGCAACCGGTGTCATCCAAACTCAGCAACTGCATTGGCAGAATTACGGTTGGGAGATCATCACCTTCGTTGTTAAAAGTAGGTTCTTGAGACATTCTTGGAGTGGCAGTGGGGATACTCTCTTGTGAAACAACGCCTGATGAGCTACTGACTATTGGGGCTTTTGCCCAGTCATCGGTTTCGGGTGATTGGACGACCAAGGCTTGTTGTTCGTGGGCAATGGCTTCCAAGTATGATCGCAGTTCCTGAATGGTGGCAATTTCTTGAGTACACATCTGCCGGAAAACGGCAGCCAAGGTCGTAAAGTGGGTTCGCTGGGACTGGTCAAATAGTGTTTGCCACATTTTCCCCAAATCTTGGAGAGTCAATTGTCGAGTTGGAGGTTCTGGATACAGACGCACTAAGCCCAAGGCTTGGTCTTCATCCACCCGCAAATTTTCAGTCTCCAACAAACTTTGACGGCAATGCCATGGCTCTAATGCCTCCCAGAGTTTAGCCATTTCGTCGAGCCAGTATAAAATCTGCAACGTGGAAAGCTGCTCACTATCCCACAACTCACGCAATGACTGCCACTCGGAACGGTCTTCTAAGAGTACCACAGCCTCGCCTTCATGCTCCCAGGCATCATGAACGGCGGGCAGAGTTTGGTAGTATAATTCCTTAAGCGCTAAATAAGGCTGAGCGATCGCGGGAATTCCTAGAATTTTCCCGGTTTCAGGGGGCGTATAGCTAGACGGCCTCAGGTTTGCCTCGGACGTCTCTAAAACACTTTCCTGTTGCTCTATCAGCGCTTCTAACAGTGACTTCTGAAAGGGCTGGCAGTCTAAGACTCTAACCGATATACCGTATCGCATGTCCTCATCCGTTGCTGTCTGTTTCAGGAGCAAGGGTTCTAGCAGGCGATAACGCTGTTGGTTATCGAGATAGGATACGGTGGATGTCAGTGAAGAAAACTGGCCTAGAGAGTCGTCCTGAGCCTCGGGGGGGCTGAAATTGCCACGAATAGGTTGGAGCGGCTGTGTCACGCCTTCATCAACGGTTTCTTCAGTGTTTTCTGGGACTAAAGCACTGGAAGACTCTGCGAGTGATACCTTTTCCTGAAACAGGGGTGGGGACTCCGCTGATGGATTGGGTGGCGTTAGGGAGGATGTCTCAGCTTGGGGTGGTTCGCCCTCAGGCGTTAACGGCATCTCGCTCTGAGGCGCTGCAACTGGCTCGGAGTTAATCGCTACCGACTCAGAAGCCTCCAAGGAAGTGACTGGTTCACCCAGTTGGGGGAGGAAAGAATTTAGCTCGTTAAAGATAATAGCTTGCCATACCGTCCCCGTGAAAGTTCCGCAATTTGGGCAATTTTCAGCATTGATCGGCACTGGAGTCCCACACTCCTGACAAGTTTTATGGGTCAAGGAAGTTCCACATCTTTGACAAAACTTGTTGGTATTGGGGTTTTCAAACTGACACTGGGGACAAACTAACATAAGGGAACTTCCTCACTTCCTGTCAGAGGTTTTAAACTTTGGTATATAAGCTAACTGCCATCTAGTTTGCCACGTCAGAATCGAAGGTTGCAGCTTTTAGGATTCAGGACTGGAGCCATCCGCCTCAAGGGAGACTAATAAGGCTCTAGCCGTAAGTGGCTTGAGTGAGTTATAGCTGCTGTAGAATTTCCAGTTCGGCTGGGGTTAGGTCACGCCAGTGACCCGGTTCCAGACCGTCCAAACGAAGCTGAATGGAGTGCTTCCCCTTAGTTACGCCAATCGCTACCCGCACGAGTCGCAACGTTGGGAACCCTACAGCCGCCGTCATCCGTCGGACTTGTCGATTTCTCCCCTCTGTTAAGGTGATCTCCAGCCATGAAGTCGGCACGGTTTTACGATAGCGTATCGGTGGCTGACGAGGGGGTAAGCAGGGCTCCTCAGGTAATCGCTGCACTATAGCAGGTCGAGTATGGTAATTTTGTACTACCATACCCCTACGCAATTGGTTCAGAGCGGCTTCATCTGGAATACGCTCTACCTGTACCCAGTATGTACGAGGATGACCAAAGCGTCGATCTGAAAGTCGGTGCTGCAAGCGTCCGTTATTGGTTAACAGCAGCAGTCCTTCACTATCGCTGTCTAGGCGTCCCACTGGGTAAACCGAAGGCACTGGAATGTAATCTTTGAGTGTGCCACGAGTCGTTTGGCTTGCGTCATTATCGGTGAATTGACTTAAGACGTTGTAAGGTTTGTGGAACAAAAGGTATCTGTACACGAGTCTGTCTTGAAAGTCAAAAGGTAAAAGGCCAAAATTAGTCAATTTTGATGCGGAAGCGCACAAATCCGACATTATTAGGCGCTGTGTTGGCAATATCTCCCAATTGCACTAATACTGCCCCATTGGGGTTATTGGCATTAGGGCAGGGGGCGGTTACAGGAGTCAATGGTGAGGTAAATGTTCCCTGGTCCGTATCCGCAGCATTGCTTTGGGGTGTCTGTATTCCATTTTGATTTATCAAAATTCCTCGACCTAGCTCAAAGCTGTCAGGAATAAATGTAGTTTTGGGAGGAATGGGGTCGCACAGACGAACATTTTTGACGGCTAGGGAACCATCGGAGAGGAAATAAACGGTGTACTCCACATCATCTCCACTTTCTAAGGAGGTTTCTGGCCCTAAACTGGGAACACCTAGAAGCCTTCCCGGAAGTTGAGACCAGCCTGATACATTGTCATTGGTGTCATTCAAGTCATCCACAACGTTATTAAAGTTAATCCCACTAATTGGCACACCACGTCTCGTGGCATTGGTAATCCGCTTCACCAAGCGCAAGCGTGGCTCTGTCGTTGTTGGGGTCGATAAATCTACAGGGGTAGAGTCATTATTATTCGTCGGGTTGCCATCATTATCAGGGTCTGGATTCAATCCACTAGTAGATGTGTCACGAGTGGGAGTACCAGAGGGACTCACAGCAGTTGCCTCAGCTTGGTTTCTGTAAGGGCCAAGGTTGCTGCCAGGAGTAATAGTGACGATGAGTTCAATGGTTTTTGTTTCACCAATGGCTAAGATATTTGTACCAGATAGCAGATTTGTATCAGTAGTTCCATTAAAGTTGGTGTTGGGCGTCAGGTTGACGCTAGGACTGCTGACGCGATTAACAGTAAACGGCGTTGCGCCAAAGGTATTGCTAAGATTTTCAGTGACTTGAACCGCATTAAGGTCAATATTTCCCAAATTCTTGAGTGTGATAGTGAAAGTGACTTGAAAGTTGCCGTTACCCTGGTTAATAACGGATGACTGACTCTTGGCTACACCAATGGTTGGATTGGCAGTGACCTGCAACGGCGTGGGGTCAGGGATTTCATCTCCCGGTGGAAACGGATAATCAGAGAGTAGTTCAGGCACAGTTGGATTGGAAGGAAGCGGGCCTAATGTTGCTTGATTGAAAACTGTGCCGACGCGAGTAGTACGCGGTACCAGAACTTGTACCGTAATCTCAGTAATTGTTCTGCCTGGAAGTGTCACACCAGTAATTTCTAAAGTGCGAGTCCCGCCAAAGGCATTAAGAGTGCCGCCCAAGGGATTGTTTAGTGTTCCAGCAACGAAAGTCCGTCCGTCCTCCGGCAATACGTCTCTAAAGGTCAAGTTAGGCAGAGGGTTTGAAAACCCGTTCGCGATGCGATATCTGTAGGTGACGATATTGCCTGCCACTACCGTCTGAGGCTCAACCGTCTTCTCCATTGAGGGTGCCACGGCACAAGATGCACCATCAAATCGGTCAACTTGTCTAACAGTTCCTAGTCGTTGAAATTGACCTGGGTTGGGATTGGCAGGATTGGCGATATCACGGGCAATTAACAGACTGCCCGTGTCATCGTAAGCGAAAAAGTTCCCAAATGAATCAAAGAAAGAGCCACCGACAACTGTGTTGCCGGGTAATCGTGTACCAAAGTACTGAATTTGACCATTAGTCAGGTCGATGCGAGCAATCTGACGCTGAGTGTTGTCAAAGGCATAAAGCTGGTCATTGACCGGATTGAAGGCGATATCAGCAAAGTTAGTTCCTACTAGAGTCAGCGACCTGACTACAGTGTTGGTTGATAAATTGATATCAAAGAGGTTGGGTTGACCCGCAGGCTGGTTAGTGATGTAGACAACGTAGTTTCCATTCCTATCGATATCGCCGGAAAACGCAAACGCTCCACTATTCCCCGCTAGTACGGGAAAAGCTGTAGGGGAACCGATGGATGTTGCTGCTCCGTTAGCAGAAATTCGGTAAACTACTGGGGGATTGTTCCCAGCAGATTGGGGCACCATGGCGTAGATAGAGTTATCGCGGATGTTGAAACCGATTGCGTTGTATTCCACATCAGCTGTGCCAATAGGGTTTAGGGCAAACGGTCTGGTATTGACTCGGTTGAGCGTCGTCCTCTGTTGTCCTTGACTAATGTACAATGTGCGATCGCAAGTGAAACGAGCATCTTGTTGGCTCAGTGCTTTTGGGTTGTAGCCCGCAACAATTACCAACAGGGTCAAGCCGCTCATCAATGCATACCAACCTACCTTGGAGAAGAGCGACACTTTTGTGCAGCGAGACGCAATCCAGTCGTTCCAAAGGGAAATCAGCTTATTAGTAGAAATTTTGACGAAGCTGATAAATATTTGCGCTTTTTTCTGCCAAAACTGAGTGACTAGGAAGTGAAGATGGGGGTACACTACCTTGTATCCTTTCTTTTACAACCTCTTCCGGTGAGAAAAAAAAATATAAGACTAGCACAAACGAAGAAGTTGTCTAGCCTATTTTTTGCGTTCTCACTCAAATTTTTGTTACGTAAGGTTGGCGATCGCATCACTTTCTTGACCAAGAAGGCAACACAGCCACGCCTAACCAAAAACTGCTAATTTAGGACTTAAATCTCATCGTCCCTATCCTTTAAACCTAGGAATGGCAGGTTTTGACTACGCTTACAGATGGCGTAGTCCTGATGAATTCAAGCCCATATCTGGCAAGCGAAAGCTCCAACCACTCTACGTGTAGAGTGTGTAACACTTAATGGTGCGGAATCTGGGTTAGATTTAGTCCTGAGCATCGCTCTTACATAACGAAAAGTTGATACTAAGGTCTTGTTCCATCTGATAAAACTACCTATAGGAGTAGAGTTACCTGAGTTTCATTTATCTGTCGCTCATACTCTTTTGTTAAAGGTCTTGGCAAGCTATTCCACATTTAACAAGCCTGTAGAGTGTCGGCATAGGGTATAGAGTGTTGTTTTATGTGCAAATTTTAGATGTGGAAAAGCTTAGTCAGCACAAGCCTGTAAAGATTGATATAACCCGTTTTATTAAGTAGGTGGACATCAATAAACGTAACTGCTTCTTTTCTATGCCCCATGCCCCATGCCCAGCTCTCACAGTGATGTTTAATTTCACCGACCTACTTAGTATCTAAATTGGAATAGCCAAGGACAAAGGTGAAAAGAAAAAGGAAAAAGGAGTTTTTTCCTTTTTCCTTCCTTCAGATATCTAGCAAAATTTTAGTGAATTGATATCAGTCGATTTTGACACGGAAGCGGGTATAACCAACATTGTTTGGCGTAGTGCTAGGTACATCTCCCAGTTGCACCAATACTGACCCGTTGGAGTTGTTGGTGTTTGGGCAAGGAGACGTGACAGGAGTAAGACGGGAGAAGAATGTGCCTTTGTCTGCATCTTGAGCATTCGTCAAAGCTGTCTCTATAGCCTGTTGATTCAACAAAATTCCTTGACCTGGTTGATAACCATCGGGGATAAAGGTTGTCCCATCGGGAATGGGGTCACAAACTTTAGCGTTCGTGACGGGTTGACTACCATCTGAGAGGAAATAGACCGTGTACTCAACCTCATCTCCCGATTGCAACGGTGTATCTTGCCCCAACCGGAAAACGCCAGATAGCAGACCACCGGGAAGCTGAGACCAACCAGCCACGTTATCGTTGGTGTCATTCGGATCATCCACAAAGCTTTGGAAGTTAACTCCACTGACTGGTACTCCACCTCTCGTCGCTCTCGTAATGCGCTTCACTAAGCGCAAGTTCGCCCCTATCGTTAATGGCGTTGGGACATTGTTATTGGTTGGGTCGTTATCATTATCTGGGTCTGGGTTGATGCCATTTTGCGAAAGGTCACTAACAGAGCCAGAAGGACTCTGAGCTGTTCCCTGAACCTGGTTTTCGTAAGTTTGGCGAGTATTGTTCCCAGGGGTGATTGTAACGACCAATTGCAGTGTTTTGGATTGACCGGGGGCTAAGGTATCTGTCCCTGCCAGCAGATTGACGTCAGCAGCACCATTGTAGTTGCGATTGGGGGAGAGGTCGCCACTGGGACTAGTGGCGCTCGTGACTGTGAATGGTGTTGTGCCAAAAGTCGTGGATAGATTTTCCGTGAGTTGAAGATTCGTGAAGTCAACCGTCCCGTAGTTTCTCACAACGATGCTGTAAGTGACCGTTAATTGACCCTCCTGAACTGGAACCACTGAAACCAAATTCTTGGCAACGCCCAAGCGGGGAGGACTTTGCTCAAACCTCACAGGGGTGGGGTTGCTGTTGTTAGTGGGATCGCCATCGCCATCAGGGTCTGGGTTAGTGCCATCAGTCGATAAGTCGCTGACCTGCGTTCCATCTGGGGCTCGGCCTGTAGCCTGTGCTTGGTTGTTGTAAGGCCCAATGTTGGCACCAGGGGTAACATCGACGATAAATTGAATTCGTTTGCTCTCTCCAATTACTAATGTGTCCGTGCCTACCAGTAAATTCGTATCCGTGCGACCGTTGTAGTTAGGATTGGGAGCCAGATTACCGCTAGGGCTGCTGACGCTACTGGCAGGAACGGTGAAGGATGTAGCACTGGCAAACGTCTGAGTGAGATTTTCAGTCACTTGGACATTGCTGAGGTTCACATTCCCTACGTTGCTGACTACGAGTTCATAGGTGACGCGGAACACGCCGTTGCCTTGGCTAACACTAGAGGCGACTCGTTTGGCCACACCAATGCGAGGAGTTGGAGGAGCTGGGGTGACTGTTAAGGGGGTTGGGTCAGGATATCCTCCTGTAGGGGGGAAATCAGAGGATAGGGTAGGGCCTCCGAGATTGGATGGAACTCCAGCAATTGACGCTTGGTTTCGGACTGGACTCGTGGTTAGGTTCAGGGGCAACCGAACTTGTACGCTAATCGTAGCAATGGTTTGGGCTGGAACCGTGATGTTATTGATGGTTAAGGTTGGAGTTCCGCCAAAGTTATTCGGCGTGCCACCCCCGATACCGGTGGCGTTAAGCGTACCAGCCACATAGGTTCGTCCATTATCCATCGTGTCGGTAAACGTCAAACCTCCTAGGGGAGAGAGTGTGGAATTGGCGAAGCGATACGTATAAGTCACGATCGTCCCAGCGGGAGCGGAGGGTGGTGCAACCACTTTCTCTAAAACTGGAGCATAGGCACACGCCGTACCGTCAAATCGGCTGACGACACCCGGATTTCCCAACAGCTCAAACGCAATTTGCCCGGCAGTAGCAACGTTACGAGCGACGGCTATTGCTCCCGTCGTGGTGCTATTGCTGTAGTAGACGTAAAAGCTACCCAACGAATCAAAGAAGGCAGCACCAACTGTATCATCTCCAGGTAGGAATCCAGGGGGCTGAGTTCCTGGTATTGGTGTAACCAACCCAGTAGTTGTGTTGATGCGTATTACTTGCCTAGCTGCGCTGTCAAAGCCATAGAGTTGGTTATCGATGGGGTTAAACGCTATGTCAGCAATTTCAGTAGTGGGAAACGGAGCTGCTGAGAGTGTCACCGCACTAACCACAGTGGGTGGGCTAGTGGTTACATTTAGCCTAAACAACTGACTCGTATCGCGGTTAATGATGAAGTAGTTTCCATTCCTATCCACATCGCCTGCAAAAAAGAGACCTGTTGCAGGCAAACCAGCAGGAATTCCCAGTGCGGTAGCCTGTCCATTTCGATCAATCCGATAAACCGTTCGACCCTGTGGCTGGGTTGCTGGCTCATCAGGATCGATGCCGTAAAGAAAACCGTCAACAACATTGAATCCGACAGCGTTGTACCTAGCACCGATGCCACCTCCGGCAGTCCCAATAGAATTAATGGCTAAATTCGATGTTGCTGTGTTGATTCGGCTAAGCTGAACTGCTGCAGTGGCATTGGCCGCTTGAGTAATATAAAACGAGCGATCGCAAACAAATGTACCTGTAGCTTGTGTCAGCGCTGCTGGGTAGTAACCCAAAATTACTGCTAAAAGGGTGAAGCAGGCAATCAACCCATGCCACCACTTCCGCCTTCTGGCGATCGCAAAGCAGCGCGAAAGGCTTATGGCTTGATTACGGAAAAAGTCAAAACTCTTTGTCAAGTCCTTTTTTCGACGTTTACCTTTTGACGTTTGACTTCCTCGTCGATGGGGATTGCGATGCACTACCTTGAGCCTCCCGTGGGTTCCACTTGCAAATCTTCTTCTTGGGTTTCAAAGATGATGTCTAGACCTCTGACATCTTTGAAGATCACTTCAACGCGGCGATCGCGGGCATAATCAACCAGATCACTGCCCGTTGTTTGGCGTTGTGTCTCACCAAACGAACGAATCGTCATGCGTTCTGGAGCAATGCCTTGACGCAAGAGATAATTACGTACCGCGATCGCACGACGCATTCCTAAGGCTTGGTTGTAAGCGTTACTGGCACGAGGGTCAGTGTGCCCTTGAAGTTCGATGGTGAGAACCGGATAAGAGCGCAGCACTGTCGCAATTTGGTCGAGGACTGCCGCACTTTCTGGACTAATCGTGGATTGGTCGAGGGCAAAATGGACATTCCTGGGAACTCTTAGCCTCAGAGGTTGCGGTTGTGGCGGCGGTTCTGCGGCAATAGGTGGTGTTGGTGCGGTCGTACATTGAGGAATCGCGGTAGGTAGTGTGTCGGTTGTGGAATTAGTGTTGTCACCTATCGTTCCCTGTGATGATACTACTCTGGCATTGAGCGCAGGTTCCGACGTGCCGTACTGGGGATGGGTGGCGATCGCGCTAACTTGATCTCCCGGCTGGAGATTATTCACCGTCACGCTAAACTGGCCCTTCTCATCGGTAGTAGCACTCGTGAGGGGTTCACTCAGTGGCCCATAGGGGATAGCACCCTGTTCCTGCACTCGGTAAATTTCCACCGTGGAACCTGGGTCAGCTTTGCCAAACAGCTTGACTTCTGAACCCAACACAAAAAACTCCGAACTGAGGAACTGAGGCGTATTGATGGCTGAATTCCCTGTTTCCTCGCGTCGGTTTGGGGAATTGCGTGGAGGGTTAGGGCCATCACCGCGTTGAAAATCAGTGGGGCCAACATTCTGCTGAGTATTCAGGTCAATACTTAAGCCTTCGAGTCGGGCAAAGCGATTATTCTCAATAATGTTTCCTGACGATTCTCGACCCTGCTGGACATCATTTTGAGGATAAGCGGTTACGACCACACCGGGTCCCGACTGATATCGGATTTGGTTGTCAGTAACTTGATGCGCATCACCCATTAGATAGATTGCTGCCCGACGTAAGCGTCTGCCATTATAAGTGATCTGGTTATTCCGAATCTGAGTAGACCCTTGCGGCTTAAACAGGTACACCCCACTGCCATCATTGCCACAAATCAGATTGCCTGTAATCTGTGATTTGTCAATATTCCCTTCCAGACGAATAGCATCAGGCATTCCAGCAATACCGTTACCCACAATGATGTTCTCGGTCACTAGTAAATCTTTGGCTTGAACTGAGGTAATAATGCCGCTGCCCTCATGGTTCGCAATGCGATTACGTCGGATTGTGCCGGAACCATTGAATGCGTACACCCCAAACGCCGACAACTGATTGGGGACTTTCTCATCTGGAGGAAGACCTAGCCAATTCAGTTCAACCACCACATTCTTGGGTGGCGCTTGGGATTTGAGATAATTAGCGAACTGATTAGATACCACAGAACCTGGATTGAATTCAGGCGATCGCAAGTCAAAACTCGTCGTGGGGGGTCGTGTCGTGACATCTGGGGGCGGAAGCCCTTGGTCGATGAAAATATCGGCTGGCGGTGTATTCAGGGTTGCTCCACCCAACTTACCAAAGCCATAAAGGCTTAACCCTCGTACCGTAACGCCATCAGCAACAATAGTCAGTCCCCGTAACACTTCACGGTCTGTTGCAGGTGTAATCGACACGACAGGGATGGGAATGGCAATTTCTGCTGTTGCCGAGCGAGTCGCATCATAACCCGGTTGAGTTGTCCCATCTACAACCAATCCTGGGCTGGCTAGGGGGGGCAGGAGTTGGTTAAGACGGATGGTGGTTTGGTCTGGCGGTAAATTGAATTCAATCCGGGCTGGGGTATTGGGTGCTAAGGGTTTAACGAGGGCTTTTTCTGCTGTACTGAGACGGTCAACACTCAACTGACCATTGACAATCTCAATGGCTTCCCGCAACGTCAAAGCGTCATCTGACTGGGTTGGGCCATCCTGGTTACTATTGACCACTACCGTGACGGAATTGATTGGCTGAGCCGTCGTGCGGGTGCTAAGTGCCAATACACCCAGCATGGTGAAGATGCCCAAAAGAAGGGGTTTGATGACTGGGGACTGGGGACTGGATTGTCGGGTTGAAGGTTGCAGGTTGTAGGTTATGACTTCCAACCTTCCAACTTTCAACCTTCCAACGTTCAACTCTTTTACGCAGTTCTTAATCCTCAATCCCCACGCTGGGGAGGAAACAACTAAAAATCCAAATGCCTTGTATTCCACTCCTAACTATTCACTCCTCATGTGTGGTATTGACAGGGCGAAGAGATTGTGTATCTTTAGCGTCAGGCTGATTATCCGTAGCGACGGGTTTTGTCCGTGATTCTTGCTCTTGAGGCGGTGTCACTCGCTGTCGTCCAAAGCCGTTAAACAATTCATTGACTTTGAAGGTGACGCCAAAGTAAATACCGCCTTTGGAGCGGTAGCCTGTAAAGTCTCGGTCATCGACGCCACCAAAGCTATACCCTAAAGCGACCCGTAAGTCGGGGGTTA
Organism: Waterburya sp.; assembly: GCA_036703055.1. GTDB lineage: Bacteria > Cyanobacteriota > Cyanobacteriia > Cyanobacteriales > Coleofasciculaceae > DATNPV01. Next base: position 19,979 of record DATNPV010000202.1, read on the forward strand.
GGTAATACCCGGCCTCTACTGCCACGCCCGTTTCGCTGTAGCTGGGTGAATCTTGACCAATCCAGCGTCCTTCAACTGCCAAGTCCATCCGGTAGTTTAGGCGGTAAGCGGTGCGGAGTTGACCGAGATAAATGGTGGACGAATTGGAAAAGTTATTCGCTAAATCGGTACTGCTATAGCGCAAGGCTCCTTTACCGTAAAATTCCCAACGCCAACTAGGGGCATAAATGGCTTCGGCGGCCAATAAATGTTCGGTTGAACCGGTGCCACTGCCAAACAGCAGGGTATCGGGAATAGTGGACGGGTTTTTGCGATACTCATACCGCAGTAGGGCGTTCCAGGTGTCACTGTTCGGGTCACGATACGCTACACCGAATCGCAAGGTTGCCGTATCTTTCAACCCTTCGATCAGTTGGTTGGCGAAATTGGCTTGTTCGTAACGACCTAGCAGCGTCAAACTCGGAGTGAGTTTTCCGGCGGCAGCAATGGAGAAGACGGTATTGTCATTTCCTGTACCGATGCGATGCTCGAAGCGGGCAGAGGCTTTGAAGTCCGGATTATCGGTGTATTCCACTCCCACACTAAATGCATCACCTCCCAGTAGAGCAAGCGTTGCAGCCGTTTGACCCACTGTGTAGGGTTGGGCAAAGCGTATCCCGGCGGCGGTGGGAATGGAAGTATTGGTAAAGGTGTGTTCATAGCCTAGGTTGACTCGCAATCCTGGTGAAATGACCCAGCGGTGATTCAGTCCCACCGCACCCTGACCGGTAAACCCGTTGAAGGCACTAATCACCGAGTACCGACCTGTGATGGTTGTGTTGTCTCCTAAGTTGTGGGACAAAATTGTATCAAAGCTAGTGATAGAATCCCGCCCCAAAATACCCCCATCGAAAAACTGGTGGGCAAGGCGCAAGGTGACGCCGGGGTAAGCTTTCCAATCCATTCCTACGGTGGTGCGGTTGGGGTAGAGGGGGTCATTGCGCCCGAAGCTGAGTTCGTTTTGGGCGCGGAAGGTGAGGCTTTCAGTTAACGGCAGCCCTAAGCGGGAGACGAGTTGGGAGGCGCTACCACTGAACAGGTTGCTCACCCGGTCTTCACGATCGCGATGCACGAAATCCACACTCAAGGCCGCATCCCCAAAGGTTTGTTGGATTCCAGCACTGACGGTAGTGAGGGAGTTGTTCACCGCGCTACCGGGTGGGACTTGGATGCCTGGATCGAACAAGTCAAAGAAATCCGTGCGCAGGGCGGGGGCAATGCCGAAATTTTCTTCGTAGTCGTACCCAGCGCGGAAGGTGGTAGAGGAACCGAGGGCATAAGCGAGCCCTGCCCCATACCGGGTTTGTCCGGGAGTAAAACTTAAGGTGGCATCGTTGGCAAAATTTTCTTCCACCTCGCGGTAATAGGCCCGCCCCGTCAGTCCGCGGATAATAGTACCGTTGGCTTCTAACCGATAAGCAGAACCGGAGACATTGCCTCGGAATAGATCGTCATTATGGGAACGAGCCACTTCACCGACGATTTGTCCATCAGTTCCCAACGCGACACGGAAATCTGCGCCATACAGTTCAAAGTCTTGAATTCCCTGCTCTTGGCGCAGGTAAGTGGCAGCAATCCAACTTTCTTGTTGAAAGGTTTGGGAGAAGTTGTATTGCAAACGTCCGGCATAAAGATTGGTGTCATTATTCTCAAGACCTTCGTATTGGTAGGTGACAACAATCCTCCGCACGAGCAGGTTTGAGCCAACAGGAGCCTCCCCAAAGGGCGTATCGAAAAAAGCTAATTCGGTGGCGAGAATGGGGCGGCGAAACAGCAGCGTTCCCCTGTCGTAATCAATTTCATAATCCGGCCCTCGACCGAGGGGTTTGCGGGAAATTACTGTACCGGGACGATTGGCTTCCTCAGTTTCAACGAAAACATTTTCGCTGCCCGGAACCAAGCGACGTTTGGAAAGGAAATAATAACCACTAGTGCCGTTTGGGGCGATTGTATCCCGTTGGAAGCCTTGCAGATCACGGGAAAACATGGCAGTGATTTGCAGATTCCCCAAGTTGTAATTGCCTTTGAAGCCATGCAACTGGCGGGTGGTGGCGGTAAACAGCTGAGATGATCGAGCAAATTCGTTACTGTTGTAGTCTCCCCACATCACGTAGTCCGGTTCTGCACCACGGACAGGCGAATTGCGCTCGAAGCGGAGATAGACGCTATCGGTAGAGGGGGTGAGGTAATCTACCGTCGAACTATCGCCGTACACCGGATACTGTTGTTCGCAAAACTGCGGCCCCCGGAACAAGCGAGTAATGCCATCACACGTTTCGTTGAGGTTGCGGAAGCTGTTGTAAGCACCGGTAAACAACCACTCGCCAACCCGTCCAGTGGCAAAAATCGCTCCTTTTAAATCCACCTCAGCCCCATCGTTCAAGGTGTCCGGGTTAAGAAAATCGCTGCGCCTGCCCCAGAAATTGGTTCCGCTTGGCCCAATCCGGAAGTCAATCACACCAGAAACCAGGGATGGACGCAAATTGGTAAGAAATTCGACTTGGGTGTAAGCCTCTACCGGGATGGACGGTTGCAGGGTAACAGGTTTGATGTTGTCAGGTGGGAGGTTGGCTTCGTTGCGACCTGAACGGATGACCCTTGACTGTTCTTCCTGCTTAGACTCTTCAATCGCCGCACGCACTCGAACTTTTTGGGCTTGTATACTGGATTGCAGTTGGGCGGTAAATTGTCCCCGCCGCGCCATGACTTGGAATCCCGGTAAGTCTTTGTCTTGGTCGGCACCGACAAACTGACCTGCACTCGCTGTCAGGGTAACGAGGGTATCTTGCTCGATTAGTTGCCCGTTTTCGTCGGTAATGCGTCCCGAAAGCGTGAGGGTGGAACGACCATCGGCGGCTACACGGGGGTCACCGACAGGAGCAACCTCAATTTTGAGTGCCGTCTGCTTGACCGTAAGTTGGAGGCTGATGGGGGTTCCATTCGCCGCTTGGACAGTGAGGGTATTGTCGCCCTCCTTCAAGGGGATGTTGTACCAAGCCTGGGTAATCAAGTTTTGGGCTTCATCTCGATTCTGTTGCGTGGCGATCGCAGCGTCGAGGGGTTTTTGGTTTATCCTGACCTGAATTTGCTCGTTGGCATTGTACTGAATCACCAGATTGGTGGAGCGATTATTGATCACACCACCTTGGGGCGTGAGGATGCGTACTGTACCCGGAGCTAATCCAGTTGCGGGGGGTGATGGAGCGTTGTTTGGGGTAATTGGGTTACCTTCATCCCTTGGGGTCGAAGACTCGGACGGTTGATTCCCTTGCCCTTGGATTTGTTGTTGTTCGGTCGGGATGACCTGTTCCCCGGACTGTGATACAGAACCCTTCTCTTTCCCTTGTGTCAGCGATTGGTTGCCAGTGGTCTGGGATTGCTTCTCCTTAACCCCTGAACCCTGACTCTTAACCTCTTGTTGGGACTGAGCAATCAATGGATGCAGACTCAAGCCTGGAGTCCGAGGCTGACTCTGTGATGAACTGAATTCTCCCTTTAATAGATTCGAATCAGTGAGAACTGGGAACTGGGATTGCGGTTGATTCCTCATCCCTAAGCCCCAATCATCAAGCTTGGTGAAGTCGAATTCTGGGGAACGATTCTCGGTCAGACCGGAACTTCCCTGTCCCGATGAACTATCCATTGGGTTGGGATCGGTTGTTCTGTTCTGGGCGTCCCCGCGTCCCCACGTCCCCGCGTCTACCCATTTGTCAAAATTCGTGTGATGAATGGCTGGCTCAGGGTTCGGCGGTTCCGCCAGTTCATCTGCCTTAGCGGTAGGAAGAATCCCTAGGGTTCCCAAAATGGTTGTCAACAAACCCAGCGTGATGGAGGGAAACCAACCTCTGGAGAGGAAAACATAAAAAGCAATCCAGTTGTGGGAATAAATTCTCTGATTTTTGCCGATTAATGGTGCAGGATTGCCTTGTTCAAAACTTTTTGGCTTTTCTGAAGGGCGTTTCATGGCTGCTGCTCCCTGTAGGCCGGTGTCACCGCAAAATTAATCCGAACCAATCCGCCAGGTTCGAGTCGCACAAAGCGGGACTGGCTATTGCCTTCAATGAATTTCGTATTTGGCGCGAGGCTGTATCCCGGTAGACTACTTAAATCCAGCGTGGCGGAGTGCGGGCCAGCAATCACGTTGGCTAATGAGAATAAACCATTGGCATCGGTGGTAATGCGATTGCCATCTTCCATGTAGACGACTGCATTCGGGACTCCTGGCTCTCCGGGTTGCTGATGACCGTCAAAGTTTTTATCAATAAATACCCGACCGACAAGAGTGCCGCAGTCGGATAAAATTCCCTGTCGAATCCGCAGTTGATAGACGGCAAGGTTACTGCGCGGCTCCTTAGCCACATTTCTGCCGTCTCCCCGGATGGCATCTGGCGTAACTACCGCCGCATAGATAACGGTAAGCGTCTGTCCAGGAGCAACCGCTGCATAGGTAAACGTCACTTGCTGACCCGATGCCACTGCCGGAGGCAACGTCACGGGGGTTGTAGCGCCGCCCGTCGTGAGTGCACCTTGCAAGGACTGCGGCAAAAATCGCACCCCTAAGGGCAGTGTGTCGGTCAGCGTGATGTTGTTCGCGGGGGCTTGACCAGTATTTCTTAGCGCTAGGCGGTAAACGACAGTATCACCGGGTTCAGCAGCAGCACGGTCTGCTGTCTTGACTAACTCAAGGTTGGCTCGGCCCGCTGTGAGGGATGTTGGATTGGAATTCACAACGCTGGGAAGATTGTCTCCTGACGCTGTAGCGGTATTTCTTATTTCGTTGGTTTGTTGGGCAGCAACTGATGATGCCCCAATGACAAAGAAGGTATTTAGAATGACAGTTAGGAACAGCTTACATCTGTCCAACTGCTGTGTTGGAGATTTCATCAAAAGGCAACACCCTGATAGTTACTAGGGTTTTTATACATGGATGGAAGGAGCTTGTTGGTAGATTCTTTAACAAGCTTTATTGATAGTTAAGTTAAAGATGAACATCCTTTTTTAGGTTTTTTTTCGGATATTTTACGCTGTATGATATGGCTAAAAAATGCCCAATCTTCTGCATAGGATATCCTATGAGATCGATTGAAACTACTACTTACGGTAGATGCTCTGCAGTGGCTAATGCAATATCTTACTCGAAAAGAAGCAAGGAATAGAGTGTGAGGTTTAGAAAAGTTGGCTTGCTTCTAGTAGATTCCCTGAAGACTAGGATGCAACGAAATTTTAGAGTGGACTATTAGCAGGTTGCGTAGAAGTAAAAGTTACGTAGAAGATCACCCAGTTTGTTTAACTGCTAAAAAACCAAAGGTAGATAATAGCATTCCTAGCTCAAGGCACGGCTGTCCTAAGACTTGATGCTATACGAGCTATCTTAGAAAGTAAGGACGATATTTTTATACGCCAATATTAAAACATATGTCAATAGACTAAGATACAGTCTTTAACAAATCCTGGTCATACAGACTGGAACTCAGGGACTTCGAGACTGAACCCACTAATGTAAATTAATATCAACTGTTATGCCTTGTTGTTCCATAACTATGCTTTCTATTGTTTAATTCCTGTATTTTTTGTTACAAAACATTAATTGGGGAAGCATATAATAAATCCCTTGATCTGTCTACCAGGGATTGCCAATCATGGTGAAGCCGCTCCAGTAGTAGGGATGAGATAAATCCCTGTCACCGCCACCAATTAACCCAGGTGGTAAGGGCAATGCGCCCTCGCTCGTCATTAACTGCTGATCTTTAATCCGTACCTTCCCAGACAGCATGGCTAGCTGGGCTTCTCGCAGTGCCTCCGCTTTAATGGGCGCCGTCTTGAGTCGCTGATAAAACTCACTCATTAACCCCAACGTCGCCTCATCATTGACGTACCACAAACTCGCTAGGGCGGATTTCACCCCAGCCTGCACTGCTAAGCCTGCAAAGCCTAACTCTACCTCCTCATCTCCTACCCCAGTGCGGCAGGCAGACAAGACTAATAATTCTACCGGAGGGTTAGCCCACTCCACAGACTTGAGCTGCATTGGAGCCAACTTCCGGTCTTGCATTTCAATATAAGAGTTCGTTGGTTGTCCGGGAACAAATTCGGCATGAGTGGCGAAGTGGACGATGCCAAAAGGGGTTTGCCTCCGTTGTGACTTTAAGTTTTCTAGGGTAAAACCTTGATTGAGGAAGGATTTACCAGGCCAAAGTTGGGTAATTGTCCTTAATTCTACTGGTACCGCAGGTAAAGGCCGATTGTCCTTAAACTGGCTTGCTCCCATCGCTAGCACTTGGGATTTGTGGATATCGGCGTAACGGGTATCTGTGAGTGACAGACTCGGCATTAACCCCACACTATAGCGCTGCACAATAAAGTTTTTTCCATCGTGAAGCGCTGCCAAGGGAATGGTACGTAACCCAGTGTCGGCAATATAAACTAAATTTTTAATCTCTTGGCGCTGAATATCAGCCTCTAAGGGAGCCAGTAGCCATTGATACATTTTTTGGGCTGGGGCAAGAAACTCTTGTCCGTTACGGGCATTAGTGACAGTCATCCGAAACTGCGCCGCCATTTCTATCACTTCAGCTCGGGTGATATTAACGGATTTACGAATGGGTTTGCCTTTGCCAGTAATTAAAATGAGTTCAAGGCGATCGCGAGGACTGGGAGACAAGGCACGCAACAACAACAGCTCTGCTGAATCGTTTTCTAAGCCTTGAGAGGCAGACGTTGTCGGTGTGATGGTTTCGGGAACAAATATGGCATAGATCACAGCCGGTTTGACCCCCGTGACGCTTTCGATACCCCGTAGGATGTTTTGAGATTGAGCCAGAGTCATGCCTGGAACCTCTCCGATTCCCAGATATTTTTCAAAACTGCTACTAGATGACTCGTCAATATTCTTGACCGCTTTTTCTAGCGGTTGGGAGTTATTGCTTTGTATCGGCTGAAAGATGGGTCTAGATTCAGAAATCGTGAGGTCTATGGGGTTAATCGTGGTTCTAGGATTGCCAGATGGCTTATTCGGGTTATTTGGCGGATTATTCGGCGGATTATTCGGTGGTTTATTCGGCGGATTGTTCGGTGCGTTAACACTAATAATGCGAATGTTTCCTTGGGTGTGGGTGTAGGGAAAGGATTGCAAGGGCGAAATCGTGGAACTCCCGCTCGTTATTGCCCCAGCCGTACCGTTTGTTGTAGCATCCCCAACATTAAACGGAGTCACTCCTTTGCCGCCATGCCGGATGGTAATCGCACCACCCCGATTCCCTCCGATCGCAGAAATACTTGCTGCGCCATTGGCAGTGGAAAACGTGTCCGTTGCTCTGAAAAATCTTTGGGTTGTGATGTCAACGGTTCCACCCTGAGTTCTCCCTTGGGTGTTAATCCAGCTTGTTTGAATGTTAGCGGAGGCGTTGAGGCTGACATCACCTCCCGACGCTGAAGCCCCATTGGAGTTAATTTGTCCAGTCGTAATTTGAGTGCCTGCATCCAACCGGATATCCCCTCCCGCCGTCGCTCCGGAGGCATTTAGGTTACTCGTAGTCATTCCTCCTGCCTGACTGGAGAGGGTAATTTTGCCACCCGCACCAGAACGAGAGGTAGCGTTAACTGTCCCCGTGGTGAGTGCTGTCTGAGCAGAAGCGGTAACATTACCCGCAGCCGTTGCGCCGGAAGTATTTAGGTTATTACTGCTGATACTACCTGTCTCACTATTGAGCGTAAGTTGACCGCCAGCGCCGGTACTAGACTGAGTATTAATATTAGCTGCGTTGAGGTTGTTACTAGCCTTAAGTGCGATCGCTCCCCCAGCCGTTGCGCCGGAGGAATTCAATGTACCGCTACTGATACTGCCCGTCTCGCTATTGAGAGTAAGTTGTCCACCAATGCCAGTACTTGACTGAGTACTAATGTTAGCTGTAGTGATATTGTTATCGGCCTGGAGTGCGATCGCGCCACCATTACCCGTTGTCGAACTAGAGTTAAGCGTCCCAGCCGTCGTATCAATCGTACCGTTCGTGCTGGTGATCGTGATTCCCCGACCGGGATTAATAATACTGCCCGTCGAAATTCTTTGGTGAGCCAGCAGGGTAATGGTGGCGTCGTCTTCTCCCGTCAAGGTAAACCCTGTGGTGTTGATGGAACCAGAACCATCAGGTGAGCGGATGGTCACAGAGTCACGAAACGTGAGATTATCCCCTAAGCGAAGTAATCCACTCCCATCAGAGCGACCAATAGTAATAGATTTAAAGCCATTCGCTAGAGTTCTCAGCTCAGTTGTACTGAGATCTACCGTATCCCCTCCGCTATCTCCTGTCCCACCTAAAACCATATTCTGGCTAGGTGTAAACGGTTGAATCAGCAGGTTGCCATTGCTGACAACAGTACTGTCTCCCCCAAACAAGTCAATGCCGTTCCCTGTTAAGGTGATATCGCCATAACCGTTACTTCGGGGTTGGACACCAAACGAGGCGGGAAAATTATTAATTTGCCTTGTGATAATCCCAACACGACCTGTCAGGCTGATATCCCCACCCTTACCACTCCCTAACGCTGCGAAGGAATGAGCATCGAGATTGCCTGTACTAATCACACCATTGTTGGCTGTGAGGTTAATCTCACCCCCATCACTGGCTCTGCCGTTGAGAGCACCTGAATAGGAATAGAGATTACCCGTAGTAATGTTGCCATTTGTCGTTGTTACAGTAATCGCACTCCCTTTGCCTGCATTACCAGGATTCGCTCCCGAATAGGAAAAAAGGTCACCCGTTGTGATGCCGTTAGCTGCCGTAACGGTAATCGCTCCCCCATCGCCAGAAACAGCAGAAGCCGTGCCACCGAATGAATCAGAATAGGATTTGAGATAACCGGTGGCAATCGTGCCGTTGGTGGTAGTGAGTGCGATCGCGCCCCCATTACCCGAACTCCCACCATTAGCCAGAGCATAGGATTCAAAAAAGCCTGTGCTGCTGATATTCGTACCAGCCGTGAGGCTAATTCTTCCCCCATTCCCAGCATTTCCCAAACTCGTCCCACCTAGCGCCCGAGAGACGACATTTCCTGTGATGCCGATGCTACCATTGGGAGCCGTGATTTCAATTTGCCCGCCATTTCCAGCATTCCCATTGGCAGCATTGATCAGAGATTGCGTCGAAATTCCACCTGTGGTTACGTTGCCATTGGAGGTAGTGAGGGTAATATTTCCACCATTTTGGGTATCGCCCCGAGTGGTATCACTTTGAGAACGAGTCTCTAAATTGCCAGTAGTAATGCCGTTGGTTGCAGTAATGGTAATCGCCCCGCCATTGCCAACCGGAGGCTCAGTCAAAAGTGGATTAGGAGTAAATTCAGCTAGGGTAGTGAGGTTGCCCGTCACAACACTGCCGTTAGTAGCCGTTAAGGTAATGGCTCCAGCATCCCCGTAGCCAGAAGCCACCTTGGATGTGTCGATGGTGCCCGCCGTTATACTAGCTCCGGAAATGGTAACAGCTCGACCGATCGCTTGGATTGTGTCTGTTTGATTCATCACGAACGAGCCAACTCCGTTGCGATCGGCATCTGCCCTAAATTCAATCCTTCCAGCCGTAGAATTGTCAAAAGGGGCAGGAGCAAACGTTAATCGGTTACCTGTGAGCGTTCCAATTCTGATGTCGTTGGTTGCCTCTAAACGGACGTTTGCCGTATTGGGGAGACTTTCTAGGGTTGCTTGGGAGATGGTGATCGCACCAGGCACGGGAGAAAAATCATTTTGTAAAATTTGACCCGTGGCAAGCAACTGAGCATCCACACCAGGAGATGAAGGAGCATTGGAGATGGTAATATCGGTCGGGTCTAGCAAAAACAGGCCAATTTGACCATTGGGTGCTCTTAAGTCGGCTTGCCCATCAAAAATTAAGGTTTGTTTACTCGATACTTCGACAAATCCCCCATTACCCGAATATTGACCGCCACGAGCGCTAATATTGCCAGCAACGCCAGTGATGCGATCGCTCCAGAGAACAATGCGACCCCCATTCCCATTGAGTAAAGCATCCGCATTAATGATCGTGTCACGACTAACCCAGGTACGCGAGGCATGGGGTAATGTTCCCTCGCCATGCTCATCCCCACCCATCAAAATCGTGCCGCCGCCGTTGATACCGGAGGCGTTAATATTGGCGCCAATCACACCAACTTTGTCCCCAAAAACACGAATATTACCGCCCGTCTGCCCTACGGCTGGATTGGAGACATCAAGGCTGCCAGAAACCATTGCGCTTCCTGGTTCAGTTGGGACAGTTGTGCCAGAAGCGTTTAATTGTACCGTGCCCGTTGGGGAAACACTTAATCGGGTTGACTCACCTCCACCTGCACCCGTTAGCAACGTGGGTAAATCAACTGGGTTAATGGCTAGCACTTGTCCACCCGCTGTTTGGGGGGCAACTTCTAAACTGAGCAAATGTCCAGGTTGACTAATTCGCACCAAACTCTCACTCGGTACTGCTGCCAAGGTAATCGTTCCTCCTGGCGCAGTTAATTGCCCAGTATTGATCAAACGACCACCCAGTAAAGTTAAACTTTCCCCTGCTGAGACTGCCAAATTTCCTGCATTAATCAGGCTTCCCGGTTGAGATAAATTAAAGGCAAACTGACTGGGGGTGCCTATCAAAGCTTGATAGTCATTGTCGCCGGAGGCATTGAACCAATGATTGCCGCCAAAACCAATCCCTGTAGCCGTAGTAGCTGTAAACGAGGCGGGAACATTTAAACTGGCTCCAGCCCCAAATACTATCCCCGCAGGATTCATTAAAAATAAGTTGGAGTTTCCGCCACTAACTTGGATGAGCCCGTTAATGTACGAGGGATTGCCCCCCACAACACGACCTAGAATGTTGCGAATTTGGGGATTAGAAATAAAATTGGCAATTTGACCTGAACCCAGATTAAATTGCTCAAAGCTGTGAAACCGATTACTCCCATCTGGGGAGAAGGTACCGCCATCAATATTAAATTGGTTGCCGTTGGGAGTGACAACTGTATTAGTGCCATCAGCCGCCGACGTAATGGGTTGTGCTTGAGCCAATGCAGGAGTTTGAAGCGCTGCTACTGCACAGGGGATTGCTGCAAATAATGGCAGAACTGTCAAACTTTTTTTAAAAAGCTTTACAGATAATTTCACTCGATGTCTACTTCCCTGGTTGTGAGCAAGAACACTTAGGTTAATGAAACAGAGGCACAAAACCTGATGGGATCGAGAGCAGCCCCAGAACTAACGCAACCACCAAGAATTGATGTATCTCTGGCTACCTATTTACTAGCTTATCCAGTTAGCCCCTAAATGCCCTCCTGGAAAAATAGACGCTCCCGACACGGGGAGACAGCGACGCACAAAGAGGAAGAATTGTATAGCAAAAGGCAGAGGGCTCCAAGGCAGAAGGCACAAGGGAAAAGATTGACGGGTCTTGGTTTCAGTATTTTGCTTTGTCCTAGTCGCCCTGGCAACTGCTATACGTGTCAGGATTCAAACCTGAGTTGTTATCAAGATAAACTATTAATTGTCTCTATGCCTAGAGAGATATGGATAAGCTCGATGTGCCTTTAAGTTGCATCAATTCACAAATTAAATGCACAACAGCTTAGTGTAATGGCTCCAGCCAGTTGTGGGAGCAACGACGCAACAGCCAGGTTAAAAGCCGAGTGTTTCAATGGTTTGGCGTAAAATTTGGCCTGATTGCTGAAGTTGCTCTTTCTCTGTAGGTGTGAGAGTCAGATTCAAAATTCGGCTGACACCTTGACGATTCACAACCGCCGGTAAACTCAAACAAACATCTTCAATCCCCTCGAAGCCATTAATCAGCGTACTAACCGTCAGTACTCGGTTTTGATTCTGTAAAATTGACCGCACAATCTGGGTGACACCTAAACCAATCGCGTAGCTGGTTGCCCCTTTGCGCTGAATCACTTCGTAGGCTGCATTTTTCACCTGTTCAAAAATGGGTTTGATGCTATCAGCCTCTTCTAGGGTACAGCCTTGGGAGTCGTCTTCAAACAGGTGCATTCCTGATACATTAACCGTACTCCAAACGGGAACTTCACTATCACCGTGTTCGCCGATAATGTAAGCGTGGATGCTCCGGGAGTCAAGCTGAAACTTCTCTGCCAGTAGATAGCGGAAACGCGCAGTATCCAGCACCGTCCCTGAACCCAGCACACTGGAGGCTGGCAATCCAGACAGTTTAAGAGAAATGTAAGTCATGATGTCTACCGGATTGGTGACAATCAGCAAAATGGCTTGGGAACAGTATTTGACGATTTGTGGGATTAAGTCTTTAAAGATATCTAAATTGCGCTGTACTAAATTTAAACGGCTTTCTCCTGGTCTCTGCTTGGCTCCTGCTGTAATAATGACAATATCGGCGTTTTCCCCATCGGCTAATGTCCCTGCACGCACATTCATTGGCTCAACGAAGGGTAAACCATGAGACAAGTCCATCACTTCTCCTTCGAGCTTTTCGGTGTTGACATCAACAATTACCATTTCCTCTAGGGCGTGCTGAATCAAGATAGAGTAAGCGCAAGCCATTCCCACTTGCCCTGCACCAATAATGACGCCTTTACGAGGACGGCGGTTAGGTATCAACTCTTGAGTTGTATCAAGCTGCGGAGTGAATAGGGATTTAAGCATAGGTTCCTTGTCTACAAATTGGCAAGTCCACTCATTGCAAGCAATTTAGATACTGCTTACCCTACTCCTATAGGACTGAAACTGACAATCATATCTGTACAAAGATAAAGATATAGATAGATTTTTGCTAGCCAATCCTTATTTTATGGGGAAAAACTTATGGGGAAAAAGCGAGCCGTTGGCTATTCCACACAGGACTGAGGCATTCGCCCCCAGCCCCTAACCCCTATTTTCTAGTCTCTGTTTCACGGTAAGCACGAATCATCGCTTGGGTTCCCTGTTCGCCACCCGTACCAGCATCCAGTGCTTGAACGAGTTGAAATAGGTAGTCTGCCATTTCCACTCCAGGCAATACTTGACCAGAGGACTGGAGGCTTTGTTGGACTAACCTCAAATCTTTGAGCATGTGCTTAATCATAAAACCAGGTTGGAAATCAGACTCGGCAATTTTTGGCCCTAAGTTAGATAGTGCCCACGACCCAGCAGCCCCCGTGCTGCACACCTCGATGATTAAATTAGGGTCGATGCCTTGTTGTTGAGCTAATTGCATCGCCTCGCATAGACCTACCATGTGAAGGGCAGCGAGTACTTGGTTACACAGTTTCACCGCCTGACCACTACCTATCGGCCCACAAAGGCGAATTGTTTTTCCCAAAACGGATAGCAGCGGCTTGCTTTCCTCAAAATCGGACACATTGCCGCCCACCATAATGGTTAGAGTACCATTTTTTGCCCCAATATCCCCTCCAGAAATCGGCGCATCCAGAAAGCGTAAGTGGCGCTTTTGCAGTTCTGCTCCTATCTTTCGCGCAGCATTGGGGCCAATAGTACTTATGTCGATGACTAAAGCACCTGGTTTGGCAAACTCACCAACTCCTCCAGTCCCAAGAATGACTTCCTCCACATCAGGAACATCACTGACACAGGAAAAGACAATATCTGCTGTCTGGACTGCCTCGTGAATGGATGACACAACTGTTGCACCTCCCTGACGTGCCACGTCTACACTAGGACGATGGGGGGTGCGGTTCCAGGCATTGACTGAGTAGCCAGCTCGCGCCAAATTGGCTGCCATATAGCCACCCATCACACCGAGTCCGAGAAAGGCAATTTTTGGGTTCATGATATTCAGCCCTGTGCGATCGCATTTTAGAAGTATTTTATTTATTCCTTGGAAGAATATGTACAATTCAGTGTTTAGGCAGTCCAGTTTTTGTTTTTTCTGAGAATCAGTAGGTGTTGATTTTCCTTAACCTGTTTTTTGTCCTGATCCAGAATTGACGAACGAGAAAGTATAAACGTTGCTAATCACTTGGAGGAGCAAATGCCTAAGAAAGTTGCACTGCTGATTGGGGTTAATGAGTGTGGAACTCAAGTACCTCCACATTTGCAGGCTGCTAATAATGTGGCAGCAATGCAACGGGTTTTGCAAGACCCCAACCTGGGTGGTTTTGACCTGGTAGAGTCGCTGCTCAATCCCGATTTAGAAGCAATGCAAAAGGCGATTCAGAAGGTTCTTGCCAAATGCGGTGTCAATGACTTAGCGCTACTATTTTTCTCTGGTCATGGCATTGTTGATGAGGAAGGTCATCTTTACTTAACGACCAGCATCACGACTCAAGATGACTTTAAAGCAACGGCGCTACCAGCAAGTTTTTTGCAACAGGAATTAACGGTTCATGATGCCGAGCGACAAATCGTAATTTTCGATTGTTGTTACAGTAGCATCTCGGCTGAATCTGGGCGAACCAACAGTGTGATTGTGGATTTCAATCAGGAATTAGCGGCGAAAGGACGGACGATTCTCTCGTCTGCCACGGTTACCCAAACTTCATTTGAGCAGCAAGAAGCAAGCCTTTCACCCTACACTCAGTACTTAGTAGAGGGGATTGAAACCGGTGCAGCAGACCGCGATGGAGCTGGTTTAATTTACGTTCGCGAGTGGCACAATTACGCTAAAGACAAAGTGCAAGGGATTAATCCCCAGAGTGAGCCAGGAATTTTTCAGGATGAGAAAGAATTTGATATTCTCTTGACGCTTCTTCTCAACCTCGACCCTAATCAAGATCCAGAGACAGAGTATCTTAAAATAGAAGCCAAATACGGCAGGATTGTTGAAGGCTATGGACGTATCGGGGAACCCACTGATCTAGTCAACTACACCTTAGCGAAGAAAGAGAAAACATTCGGTGTAACCTTAGACAAAGATGCACCGGATGACTTGAATTCCGAGCGAGGCATTGACTATACCCGACTGCGAGACTTACTGCAAGCGGGGCAATGGAAGGAAGCTGATCAGGAAACGTTGGCAGTTATCCTTAAAGCTGCTAACCGAGAAACTGAAGAATACCTGATTGTCGATTCAATTGAAAATTTTCCTTGTACAGATTTGTACACCATCGATCAGCTTTGGCTGAAGTATAGTAATGGGCAATTCGGTTTCAGTTTGCAAAAGGAAATCTGGAAGAGCGCTGGGGGCGAATTAGGCAAGTATGATGTGGCAATCTACGAACAATTTGGTAGTCGAGTGGGATGGCGTGAACGCAGTGGATTAAGATTCCTCAGAGGATGGAAAAAATATGACGAACTCAGTTTTTCCTTAACATGGGCTCCCGTGGGACACCTGCCCACACTGGCTAGTGGTAAGCTAATGAAGTTCGAGCAGCTACATTTTTGGGGACTCCGGAATGATTTCTATGGTTACATGGAGGCTTGTTGGCTGTAGCATTTGGGAGTTCTAACTAACGCTATATTTAACGAATTGCACTCTAAAACAATAAAGTTATCAATCGGTCTTCGTCGCAAAACCCGAAACTTGAATGTTCTTAGATAGCCATACCAGAGTATTTTTCGGCTGGCGCCATATTTTTTCGCAATTCTTTAGCCTTTTCTACTAACTGCCGGTTGTAGGGTAAGTGAAAATCTGAATCATTCCAGTCGTTAGTGTTAATCACATCTTGCACCTGGCGGTTGAAACCGCAGCTATACAAATAAAACCTGCCGGGAGCAGGTTACAAAACCCTTGATTTTTGGTGAGTCCGCACAGGCGGACGA
This sequence comes from Waterburya sp., assembly GCA_036703055.1. Classification (GTDB taxonomy): domain Bacteria; phylum Cyanobacteriota; class Cyanobacteriia; order Cyanobacteriales; family Coleofasciculaceae; genus DATNPV01. Next base: position 35,724 of record DATNPV010000202.1, read on the forward strand.
AGGTTTGTATATGCCCCTCCAATTCCATTGGAGAGGGCTTGGTGCAAGATGTCAGGTTAGACATTTAGATCCCCCCAACCCCCCTTTTAAGGGGGGAGAAGAATTGTTCAAGATTTACTTGTGGGTAGCTCGGCTGTTAGACTTATTGTTCCTTTCTTTTAGTGTTCCTGCCAATCTCTGAGAAATTTAAAAAGAAAAAACGGTCGCACTGTTGCTGGGTAATGTGCGATCGCCTAAATATCTACGCTCAACCAAGCGCCAAGCGGAGACACTTTAAAAACTAGGTTTTAATTCCTTCAACATCAGCCACCATCAATAAAGCCTTGAGTACTGAATTTGGGTTCAAACTTATCGAGTCAATTCCTAACTCAACCAAGCACTGAGCAAACTCAGGATAATCACTCGGCGCTTGACCATCTACCTGTCCCGGTGACATGCTAGCGTTTGATATCAGGCAATATCCGGACAATCTACTCACACGTTGGCAATGCAACAACCTCCCTCAACAACGCCTCGCTCACAGCTTGACAACCGATATCCTGATAGCTTTTATCTGGATGTGGTAGCCACTCCAGTTGTCTCAGGCGGGACGGATATTGAGCAGATTGACCTGTACCTCAGCCTTAATTTTCACGAGCAGTGGCAGCCGATTAACTCAGGTCGTGCCAAGTTGGGTTTCAAGGGTGGTCAACTCAAACTCCGCCTCGACAATGGCGAAATGCCTACCGAGTGCCGTCATCTGAATGGCTGGGTGCAACTCACTCCACAAGGAGAAACGACTTCGATGCAGCCCATCGAGTGTCAGGTACTAACTCAGGGAACCGCCCAATCCCCAATCTGGCTTTGGCAAGGGAAAACAGGAACATCAGTTTTGCAGGGTTCCCTTCAACAAATCAAGCTAGGTACTGTGAAGGTGAGCGATCGCCCCTGTTTAATCGAAGCGATCTTTACGGTTTCACCGACTGATGTCTATCTCACCAGTGTAGAAGGTCTGTGGCTCCACACAATCAGTCCGAACCAGCTAGCCGTACTGGAGAGACGGTTAATTTTATTCCTGCTAGAGTCCAGACTCCAGCCTTACCTAAGTCGGGTGGTATGGCAATATGATCAGCATCAGGGACTGCAAAAACAAACGCCACCCAACACCAGCGACCAAAAGCTGAATCCCGATGTCTCTGAAACTGGGGAGTTTGCAGAATTGGCAGACATTACCCAACGTGTGATTACAGCACAAACGGATAGCTTTTTGGAGTTAGCGAAAATCGCGGGTCTTAATCCTTTAGTAGACTTTACGAGTGCCAAACTGCTGGGTGTTAATCTCAGGGGTGTGGATTTGAGTGGGGCGAATCTACGCCGTGCCTATCTGCGAGGCGCTGATTTGAGTGATACCGATTTGAGTGGGGCTGACTTGCAAGGAGCGAATCTAGGGGGGGCAGACCTCAGTGGTGCGTATTTAAGTGATGCTGATTTAAGCGATGCTGAATTGCATCGGTCGAGCTTGGCTTTAGCAAATCTCAGTGGTGCTAATCTCACTAGAGCAAATCTTAGCGCAGCCAACTTAAGTAGTGCCAATCTTAGTAATGCTAGTCTGGCAGATGCCAATTTAAGTGATGCAGACCTGCATCGAGCAAGTTTAATTTTAGCCAATGTGAGAGGGACGACTTGGCACAATAGCCGTGTGGAAGAGGCACGATTGAGTAAAGGTGCACAACTGCCTGAACAAAGGAAGCAGGAATTAAAGCAACGGGGGGCAATTTTTGAGGCGTGAAGGAAGCGACTTCCCCGCAACAAAGCTAAAACAATACTCTACATTGAGTATAAAGGGGCGGCGCGATCGCCCTTTGGGTGATACCTGAGGTAATTCACTCACTCATGCTCATAGCTCCTTGCCCATGCTGATGCCTAGACCTCTTGCTCTCATTCGATTTTTGCCCCCCTAACCCCCCAACTTTGGAGGGAACCGGATTTCAAAGTTCCCCTCCAATTGGGGAGCTAGTGCGGTCTACAGCCCTTCTCTTCGAGACGCTTCGCGAACGGGCATCCTTCGGCGGGGGTCTCCCCAAGTAGAGCACCTGGCGTGGATTTAGGGGGCATTCCATGATTTATGCAAGAGGTCTCCTGACTAGCGCCCCCTACTCCCGTCCTACCTTACCAACCCCCCAACTTTTGCCGAAATCCCCGTACCGCCTTAGCCTGAGGGGAAGTGATACGATAACTTATGATGATTATAAAAATACAACCTCAAAGTGAAGGCTTCTGGTGTGGTTAGCCGTTAGAAAAGAAACTAAAGCCTACAAAAAGTTTTGTATTTGCTTGTCAACTCTTCACGCTTACCCATCGTCTTTAGTCTCTAACCTCAACCCTAGAACCTAGCGAATAAATATCTCCTGCTATGATGAAAACCTTACTGGGCGACCCCAACGCACGCAAGCTAAAAAGATACCAGCCTTTAGTTGTTGACATCAACGTTTTGGAAGACGAAATCCAAGCGTTATCTGACGACGAACTTAAAGGCAAAACGGCAGAATTTCGACAACGGCTCGAACAAGCTAAAAGCGATCGCGCACGCGAAGAGCTGTTAGATGAGATATTGCCCGAAGCCTTCGCCGTAGTGCGGGAGGCGGGTCGTCGAGTTTTGGGAATGCGTCACTTTGATGTTCAGCTCCTAGGCGGTATCGTTCTCCACAAAGGGCAAATCGCTGAGATGAAAACGGGTGAAGGAAAAACCCTGGTTTCCACACTACCCGCTTACCTGAATGCGCTCACGGGCAAAGGTGTTCACGTTGTTACCGTCAACGACTACCTAGCCCGCCGGGACGCGGAGTGGATGGGGCAAATCCACCGTTTCTTAGGCTTGAGTGTTGGGCTGATTCAATCCGGTATGGGGCCAGCGGAGCGTCAGCGTAACTATGCCTGCGATGTTACCTATGCCACAAACAGTGAGCTGGGCTTCGACTATTTACGTGACAACATGGCAACGGCAATGGCAGATGTCGTGCAACGCCCGTTCAATTATTGCGTCATCGACGAGGTGGACTCGGTACTGATTGATGAGGCACGGACGCCTTTGATTATTTCAGGTCAGGTTGAGCGACCGACGGAAAAATACATGAAGGCCGCACAGGTTGCGCAATATCTTCAGAAAGAAGAACACTACGAAGTGGATGAGAAGGCGCGTAACGTTCTGTTAACAGATGAAGGGTTCGCCGAAGCGGAGAAGCTTTTAGAAGTCAAAGATTTGTATGACCCCAATGACCCTTGGGCTCACTACATCTTCAATGGGATTAAGGCCAAAGAACTGTTTCTCCGAGATGTGAACTATATCGTCCGTAACGGGGAAGTGGTGATTGTAGATGAATTCACCGGACGAGTGTTGGCAGGACGCCGCTGGAGTGATGGTCTACACCAAGCCATTGAGGCGAAAGAGAGTGTGGAGATTCAAAATGAAACCCAAACTCTCGCCACCATTACTTATCAAAACTTCTTCTTGCTGTATCCCAAACTAGCAGGAATGACGGGGACAGCGAAGACGGAAGAAGCCGAATTTGAAAAAATCTACAACCTGCAAGTCACAATTATTCCCACCAACCGACCATCTGGACGAGAGGACTTGTCCGATGTGGTTTATAAAATCGAGCCTGCCAAGTGGCGAGCGATTGCCGAAGAATGTGGTCAGATGCACGAAATCGGACGCCCGGTACTCGTGGGAACGACCAGTGTCGAAAAATCTGAAGTGCTCTCAGGTCTATTGACAGAGCGGGGAATCCCTCATAACTTGCTGAATGCTCGTCCTGAGAATGTAGAGCGGGAGTCAGAAATTATCGCTCAGGCCGGTCGTAAAGGTGCTGTAACCATTGCCACGAACATGGCAGGGCGAGGGACAGACATCATTTTGGGGGGTAACGCCGACTACATGGCGCGCTTGAAGTTACGGGAATACTTCATGCCCAAAATTGTGATGCCGGAAGATGAGGAAGCGCTTGCACCGTTGTCAATACCGGGAGCTGGTGGGCGAGCAGCCGCGAAAGGGTTTGCTCCGGGGAAAAAGGTAAAAACCTGGAAAGCTAGTCCCCAGATTTTTCCGACAGAACTCTCCAACGCTACAGAAAAACAGCTCAAAGAGGCGGCAACTTTTGCTGTCCAGAGGTACGGAGAGCGGAGTATGCCAGAGCTAGAAGCGGAAGAAAAAATAGCGATTGCGGCAGAAAAAGCTCCCACAGATGACCCAGTCATTCAAAAACTACGGGAAGTCTATAAAGCGATTCGTGAGGAATACGAAGCGTTTACCAAAAAGGAACACGAAGAGGTCGTGAAACTGGGCGGACTACACGTTATTGGTACAGAACGCCACGAATCTCGCCGTATTGACAACCAGTTGCGAGGACGCGCCGGACGGCAAGGCGACCCCGGTTCAACTAAGTTTTTCTTGAGCTTGGAAGATAATTTGTTGCGGATTTTTGGTGGCGATCGCGTGGCAGGATTAATGAATGCCTTCCGCGTCGAGGAAGATATGCCCATCGAATCCAAGATGCTCACCCGGTCATTGGAAGGGGCTCAGAAAAAAGTGGAAACCTTCTACTACGACACCCGGAAACAGGTGTTTGAGTACGACGAGGTGATGAATAACCAACGACGAGCGATTTACGCCGAACGCCGCCGAGTTCTCGAAGGGCAAGACCTCAAAGAACAGGTCATTAACTATGCCGAACGGACAATGGATGACATCGTGGATGCCTACGTCAATCCAGAACTACCGCAGGAAGAGTGGCAACTCGATCAGTTGGTGGCGAAGGTAAAAGAATTCGTCTACCTCTTGCAGGATTTAGAGCCTGATCACTTACAGGACATGACTGTTGGGGACATCAAAACCTTCTTGCATGAAGAAGTCCGCAAAGCTTACGACATCAAGGAAGCTCAAGTGGATCAAATCCAGCCCGATCTGATGCGGCAAGCCGAACGGTTCTTTATCTTGCAGCAAATTGATACTCTCTGGCGGGAACACTTACAGGCAATGGATGCCCTACGTGAGTCTGTAGGATTGCGGGGTTATGGGCAAAAAGACCCCTTAATTGAGTACAAGCAAGAGGGATATGAAACGTTCTTAGAGATGATGATCGACATCCGCCGTAATGTCGTGTACTCCCTGTTCCAGTTCCAACCCCAAGCTCAACCCCAAGCGGTTTAATGGGTTGAAAGTTTAGAAGTTGAAGGTTGAAAGTTGGCGAGTTGAAGGTTGGCAAATTCAACCTCGACCTTCAACCCTCAACTCACTTCCCCACAGGCAGCAGTAAGCGGCTACAGTAGCGAGGCTTGTGGGAAACATCCCGGTTATCGAGTCGGTAAAACTGAAGGTCGCCTCCCCACGTTTGCACAACTTGTTGACAAATTTTCAAGTTTAAGCTATGAGGTGGCAAGGGTGGAGAAGAGTTCAGGGTGAGTATACACTCGTCTAGGGCACTACTTTCAGCCAGCCACAATTCCAGGAAAGAATGGGATGGCCTAGAGTTCGAGGTTGCCCTGGACTCCGGAGTCACAGGAGAACACCAGAGGCTAATTAGGCTTCCAGGTTGGCTGTAAAAGCAGAAGGTGACCAGCAGTTCAAACAGAATACATTCTAGTTTGAGCCGATCGCCATACACACTCTGATTGGCAGAATTGTGAACTTGTAACCGGAGTCGGTGCTGCTTGTAGAGAGGCTCAACATAGCGCAGCGATCGCTTCAACACGTTGGCTAGGGGCAGCGAACTCGGCTTTACCGTCAGTTGCCACTGTTCTTCCTGGAGAACCGATGTCAGCACAGCCAGCATCTGCTCTAATTGATACAGACGTTGCTGTCGGTGCATCTGCCGCAGCGGTTGCTCCTTAGCTAGGTCAAGTTGAGCCTGGTTTTCACCCACTTGGATCGAATTAGCATAGTCCAACCCATTCGAGTTCGGCGGGGGTAGCATTTTAGCTTCCAGTTCCAACAAGGCTCTGACACTCTCGCCCACAAACTGATGCAGCAACTCTAAACACCGATGTTTGTACCAATTCAGCATTTGCAAGTCTTCCAGCCCTTGATTGTGCTGAGTTAGGGCGTATTGGTGGTGACGTAACCAGGTAAACTGCTGGGTCAGCGTTTCTAACGTCGGCAGCAAAAGGCTGGGCCACTGCCGTTTTTCGTGGTCAGCGAGGATGATAATTCCTGTAGTTGGCGTTCCATCCGTATACAGGGCAATCACCAGTAACTGACCAATGCCGGGACTATTCAGCCAGGTGCGAGTAGAAGGGGTGAGGTCGGCAACCGAACGATGAATGAAATTCCGGCTTGCCAGGGCGTCTTGCAGCAAAACATCACTAGCAATCAGGATAGACGAGTCTGGGGAGAGGGCAAAGCGTGGGTCTGTGACGACTGCTGCCGCTACGGTTGCCCATTCACTTTCCGGAGTCCAGCTAATCAGTGCTGCTAGGGGACATTCTAGTAATTTGGATAAATAGCTTAACCAACTGAATTCCAGTTGGACGGGGTCTATGGGAGTTTGGAGGAGAATCGTTAATCCAGCTTGGAGCGTTTGGTGAGTCAGTGATGCCTGTTGAGCACTCTCGCTGTGACGTCGGAGTAGGAGGAGAAGATGAATTTGCTGTGCTACAAGACTGACTAACTCCCTATTAGTGCGGTTCCAAGTGCGAGGGGTCGAGTGAGCGATCATCAGTAGGGGAGAACTTTTGCTTCCCGCTAACTGCCCATAGTTGCCAGGGGAAGTCTGACATATCAGGAGCGATCGCACGCCTAGAAGCTGAAGAGATTCCCGCCAGCGGAACAAACGAAAATCAGCATCTAGGTCTTCGATCGTTACCGCTTCAGTGTTGTTGAACAACCATTGCCGATCTTGAGAAGAAAGAGCAGGGAGGGAACTACTCAAGGGACGCCGATTTAAAGGCTGTGTCCCGAAGACTAAGGAGAACTCACCCTCGTCCTCTTCTTGCAGGACGATGAAGCGCTCAGCCTCAAGACGTGTACACAGCAGTTTGGCGCAGTCTTTGAGTGCTGTATTGATTTCGTTACTCCGGGCAATAACTTGGGCTACCTCCGCCCCAAAGTAGGCATTTTTCTGCGTTTCTTCCAGCGTTGTTTCCAGTTCCTCAGTTCCTACAACCAATCCCACCAACTGAGCATTAGCCCGAACATAATTGCTTTCTGCTTCTTCCCAAATCCGAGGCTCACTATCTTCAACCGCTAGGAATCCCAAGAGCTCTCCCTGAACTTGAATCGGTGCAGCCAGGAGAGAGCGAGCTCGCAGTCGTCCGAGTAAACGCTCTGTACTTCCCGATTTAAGCAGGCTGCGACCGGCACCAATAGTAACCAACTGACCTGCCGCCAGCGCCTGATAGAAGTCGCTCACTTCCGCTACCGTCAGCCCAGGCGCATTGCTTCTGGTACTTCCCGCCCTCAAAATGGCATGTCGGTTACCCAGGCGATGCCAAAAATAGCGCCCTTCTGGGGAATACCAGTAAAGATTGGTGCGTGTGGGAGTGATAAATTGTTGCGTCATCCTCACCGCCGCTTCCAAACGCTGTTCCACATTAGGAAGTTTTACGAGTTCATCGAGTACCTGAAACAAGGGTTGGTCGGCACGTTTGACCGAAGAACGTTGCCATTCCACTTCGATTTGGTAGAGGGCGGCAGCTAATCCGCCCAGCAGCAATGACAACTGGGCTTTTTCCGCTGGACGTGGGGAAACTCCCCACAAGTGTGAACCCAGCAAAGCCACTCCAAAACATCGATCCTTGCAACGCAAAGGAAACAGGAGCGTGCCCTGAATCCCAAATTCTTGACCTGCTCGACGCCATTCTCCTGCACGAACCTCGTTGCGTAGATCAGGGATGCCAACCGGTCGCTGCTGGATGACCACCTGCTCTAGCACGTCACCGGGATTGAGGTTAAACCACTGTTTGAGGAATGTGGTGTCACCGGTTGGGGTGATTCCCCCTTTACCAAATAGGCGGTGTTCTAGGCGGTCATAAAGGCCGATCCAGATTAAGCGATAGCTAAATTCCTGAGAGAGGTAATCGAGAGCCGTCTCAATCAAAACATCAGCATTCTCCTCTTCTCGTAAGATCTGAAGGGCTCGACCCAAGGCAACGAGGCTATCGTCGTTGTAGGGCTGTAGATGGTGCTGGCTCATGATTGTCAAAACCCTTCAAGAGTGCAGGATGAGTGTTGATAGCAATCCTTGTATCATCCAAAAAGCCGTGATTAGTGTTTGGGTTGAAGGTTTGGAAGGTTGAAGGTTGAGGATTGGGAGGTTGGAGGTTGGAAGGTTAAAGGTTAGAAGGTTAGTCTGAACTTTCAACTTGTCAACGTTCAACTTGCCAACGTTCAACTGGCTAACTTTCAACGTTGTTCAGTCCCCATTTAAAACTGAAACTTTTATTCTCGCTCCTATGGATATCTATCGGTCTAGTATTCGTCCAATTTTGTTCTCCGCTTTGAAGGCAGACCCAGAGTGGTTGCATCAACAGACATTAGGGTTTTTAGGTTGGTTAGATCGTAATCGCGATCGCCCACTTAGCCAATGGGTTCAAGCTCGATTGCAGCACACTTATTGTCTAAAGCACGCGGCGCTTGAGCAACCCTTATGGGGGCTGAATTTTCCCAATCCCCTTGGTTTGGCTGCTGGGTTTGATAAGGATGGCGTGGCTGCTCAAATCTGGAGTCACCTCGGCTTTGGCTTTGCCGAACTGGGTACGGTAACGCTGCGTGCACAGCCAGGAAATCCCCGTCCGCGTCTGTTTCGCTTACCTGCCGATTACGCTGCATTGAATCGCATGGGCTTTAATAACCAAGGCGCGGCAGCGTTAGCACAACGGTTAGAACGAGGGAAAGTAGCAGAAGGATTACAGGTTGAGCAAGGGTTGCAGGTTGGCAAGTTGCAGGTTGAACGTTTAAACCAACCCTCTAACCTACCCTTCGGGTTCTCCGAAGGAGTACAACATTCAACCTCCGCAACCGCTGCAACTTTATCCATTCCGCTGGGGATTAATCTTGGTAAATCTAAGGTAACACCCCTAGAAGAAGCCGCGGCTGACTACTTAGGAAGTTTCCGCCAGTTGAAGGATTTGGGGGATTATTTTGTAGTGAATGTCAGTTCTCCCAATACGCCAGGATTGCGATCGCTCCAAGATGCGGCTCAACTCAGTTTAATTTTGGAGACGCTGCAACAGGAAAACAATGCACAAAAACCAATTTTAGTCAAGATTGCACCGGATTTGGCAGAGGATGCGATCGCGGATGTGATCAAACTCGCCCAAACGTATCAACTCGCGGGAATTGTTGCTACGAATACTACGATCCGCCGCGACATGCTCAAAACTCAGATGATTCGAGAAACAGGCAAACCCGTAAGTGAAGAAGCGGGTGGCATTAGTGGGGCACCCGTACGCCAACGTTCTACGGAGGTGATTCGTTTGATCTACGAGCAAACTCAAGGACAATTGCCGATTATTGGAGTTGGGGGCATCTTCACGGCAGAGGATGCCTGGGAGAAAATTACGGCAGGCGCCAGTCTAATTCAGGTATACACCGGCTGGGTTTATGAAGGCCCTTGGATGGTGCGAAGAATTTTGGAGGGGTTAGTCCATAAGTTGGAGGAACGAGGATTGAGTTCGATTTCTCAAGCTGTCGGTTGGAAGGATTAAAACTCCCTCCGCTAAATCTTTCCAACTTAACGGAGCCTCCTTGACTCAACAAGCGTTTTTACTTTGATGCGCAAACTATCTGCAACCTCAAATCGATCCCTGACAGAGACACAGTGGCTCTTAGGCTTTTTTGTCGCCGCATTCATCCTATGGGGAATTTCCCTAGGAAACGTCCCCTTGCGAGATTGGGATGAGGGTACTCGTGCTTTAGTTGCCAGAGAGATTTATCGCACGGGAAACTGGTTGTATCCCACGCTTCAAGGACAGCCTTATCTGCTCAAACCGCCGTTGATGGATTGGTTAATTGTCTTAAGCTACAAAATCGGAGGAGTTCATGAATTCACCACACGCCTTCCCGGTGCTTTCCTGTCAGCTTGCGGCGTTCCTCTGCTTTACGGAGTAGGGCGAGAAGTTTTTCGCCATCGGTTACCAGCGATTTTTGCCGCTGGCGTTTACTTAACACTGCTACCTGTTGTCCGTCATGGGCGCTTGGCAATGCTAGATGGTACAGCCGTTTCGTTCTTCCTGTTGCTGCTGTTGTCCCTGCTGAAATCGCGTCAGGATAGGCGTTGGGCAATTGGAGTGGGGCTTGGTTTAGGACTTGTCGGTTTTACCAAAGGCTTGCTGATTGTGCCCCTAGGTGCGATCGCACTTGGCTTTCTCTTCGCGGATGGACAAGCAGCATTGCTGGGAAGTCCTCATCTTTGGTTCGGTATCCTTTTAGGTACAGCGCCTGTACTAGCTTGGTATGCAGCTCAATGGCAACATTACGGCACTAGCTTTGTACAGGTTCATTTCCAGTCCCAAGGGTTGGAACGCCTCTCTGAATCGGTGGAAAATCATGGTGGTGCTCCCTGGTATTATCTTTTGGAGTTGTTGAAATATACTTGGCCTTGGCTGATATTTTGGCCTGGAGGTTTGTATCTAGCTTGTCAAAAACGTCATACCCGTTGGGGCAGTTTGCTACTCATTGGCACAGGAGTCTATTTGGTAACCATTTCTGTGATGAAAACCAAACTTCCCTGGTACATCATGCCTGTTTACCCCTTCTTCGCCCTGGCTGTTGCCGCTCAACTGACGCCATTATGGCAAAATCGCCAGCGTTATTCGCGATTTCTCGTAGGGATTTTGGGTTTTCTGTCAGTTGCGGGAGTGGGGGGGTGTGTTTACTTCATTTTGGCAGACCCGCAGCCTGTATTAATCATCATGGGTGGGGTTGTGGCGCTAACCATGGGGCTAGCGGCTTGGCAGGCTCAACAGAATCACCCTAGGTTTATCCTAATTTTGTTAGTAGGGATGTACTTAATATTGGGGTTATTAATGGCGTCCACATCTTGGCTTTGGGAGTTGAACGAAGCCTTTCCCGTCAAGCCCGTGGCAACGTTGATTCGAGAAAAGACTATTCCTGGGGCAACAATTTATACATCGTTTGCCTATAGCCGTCCAAGTTTGGATTTTTATAGCGATCGCCAAGTGATTCCCACTAACACAGCAGCGCTGCCACAGTTATGGACGACGAAACCTTACCTGTTATTAGATCGCACCACCTTAGCCGCTTTGCCCTTACCTGATAGCATCACCCTCGGTACAGCAGAAGGGTTTACCCTGATTGCACCGAAAACGAAAGCTAGCACACTTAGTCATCAAACGATTGCCACATCTTGGCACAAGGATATTCTTGGTCATAAGATGTGATGGCCTCAATCCGCGATCGCAAAATTGCTATCCTATCGTCACTATGTTGTCATATATACCCAATACACTTGCTAGTGTAGACAGAGTTTTTCATCAGGTATACGCATTGATGCTCTCTTGGTCGGTAGAAACAAGAGGGCACTTTTTTCGTTGAAATATAACAAAAGGCAGAGGCCTTTTTACTAGTATGTGGTCGTTTCAGCGGTTAAAGAAAGTCCTAAACTTTATGGCGACAGCTATACAAGACAGGATGAGCGTGACTGAGCCAATCTAGCTGTCATAGGACTGATGCTGAATATAAATATCTAGCCATTACCTATAAATAGTAACAGGGTGGGCATGGCCCACCCTATCTCTAGCTCATCAATACTTGTTGATGAAACAGGAAACGTTTAACTAAGGATTGCCTTGATTCGTTGGTGCAGTAGTATTACCCCCCTGATTAGGTGCAGTACCCCCCTGATTCATTGGTGCAGTGCCTCCCTGATTAGGTGCAGTACCCCCCTGATTCATTGGTGCAGTACCCCCCTGATTCATTGGTGCAGTGCCACCCTGATTGGGTGCAGTGGTAGTAGCTCCCTGATTAGCCGCTCCAGTGGTAGCACCTCCCTGCATATTGCGCTGCATATAACCTTGCACATTTTGAATTGCTTGTGTGGCATAACTATTGCTAGGACGTAGCTGAAGCGCCCTTTGAAAGCAAGCCAAAGCATTTGGGTAGTTTCTTTGTTGGGTTGCAGCGTACCCAGCGTTCATGTATTGAGTAAATGCGTTCTGCTGACGAGTCGTTCGTTGATTGTTTGAGCTAGTTCCCCCTGTGCTAATTTGACAAGTGCTAGCTCCACTAGTACCAGTTTGATTAGTACCCGTCTGACCAGTGCCTGATGTACCCTGAGCTAATAATTGCCTGTTACTCTCAAGAGTACGATTATTTAGAGAGCCATCGAAGCGACTAGATTGGGGATTGAGGGATGCTAAGGCTGGAAAACTTAGGCAAACGCCAGCACTAGCAATGCCTATCAGGGTGACTAGGTTTTTAAGCCAATTTTTCTGATGATGTAGGTTCATAATCTATCCTTAGTAAGAGGTTTAAAATGGATTTATTTGTCAATCTTTTAGCTCAAAACGTTGAAGCTTGAAAAAGTTACGTCGCTTAGCAATCTAAAGACATATTAATTAAACCTTGATTGTAAAGCTAGCTCTATCAGTTGGTCGGCCTCTCTAGCTAAAGAGTGGTTTAATATTAAGTTATTTTGTATTCATAGATACTGAATTAACAAATGTAAGTAGAGGGATACTAAATAATCGTAAGGTGGGCATTGCAGAGGATAACCCTTCCAACCCTGACTACAATTCGTCTGTAGGCAATGCCCACCCTACAACTAGGTTGGGTTTATATAAGCGCACCTACTTAAACTTAAATACGATGAAGCACACAACCAGTTTTCGTCAACATTATTGCTGAAAAGCCCTCTAGTTGACAGACTGATGTTATCTGGTATTCTCTCCCCATGAAATGTCTCAACCTAGAGCTGATAACAGCGAACCTTCAAGTAGCTGGCAGACGGCTGGTGTTGCCGTTCATTCCTTCCCCAATCTGCTGCAAGGGGTAGCACAAGCAACGAACCAATTGCTGACTACGGGCGACTTTGCCACCTCAATCAACCAAGCCTTAGCCACGTTAGGGCGAGTCACTAATGTGGATCGAGTCTATATTTTTGAGATTCATTCCCATCTAGACACAGGTGAACCGGCGATGAGCCAACGGTTTGAATGGGCGAGGGAAACGGTAACCGCTGAAATTGGCAATACTGAGTTGCAAAACCTTGCTTTTGCGGCTGTCAATATGAGCCGGTGGTATGAAGCTCTCTATAGGGGACAATCGTGTCAGGGGTTAGTTCGAGATTTATCTCCACCTGAACGGCAATTGTTGGAACCTCAAGGAATTTTGTCAATTTTGGTCGTTCCCATTCCGGTTGACGAGCAACTTTGGGGCTTTATCGGCTTTGATGACTGCCACTGCGAACATCAATGGTCAAAGGATGAGTCTGCTGTCTTGATGACAATGGCGGCAATGATTGGCTCTCGCATTGCTCACCGACAAACCGCCGATGCACTACAACAAAGTCAGTTACGACTGGAACAAATTGCTGCTAAGATACCAGGCGTGATTTTCCAGTTCCTGCAACGTCGGGATGGTTCCCGTTCAGTTCTCTATGCGAGTTCTGGATGTCGGGAACTCTATGAACTGGAACCCGAGGAAATTCAGGCTGATTTCCATGTACTTTCTAATTTAATTTATCCCGATGACCGTGATGCTTATGAGCAATCCGTTGCAGCATCTGCCGCAACAGGTGAGCCTTGGCAATGGCAAGGTCGAATTGTGACACCATCAAATCAATTAAAGTGGATTCAAGGTGTCTCCCGCTTAGAGCAACAAAGTAATGGAGATTTGCTCTGGGATGGCGTACTCATGGACATCACCGAACGCAAGCAAGCCGAAGAGTATTTAAGAGCGAGTGAAGGGCGTCTACAAAGTTTCTTTGATGCTACCTTTGAAGCCGTCATTATTCACGATCGCGGTACTATCCTCGATGTCAACTCAGCTACCGAAGTTTTATATGGCTACTCCAGAGCAGAACTAATCGGTCAATCTGTTCTGATGCTTGCTGCTCCCTGCTCACAAGATTTAATTCGGGCAAGAGCACAAATTCCCTTGGATTTGCCTTTTGAAGCCGTGGGTTTGAAGAAAGATGGTACGACTTTTATTGGAGAAGTTTCTGCTAAAAGCATTAGTTACCAGGGACAGCAATTTCGTGTGGCAGGTATTCGCGATATTACTGCTCGTAAACTGGCGGAAGATGCATTACGTCAAAGTGAAGCCAGAAATTCTGCTTTGCTCAATGCGCTTCCCGATTTAATTTTTCGCATCAATCGAGAGGGTATCTATCTAGACTGCCATGCGGAAAAGGTAAGTGATCTGTTTGTACCTCCTAATGAATTGATTGGTAAAAAAGTCGAGGACATTTTACCAGCAGAAGTGGCTCAGTCTTGTGTGCAGCTTATCGCTAAAGCGCTCTCAACGGGTACACTACAAACTCTGGAATACGAACTACCAATCAATGGCAAGCCACATTACTGGGAAGCAAGAATTGTTGTCTGTGAGGACGACGAAGTTTTAGTTATTGTACGTAATATTACCGAGCGCAAGTCTGCCGAAGAAGAGCGCTTACTCACGGAGGAGCGCGATCGTTTATTGGGACAGATTGCTTTACGCATTCGGCGCTCGCTCGATCTGTCTCAAATTCTTCAGACGACTGTGGCAGAAGTGCGGCAATTTTTGGAGTGCGATCGCGTTTTCATCACTTACTTTGATGGGCAGTTGCAGAGTAAAGCTTCTGCGGAATCGGTTACCTCCAACTGGGGGTCAATTTTGGAAATATTGCCAGAAAATCCATCTTATGTTAGAGAAATAAAAACTGTTTTAGAGTCTGGTAAGGTTCAGATTATTGACGATACCAGGACGGCAGAAATCTCGCAACTACGAGCCTATTACTTGGCTAAATATCAAGTTAAAGCTTGTTTGGCTGTACCTATTACAATCGGTGACAAGCAGCTTGGAGTCATGGTTGCCCATCAATGCGATCGCACCCGTCACTGGCAGCCATTTGAAATTGAATTGCTGCGATCGCTCTCTACACAAATTGCGATCGCCGTTCAACAAGCTCAACTCTACGAACAAGTACAAGCTCTTAATTGCAACTTAGAACGCCAAGTAGATGAGCGCACCCAAGAACTGAAGCAAAAATATACCGAACTGCAAGAACTTCACCGGATTAAAGATGTATTCTTACATGCCGTTTCCCACGACTTGCGGACACCAGTACTGGGTTGGCTAATGGTACTCAATAATTTACTCAATAGGGGAATGGGGAATGGGGAATGGGGGCAAGGGGGACAAGGCAGCGGAATTACTTGTACACTTCCTAATCCTCAATCGCCAATCCCCGTTCCTCGCTCCATTCTGGAACGAATGATTCAAAGTAGCGATCGCCAACTGCGTCTGATTAACTCCCTTTTAGAAGTCCATTCCAGCGAAATTGTGGGAATTGTACTTCAGAGGGAACCGATACAACTGGGTGAGTTGGTGCGAATTTTAGTTGAAGATTTTGAACCAATAACAGCAAAAAATCAAGCAATATTGATTAATCAAGTTCCTAGGGATTTGCCACTGATTAGTGCCGATCTGGCGCAACTTAGGCGGGTGTTTGAAAATTTGCTGACCAATGCTTTTTTCCATAATCCACCTGGAATCAGAATCACGTTGGAAGCACAGGTTGATACCCAGTTGCCGTCACATGTAGTCGATAGGAAAGACAAGGGGGACAAGGAGGCAAAAATGATTCGGTGTACGGTTACCGATAACGGTGTTGGTATGAGTCAAAAGTTGTGCGATCGCCTGTTCCAACTTTATTTCCGAGGCAAGGATGCCAAAAGCTTGCCTCAGGGACATCGTCCCTATACAGGTCTGGGTTTGGGGTTGTATCTGTGTCGTCAAATTATTACAGCGCATGGCGGCGAAATTGGCGTCAACAGTCATCAAGGAGAAGGGACAAGCTTTTGGTTTACTTTGCCCACCACTGCTGCTCTCATGTAAGCTTATCCGGGAGATTGGACCTGTCTTCTACCGTCTAGCTTCTACCTTCTGCCCTCTGCCTCTTTCTGTCAGAATTATCTCTCTAAAAAAATATTCCTTTTGGCCTATATCTTTAGATAGGTAGTATTACTTATGTATTACGGAGATAAAGAAAGTACATAGACACACTGAAAACTTTTCATAGCTCATGGTTTCACCCTGGTCTAATTTACTCCCACTCGAAGAGAACACAACCGCCAAAGTTGTCATCTGTGCTTATCAAGGTGCATGGGTTCCCATTACGTTTTCCTATTTGGGAGATGCTATCGGAATCTACCATCGGGCTTTGCTTTATGGTGAGGAGATTTTCGTGTTTCCTCCGGATTTAGTGCCTTGGAATTCTCAAGAACCTAACTGCCAAAACTGAATACTACTACTATATGGCGTTTGCCGATCGAGTGATACCCAGCTGCGTTCATACATGGTACATTCTCTGCATTGCCGTTCTTGTCTCTCTTGATCAATCCTTTTACACCCCATCTACTGTCTCGCCTACCAAAAGTACCGAATAAGCTTTTGCTGTTGCGTGCTTCACGGATTGGTGATTTTGTCTGCGCGACACCTGCATTCCGAGCGCTCAGAAAAGCCATGCCATCGGCAGAAATAACGTTGATGGGTATGCCGTTTGTCGAAGAATTGGTGGCGCGATCGCCTCATTTAGATCGCTTTGTTCCTTTCCCAGGATTTCCAGGAATGGCAGAGCAATTCTTCGACGCCAGGCGAACCGTTCAATTTTTGCAACAAATGCAAGTCGAACGGTTCGACCTCGCCATCCAAATGCATGGTTCTGGTGTCTACTCCAACCCATTTACGCTGATGCTAGGGGCGCGAGTAACAGTGGGCTTCGTGCGGGAAGGGGACTCACCAGGTTGCTTGGATGCAGCACTACCGATGCCGATCAACATGCATGAAGTCCAGCGTGTACTGGCATTGACAACTTTTTTAGGGGCGTCGCCACAAGGAGAGGAAACTGAATTTCCACTTTGGGCAGAGGATATAGCCGCTGCACAAGCACTACTCGCCAGTGTGCAGCCTCCGCTGATTGGGCTACATCCGGCGGCACGAGAGGCAACCAAGCGGTGGGCATCAGAGCGATTTGCGATCGCTGGAACTGTACTACGGCAGCAGTATGGTGGAACAGTAGTAATACTCGGTGGGCTAGAAGAACTACCTTTAACAGAATCCATAGCCCCCAAAATTGGTCCTTCCTGCCTGAACCTGGCAGGAAAGACGTCTTTAGCCGTACTGGGTGGAGTCATCTCACAACTCTCTGTTTTAGTGACAAATGACTCAGGGCCAGCACATATTGCTTATGCCTTAGGCATACCCACAGTTACTCTGTTCGGTGGTACAGACCCAACTGTTTGGGGGCCGCTAAGGAATGACCGACACCGAGTACTCGTTCATAACGTACCCTGTCGTCCATGTGACTATGGTGTGTGTCCGGTTGGGTATACTTGCCTAGAAAACTTGACAGTAGAGCAAGTTGTAGAATCAGTAGCTGCTGTAATCAGATAATTCAGTTTTCTTTGTAGTAATTGTGTTAAGCAATTTGCAAAATTCAAAATAGGAAAACGCAGTGCTGGCAAGCATCCTAGCTACGAATATAGGCTGATTAACGTGACGGCGGACGCTAAAAGGCCCCTCTTTTATAACTTTTTATTAGCAAAGTATAAGAAATACTATACTCAGTCTAAATGATTCGTGAAAACTATAAAAACGGTAATAGGTAATAAGTAATGGTTAATTGGAGCGTCTTCCCCATTACCGATGACCCGTTACCCATTCCCCAAAGCGACAAATAGAGTTCACAATTCATTTGGGCTTACTATATCATAATGATTACCCAAAAAATGTTAATACAATACAGACTTAATTAATATCCATTTCAATCCTGGGATAGAGGTTGCCTAAAGCCCTAGGACGTTAGTTATTAGTTATTTTAAATGTAAAAAATTCAATTAACAATAACAAGGCTTGTCATCTTGAAAAGTTTGTACCTAAAAATAATTTTGTCAAGTTATTTCCTAAGCTAAACTCGTGAAGTATACCCATCAAATTGGAGAATCTCCCCTAGAGCGTATCGCAGTTGTAAGGGCGCTTGGGGGACTAGGCGATTTACTGTGTACTGTGCCCGCATTCCGAGCGCTACGCGTTGCATTTCCTCAAGCAGAGATTGCCTTTATTGGGCTTTCATCTGTAAAGCCGTTAATTGAACGCTTTGACCGCTACCTAGACAAAATCTTAGACTTTCCTGGCTATCCAGGACTACCAGAACAGTCCCTGCAAGTGCAACAAATCCCAGAATTTCTTCAACTCGTGCAGAACGAGCGTTTTGACTTAGCCATCCAAATGCATGGCAGCGGAACCATTACAAACCCACTGACTGTACTATTAGGGGCTCGTATCAATGCAGGATTTTTCATACCAGGTCAGTATTGCCCGGATGAAAGCCGCTTTCTGCCCTTTCTCGACCACGAATCAGAAGTACGGCGCTACTTACGGCTTTTGGAGTTCTTGGGTGTACCTTCTCAAGGCGAGGAGTTGGAGTTTCCTATTTATGAACAGGACAAGCAAGCCCTAGGGGCAATTGATGAAGTCCGTCACCTTGGCAAAGGTGAGTACGTCTGCATCCATCCCGGTGCGAGTACTCCTATTCGCCGTTGGCAGCCTGAAGGATTCGCCGCTGTAGCCGATGCTCTGGCTCAGTTGGGGCTAAGTATCGTACTCACCGGCTCCAAGCAGGAAGTTGAGCTGTGCAGGACGGTGGCTACGCTAATGAAGGCTCCAAGCCTGAATTTGGCAGGCCGGACTTGTCTTGGTGCTTTAGCGGCTCTTGTGAATGATAGCCGCTTGCTAGTCTGCAATGACACAGGAGTTTCTCATTTGGCGGCGGCGCTGCGTGTCCCAAGCGTTGTTATCTTTACTCAATCCGATCCAGAGCGGTGGGCTCCCTTAAATAGCGATCGCCATCGCGTTGTATACCACGCTACACCCATTCCTCCAGAAGCTGTTATTACTCAAGCTTTAGACGTATTACAAAAGGAAGATGCCTGCGTTGCTTAGTGAATGGCAGAATGACGCATCTCATTTATCAGCTGAACAGCATGGCACGCAACAAATAAAGGTGTGAGGAGGTAATTCCTTGACTCTAGTGACTAGACAGTTTGAGCGGGTTGCCAATGTAGTTACTGAGCGGATTTCTGAACTTTTGGGTGCGCAGGTTGTGGTTCTTGATGACCAAGGTGTAGTGGTCGCGCAAAGCGCAGGCTATGCTAACGCGACGCGTGAGTTGGGTTTGGTAGACTTCCCGTTTGAGCTGAATAGTCGTACTCGTGATTTAAGAACAATACGCCCCAATTTCCGGCTTCCCATTCGCTTTGATGGGCGCATCGGTGAAATCATTATCACCGAATCCGAAGATGGCGAGGCGATTTCGCCACGTCTAACGCGAAAGCTGGTGGAGATGATCGTCAATCAAACAGCCGCTTTCACTCAGTTGCCAAACCAGCAGGAACTTAAGAATAAGTTCATTCATGACTTGCTACAGGGTGCTATTGCTAGCGAAGCAGACATTCTGCGGCAAGGCCAGATTTTGGGAATGGATCTGACGAAGGCGCGTGCAGTGATTTTAATTGATGCCTCTGACTATATCCTGAGGTCTGGCAATACCGAGTCGCGAATTTGGCAACAGGCACAATTTATTATTAATAATATTGTTAGTTTTTTTCATTTGCCAAATGACACAATATGTGCATATATTGGTGACGGCGAAGTGGCGGTTCTCAAAGCAAGCAGTACTCCGGACCTAGTAGCTTGGGCTAATAGCGAAGATAAAGCCAGTCAATCGAATCTATCCTGGGCAAATTTGGTGGCTTTGAAGCGAGCTTCTCGATCATTGCTGGTACGCTTGCGAAGTGACGCCGATGCCAGCATCAGCATTGGAATTGGTCGCCACCATCCAGGGATTCAAGGGCTAGCCAAATCTTACCAAGATGCTCGCGCCGCGCTCTCCCTGGGTCGCCGACTCCAAGGGCCTAACCAAGTCTATTGTCTCGATAAGTTAGGAATTGCCGCCTTTGTCGGTATCTCTGACGAAAGCACCAAAATTGAGCTAGCTAAGCATTTACTCAGCCCTCTTGACCAAGAACCTGATTTACTCGAAACGCTTGATGTCTTTTTCTTAGA
>DATNPV010000223.1:0-8479 GCA_036703055.1 Waterburya sp.
AGATGCGATGCCTCTTAGCAGTTCAAGGCGTTGGCAAGAAGCGTGGTGGGATAAATACTATGTCGCTAGTTGTTCAAAAATACGGTGGTACTTCTGTTGGTTCAGTTGAGCGCATTCAAGCCGTTGCTCAGCGTGTGATCAAAGCAGCTCAAAGTGGTAATTCTTTAGTTGTGGTAGTTTCCGCGATGGGCAAAACTACCGATGGTTTGATTAAACTAGCTAACGAACTTTCCTCGAACCCCAGCCGTCGGGAAATGGATATGTTGCTTTCTACAGGAGAGCAAGTCTCGATCTCGCTGTTGTCTATGGCGTTGCAGGAATTGGGACAACCCGCTATTTCCCTGACCGGTGCTCAGGTAGGCATTGTCACAGAAGCACACCACAGCCGTGCTCGTATTCTCAAAATCCATACGGAACGAATTGAGCGGCATCTTAATGAAGGTAAAGTGGTTGTTGTTGCTGGATTCCAAGGTATTAGCAGCATCAATGAATTAGAAATAACCACTCTCGGACGCGGGGGTTCAGATACGTCGGCGGTAGCTCTAGCAGCCGCGTTAAAAGCCGATCGCTGCGAGATTTATACCGATGTTCCAGGAATTTTAACCGCCGATCCCCGCCTCGTACCGGATGCTCACTTGATGGATGAGATTACCTCCGATGAAATGCTGGAATTAGCCAGTTTAGGAGCGAAGGTATTGCATCCTCGTGCGGTGGAAATTGCTCGGAATTATGGTGTAACGTTAGTCGTGCTATCGAGTTGGACGGATGATCCCGGTACGAAGGTGATTTCCCCAATCCCTCAGCCGCGTTCCCTGGAAGGGTTGGAGATTGCCCGTCCCGTTGATGCCGTCGAGTTTGACACCGATCAGGCAAAAGTCGCACTGTTGCGAGTGCCAGATCGTCCCGGTGTTGCCGCCCGGTTGTTTGGTGAAATCGCCCGTCGCGAGTTAGATGTGGATTTGATTATTCAGTCCATTCACGAAGGCAATATGAATGATATTGCCTTTACCGTCGTCAAAGGCATTCTCAATCGAGCAGAAGCCGTAGCGGAGGCGATCGCACCATCCCTGCGCAGCCAACACACCGCTAATCCTGAAGAAGCGGAGGTGATGGTGTCACGGGGCATTGCGAAAGTCTCGATCTCGGGTGCGGGAATGATTGGACGCCCCGGTGTTGCAGCGCAGATGTTTAAAACGCTAGCGACTGAGGGTGTCAACATTCAGATGATTTCCACCTCAGAAGTGAAAGTGAGCTGCGTGATTGATGCCCAAGACTGTGACAAAGCGATCGCAGCGCTATGTCAAACCTTCCAAATCAATAGTTCCCCAGTTCAACTACCCAGGGCAACTGAAGCAAGAGTCCCTGAGTCAGCCATCTTCAATCCCCAATCCCCAGTGAGAGGCGTTGCCCTCGATCGCAACCAAGCTCGTCTTGCCATTCGCCATGTTCCTGATCGTCCTGGTATGGCAGCACAAATCTTCGGACTCCTCGCCGAGAAAAATATCAGCGTTGATATGATCATCCAATCCCAGCGCTGCCGTGTGGTCGATGGCATTCCCACCCGCGATATCGCCTTTACTGTCTCGCAAGCGGATGCAGAAGATGCTCAGAAGGCGTTTCAAGAGGCAGCACCAATTCTAGGGTGTGGTGAAATTCTTCTCGATCCCAACATTGCTAAAGTGAGTATCGTTGGTGCTGGGATGGTGGGACAACCGGGTGTAGCGGCACGAATGTTTGAAGCGTTGGCACAACACAAAATCAACATTCAAATGATTACCACCTCTGAAATTAAGATTAGCTGTGTAGTTGCTA
Source organism: Waterburya sp. (assembly GCA_036703055.1). Lineage (GTDB taxonomy): Bacteria > Cyanobacteriota > Cyanobacteriia > Cyanobacteriales > Coleofasciculaceae > DATNPV01. The sequence goes on from DATNPV010000223.1 coordinate 1,813, forward strand.
AAGAGGATGGCGTAACTGCCTTGCAAGCCATTCACAAAGCGTTTGGTCTAGCAGGTAGCCAAAAAATTGAGGTTCCAGCTTAATCCGAAATGACGTATAAGGGCACGGCGTTATTCAGAATTCTATACCAGAGGTAAGATATTAGATCTCTTGCATAAAACCTGCAATGCCCCCTAAATCCCCCAAATCTGGGGGACTTTGAATGTATTCTCCCCCCAAAATGGGGGGCATGGGGCCCTCTTTGGGGAACTTGGGGTCCCCTTTGGGGATTAGGGGCAGGGGGGAGTGGGGGGCGAAAATCGAATGAGAGCAAGAGACGACCATAATCCTACTGCTCACACTCCAGGATGAAAGGAGACTTTCAAAACAGGTCTATTAATGTCGCCGTGTTCCTAATCTTTTACCTCCTGCCTTTTGCTATCACGGTTAGCAGGAATAACCAAATCTACAATTAAAGGTCGATGATCTGAACCAACATTGGGCCCAGTGCGAATCTTTGCTACTTTAATGTCTGGACTAATCAAACAATGATCGATAGGAATAGATAGTAACCCAGTTAAAAAAGAAGGGATTTTTGCATAAGGTGGGTAATTCGTTTTGATAGGCCATGTCGGCAGCAAACCAAATCCTTGACGAGAATTTTTCAATCCCGTCTTACTCACCAATCGTTTATAATACGGCGACCACATCGTTATATTGAAATCACCCGCTATTACTACTTTCGTCGAGAGAGACTTGATATACTGACCGATTTCGTCTAACTGCCTGTTACGAACGTGAAATAACGCACCCGGTTTAGGTGGCGGTGGATGAGTGGCTATTAGAGAAAGATTTTCTCCATTGATATTTAACGTTCCTACTATACTAGGATTGTTGGTAGCACCAAAAAAAGCCAAAGAACTATCTTCTAGATTACGCTTACTATAGACGGCAATACCGAGATTATAGCGATTAGCCTTGACAACAGAATAGGGAAGGATGTCCTTTAAAAAATTTAACTGATTGACCCAGTTTTCATCAATTTCCATAAAAATTGCAATATCTGGTTTTTCCTTCCTCACCAGTGATAAAACCTTGGAATAGCTCTGATTTTGGACATTGACATTTGAACTCAAAACTCTTAATTGAGTTGAAGTATTGCCTCCTAAACCTGATTGGGGAATATACCAAGGCGCAATTTCTACCACGTTGATAGCTAAACAAAATACACTAATCAAGATAAGAGTTCTTTGGTGAGTCAGGAAGAGTAAGCCAAAGAGAAGTAAGTTTAAGAAAAAATACTGAAGTTTAAAATGAGATAAAAGTTCTAATAAATCTTTCCATCCAAATGAGCCGATAATAGAGAGCAGAGTAATAACAATAATTCCTGCGAATAAGCAATAACTCGCCCAACTATTGGAGGAGCTATTTCTCCACTTTCTAGCAATAAATTGCATAACTATTCTAAGTTTATACTTATAAAATTCCGAATCTCAGAAGCAATCGCTTGATTTTTTTTGCTTTTACCAAAAAAGTTGATGTGGTCAAGATTTATCGGAATGTCTTTCCCCGATACCATCATCGTAATTCCATAAGGGCCACTAGTAACGGCTCGAATATCTGTAATTTCTTGAAGCGAATGTTCAATAACTTTAGTACCTAAAAGACTTCGGTTCTTCAGGAGCAGGCGTTCTTTTTTTCGATCAAACGTACAGGTAACAACAGGAGAACACATGACACCTAAACCCGCAGGAACAGCAATAATGGCTGATGGTGATACTGGAGTGTCTTTGCTTGTGAGGGCGAAACCAATCCCCAACAGTCCAAAAGCAGCGATAAACCCTCCAGCGCTCCAGTTGCCTAACGGTCGATGCTGAACTGTTAATGTTGTGGGTGTTTGTTCTAAAATCCTCATTACCTTTTAGAATTCTTTGCATTATTAATCTACAACTTCATGTAGGCAGCATCGAATTCCGGAGTGTTGCCGTGTCGTCGGATGACTGTGTCTTTGCCTTTGCCTTTATTTCCCTAGCGTCTGTTGATGCGATCGCGCCGCTTCAATTTGGTCAATCTTGCTCTTGAGTGCGGCAAAAGACGGCGCACTATAGCAGCAGTTAGTCCAGGGATCGTAGCCTTGCCACTGTTGTGCTTCGTAAATAAACCAATCGTGATAAATGCCGTTGCCGTCAAAGTCGCCTTCTAGCATCATCCAGTCACCACCTAGAGGAAAGCCAGCATTTAGCGCTTCTAGTTGTGGCTGCAACCACTCCAGTAACTCCTGTAAATTGGGGAAGATGCCGGGATGCCAGTAGTCGCTCAGTGTACTTGTCACTTCAACCCGATATCCCTGCTGCACTCGGTAGATACGGGTTTCGATCTCGTCTAGAATGACGACTTGAATAGATTTTGGTGTCATTTTGATCTAGCCATTAAAACAGCGGCTCAGGGGAGATTAGCCGCTGCATCAGTTGGGCGATTGTTTGAATCATCCCTAAGCTTTTTTGGATTTCCTGTTAGACACTCATCAATTATCGCTCACAACCAAGGAATGAAAATCCCTCTCCCCGTCTCCGGAGTCCCCATGTCTATCTATAGATTAGACACCATGAGTTGCCGCGCACACCAAACAATAAAAATCTTTCTTCCCCATTCCCCATGCCCTATTCCCCATTTTCAAGTTAGTCTTGCGGAGCTGTCTTCGCTTTGGGAGCAACTTGAGTGCCCGAATTCGGTGCGGCTGAATTGCTAGGAACTGTAGGCGTTTTGGGAGCAACCCGAGTCCCCGAATTGGGTGCGGCTGAATTGTTAGGAACTGTAGGCGTTTTAGGAGAAACCTTGGCACCTGGGTTCGGTGCAGCTGAATTGCCAGGATTGACTCCTGATTGTCCAGGCAATGGCGGTGGACTACCTGGGTTAATTCCTCCTGGTACTCCTGGTAGTGGCTGAGTCGGATTCGTTGGAACTTGCGGCTGAGCTGGGTTGACAGGGTTAGCTGGATTCGTTAGCCCATAAGGGTCATAAGGATTCACACCTGGGTAAGGTGTGTAGTTAGGAACACCCGTAGTGGGTGGAACAGCAGGGTTCGCGTTAGCCCCTTGTTCTGATTCCCCAGGTAAGGTGGCTAGCGCTACACGTTCGCCTCCGACTTGCCGCAGCATATCTAACACCTGTACCACCTGGTTATAACTAGCATTCGTCGAAGCATAGAGAGCCATCAATCCCTCAGGGCTTTTTTGACGATAGGCTTGTAACTTTTGCAGAAACTGCTCCTTTGTCGTCATGGGCTGTTTATCAATGTAAATTTGACCCAGCTCATTCAGAGCAACCATTAAAATCTGCCGTCCCTGTGGTGTACCAGTACTTGCCTTCGGTAAATCTACACTAATAGCCTGCTGGCGAGACAATCCTACTGCTGCTAAGAGGAAAAATGTCAGAATACAGAAAATGACATCAATCAGCGGAACAACCTCAATCCGAACATCTTCCGGTTGAGTGTCTACCCGCAGCCTCAGAGGACGGGTTGTCAAAGGGGCAGTAGAAAGAATTTTTTTGTTAGTAGACATAAGTTAGAGCAGTGCTGCCGTACTATCGTCACATTCGCTCAATGATACTGTCGTGTCAGTTCATTTTTCAGAAACTTCAGAAACGTCTGCGGGAATTGCCTTCACAGAGTTACCCGTGTCGGTGATTTCGCTTTCGCCTTGCAACCAATCTTGCCGATAGAGCAACTCCAACTCACTCCCAGCTTTGCGGAAAACTCTGACCTGGTTGTACCACAAGGCTTGAAAGAATCGATAAAAAGCCAGACTGGTAATTGCGACAATCAGTCCCGTTGCTGTACTAATCAGTGCTTCCCCAATGCCGATGGGTACGCCAGCAACAGAAGCGGTTCCCAAGTCCGCAAAGCGAATTGAACCCAAAGAGCGAATCAAACCCAAAACCGTACCCAACAACCCCAAAAGTGGTGACAAAGCAATAACGGCTTCGAGAAGCTTGTCTCCTCGCCGCATTAAAGCCAACTCATCATCAGCGGCAGACTCTAACGCCAGCCTAAACACGTCTGGATCGGGGTTAGTTAACCGTAAGGGAGCATAGAGATATCGCCCAATGGGTTGGCGACGTCCCTCCAGAGCCATCTCTTTCGCCACTTGCCAGTTACTTGCGGCGGCATCTAGCACGCGATTGACGATTTCTCGTTCCTTCCACAAAATGCTTGCCCAGAACCAGAGACGTTCTAAAATTGTGCCCAAAGCGAGGATTGATAAGACCAACAATGGCCACATTGCTGGTCCGCCCTTTTGAATGATTTCCCTAATATCCACAGTGTATTCTTACCTCCCTTGACTGCTCAGCACAACCTGTCTATATAAAGCGCAAGCCATTCCAATTCTATGGATTTCGAGCCACTTGCAAAGAGGCCGACGTGATTTTCTCTGGTTAGTTCTCTCAACTTGCTTAAGCCTCTCCGGAAAATAGGGATCAGGGCGCTCTAAGTCAGGAACAGCGCATGGGGGGTCTTATACGGGATAGCACTCTATCAGCACATCTATCTAAAGGTTGTACTCCTAATTCACAAGAAATGCTTATGAATCAGGGAGGTAGCGCGATCGCATCCCAGGCGGAGAGTCGGTGAGAACATTTCACTTGCACAACGATCACCTAGGAATCCTCCTAAAGTTTCAAATTTTTCCCTCCCTTGATGAGCCAATACTCGACAAAAACAGGGGGGTTATCCACACCGGAAGTTTCTCCGTCAATTTGGCAATATTAATAGTAACTAGAGAGTAGACATATGAACAATTTTCCTCAATCAATTTACAACTGGTATCGCAACACGCTTCGTAATCCCAAGTACCGTTGGTGGCTGATTTTGGGTTCAATACTGTATATTCTTAGCCCCATTGATATTTCCCCTGACTTTATTCCCATCATTGGGCAAATTGACGATGTTGTGATTTTGACCTTGCTGGTTTCCGAAGTTTCTCAATTCCTCATTGAGGCAGCAAAATCACGCAAAGGTGAACCGGTTGTCGCTGAGACTGCCAACACTCCCGAAACAACTGTGGATGTCGATGCGGTGTCGGTTAAATAGCGATTCTCCACAATCAAGCTTGTTTTGAAACCCTCGCTGGGGCTTTCGTCTAACTCCATTTAGACAACTGCTCAACGGGGGAATTTTTGTGGGAGTTCTGCCCAGACGCCACGTTGCCGTTTCTCCGACCTATCCTAATCTTATGAAAGAGTAGCTCGGAGCTGGATACAGGCAAAATAGTCAAGATTGAACGCGATAGCGAAGCGCAGATCGCACAAAGCAAAGACGTGTGAATTCGAGCAGGCTAGAGAAAGAAGGGAGGAGTTGAAAAAACTATTAGATTTGGTTAAATTAAAATAGAAATATTATTCGGACTTTCTGCAAACTTACTTAAGAAATCCATTTACTGGTTGTCGGGAGAATTAGAGAAAGGAGATTACTGTGGAATCAACTGTGAACTGTGAGCGAGATTGCGTCAACGGCTGCATTTTGGGTGATAAATGCCCTAAAAAGGAATTTGTGGAAGAAGCCTCAAAGTTCATCGGCGAAACTTCATTGGATCAGATGCTGGAAATTGCTGAAGCAGCACGTATCAAGAAGTTGACGCAGCCCCCTCAATGGGTCATTCCGGATTTCCCGGAGTAGGAATAAGTGATGCAAAATTAAATTCAAAAAGCTGTAACCTTAATACAATGGAGGTGGGCATAGGGCATAGGCTATTACTCTAATTAGAATAAAGCTGTCTCCCCGTCTCCCCATCCTCCATCAGTCAAGAGCAGGCAACGGAATTGTAAGCGTGACAGTGGTGCCGACGCCCAACTCACTAGTTATAGAAATTTTTCCTCCCTGTAAGTCCAGACATTTTTTTACCACACTTAGACCTAAGCCTGTCCCTGGAATATTTGCAGTATTTTTTCCCCGATGAAATAACTCAAATAAATGGTTTTGGTCTTCGGGTGGAATACCAATTCCTTGGTCTTTAATTTGGAAACTTGCCTCTTGCTCATTACAGATCAAAACTAAATCAACTTTCCCTCCTTGAGGAGAATATTTAATAGCATTTGATAGTAAATTATTCAACGTAAGACGCATAATTTTTTCGTCAAGGTTTGCCGTTGGGCATGTGCCATTAAAAATGAAATTAATCGAATATTTCGAGCCAGCAGTGAGCTGTAGTTCTTCGACAATACGAAGACAAAATTCTTCCAAATCAATCGACTGAGGATTGTAATCTAGTTTGCCGATTTCTGCTCGATTGATCGTTAAAAGATCATTGAGCAAGTGAGTCATATTTTTAGCGGCAGTTTCAATGCGCGAAAGATTCCTGATTTTTTTCTCTTCTGACCAGGTATTAACGGAAACTTTAAGTAATTGGGCGCTGCCTAAAATAACACTTAAGGGGGTGCGAAATTCATGAGACACCATTGAAAAAAAACGGAGTTGAAGCCGTCTAAGTTCTTTTTCCGCTGCCAAAGCATGGCGTACTTCTTCAGCTTGTTTTTGCTCAGTAATGTCTATCGTTGTCCCTAAGACTTCTTGGGGTGTCCCGTCACTTGTTCGGGTAAAGACCACATCCCAAGTGTGAAGCCAGCGCCATTCTCCTTGCGCGTTCTTCATGCGAAATTCGTTTTCTAAGATTTCACCATCTTTGGCTGT
>DATNPV010000123.1:0-6369 GCA_036703055.1 Waterburya sp.
CCTTTACGGATGGCATTGACTACATCCATGTCTTTGGTTTGGCCGAAAGTGGTGTGTACTCCATCGAGATGAGGTTGAGGAGAGTGGCAAATAAAGAATTGACTCCCACCCGTATCACGACCTGCATGGGCCATTGACAAAGTTCCGGCTAAGTGCTTATTTTGATTAATTTCACACTTGATTTTGTAGCCAGGGCCACCGGTTCCCGTTCCCTGAGGACAGCCTCCTTGAATCATAAAGTTAGGGATAACACGGTGAAACGTGAGGCCATCGTAAAACCCTTTTTCCGCCAGGTCTACAAAATTTTTGACCGTGTTAGGCGCATCCTGGTCAAACAATTCCAGGTTAATAGTGCCTTTCTCGGTTTCCATAATGGCGCGAGTCATGATTGCTCCTTAGTTAGGATGATCGGATAGTTGAGGGTTTTCGTAGCTGGTAACAGCCTACCCTATAACCCTTTCCTAACTTAACCTACGACGAGCTACTGCGCGTCTACAACCTGCAAACCTTCTGAGTATGAGAATTCTTGTTGCCAGCCACTCTTATATTGTTGACCTGAACTGTGAAAAGCTAAGGATGCTCGCCCAGTTGGAACCTGACATAGAAGTGACAATCGTTGTACCCCATCGCTGGCGTCCTGGTGGTGTGCAAAACAGAATCATTGAACCTAAGCTACGTCAGGATGGTTCGTTCCGAGTAGTACCTATCTCCAACTTCAGTGACAATAACCAGGGATTGTTGACTTTTGGAACTGAAATAGTTTCATTACTGCGAAACTTTAGACCTCAAATTATTCAAGTTGAACAAGGAGCAAAAGCTTTAGGCTACGCTCAATTTATTACCTTAAATAAACTTTTAGGATTGAAAGCCAAAAATTGCTTTTTTACCTGGTGGAATCTACCCTATACCCTGAAATTTCCCTTATCTATACTAGAAGCCTATAACCTACATAATACACATGGAGTCATCGTCGGTAATCAAGATGCTCGAACAGTCTTGCGGCAACGAGGCTACCAGGGGCCAATCAATATTATGCCTCAGTTAGGTGTAGATGAAAGTAGATTTTGCCCACAAGAACAACCGGAATTAAAGCAAAAATTAGGAGTTAAGCCTCATGAGTTTGTAGTTGGATTTGTAGGGCGTTTTGTTACAGAAAAAGGATTATTAACCCTTGGCAAAGCATTAGCCGATTTAAACGACTATGCTTGGAAATGGCTGCTGGTAGGACGGGGTTATTTGCAGCCATTGCTGATGGAAAAAGTGGTAGAGTGGGGTATCAAGGACCGACTGATTTGGGTTGAGAGCGTTCCTCATGAGGAGGTATCCCGTTACATCAACGTGATGAATGTATTGGTGTTGCCTTCAGAAACAAACCCTTACTTTAAAACCCTAACGGCAATGGGTTGGAAGGAACAGTTTGGTCATGTGCTGATTGAGGCAATGGCTTCTAAAGTGCCAGTCATTGGTTCTGATTGTGGAGAGATTCCCAATGTAATTTCTGAGGCTGGTTTAATATTTCCAGAAGGGGACGCATCAAAATTACAAGATTGCTTGAGACAGTTAATGGAACAGCCCGAATTAACTAATCATCTTGCTCAACTAGGTTATGAACGAGCGATGAGTCGGTATACCAATAAAGCTTTAGCGATACAACTTTTAAAGTTTTACAAGGAAATTTTAGCAGCCTGAACGGTCATCTACTTATAAGTCGCTAAAACGTCTACATGAGTGATGGCTGCTGATACGGTAACGGCTAATTTATATCCGCCTCCGTGAGTCGATAGAACTGGGCAAGATACACGATGAGCGAATTCAAGAACATATTCTGTTAAAAGCCTAAATTCAAGATTCGTCCAATTGGTGACCCCTCGTAATCGAGGTTTTTCATCCACAGGCTGATTCAAAGCCATTCGCTCTAATGTTTTGAGATAATCCGGCGAATGAACCCTCTCAAATTCACTGTAATCAACCTTCCTCACAGGAAGAGAGGGATAATCAGCCAAATTTTTTTCTAGTTCCTCTCTAATTTGGCTGAAATGACGATAGGAATGACCTACGAAAGAGATAAGATTAGGGGATTTAGAGGTTAAGCAGGTATGGGGATGTAAATAGGTAACTAATTTTGTCACAATCGCTACTTTAGAGATATTTGACGCTTCGTGTTCAACAGCACGCTTTACTAGTAGCTAAGTAAGTAGAAAAAATTAAACGGAAGGTGGGCATTGCCTAGGGCTGTTTCGGTAAGCGAGTTACGCAACTTGGGATAGATAATGCCCACCTTCCGTACATTGAGGTTATTGATGTCTACCTACTTAACAGCATTTTTCCAGAAAGCATAAGTCTCACTACCAATACAGTCACCCTCTTCCTCATAAATCTGACTTAAGCATTTAAATAGAGCTTGAGCATGGTTTTCCAAGCCAAGAAGTTTTAAACTAGTTAAAATTCTAGTGAGACGGAGGTAATTGTGATTTCTTGGATTAAGCCAGACTTTCTTGCGTTCTCGGTATTCGTCGGATTGGCTGATTTCAATATCTGTGCTGCCAGATTCATTGACTTGCAGACCGTAAAAACGGAGCATCACTTCAAGTGACTGCCTCAAACGGATTCTCAGTTGTTCGTTTGTGCGAAAAGATTGAATGGCAGCTTCATTTAAGACGGGTGCAGCGGGGTTAAAGCGACTTTTATGTTCAAGGGGAAAGAGCCATTGAATGTAGTCGTGGGTGTCTTCAAGTCTCCGGTAATCCCATAACCAGATCTCTTCAATCCTTCGTCCTAGTGAGTCAGGGCGCTGACTTAGATAAAATGCCACAATAATAACTTCTGGGTTGCTGCTCAACTGAGAATCAGGGAATTTAATCATAGATATTTTTTGATTACCAATACCGATAAAGTCTGGGTCATTTTAATCATAGTCACAGCAATATTAATTATGGTGGGAATTGTTATCGTCTCTCACAGCGAAAGGCTGGCTGCTGGAGTACAGGAACTAGCGCAGCAGATGGTTCAAAGTACAGTACGAAGCGCTATTGCAGCCGGAATAGATGACCCAGAAAATCCCTTTGGCACCGATGCCATGCAGATTTATCAAGCGATTGAGTCGGTTTATAGTGATGAGGGCGTCGTTGTCCTAATGGATATAGGTAGCGCTGTACTGAGTGCCGAAATGGCCTTGGAGTTCCTGCCAGAAGAACAGCGAGAGTACGTGAGGCTGTGTGAAGCGCCCTTGGTAGAAGGTGCGATCGCGGCATTTGTTCAAGCAGCTAATGGAGGTACAGTTGAGCAGGTTCTCGCTGAAGCACGAGGGGCACTGGCAGTAAAAGCCGCCCAGTTATTAGGGATTGTAGAGGCGACGTCTGCGCCACCCCTACCAAAGCCAGAGGGAAATACTAGACAATCGACCCAAGAAATCGTGCTGACTGTCCGCAATCAGATGGGACTTCATGCGCGTCCGGCGGCTAAATTGGTGGCTATTGCTTCTCGATTTCAGTCTGACATCACTCTGCGCAACGTCACAGCAATGAGTGAGCCGGTCAATGCTAAAAGTATCAATCAGGTGATCACACTGGGTGTGGGTCAAGGGTATGAAATTGCGATCGCTGCGACAGGAGTGGATGCAACAGCATCCTTGGCGGCATTGCAACAGCTGGTAGAATCTCACTTTGGTGAAGCGACGACTCAACTCTTGCCGACAACTCCTCCATCAAAAACCCGGACAGCCGCCAACGGTCATTTATTGGGTATTCCAGCTTCCCCAGGCATTGCGATTGGCCCGGTAGTTTTCTATCAACCCATTGTTACCGAACAGACAGATCATTTAGTAGACAATCCTCAAGAGGAATGGCAGCAATTGCAGGCTGCGATCCAAACCGCTTGTCATGAACTGGAGACGCTTCGCCATCAAGTATCTGCTCAATTGGGAGAAGAGGAAGCGGCTATTTTTGATGCTCATTTGCTGTGTTTGTCAGACCCCGCTATCGTAGAAGCGGCCCGTCAGCGAATTTTTGACTATACTCTTGATGCTGTATCCGCTTGGAAAGTGGTGGTAGCGCGAACGGTGCGGTCTTATGAAGCACTACCAGACCCCTACTTAAAGGCACGCGCGGCTGATGTCCGGGATGTGGGACAGCGTGTACTGCGACTGCTAACGGGTGCAGCTTTTACACCCCTGCATTTAACCCAGCCCGCGTTAATAGTTGCCACTGACTTAACCCCTTCGGAGACAGCCCAGCTAGACCCCCGTAAAGTACTGGGGATTTGTACGGTGATAGGAGGTGCTACATCTCATAGTGGAATTTTAGCGCGATCGCTCGGTATTCCGGCTGTAGTTGGTGTGGGGGCTGAGTTGTTGCACTTGAAAAATGATACCGTTATCGCCTTGGATGGCGAAACCGGTCAGGTGTGGGTGCAGCCTGATGACGTGCAGTTGCAACACCTCAAAACCAAGCGAGATCGCCAATTAGTAGCTCAACAGGGACAAATCGTGGTGGCACACCAACCTGCGATGACTCAAGATGGGCGTTCACTCAGAGTGGTGGCAAACATTGGCGGAGTCACGGATGCCCAAGTGGCTGTAGAAAAAGGTGCCCAGGGAGTCGGTTTATTGCGCAGTGAATTCATCTATTTTGGACGAGAGACAGCACCAACGGAGGAGGAACAACTTGAAGTCTATGAGATGATTGCCTCCATCCTATCTCCCCATCCCCTCATTATTCGTGCCTTAGATATTGGTGGGGACAAGCCGCTTCCTTACTTAAATTTGGCATCCGAACCCAATCCCTTTCTAGGATGGCGTGGCATTCGCTTTTTGCTGGATTGTCCAGAGGTTTTTAAAACTCAACTCCGGGCTATTCTACGAACTAGCTACAAGTATCCGATTAAGGTGATGTTTCCCATGATCGCCTCAGTGCGAGAGATTCGCGCCGCCAAAGCGATTTTTAGCACGGCACAGGCGGAACTGCGGCAAGCGGGTATTGCCTTCGATGAAACCATAGAAGTGGGGATGATGGTTGAAGTCCCCGCGGCAGTCGCGCTGGCTGACCAACTGGCAGCCGAAGTAGACTTCTTTAGTATTGGGACGAATGACTTAAGTCAGTATGTAATGGCGAGCGATCGCACCAATCCCAAAGTCACAACCCTTGCCGATGCCTTTGAACCCGCTGTATTGCGGATGATTCAGCAAACCACGAAAGCCGCGCATCAGGCTGGCATTTGGGTTGGGGTGTGTGGGGAGTTAGCTTCGTCTCCATTAGCCATACCCATTTTGGCAGGATTGGGGGTGGATGAGTTGAGTATGAATCCACCTGCCATTCCGGCGGTGAAAGCCGCTGTTGCTCACTTAGGGATGGAACAAGCAGAAGCGATCGCCCAGGCTGTCTTGCAACTCGATTCAGCAGAAGCCGTGAGAGAGTATGTCGCCCAAAACACTCAAGCCTGAATTCGCAGTATATAGATAGGCAGTTAATTTGCTGAAACGGTTTTGGCATCCGCCTGTGGAGTCGAAGAAGTTACCTGCACCTGAGTCAGCGTTGCTGCACCTAATAAGGTAACAGTTGCCATCAAACTGAGTAACACACTGCCACGAATTACTCTAGATTTTCCGGCGTCTAAAGGTTGATGAGTAAGGTCTATAGATTCTTTTGTGATCAGAGAAGTCCACTCATTTCCTGTCGCACACCACAACCCTAATAAGTTGAGGTCGTACAAATTTTGCTCGTCGTTGTTGGCGTCGTCGCTCAATTTTTGGTGAGACATCATCAGCTTCCTGGAGACTAAGGTACTGGGAGAGCTTAATTGGTAAACTATTCCACCGTTAAATTGCCTGCTATTGACTGGGAATAGGGCAGGGGGCATAGAGTACAGAACTCTAGCCCGCATGAGATGGGGAAAAGCTTAGTTTGAATCTACTGGACAGAAGAAGCATTAACCGCAAGACTACACAAAAATTAGCTTTATTCAAAAAAGTAGATAGTTGTTGATGATTTTTATAAGTTAAAGATAGTAAAATTTCTCTTTTTATAAAACTTTATATATTAAGATGAGTGAACCTTGGAAGACTTCTTGCATAAGTGACAAGATACCAGAGATAAATGAAAGTCTAAAGTGTGAGGGATTGAAGATGACATGAAAATTATCGGTACAGGCTCCACCCCCTAGTGAACGGAAAGAATACAGATTTTCCTCACTTCAAGCCTCCTCCCTCTGTTTTGGTAAGGTAATTTCATACTTCATCCTTACTCGCTGCGCTGCGTCCGCTACGCTAGCAGTCTTCAGTTGACCTTTGCCAGAGCTTGATTCTATGAGTGGCGTAATCAACTTGCCCTATGAATACCAAGTTGGGGGCAGTCTACCAAGTGATGCACCCAGTTA
>DATNPV010000229.1:0-8816 GCA_036703055.1 Waterburya sp.
CCTGCTGAAGGCGCTTATCCCTACCAGCGCGACCTGAAAGACGTTGAGTTTCATTTACTCGATACCGGACATTTTGCCCTGGAAGAGGAAGGGGATGCGATCGCAACCTACATCAGTCAATTTCTCACGTCACGACTACAACCTGTCCCTGCCTGATCAGCGCCATTCATGAACGCTTTCTTAATTTGAGTCAGAAGCTTGGACATTAATCACACAAATTACTTACCAACAGGAACATCATGACACAAACTCTCTGGGTATTTGGCACTCGTCTCACCATTGTCGCGGATCACACGACAACCGGAGGTCAGTACGATCTGATCGAAGGCTACTTCCCACCTGGGACACTAACGCCCCTCCATCGCCACACACGCTATTCCGAACAGCTTTATGTGTTGGAAGGGGAGTTCACGGTTTGGGCAGGTGAGAACAAAGTGGTACTAGGTCCTGGTGACAGTTATCTAATCTCCCCAAGCACCCCTCATGTGGTCGCTACGGTCGGCGATAAATCAGCTCGCGGATTGGTTGTTGCTGCGCCCAGTGCTTTTGCTCGGGTGGTTGAAATCGTCGGAACGGTGGAGGAAACAGAACCAACAGACATGGCGCTGTATGACCGCATTGCTGCCGAGGTTGGCGACGAAATTTTGGGACCGCCCGGAACCTTACCTTCTGCATAAGGTGACCCACGTGTTCATGCCTACAAATGAACGAGACAACTCATGACACAACTTCAAGATACTGTTCAATACAATCCAGGTGGAGAACCAACAATGGTTGCACAAGTACAGCAACATACCGATGAGCAGGCAGTGGAGAAACTGAGCTCAAACTTGCGGGGTGACGTGATCGTGCCAGGAGACGCAGCTTACGAGGCAGAACGAAAAGTCTGGAACGGTCTCTATGATTACTATCCCGCTGCGATCGTGCGCTGTGTTGATGCCGAAGATGTCAGAATAGCTGTCAATTTTGCGCGAGAGTTGGGGATGACGCTCTCAGTGCGGAGCGGGGGACACAGTTTATCTGGATTAGGCAGCAACGATGGTGGACTGGTGATCGACCTTGCCAATCTGAAGACGATTACGATCGATCCAGTCCGTCGCACGGCTCGTCTAGAGCCTGGACTCACCTGGGGCGAGGTTGCCAATACGCTACAGCCGTTTGGTCTGGCAATAACGGCGGGCGATACTTCCAATGTGGGGGTGGGTGGCTTACTCGTGGGGGGTGGCATCGGTTGGATGGTACGCGCCTACGGTCTAACAATTGACCACCTGCGATCGGTGGAAGTGGTGACTGCGGATGGACAGATCCTGCGTGCCAGTGCCGATGAAAATCCTGAACTATTTTGGGGACTGCGCGGTGGCGGTGGCAACTTCGGCATCGCGACTGCATTTGAGTTAGACCTGCACCCAGGCGGAATGATTTTGGGCGGTATCGTCTTCTATGAAGCTACGGAGGCGGAGCGCATCCTGCAAGAGTATGTTCGTCTAGCAACCGCCGCCCCGGATGGACTCACGACCCAGGCGCTGTTTACACTTGCCCCACCTGCTCCTTTCATTCCACCTGAGAAGCAGGGAAAACCGATTGTGGGTATCTTCGTCTGCTACACGGGCGACCTTAGTGAGGGTGAGCGGGTTTTGGCTCCCCTGCGTCAGATTGCCACCCCGATCGCTGACTTGATTACACCAATGCCCTATCCGAACATTTTTTCGTTCACTGAGATCGGGACGTTACCTGGTATGAAGCATAATGGGCGATCGCTGTTGTTTGAAACATTCTCTGACGAGGTATTGCATTCAATGGTCGAAGCCTCTCAGTCCGTCATGTCGCCTGAAATGACCATTGTCCTGCGCGTTCTTGGGGGAGCGATGAGTCGAGTTGCACCAGAAGCCACTGCCTTTGCTCACCGCGACAAACAGGGCATGGTGTTGATCGCCCATTCCGAACCAGTATCGGTTGATGCTACCAGTCTTGATGCCCACATGCTGCACGTTTTTCAGGCGCTCTTGCCCTATTCCAACGCTGCCTATGTGAACTTCCTGGCAGACGAAGGAGAACGGGGTGTTCATGAAGCTTACCCGCCTGCGACCTATGATCGACTGGTTGCGCTCAAGAATCAGTATGACCCGACCGATCTGTTCGGGCTGAATCAGAACATCAAACCAACTGTCCCAGCGACGCTTGCTGCCCACTAAGGTCATAAGCAGGCAGATGCAGAAACTCAAATTCAGAAAAATAGCGTACTGAAGAAATGTTTATTCGCTCGGGTTCAAGTTAACATCCTGCTTGCTTAATTTTCTATCTCAAGAACAACAAACTCAACTTCAGCAAATCTCGCATTGTTGAGAAACATTATGACAACTCAAAATGTAACCATTCCAGCCTTGTCCGGAGGCAGTTTTAGCGCCTATTTAGCAGTACCCAGTACTCAGCCTAGCGCGGGGATTGTGTTGATTCAGGAAATTCTTGGGGTCAATCAAAATATGCGCCAGATGGCTGATGATTATGCCAAAGAAGGCTATCTGGTGCTCGTGCCAGATTTGTATTGGCGGTTAGAACCGGGTGTGCAGCTTGATTCTGAAATTAAGGAGCAGTGGACTAAAGGCTTTGAGCTACTCCAATCGTTTGATGTGGATAGCGGCGTAGAAGACCTGAAGGCGAGTCTGGCTTTTCTGCGGCAGCATCCCACCAGCACAGGCAAGGTCGGCAGTGTGGGCTTTTGTTTGGGTGGGAAACTGGCGTATTTCATGGCGACCCGTAGCGATGCAGATGCCAACGTCAGTTACTACGGGGTTGACCTTGACAAGAATTTAGCAGAGGCAACAAAGATTCAGAAACCACTGCTGTTGCACATGAGTGAAAACGACGAGTATGTGTCGCCAAGTGCTCAAGCAAGCATTCAGCAAGAGCTGAAAGACAACCCCCTGGTAACCATCTATCGCTATGAAGGAGTGAGCCACGGATTTAGTCGTGCGGGTAGTTCCGCTTATCGCCAAGCAGCCGCAGAATTAGCACGCGATCGCACGTTGGCGTTTTTGAAACAACACTTAGGCAGTGGTGTCATCCAAGGAGTAACCTCATGACGAAATATCGCACAGCCTTAATTGATGGTTTAGATATTTTCTATCGTGAAGCGGGTTCCCGCTTGAGATGGTTCGAGAAATATTTGAAGTAGGTTAGATGGTGTTGATAGCAGATATCTTTTTAAAAAACTTATCTGTCGAGGCTTTCACAATCTATAGTTTCAAATCTTAAATGGTATCAAACAAGGTTGATGACTCATTAGGGTAGAAAACCGAACGCTCAAAACTACAAGAGGAAACTATGAAAACACTACTAGAGCAATTTGTGTTACTGCTTGGTTTGATGACTTGGGTTTCAGCTTATCCCATCTTACCTGCCTCGGCTGACTCTACTGCTGACTTGGTACTCAGTTTGAAGTGCCAAGGTGGATACAACATTAATGTTTGGAAAAGGCATGATTCGGGCGAACTTCTCTACCGTTCTACAAGTCCTCAAGGCAATTTGAGTTTGGGTAAGGGAACTAGGAACAATACAGGAGCAGCTCAAGTGTATAAGTTTCAGAATGGCAACTATGAATATCAAGTAATTGGTGGTAGAGGAGATCATCAAGGGCAGGGGACTTTAGAGGTGTACAAGAACGGTCGCTCCATTATGAGTCAGACTTGTACACCAAATGGATGAAAAGCTTTGGTGGAAAAGCGCTCGTGAGATTTAGCTTATCTAACCTCAGTAATTCGGTTTAGGACGGTTCTACAACACCTTTTAAATTGAAATAAGGAGCGAGCAAAATGGAGATGAATAAGGTTGCTATTGTCACAGGGGCATCTGGAGGCATTGGGCGTGCCATTGCAATCCGGCTGGCAAATGATGGCTTTGCGGTGGTGGTAAATTATGCTGGCAACGTTAAGAAAGCAGAAGAAGCCGTATCCGAAATTGCATCCAGTGGCGGACATGCGATCGCATTGCAGGCGAATGTGGCGGATGTCGCCGATGTAGAGCGTCTCTTTCTGGAAACTGGGGATCAGTTCGGAGCGATCGATGTCGTTGTGCATAGTGCGGGCATCATGCCGTTGACACGGATTGCTGATTGCGACATCGAGGTATTTGACAAGGTGATTGCGACCAATTTGCGCGGTACTTTCATTGTACTGGGACAGGCGGCTCGACATATATCGTCGGGCGGACGCATTATCGCTTTTTCGAGCAGCGTCATCGCCAAGGCGTTCCCAACTTATGGCCCCTATATCGCTTCTAAAGCAGGGGCTGAGGGATTGGTTCGCGTACTCGCTAATGAATTGCGGGGTCGCAACATCACTGTAAACGCCGTTGCCCCAGGTCCAGTAGCAACAGACCTCTTCCTCGACGGTAAGACCGAAGCACAAATCGACCAATTGACCAAACTCGCCCCACTGGAACGCCTGGGTCAGGCGGAAGATATAGCCAATGTGGTGTCATTCCTTGCCGGACCTGATGGTGGTTGGATCAATGCTCAGGTTCTGCGTGCTAATGGTGGCTTCGCATAATACGGCACAGAAAGTGGTGATGCCGCAACGGGTGCCCAGGCGATGTTGAAAGTCGTAGAATTACCTGACCCACCCCTTCACCTGGCGATCGGACCCGACGCGTTGCCGACACTCATCCAAAAACTTGCCTCAGATATCGAAGAATATAAGCGCTTTGAAGACATCTGGCAGGCTTCTACTGCTAACGGGAGGAAGGCAAAAGGCTTTCCTGACCTCAGCAAGCAGGTTTAGGACAATTCCATGTTCCGTTCATTAGCATCATTGTTTCAGCTTGGCTGATTAGTCGGATTAATCACCATGAAAAACACTGGTTTCCTGAAGAAAGAATGTTCAATGCTGTCTATTTTGATGCGCTAATCTTCGCCTTAATGGATTCAAAAAGCTGATAACTTTTCAGATTATGTATTGTTGAAATTTTTTAACTTTGATTCTAGTTAAACCTTGGAACACGGGAGAGTTAACATGAATAATTGTATATTTAATACTGCTGATAACATAGCTTTGAGTCAACAGAAAGTCTTGGCTTCTAAACTACACTCTTTTCGCTCCAGCCTATTACAGCTCATTTTTATCGCGCTGAGTCTATTAGTATCCTATCCATTGCCTGGTTATGCCGATAATCTGCCTGCAAATGACGGGCTGAATCAGGCAACGATCGCCATGAATACTGCCATGTCTAGTACTCCTATGATTGGCAATCCAGATGTTGATTTTGCTGTCATGATGATTGCTCATCATCATGACAGCAATTGACATGGCGAAGGTCGAGTTACGATATGGAACTGATTCTCGTTTACGGCGATTGGCTCAAGAAATTATTGTGACTCAGCAATCGGAAATCGCATTAATGCAGCTTGCTCTGAAGCATCCGCTGTCCGATCAATCTTCATCATCTCCATAAGCATAATCGTTCGTATAATCATTCTTTGTGACTCAAAAAGTAGTCTTCTGGATGTTCCATCATCGACACTTTTTTATCTTTCGATAACCGCTTAACTTCAATAGTTAATACAGGAGGTATCCTGATGAAGCTTCGTATAATCATTGGTTTTTCCTTGGCAATTCTACTCGGTATTGCCATTCCTACTCTGGCAGGTCAAGCTCCTTTTACGGCTTCTATACGGGACATTTCAATGAGTTCCCGCGACCGCGTTTACACAGCAGACCAGACCTCCAATACTGTCTCTGTTCATAATCCACAAACCAATCAACTCCTGGGAGTCATTCGTCTGGGTGAAACAACACCCGATAATCTGAGTCCCTTGTACAAAGGACAACTACTCGTGCATGGCATGGGCTTTTCTCCAGACTACCGTACTCTGGTTGTTGTTTCTGTGGGTTCAAATTCGGTAGCGTTCATTGATACTCAAACCAATCAGGTTAAGCACATTACCTATGTAGGTCGCTCTCCGCACGAAGCCTTTTTTACACCCGATGGCAAAGAGGTATGGGTAACGGTTCGGGGAGAAGATTATGTTTCCGTTTTGGATGGTCAAACTTATGAAGAGAAATTGCAAATTCCAGTGGGTAATGGACCTGGAATGACAATCTTCCGTCCAGATGGTAAGTATGGGTTTGTTTGCTCTAGTTTTACACCCGCAACCAAGGTCCTTGAGGTAGCCACTCATCAGATTGTGGCGACTGTTCCCCAGGCTTCTCCTTTCTGTCCTAATATCGCCGCAACGCCAGATGGTAAGCAAGTCTGGTTCACGTTGAAGGATGTTGGCAAAACTCAATTGTTTAGTGCAGAACCGCCTTTTAATGTTATTAACACACTCGATACTGGACCTATCACCAATCATGTCAATTTTGCCCGCAATCAAAACGGTCAATTTGCTTACATCACGGTAGGTGGTGAGAATGTCGTGAAAGTCTACACGACAAGCAATGCTCCCAAGTTAGTCGCTACAATTCCAGTCGGCGATTTGCCCCACGGGTTGTGGCCTTCAGGGGACGGCACCCGAATCTATATTGCGTTGGAAAATGGGACTGGTCTTATGGCGATCGATACGTTGACCAACAAAGTCATTGCTACAAATCCTGGTGGACAATCTTCACAAGCATTAGTCTACATTCCTAACGCGGTTCCTCAAGGAGATGGGTTAGCAAATTTGAAGCCATTAGGTAATTCGGGACTAGCAGCACACTTGGTCATGGGACCACCCGGATCGTCACCTAAGCAATCAGTTACAACTGTCGCCATCAATAATCAGGGATTGATCGATCTCGTACAAGCTGCTGTCACTGGACTGCAACCAAAACAGAAGTATGAACTGGTACTCGTGGAACAGGCTAGCCCACCCTATGGAGAAATCCAACCGTTAGAGAGGTTTCAAACCAATCCTGCTGGAGCCGCAATTGTCAACACATTGGGACCAATCAAACAGGTTGTAGCAGGTAACTCAGCGATTCAACGACGCTATTTGGCGATCGTTCCTACAGAGAATGGCGATCGGGGAACGCCTGTGCAGGTTCAACTTGGGTTGGAGTCAAGGTGATGGGTGTTGCAAATAGAGTATAGAATCAATGGTTTTTAGCAATGCAATGTCCTCAATGTGGTTTCACTCATATTCCTATAAATGGAATCAAACTGAGTAAATAAAGTCAAATTTGTGTCAATTTTCGTCGTTAGTTTATTAGGGACAATTAGCATGACTAAGTAGGTGGGCATTAATATTTGTCGTTGAGGCAAGGCAGAGGGCAGTGGTTCGACCCTTCGACAAGCTCAGGGCAGGCAAAGCTCACCAACCAGGCAAAAGGAAGAGGGTTTTAGGCTCTTAACATGTTGACATACCTGCGTTTATTTGTACTTACCTAGTTAGTGATGAATCGTCTCGCGTGTGGCTGATTACGGGCAGCTCAACGGGCTTCGGTCGTCACTTGACTTCTTCAGCGTTGGCTAATAAGGCAATCGCGGTTAACTAAGTGCCATTCAATTATGAACAAAACCACTGCACAAGTCATTTCGACTGTGTTTAACCCAGTCATTAATCCATTAATTACCTTTTCACTACTTGCCTCAGCAGCTCAGCAGTTGAATCTGGCTGCAAAAATTGAGTTGGTGGCAATTGCCGCTCTGTTTGCCTGTGGATTAATTATTTTGTGTCTGTTCATCTTTATTCGTCTCGGACTGATTAACTCTCCAGATATTCCCGATCGCCATCAGCGTTCTTTCCCCTTAATCGTGGCAGCAATTGTATTATTCACTGGCTTTGTTGCTTTATCGTTTGCTCATGCACCTAAGCTGATGCAGGGTTTAATGTTGTGCTATGCCACAGAAACACTGATTGTCGCCATCATTTCGTATTGGTGGAAAATCAGTATTCATACAGCAAGCATGGCTTGCTCTCTAGTCGCACTCACATATCGATTTGGCGCGATCGTTCTTCCCTTCTATCTATTGCTGCTGCTTATGGGTCAAGCACGAATCGTTCTGAAGCGACATACGTTCACGCAGACAATTGTCGGTGCATTATTAGGCATTGTTCTGAGTGCGATTCAACTGCTGTCTTTCTTTCCTCGCTTAAGTTAAAGCTTAACTTATTAATTTTGCCTGGTGTTCGCTCTGCTGAATTCATAAGCTGTCTGTATAAAGCGCTTTACTGCTTACTGCTGCTTGCTATACAAGAATCTCCATTTCTAGGAGGCATTTTGCTCACCTTGTCTTTGCTGATTTCTTTCCCCGAATCATACCTTTCAATTGACTTACTGGATTAGAAGGATAAATTCTAAACAACGTCGCTAACTAAAACTCAAGCATTTCACTAACTCTGCCAAATCTTCACAAGCGACCGCATTCTTTATGCTTTGCTGAATTTTCAAAAGACAGGATAATTCACCTCCACGAGATGAACACCAGCTCGATTCCGGTTCATCTGTTAGTACCATCACGATGCTTGTAAACAATACTCACTTAGGAGACCATCAGTCATGTCTACCTCAAATGCAAACAAACTCACTAGAGTCGATAGTAGTCAACCCGTACTGCATCAGCACGGACACGAAATCCAGCACTATGGTAGCCTGCGAGAGCTGCCGATCGCTCTCAACCCTGATGCCCGCAACGAAAGCTGTACTTTAGTCAACCAAATTCTGGCAGATACCATCATTCTCTATCACCTCTATAAGAAACATCACTGGATGATGCGCGGTCACACGTTTTATCAACTGCATCTGTTGCTCGACAAACATGCAGGTGAGCAGATTGAATTGATCGATGCAATGGCAGAACGCGTGCAAACGCTGGGAGGTGTAGCGATCGCTGACCCGCGT
>DATNPV010000251.1:0-8753 GCA_036703055.1 Waterburya sp.
GTTGGAGGTAGCGATGAAGAAGCGATTGGTTTCTAGCATTTTCATAACAGCCTGTTTGTGGGCAGTCGCTAATCTTTCTCAGCGTGTACAGCCATCTCCAGCAATAGCAAAGGTATCGTTATGCTCATCCTCTGTTGTGCAATGGCGAGAATGAGCTTGCCAGAATCTAGCCTGGGGAGCAACGGTGTAGAATCCTGCGGGGAACTGACGTCGCATTAGCCGAGTGGTGTCAATACTACTCGGATAAGCCTGTCTTGTCTTCCCCAGCTACCAAGAGCTATCAAGAGCTTGCCTCAACAGATAACCTTCTTTAACCAAGCAGTATTGCAAGTGGTATGTACAGACACCAAATGGTAATAAATATTAATGAATTGCTGTTGATTTCCTGACCCAAATTTCTGGAGTACAAAATAGGGGTAGTCGTTGTGAGTTTGCCAAGACTGGCAAAAGGTCGTTCAATAGTTGAATGTTGCTCATTAAAAGACTTATGACACCCCTGCAAATTGCGGTTCTCATCGGGCTATTCATTGTAGTGTTCAAGTTTGCGGCTTCCTTGCTTGGCTATAGCAATATACCCTTCCTGAATAATTTGGTTACCGTTATCCTTAGTATCTTCGTCACGTTTGAAATTATTAAGCTAGTGCAAGCGATCGCAATGCGCGTGGGTTAGCCCGAAAATTGGGTTCAGGGTTTAGGAGTCAGGGGCTAACAACAACAGAGCTATTTTACTAACCAAGGTTCGCAATCGCTCAGTTATGCTCCTAGGCTTCACGACTCACTATATAATTCCAGAAGTCACAACAACTCTGGTTCGCTAAGTACGCTAGCACTTCAAGGTACGCTTAGCATCGGAGATTGGTTTCGCCTCAATGAGGAGTTGGTCGGGAATGATTGAGGCTATGTAAGTAGAGCGAGCTAATTAATCGTAAGGTGGGCATTGCTCATGATACCCCTCTAAGCCTGACAACAATTCGTTTCTAGGCAATGCCCACCCTACAACCATGTTTGGTTCATTTAAGCGCACCTACTTATCAATAAGCTAGTGAGTTCACCTGAATTATCGATCAGCTACGATAATTGATATAGTTTTCCCTACTCAGGTGCGGCACATCTCGACTGAGACAAGGTGTTAGGTCTAGGGGTTCGGGGATACAGTGTACCTCTCTCGATCAGGAACCGCTATCAATCCAAACTACTTAAAGCAATCCAAACAATTGTGACATCAATCTGCAAAAAGAACAAAGTATCTTTCTGAAGGGATGAGTCCCACGATACTCTAGAAACTCTGCATTTAGAGCCAGAATATATAACTATGTCGCAGTCACAGACCACCATAGAGTCAATTCTTCAAGAAAAGCGTTTATTTCCACCACCGACGGAGTTCTCAAAAGCAGCTCATATTAAAAGCCTGGAACAATACCAACAGCTTTATGACGAGGCAAAAGCTGACCCTCAGAAATTCTGGGCTCAGTTGGCAGAACAAGAGTTGCATTGGTTCCAGAAGTGGAATACAGTACTGGACTGGCAACCGCCGTTTGCTAAGTGGTTTGACGGCGGAAAAATGAATATTTCTTACAATTGTCTTGACAGACATTTAACTACCTGGCGTCGGAACAAGGCAGCGTTGATTTGGGAAGGGGAACCGGGAGATTCGCGGACTCTGACGTATGCTCAACTGCATCGAGAAGTTTGTCAGTTTGCTAATGTCTTGAAGCAATTGGGCGTGCAAAAGGGCGATCGCGTCGGCATCTACATGCCCATGATTCCCGAAGCCGCGATCACAATGCTCGCTTGTGCCCGAATTGGTGCCCCGCACACCGTTGTCTTCGGGGGATTTAGTGCCGAAGCGTTGCGCGATCGCTTGATTGATGGTCAAGCCAAGCTAGTCGTTACAGCAGACGGGGGTTGGCGCAAGGATGCGATCGTTCCTCTCAAAGACCAAGTAGACAAAGCCTTGGCCAATAATGCAGTGCCGACAGTCGAAAATGTTTTAGTGGTCAAGCGCACGGAACAGCAAATCCACATGGAACCCGATCGCGACCACTGGTGGCACGATCTACAGAAAGATGCTTCAGCGGATTGTCCTGCCGAACCGATGGATAGTGAAGATTTGCTGTTCATTCTCTACACCAGCGGCAGCACTGGCAAACCCAAGGGCGTTGTGCATACAACGGCGGGTTACAACCTCTACACCCACATGACAACGAAGTGGATTTTCGACCTCCAAGATACAGATGTCTACTGGTGTACGGCTGACGTGGGTTGGATTACCGGACACAGCTACATCGTCTATGGCCCATTGTCCAATGGTGCCACCACCCTGATGTATGAAGGTGCTCCTCGTGCCTCAAATCCTGGCGCATTTTGGGATGTGATTGAAAAGCACGGCGTCAACATTTTCTACACTGCCCCCACGGCGATTCGTGCGTTCATTAAGATGGGCGAACACCATCCCAAAGCGCGTAACCTTTCATCCTTGCGACTGCTGGGAACGGTTGGCGAACCGATTAACCCGGAAGCTTGGATGTGGTACTACCGAGTCATTGGAGGCGAACGCTGCCCAATTGTGGATACCTGGTGGCAAACCGAGACTGCCGGCATTATGATTACTCCCCTACCCGGTGCCATTCCCACGAAACCCGGTTCTGCTACCCTTCCCTTCCCAGGAATTCTTGCGGATGTTGTAAATTTGGACGGTAACTCGGTTGGGGATAATCAAGGTGGCTATCTGGTGGTGAAGCACCCTTGGCCTGGAATGATGCGTACTGTCTACGGTGATGCCGATCGCTTCCGCCGCACCTATTGGGAACACATTGCTCCTAAGGATGGGCAGTATGTCTACTTTGCAGGGGATGGTGCTAGGAGAGATGAAGATGGTTATTACTGGGTGATGGGGCGCGTTGATGATGTGATTAGCGTTGCTGGACACCGACTGGGCACGATGGAAATTGAGTCAGCGTTGGTATCTCACCCTGCTGTTGCGGAAGCGGCTGTGGTTGGGAAGCCGGATGAATTGAAGGGAGAAGAAGTGTTTGCCTTTGTGACGCTGGAAGGCGAGCACACTCCTAGCGATGAGTTAGCAAAGGAACTCAAGCAGCACGTCGTCAACGAGATTGGCGCGATCGCTCGTCCGGGTGAGATTCGGTTTACGGATGCTTTGCCGAAGACGCGATCGGGTAAGATTATGCGGCGGTTATTGCGAAATCTAGCAGCCGGTCAGGAAGTTTCCGGTGATACCTCAACCCTGGAAGATCGGGGTGTGTTGGATAAGCTACGCGAAGGAGCTTGAGGTTGCATTGAGTTCAACCTGTTTGGGGCAGTATAACGCTAGCGAGTGTCATAGCCAGCTATACTGCCCGTCCTTTAGGAGGCTTAAGGATGGAAAGGCTCAAGGGCAAAGTGGCGTTGATTACAGGTGCTGCCTCAGGGCTAGGTCGAGCTTGTGCTGAACGTTTTGCCCAGGAAGGTGCACGAGTCGTGGTGGCAGACATCCAGGAGGAGGCTGGCAAACAAGTTGCTCAAGCCTTCCCTGAAGGTTGGTTTGTGAAGGTAGACGTGACCGATCCGGCTTCGGTCGAAGCCATGATCGCCAAAACCGTTCGGCACTACGGTCGGTTGGATATCCTCTTCAACAACGCTGGAATCCTTGGTGAACACGCTCCCACGGCTGAGAGTACCCTGGAGAACTGGCGGAAGGTGCTGGCAGTGAACCTAGATGGGGTGTATTTCGGGATGAAGTACGGAATTGCTGCAATGCTCGATCAAGAGGGTGGAGTTGTACTGAACATGGCATCCATTGTTGGCTTGGTTGCCTTTGGCAAGAATCCACCCTATTCGGCTTCCAAGGCGGCTGTGATTCAGCTTACCCGTGCAGCAGCGATCGAGTATGCAGAGCGACGCATCCGGGTCAACGCCCTATGCCCCACGGTCATTCAGACGCCACTATTGGAGAACTTCATCCGTTCTAGCTCTGACCCTGAAGAGAGGCGTCAGCGGATTGAGAACATGAACCCTTTGCCTGGAATGCCTACCCCAGAGGATGTCGCAGCGGCAGCTCTCTTCCTGGCAAGTGACGAGGCGGCGTTTATCACCGGTGTAGCCCTGCCAATTGACGGAGGATATACGGCTCGCTAGACAGCAACGCAGGAAGATTTATTAGACCTCTTGCACGCAATAGCTAGGACGGGGAAGATGTGACGCGATCGCTCAAATCAGCTAGTCTCAAAGGTGCGATCGCTTTTTGTCTCTCCCTCAACTATTGCCTGGGTTGCTTTGCGTTTTGGGAAGCTTACACTTGACCTCAAATTCAAAGTTGCTCTCGGCTGAACCTTCCGTTACAAAGGGAATGCCTGTTTTACCGCCTAGCTTGATGCCAAATTTAATCGTTACCTCTTCGACTTCTGCTTCACTAAAATTCTTGAACGCTCCAAGCGCCAACTTCGTATAGCCACGAATTTTCTTGTGAATTTCCTGTATTTGGACAATTACCGCGTCTTTTGCACCATAGGATTCGTATTCATCATCTGCTGCTGGTGGTTCTTGAGGTATTGGCTGTTCTGAGGGAGTTTTGGACTGGACAAAGACTTCGATCGCTTCATCACCATCTTGGATAATCAGGTGTTCTATCTCTGACATTGATAATTTCCAGTTTGGCAGGTTGTGAGTATCCTCGGCTATCTTAGTTCCTATGCCAACCCGATCGTCAGCCCTGTTATCTAAAATTCTTCAAGATGGCTCGATATGCCCTTGTAGCGGGAATTGCTAAATACAGCAATCCCTTACTTCCTCCCTTGAGCAAAACAGCAGCCGATGCAGCAGCTGTAGCTGAGGTACTCAAACAGCATGGCAGTTATCGAGTGACGCTACTGAACCGGGAAGTGACGGCAAAGCAACTAGCTGATGCTTTAAGAACTCTCCTGCTGGAACAGGCGGTTAAGAATGAGGCATTGATTTATTTCACAGGGCATGGCATCACGGGAGTGACGGGGGTTGATAGTTTAGAACAGCCTCAAGGATATTTAGCCGCGTCTGATTGCAACGTTACCAAAGCTGGCGAACAGTGGATTGTCAAGGGAGGTGGCATTTCTCTCAATAGTCTGAATCAGCTTATTCGGCAATCGGATCTGAGCAATCTGGTGGTAATTTTTGATTCGTGTCACAGTGGGGAATTATTAGAGCGTAGCTTGGTAGATAACGCTCTTACAGTCTTTAGGTCACGGCAAGATTACTACCTCATCACGGCTTGCCGGAGGTTTGAGCAATCATGGGCGAAAAAAAGTGAGCAGCATAGTGTCTTTACTGGTGCTTTACTAGCGGGATTGTCACAAGAAAAGGCAGGGGATAATGGTCAAGTTACAGTCGATCGGCTGTTTGATTTCATTAATAATGAATTGAGCAATAGTCGTCAAGAACCCATTCGCATGGGAGTGGGGAGATCGATTACTTTAGTCCAGTATCAGCCCAAAAAGACGGCAGTGGTTGTCGATGAAACTTGCCCTTATCAAGGGTTGAAGGCTTTTGGTAAAGAACAGGCGCGTTTCTTTTTTGGGCGGGAGAAGGTTGTCCAGTTACTGGTGGAAAAGCTGGGACAAGCTAATTTTGTCCCAATCATTGGAGCATCGGGAAGTGGCAAGTCTTCGGTGGTTCGGGCGGGCTTGATTCCTCAGTTGGAGAAGAATGGTTGGCGAGTTTTGGAACCGATTTTACCGGGAGATGAGCCGTTAGCCGAGTTGAAAACAGTCTTGATTGAGCTGTTTGGAAGGACACAAGGCCGAGAGGTTTATTCACTCGTCAAAACGGATGGTTTACGTCCGGTAATTGAGCGACTTTCTGGTTCAGAGCGATTGTTGTTAGTGGTAGACCAATTTGAAGAAGTTTTTACGCTTTGTCCGAAGGAAAAGGAAGAGGAGAGACGCCAATTCATTGAGTTGCTGACTCAGGTGAGTGAGATTCCTGCCTCACGGTTGGCAATTGTGACGACAATGCGGGCAGATTTTCTAGAACCTTGTTTGAGCTATGAATCGCTGACTCGGCTAATTCAGAATGAGGCGGTGTATATGTCCCCCTTGGTAGGGGCAGAGTTAGAGGAGGCGATAGAAGAACCAACGAAACTTCAAGGTTACAGCTTTGAGAAAGGGTTGCTAGGAGAAATTTTGCGAGATGTGGGTCAAGAAAAAGAATGCTTGCCCTTGTTGCAGTTTGCCCTGATGGAACTTTGGGAGAAACGCGATCGCACAAAGCATCAGTTAACAGTAGAGCAATATCGGGTACTGGAGGGAGTCAAGGGGGCACTCGATCGCCATGCCGAAAAGATTTACACCTGTAAGGATTTTTTCAAAGAGTTTCCCCAGCAGGAGCGATCGCCTCAAGAAAAGGAATGGATTAAGCGAATCCTTTTGAAGTTGGTGCGAACGGGTGAGGGGATAAAAGATACTCGGCAAAGGCAACCGAGAGGCAAGCTATTAGCAATGGGTGATACCGATGTATGGACAACGCATGTGTCGCCCCTACTGGATGAATTGATTCAAGGTCGCTTGTTGGTCACTGGACAAGAAAATCGCCGGGAAGAAGCCTGGGTTGATTTGGCTCATGAAGCATTAATGGCGGGTTGGCAGCGCTTTGCCCAGTGGCGTCAGGAAAATCGACCACTGCGACGGCTGATTGACCGGATGGAAGATGCTTTAGAAG
Organism: Waterburya sp.; assembly: GCA_036703055.1. Lineage (GTDB taxonomy): Bacteria > Cyanobacteriota > Cyanobacteriia > Cyanobacteriales > Coleofasciculaceae > DATNPV01. The sequence continues at coordinate 6,688 of DATNPV010000251.1, forward strand.
AGTGGCAGAAGCATCCACAGGATGAAAATTTAATGATGGGGGGGTTGCTGGCTCAAGCACGGGAGAGATGGTCAGAACTGGAACACCATTTAAATCCATCGGCAAAGGAGTTTTACCGACAAAGTGATGTTCATGAACAAGAGAGTCAACAAGAAATCAGTCTGCTTAAAAAGCAGTTACAAGAAATAAAAGAGGCAGCAGTAAAATTATTGAAAGAACTAACTATAGGTAAATCTAGTAATTTTGTGGATCTAATACAATCACTCTTAATGAATCTTAAGTATGATGAAGAGAAAATAGATTTCAAGAAGTTAAATCCTGCTGAATTAACATTTAAAATAGTGGATTACCGGGAAAAGCTGGAACGTTTGAAACAGCGTATTCAAAGTTCTCAGCGAGCTAGAAATTGGCTAAATGAGCAATGTGACACACTAATTGAAGATGCCGCCAATTATGTATTCAATAGAGATCACGATTTAAAAAATATTGATTTTAATGCAGATTCAGGTGAAAGATTAAATCAGCTATACAAAGATATCAGAAACTATATGAAATGGCTTAACCACAGTCTTAAACTCGGCGAACCAATCCCTCTAAATAAAATTAATATTAAACCATCTTTTCCTAGGAGTACTTATGCATTGGCATTCAATTTTATCAAGCAAGAGAGGGTTTCCAATCAACTATCCGATCAGGTAGCGGAAGAATTGGAAAATTACCTCAATTACCTGATAAACCATTTTTCTTTCTCTGATTAATTGATTCTACTCAAGCTCATTATTGAGGTCGTCTACTGCGTCATCTCGAAGCTGTTGTAGGTTATCAAGTAAATATTTTATCGAGCCTTGAATAGACTCAATATAGTCGATCATTGTATTATACTGGCTAAAATAAACTTTAGCATCTTCTAGATCAGAGTACATTTGATTTAAGTTATCTTCAAAATCTGGCAGAAAAAAATGTTGCTCTGTCACCTGTAAAATTCCGAGCCTTATCTATCTATTCACTTATTCATGGCACAAGGGGTGCATCAGGAATCAGTTCTTAAAATTTGAGTTCAATGAATGATTCTCGCCTCCGCTACCATCCCGCCTTCACAAATCCTCAAACTGAGGTAGAAAAACAAGCCTGCGAAACCTGTCGTAAATATGTCTGGGACAAATAACGTTTTGGTGATTCGCAATACGGCTATGAGGGCACGATACTATCGTGCCCTCATAGCAAAATTAGCGATCGCCTTCATCTCACCATGCCCTATGACCCCCAAAAACACCACCGCCGTTCCATTCGCCTCAAAGGATACGATTACACTCAACCGGGAGCATATGACATCACACTCTGTACAAAAGCGCGGCAATGTCTATTTGGTGATGTAGTCAAGGGCGAAATGCGATTAAATTCTTTAGGTCATATTGCCTTTACCTGCTGGCAGGCAATTCCCGATCATTTTCCTCATGTTGAATTAGATGCGTTTGTGGTGATGCCCAATCATCTGCATGGAATTTTGGTGATTAGTGAAACCCTTGTTAGGGCACGACATTGTCGTGCCCCTACAACAAAACAAAACCACATCCTCAAAACAGAACAATTTGGCAAACCTGTACCCGATTCTATTCCTACGGTGATTCGCACCTATAAAGCTGCCGTCGCCAAACGCATCAATCTGATCTGCAACACAAAAGGCACATCGTTAATTTGGCAGCGAGATCTTTACGAACACATAAGCCGCAATGAAGAATCTTTGCCTAACATTCGACAGTACATTGTAGACAATCCCTGGCGTTGGGCAGGCGATCCAGAAAACCCACAGTATCATCTAGAAAATCAGGGACTCCTGCTCAATCTACCTTTCTCAATCGTTATTAATCGTAGGGGCACGATATTATCGTACACTCCACTAAGTGTCTAACCTATTCCTTCTCAAAGCCGTGTCACTGGTAACGGGGAACCTTTATTCTTCTTGATAGCGTCCAGCTAATCCACTACTTTTTCGTTGCCACGATGCCCCAGCATAATCCTTGTGTGTTTGTCGTCAAGTCAACCGTTTTTAGCCTACTCGGTGGTTT
>DATNPV010000259.1:0-5970 GCA_036703055.1 Waterburya sp.
TTATTTACCCGATATGGACTCCCTAGCTCAAAATTTCCGCCGTTTTAATGAACTGGGTTTGCAGGTGCAGTTCACTGAATTGGATATGAAAATTCAGGATGGTCAGCATGGTTTAGAAGAGCGATTGGCAGAACAAGCCAAGGCGTATGGCGATTTAGTTCGGGTTTGCCTAGAGGCGAAGAAGTGTACAGCGCTGATTACGTGGGGATTTACAGACCGCTATACTTGGATTGCTAATGCAACGGGTGAGGTAGAAGCCCCCCTAATTTTTGATGCGTCTTATCGTCCAAAACCGGCTTATGAAACGATCCACAAACTTTTGACTTCCAATCCAAGTAGAGGGGCAAGTTCAAACAGTGATTAGTGCAATAAATAGGTGAATATAGCAACTCTAAATGAATGGTGAATCCTAATTATCGATTTAGGCAATGGGTAATGAGTCATCGCTAATAGGAAAGATGTTGCAATTACCTATTACCAATTACCTATTCTTTTCTAGGCTCCATTCCCAGCCGCGAGCCGTAAACTTTAATTTCATTGGCCTACTTAGTCAGCCATTTTTTGTTTCCCCTTTTGACTTTTAACGTTTGACTTTCCTTATGTCTAATCCCTGTAGTGGTCTGGTACTGGCTGAACCTGGAGCGTCCTATCAATCGGGTGGGAGTCAGAATCGATGGGTTGAAGTGCTGGTGGATTCTCCAGGGGGAAGGCAAGAGCAACAGCAAGAGGAGCAAGCAGAGGAAAAACTTTATACTTACCGATTGCCCGCTGAGTTAGAGGTGCAATCAGGGGATATTTTGAGTGTGCCATTTGGGGCGCAAACCTTGGGTGCGATCGCAATTCGTCTTTTGGACTCACCCCCGTCTAAGCTTGCTCCTGACAAAATCAAAGAAGTTGAAGATGTCATTTGTGCTGGGTTCTTCCCACCTTCTTACTGGCAACTGTTAGAGCGAGTGGCGAACTACTACTGCACGCGGCTAATTTCGGTGATACGTGTAGCGCTGCCGCCTGGGTTGCTTTCCCGATCGCAGCGTCGGGTTCGTCTCAACTCCTCCAAACTCCCCAACCAAGCCGATACATTTATTAATGTCACAGCACGTCAAATATTAGCACTACTCCAAGCTCAACCCGATGGCGATTATAGCTGGCAATATGTCCAACGCCAGGTTAGAGGAGCGAGTCGAGGGCTGCGGGAGTTAATCAAACGCGGTTGGGTAGACAGTTATCTCGAACACCCCAAACCCGCACGCCCAAAGCTGAGACAAGCTGTAACTCTCGTGGGAAATACATTTGCGGTTGACTTGACTCAGCGGCAACGGGAAGTTTTAGAGGTGCTGCGGCGTCGTGGAGGTGATTTATGGTTGACTGAATTGTTACAAATTTGTCATGTTAGTTCTTCCACTATAAAGGCATTGGAACAGAAGGGTTATGTTGTCATTCAGTCTAGGGAAGTATTACGGACAGCGACAGAGCCTACAGTAGCGGGCGATCGCCCCAAAGACTTGACACACGACCAAAATAATGCATTAGACGTAATAAAGGGTCTGAATTGTTGTGCCCAAGTGCTACTGCATGGGGTAACGGGTTCTGGGAAAACTGAGGTTTATTTACAAGCGATCGCACCCATCTTAGAGCAGGGAAAATCTGCCCTAGTCTTGGTGCCAGAGATTGGTCTGACTCCCCAACTTACCGACCGTTTCCGCGCCCGGTTTGGGAACAAAGTCAACGTTTATCACAGTGCCCTTTCCGATGGCGAACGCTACGATACTTGGCGGCAGATGCTGGCAGGGGAACCCCAAGTCGTAATCGGTACCCGAAGTGCAGTTTTTGCCCCCTTGCCTAAACTGGGTTTAATTGTGATGGATGAAGAACACGACTCCAGCTTCAAGCAAGACCAACCAGCCCCCACCTACCACGCCCGTACCGTCGCCCAGTGGCGTGCTCAATTGGAAAACTGCCCTTTAATATTAGGTTCCGCCACCCCCTCCCTAGAAACCTGGGTAAACATCAAAGAGCAAGAGAACAAAGGAACAGGAGAAAACTCTTCAACACCAACCGACAACAAAGAACAAACCCTCTCCCCCTCCCCCCTTCTCCCCCTCCCCCCCTCTTACTACCTCTCCCTCCCAGAGCGCATTCAATCGCGGCCCATGCCACCTGTAGAAATTGTGGACATGAGGCACGAGTTACAGCAAGGAAATCGCTCGATCTTGAGCCGTTCCCTGCAAGATGCTTTACAACAACTGCAACAACGGGGGCAACAAGGTATCTTATTTATCCATCGCCGGGGACACAGTACATTTGTCTCGTGCCGCAGTTGTGGATACGTAGTCGAATGTCCTAACTGTGATGTCTCCCTTTCCTATCACTACACCCACGAAGGGGCGACTCAGTTGCTGCGCTGTCACTACTGCAACCATGTAAAAGTGCATCCCCGCAGTTGCCCTGAATGTGGTTCTCCTTACCTGAAATTCTTTGGCAGTGGAACTCAGCGAGTGGCGCAGGAATTAGCGAAGGCATTTCCTGAGTTGCGCTTAATCCGGTTTGATAGTGATACAACCCGAACGAAGGATGCTCATCGAACGCTGTTAACGCGCTTTGCCAATGGGGAAGCAGACCTGTTAGTGGGCACTCAAATGCTCACTAAAGGATTAGATTTGGCTCAGGTAACGTTAGTGGGTATTGTTTCAGCCGATGGACTGCTAAACTTGGCAGATTATAGAGCAGCAGAACGCGCCTTTCAAACCCTGACGCAGGTTGCAGGTCGTGCAGGTCGTGGGGATGACCCAGGTCGAGTGATTCTGCAAACATACTCGCCGTACCATCCAGTTATTCAATCTGTACGGTATCACGACTATGAGTCCTTTTCGCAGGCAGAACTCGAACAACGCGCTGCACTAAACTATCCACCTTATGGAAATTTAATTTTATTGCGGCTGAGTGGTCTGGATGAAGTGGCAGTGGAAAAGGCGGCTGAGCAGTTAGCGGATAAGTTAGGGGAAGTTGAGTCAGAGTACGAAATTTTAGGGCCAGCACCTGCAAGTATTATGCGAGTTGCTCGTCGCTATCGCTGGCAGATTTTACTCAAGTTTCCCGCCGATGTGCCTGCTGAGGTGCCGAAGTTAACTGAGTTGCGCGACCTTTGTCCGAGAGACATTAGCCTCACAATTGATGTAGACCCGTTAAATATGATGTAAAACTCAAAGATAGCCAGTCTAAATGATTCGTGAAATTCTCTCTTTCCTCTCTCTGTGCCTGGAGTGGTTGGTTATTGTTAGGACTTACGCATTTGCCCCTCCATGCCCCCCAAATCTGGGGGGAGTAAGAATCTTGTTCCCCCCAGGCTTGGGGGGTTAGGGGGGCTAATCAACGGATATTGCGTAAATCCTGGTTGTTCCTAACTCTAAATTGACTAGCTATAGAAAAGGTTTTATATGTTGCCAATATCTCACCAATCCATCACATTTGAGGAAAATTCACCGGCTACTATCTCTCTTTTAATCCCTCACGATCTCACTCTCAAAGTTAGTCATGAAGAGTTTGTCAAACTCGCCGAAGCCAATCGTGAATTGAGATTAGAGAGAACCGCACAAGGAGAGTTAATTGTGAATCCACCCACTGGCTGGGAAACGGGAGAGCGCAATATGCGTATATCTGGAGAACTTTACCTCTGGTGGCGCAATGTGGGTAAACCCGGTAAAATCTTTGATTCTTCCACAGCATTCACCTTGCCTAATGGTGCAGACCGTTCTCCTGATGCTTCTTGGGTCAGCCAATCTGGATGGGATGCCTTAACTGATGACCACAAGCAGACTTTTGCTAGTGTCTGCCCTGACTTTGTGGTTGAGTTGCGTTCTCGTAGTGACTCGTTGAAAACCCTCCAAGAAAAGATGCAGGAATATAGGGACAATGGGGCGAGATTGGGATGGTTGATTGACCCTAAAAATCGGCGGGTTGAAATTTATCGGCAAGGGCAAGAGGCGGAAGTAATATCGCAACCCGACACCTTATCGGGTGAGGATGTACTCTCAGGGTTTGAACTCCAGCTAGATTTGATTTGGTAAGATTGCTTGCGTTTGTATGATTGCTGGTGCTTGAGCGGTAAGCGATCGCGTCAAAAGGGGAAATTGAAGGCGTCTTCACCGGGACAGATGGCTTTTCCTTGGGCACAGTGAGAGACACCTAACTCACAGGTGAAAGAGGTAGCAGAGGAGTTGGTCTTGGCCAATTGTTACAATCAGCAGGCAGCTGGGACGATGTTGACGCAATGCCAGGGATCGGAAAGCAAGAACTAGCCTAGGTTCGTGGAAATCATCTCTGTAGAAAATCTTTCCAGAAATCTGAAACCCTTTGATATTAAAGTTTACAAGTCTCGTCACGAGAGAAGAGACAGCCAACAGCCGACCGCAGGCCGACAAAACCACCCAAGCACACAAGACCAGACCAATCCCCTCCAACCCCCCACGCTCCCCCCCACGCCCCCACAGGCAGATGCCCCTGTGGAGATTGGAGGGAGAAGGTTAATTGATAGTAGTCTAGCCAGCCGTTATTCACACGCCATCCCACGCGATCGCCAAAGCGACGGTAAGTTTCATAATCAGCGCCAGAGGTTCCTCCAAGACTGAGCCAGATACACTTCTGCACACTAAAGCCGAAGCGACCCTTGCTGTATTTGACCCAGAGATTGTCAATCGTACGGAGGTCTTTACAAGGAAAGTTTTTGATGTCTTCGACTCTCAGGTAGCCTTGTTGTTCCCTTCTCGCTACCTTGAGCATCACTGCTAAAGTTTCCTTATCCGCTTCCTTCCACTTCCCCTGTGCTAGTAAATCTCGCAGCTTAGCGTAGTCTACGCCCTTGTCAGAACTGAGGTCATCATCATCAGTTGCCGTTTCCGATTCGGCTAAAGCGTTCCGATCAAATTGCGGTGATTGGCTGTGCTGTTTAAGCTGCCCTGCAACTCCCTTCGCTAATTGTTCTCGCTCCTGCGCTTCTTGTTCCTCTGCTTCTGTATGGGGAATAACTTTTTGCTCAATCCTCACTGCATCTTCATCACTCAGCCCCAAGTATTTCTGATAATCTTTCAGATCATTGCGAGTGCGATCGCTCAGAGGATTCTCGTTCTGCAATGCCTCAACTAGCGTGTCTTCATACTCCTTCAACTTGTGCTGATGTTCTCGATAGGGCTGTAGAACTTCAGCTTCGATAGCATCAGCCTCATCTAAGGGTAGTCCCAACTCATCGCGTAGTCGCTTCAATAATCTCCGTGCCGGAATGGAAAACTTTCCCTGATAGACATGACGCTCTACTTCTTTGCGATACTTGAGCGTTGGAGCGCCAATTGGAGCCTGTGCTAGTACGATTCCGAAGCCTTCATCCTTGAGCACAATGATTTTAGGCGTCATAGCGGGAGCGGTTGTTTGCACTTTCTGACTCGCGTATTGATGCAGTTCCTCAACGGAAACTGCACCATCACTATCTTGGTCTGCCGCTCCAGTCCGAATGCCTTCAACTAAATAATGGGTATAAATGGAGAGGTCAAAGCCTTCCTTCTCAAATGAATACTGAAGGGAACTTGAAGAGGTGAGAACAACACCCCCCTCTGTACCCAGTTGGCTTTCTAGGTCTACATCACCATCATCTTTAGCCAGCAAGTCGCCGAATGCTCCACTAAAGCAACAGTCCAAAATCACTACCTGTCGCTTAGATTTACTTCTTCTTAGGCAGCTCCGCACAAAACTAGCACAAACAGCTGTTGCCTGAATGAGATTCCCTTGGATTTTGCGAGTGTCACAAGCAGCAAAATACAGTTCGCAGGACTCATCCTTTACTCCATGACCTGAAAAAAATAATACTGCCAAGTCATCTCGCTGACGCTCCCGAAACCATAGCTCAATTGCCACTGCCATCTCCGAATGATTGGGATTGACGAGCGTTTTGATATCATCAAAACCCCCCATCTCCGGATTCTG
>DATNPV010000262.1:0-81572 GCA_036703055.1 Waterburya sp.
TTTGTCAATGGCCCATGCAGGTCGTGATACGGGTGGGAGTCAATTCTTTATTTGCCACTCTCCTCAACCTCATCTCGATGGAGTACACACCACTTTCGGCCAAACCAAAGACATGGATGTAGTCAATGCCATCCGTAAAGGCGACAAGATTCTTGCTGTGAAGATTGAACCATAGTAGGACTTACGCATTTGCCCTCCCTGCCTCCCAACTCTGGGAGGAGTAAGATCTTGTTCCCCCCAATCTTGGGGGGTTAGGGGGGCTAGTCAACGAATATTGCGTAAGTCCTGGATAGGCTAGTGTTCTATCGCATTAGTTGTGATGAGTTTGTAGTAATCGCTTCAGTACTTACTACAAACTAGACTTAATTACAACTAAGTTTTATCTATCTCTTTCCCTGATGAGAGTTTCCAGTGGAAAATTAACAGCGCTGATGTAGTTTGTTATCGGTCAGGGCATTAATTCAAATAAAAGATTCAGCGTACTTGACTTTAAACAAGGTAGTGGGCACCCGTGCCGAGGGAAAAGCGATCGCTACGACAACAGTTCGTGTAGGGAAGTCGGTAGCGATCGCATTTGTTAAACCCTAACCTAGATACTGCTGAACGACTCGAACCAGTTCCGATGTCCAGTGTTCGACAACGTCAGCCTCAGCTGCTTCTACCATCACACGGATGACCGGTTCTGTTCCCGAAGCGCGCACGAGAATGCGTCCTTCCTCTCCCATTGCTGCTTCGGCTTGTGCGATCGCAGTTTGCACTGCCTCACATTCTTTCCAGTTCAGCCTGCGATCGCGGTCTTCCACTCGGACATTGCGCAACAATTGAGGATACGTTTGGAAACTTTCATCCACCAGTTGAGCTAAGGACATGCCCGATTGACGCACCAATGACGCTAAATGTAGAGCTGTGAGCATCCCATCACCGCTAATGCTGTAGTGGTGGCAGAGGATATGTCCCGACTGCTCACCCCCTAACCTTGCCCCACGTTGCTGCATTTCAGCTTGGACGTATTGGTCACCTACGGCAGTACGCACCAACGTACCACCCAACTGGTTCCAAGCTCGCTCAAAGCCCAAATTAGCCATGACGGTTGCCACAATCACGTCTCCTGGCAGCATTTGAGCTTGTCGTAGCGATTGACCCCAGAAATAAAGAATGTAGTCACCATCTACCACCCTACCCTTGGCATCCACTGCCATCACTCGGTCAGCATCGCCATCAAAAGCAAACCCCATATCAGCGGAGTACTGGCGCACAGAATCTTTCAGGGGATTGAGGTGAGTTGAGCCACAATTAACATTAATGCGATCGCCATCCGGTTGGTCATGCAAGCAGATGACCTCTGCTCCCAACTCAGCAAACACTTGTTCGGCTAGATGCACAGATGCTCCCCATGCCGTGTCCAATACGATTCGCATACCGCTTAAATCCGTCACACCCTTGAGAGGACGGTGCAGCGATTCTACATAATGGGTGAGCAACTCCGGTCTGTAGTAATGCTCTTTGCAAGCGTGGATCGGAATATCTGTCTGGACACTACCTCGCAAAGCCGCTTCAATTTGCTGCTGCACAGCGACAGGTAGCTTCGCTCCCTCTGAACCAAAAAACTTAATGCCATTGTCTTCCGGAGGATTATGACTGGCGGAAATCATTACCCCGCCAATCGCATTCGTCACACTGGAGAGATAAGCCACAGCCGGAGTGGGGCATAACCCCAAATTCCACACCTCCAAACCGGCTGAAGTCAAACCCGCCGTCAGCGCCATTGCCAACATATCGCTAGAGTTGCGCGAGTCTTGACCAATGATCACCGGCCCAAGTACAGGTGCTGAATTTCGCAACACCTGACCTGCCCAAAAACCGACCTGCAAGGCTAAATCAGCCGTCAGTAAATCACCCACTCGCCCCCGAATGCCATCGGTGCCAAATAAAGCTGTCGCTGGTAGTGCCAGGGGTCGATTGAGCAAACTCACCTCACTCGCAGAAAGTGGCTGATGCCCAGGTAACGGTTCCAAACGATTGAAGCCCTGAGTCCGAATTGGGGATGTAACCATAACAAACTTTCCTCACACAACACACTCAATGTGGAGGATAGCACTTTCTTCTATAGAGTTCCCCTATGGATACGACTGATCCTTCTCAGGGAAGAGGCGGTGAAGACATTCCTCATCATGACCCTAACCTAAAACTAGGGCTTCGGAGCTGGGGGTTATGGACTACAGGCGCAAAGATTTTTATTTCTTCCTGATACGCGGAACACGCGTGGCATCTAATCTAAAATCTAAAATCTAAAATTTTGAGAGAAACCGAAATAATAGGATTTTCCTAAATGAGTCGAAGTTAGGTTTCTGAGAATTTCTACTCAATAAGAGATGGACGGTTTAAATATCGTCCATTGACTCAAACTGCAATCCACTGAGTAGCTGATAGACTGTGCTTACTCCCCGATACAGACCGCTGAGCATATGAATGATGACTAAGACAGGAATAGCGAACACGGCTACGCCCAAACTACAGAGAATAATCGCTGATTTCTCCGATAAAATTCCTGAATATGCTGGCTCGTTATATAGGCTTGTTTGGGTCGTAGAGGCTTCCTGTAGTGCAATCATTTCTGTTTTCGCTTTCATCTAGCGCGACTTTATTTATTCATCCCAATTATGCCTAAAGGTAGAAACCGTTTCATCAAGAGATAGTTTAGCTAGTTGGAGTCTGTGTAAAGTTTTGATGAATTTTTTACTACCGACGGAGAATAAGTGGGAGTAAATGGCTCAGTAGACGTATAGCAGGCGCTAAGGGGATTAGGCCTCTCGCCAAATACTGAAATCTTGACCAGTCAGGAGTTACACATTCGCCTTGCGTAAGTCCTGCCAGTCAATCTTTTCCCTTCTGCCTTCTGCCTTGGAGCCCTCTATCTTTTGCTATAGCTGTAGGCCAAGTCTATAAACAGGAGTCGCTCACACACTATCCGTCACACTACTGAAATTAAACGCCTTCACCCGCACGCCTGGTACGACACTGCTACCAAAGCGCTGCACACTACTGACCGCCTCAATATCCCGTAACATCTCCGGCAGACTTTGATTAAAGCGTAGATTTTTAATCGGGTAGGCAATCTGACCCTCTTCAATCCAGAATGTACCATCACGAGTCATTCCGGTCACCTCTAACGTTTTGGGATTAACGTAGCGCACGTACCAAGCACGGTTCACTAAAATTCCTCGCTCTGTTTGAGCAATCAAGTCAGTTAGATTTTGCTCTGAGCCGGACATCACAATGGGAAAGAGTGAACCCGTCGGCTGTTTGCCCTGTTGCTCAGCCCAGTAGCGACTATAGGATAAGATTTCGGGGACACCCTCTTTAATCACCTCCAGGTAGCGATTACTCAAGCCATCACTGAAGAAAGTCCCCAACTGTAATAATGGATGAGCTGGGTTACGTTGTATTTGTACTAACGGACTGAAGAGCCGTTCACCCACTCGGTTACCCATTGGTTTACCGGCCTCGTCGGTAAGGGACATAAACGATCGCCCCTCATCCGCTGCTCGTGCATCTAAATTCCAAATCACCCAACTGAGCAAATCCTTAAACGCAGCACCATCGAAGACGACTGGATAGATACCCGGTTTGACCTCACGAGGACGTCGGGATGCCAAAGCACGCTCAATCAGCTGCTCAGTCAAGGACTCAATCGGTAACTGGTTGATCCCAAAAGCGGTGCGTTGTCCCCAACTCGAGCCATCTTCAATTCGAGCCGTAAAGCTAAAATCTGCTTGGGTGCAGCGATCGCAAGCTCGTAGCCCCCGCGAGTTCCCCACAGCCTGCAAGAAAACATCTGTACTGAGTGTGCCAGACCCCTCAACGCCTGCCTTCCCACTCAAGGCACACACCCTCTGCACCATTTCCCCTCGCACCAAGGGTGAAAGAATTGCCGTTTGCTCATCAAACGCCGGAGTGCGCGACTCATAATCTTGAGGTTCGAGTAAGGACACCCATTCTGGGTCTTCCGGAGCAATACGAGCGAGCTCTTCTGAGCGGCGAATCGTTTCTCGAATTGCTTCCGGGTCGAGTTCTGTCGTTGAAGCCGATGCGCTACGCTTACCGAAATAGCTGGTGATGCTGAGGTTGAATTGGTTGCGGTGGAGGTTCTGCGTCATCTGATTTTCTGAGAAGCGCGCAAGCGGAGACTCACTGGCGCTGAGACTGACAAAGATACCTTCTGCCTCAGATTGTTGGATGACTCGTTCTACAAGGGATAAGGCTTCGTCTTCGCTGAGCAGTGTGGGGGCTGTGATTAAAGTCATATTCACGTTTCGGGGCTGTTTAATTCAAAGCACGAATTGGCCTAAGTTACGAGGCTCCACCAATTTGAATATCTCTCACCCGCACGGGGACACAAGCATGGGTCATTTGGGCCAGCTGCATGGGCTCGCCTTTGCCACACATATTCGTCCCGCACTGTTCCCATTCAGAGGCTGGCCCTATGGCATCGACGCTATTCCAGAAGTCTGTCGTCATCGAGTGGTAAGTGACATCCTTCAACATCCCCACCACTTTGCCCTTCTCTACCTTCCAGAATGCATCCCCACCAAATTGGAAGTTCCGTCGCTGTTGGTCGATGGAGAAGCTACCAGTCCCGTCGATTAAAATTCCATCTTCCGTGTCCGCAATCATTGCCTCTAGCGTAGCCGTATGGCTACCCCCATCCGGCCCTGGTTCCAATCCCAAATTGGGAATCCGTACCATCGGCACACTCGACCAACTATCGGCGAAGGCACAACCATTGCTCTGAGTTCGCCCTAGCCGATAAGCGGTTTCGCGGTCAGTCAGATAGTCAACTAAAATTCCATCCTTGACAACATACCAATCTTGTGAAGCAACTCCCTCATCGTCGTAGCCCATAGTACCTCGTCCTCCCCGTTGGGTGCGGTCAGCTCGGAAATTGACCCAAGGCGCGGCATACTGGAGTTGGCTCAATTGGTCGGTAGTGGCGAAACTCGTGCCAGCAAAGTTGGCTTCGTATCCGTATACACGGTCGAGTTCAGTGGGGTGTCCGACGGATTCGTGAATGGTGAGCCACAAGTTAGTCGGTTTGAGAATGAGGGTGGTGCGGATACCGGAGGGGCCTTTGGGAGCGGAAACTTTTTCGATCGCTTCTGCGGCAACGCGCTCAACCTGACTCAGGAGGTCTGATGTATTCACATGCTCGTATCCGATGTTCAGGGGGGGACGTTCGTAGTTGCGGCTTTGAGCATCTCCGTTGGCGATAGCCGTACAGCCAAATCCCGGATAAGTGCGGTAGAGTGTTTGTTGAATCAGCGAACCTTCTGTAGAAGCAAAGGTTTTGTCTTCGCGGGCGAACTGTAAGAAGGAGTAAGCTTTTTTAATGCCGCGATCGCCGTAACTCAACAACTGCTCATTGAGACGCAGCAGCAGCTCAGCTTTCTCGGTAATCGGTACAATAAAAGGGTCAATTTCTATGGGTGTTGTGTAAGTATCGCGGTAGGCTGCGACTGGGGCTAATCTCACCCTTGTCTGCTGCGAGAGGTGGCTAGCTTTAGCAATCTCTACTGCGAGGGCGACTATTCGTTCCACTTGGGCTGGGGTTTTATGGGGGCTGCCTGCAAATCCCCATGCACCATTCAGTAGAACCCGCACCCCAAAGCCGGAACTAACATTATCAGAGAGTTGGCTTAAGGAGCGATCGCGTGCATAAAGATTTTGACGACGATAATTGCACAAACGGATATCCCCGTACTCGCACCCAGCGCGGGCGATCAAATCAATCGCGAATGTGGCGAGGTCAGTATTAGTAATCGGTGCGGGGGTTTGTACCATGGCAAGTCTTTGCTTTTGCGAGGGGAATATTGTATTTTAACTACTTCACCTGTTTTCCTACGCTATTTGAGAATTTAGCCGAGTGCTACAGGTATTCAGTTCCCAAGCAGGAGAGCTACGTTTCCAATGCTCCAGCGCTTCCGCCATCAGGACAAAGAGCCAAGGCTAGCAGTAGCCACTCTCCGACTGGGGCGTTTGCTCCACTCTAACTTGAAAATAGGGGGTAGGGTGTGTGGGGTGTAGGGTGTAGGGAAGAAATTTTCATCGCAACGTTCGTGCGCTTTCGTCTCATGGTGTCTAATTTGAAAATAGACTGGGGACGCTCACGAGGCGGGGACTCAAAAAGAAATTTTCCTTTTTTTGGTGTGAGTGAAGCTCATGGGCGTTTAATTGGTAGAAAGCGAAAAAATCCCCAGACGCTTCTCTGGCGAGATTTTAGGTTTTTTGGTTGAGATGGTCTTTAGGGACGCTTAGCCTTGTACATGACTATCCACAGAAGCAAGATTTTGGCAAAATTGATCCATTAACTTTCATAATTATGGTCTTTTCTTAAAATTGGGATTAATGAAACAAACTAATCAGCCTTTACGCTTGCAACTTAACCACTATCGCTCCTATATTGCGATTTCCTATGATGACATGGAAGTGGGATTTTGTACTCCCGAATTTGCGGATCGAGTGGTGGAAACTTTCAATGAATACGAGCGACTTCATGAAGAAAATGAAACGCTAAACAAAGCATTACAATTGGCTTGTCGGGATTTGATAAAACAGACAGGGGGTAATGCTTATCATGTGACAAATCGCATGAAACAGTACATAGAAAAAGCGAAACGTCCGGAACATGGGACAAGAGCTATCGCTTACCTACTCCGGGAACGGCAACGAGAACTTGACCTCAGTAACCGGGAATTCGTTCGCTTTTGCTATTCTTACAAACTCAACCCTCAAGAGCTGAAAGATATTTTTAGTGGCAAAGATATTAGTGATAACCAGCTCAAAGTTTTGTCACGGATTTTAGGAAAATCCCCTGAAGAGTTGGCTGAAATACGGGATGGGTTTAGTGATAATGAACTCAATCGTTTAGCCCGAATTCTGGGGACATCGAATGAGGAGTTGACTAAGTTATTTAAAGGGTGAAGCATGAAGGTTGTAATATCTTTTGGCTTTTCCCCTTGATCAACCTGCTTTTATCGCTAGCGAGTAAAAGCAGGAATCTCAATTGTGAGTGTATTTGACTTGGCTAGATTAGCGCTTAGTTAGTCCTGGAAGAATAACACCCACTTGATTGTTAAATATCTCCATATCCTTTTGGTCTTTTTCCTCAAAACTCGCTTTGAAGTAGTCAGGAACATTGGGCCAGTCTGTAGAGTCGTATTCCGGAAGAGCACCCAGTTTTCGTTTATTGACGAGTTGAGTGACACCGAGCAATTCCCCATCAGAACCTACAACAGGCATACAGAGCAGACTACACGTCCGATAACGGGTTTTCTCGTCGGTTTTGCGAGCAATGTCTGAGTCAGGATGGTCGTATAAGTCAAAGGGAATATTCACCGATTGACCGGTTTGCGCCACCTTACCCACAAATCCTTCTCCCATTGGCACCCGTGTTTCCAACCAAGAACCATCGCTTTGGCGAATCGTCGTCCACAATTCATTGGTTCGATTATCCACTAGCCAGAGCGTGCTGCGATCAGCATTGGTGAGCTTTTTAGCCGCCTGCATAACTTTTTGAATCAATTCTTCTGGATTGCCACTACTTTGACTTACAAAGCTGATAGCTTGATAAAGCGGATCGATCGCTTGGCGTTGCTCTTGAATCGCTCTAATTTCTTGATGGAACGATTGGAACGCTTGGAGAATTGGCAACAGAGAAGGAGTACGTCGCTGGAGCTTCTCGGCATCGGCTTTGGTAAAGCCTCTAGTTTCAATGCGTTCCTCTAGAGGAACAGTCGGTACTAGTGCTTTTAGTTTATTAAAGGCACGAATAATGGCGACAATTTTTCCTCGCTGGTCCAAAACAGGAAATAAGAACAAGTTATACAAGCTACTTAGAGGTCTTGAGTTGATACCTCTATGAATTAAAACATCATTTAACTTGCTGGGTTTGGTGCTAGCTTGTACCGCTTTGGATTCAACAATTTTACTTGCTATTCCTTGACTAGCCGCAATCCGAATTTCTGTAGCGCTGCTCTCTTCTTCGTCAAAAACTAACGACCAAAATCCGGTTTCTTCTGCATCTAAAAGGAAAATTGTTGTGTGTTCAGCTTCCAATAAGTTACCAATAGAAAGAGTAATGAAGCTCATGAGATGGTAGAGTGCATTGTAGAGAGCTTCATCACTTTGATCCGATACTGAATTACTCAGTACAGCTAGAGCATTATAAATTGCTTTCTTGGGTTCGACTTGAGCTAACTGCTTCAGGGTTTCATGGGTTCTGACGAATTGAAGGACTACTCCAACTCGCTCATTGAACACTTGCATGGCCTGTTGGTCGTTTCTATCAAAGCTAATCTTGAAAAAATCAGGAACGGCAGGCCATTCATCTTTGTTATATTCGCTCAAGTCACCCGGTTTGCGCTTGTTGATGAGCTGAGTCACACCTAACAACTCGCCATCCGGACTGACAACCGGCATACACAGTAGGCTACAAGTGCGGTAACGGGTTTGCTCGTCAGTCCGTTTCGCATTTTCAGCGCTGGGGTGATTATATAAATCGAACGGGATAATCATGGGTTGACGAGATTGAGCCACTTGACCCGCGAACCCGATGCCAATCTCACACCGCACTTCCCCTTTACCCGGTAATTCTGTCCATAAGTCACCTCGGTCATGATCTACTAACCACAAGGTGCTGCGGTCAGCATTCATCAGTTTTTTGGCGGTGTTCATCACCCGCTGAAGGATGGCTTTGGTATCCAAATTAATTTGGTCAAGAGAACGGGTCGCTTCAGCTAAGGCCGCCGTTGCTCGGAGTTTTTTGGTGACTTTGTAACAAGATTGGCAACTTTCAAGGATTCGGCGGATGGGAACGACACATTTAGCCAATCGCTCTAAGTCTAATTTGGAAAACCCTTGAGGCTTTACTTTTACCTCACCTTCTGCCTTTAACGTTTCTGGCTGCAACTTATTCAGCAGCTGGACAACGGCTACCACCTCCTTTTCTTCATCCAAGATGGGCAAGGCTAATATATTTTCAGTTTTATAGTGGTATTTCTTGTCATAAGCTCTAACTAAAGCCGCGCGTGGGTCATTGTAGACATTGTTAGGAATATGGATCACTTTTCGGGTCTGGGCAACCTGACCTGCAATCCCTTCTCCGACTCGCACCTGAATGTCTAGAAATTCACCCTCTTCATTTTCTGCGACCAGCGACCAAAGTTCCGTCTTTTCATCATTGAGTAAATAAATAGTGGCACGGTCTGCACCTAATAAATCCCCTACTTTCGCCGTGACTTGTCGTAGTACTTCATAAAGCGCTTGAGCTGACCCTTGATCTTCAACGTCACCGTCTGCTCGTGATAAGATCTCGACTTGAGACACGAGAAGTTTTCGTTCTAATTCAGCCAGGGTTTTGAGGAATTCCGAGTCAGTTGGCTCAAGCTCAGACTGTAGGGTTTTTAAGACGTTTTCCAGCCAAGCTTCGTTAAATACAGCCTCATAAATGCGGTTGTGAGTTTTGAGCCTACCCTGTTGCTTGATAACTAACCCCAACAGCCGCAATTCGTTCTGTTCCGGCGTGTCATTCGCAACCACAACCTCTTGACGCAAAATGCGCTGATAAAGCTTCAAGAGTTTAATGCTACGCTGCTTACGTCTGAGCAGGCGATCGCGGATTGTCCGCAAATGTTCGAGTTCCGGCAGCGTCTCCCATTTTTCAATTAGCTGATGACGCACCAAATTCTCAAACCATTCCGCTTCAGCACCGACAGGAGGAGCATCCTCGGATTCAACGATCATTTGACACAGTTTTTGCGTGAGTAAGGGCTGTCCCCCTGTCCACTTCAAAACCTCTGTTAGCAGTTTTTTGTAGTTTTGTGATTTTTCTTTTAATCCTTGAGCGATGAGTAATCCGCTCTTGAACACTTCCGGATGGCGTAGGGATTCAGATGAACTTGTAATCATGGTGCAGCCTGATTGGGAGAGGATTAGGTCTTAGATTTTCTATAAAATTTCAGGGTTGAGGGTAGAGCACTGGCAGCTTATAGATGTGTTGTAAGAATTCATGGAATAGCTGTATTGTACGAGGAGTTTAGCTTTCCCTACGAGTGAATGCGAAGCACAAGTTACAACTCGCAAAGTGATACGCTCTTGAACTCTCGACATTTTAGCTACAACTGGAGTTTGGAGCGGCGAGGGTTTCGGTAATCAGCCGCCTCATTTCCAGTGGTCTTCCTTGAAACACTTTCCATCATGGCGTTGCCAGCATCACTCGTGTTCGCTGCGTTAGGCCAGTGAGCCAATAGTATATCTAAATCGTTAGGCCAGCAGCCCAGCATTTTTCTCTATTGTCGCGTCTTTAGTGACGACAAGGCATAGATTGGCTAGCAATTTGCCCTACCAGATACTTCAATACCGAAAATGGGGTTGCTATGATTAGAGCTTATTTCAATTGACCAAATGGGATATCGCCCAAGCTTGGCAATTGGTCGTGCATTCTACGGGGTGTCATCATGCAAGACTCAAAAACCGTATCTAAATCAAAACATATTGTTCTAACCTCTCATCCAGGTCGTTTTGCCTCCAAACCGTCAAGCATTCACTGGGGAGAAAGTGACCCCAGAAAACGAGGCGCGATTATTGGGACATTAAACAACCCAGCTCATCGCAATGTGATTGGTACTCACTCGGGTTCTTATTCTGTCTATCGGGCTTTAGCCGTGGCCAGTGGAGCCTTGCAAGCCAGTCACCGTGCGGATTTAACCAACACATCTCCCATTGTTGCCATCGGCCCTCATCCCAGTTGGGCAGATGCCGATAAAATTGTGGCTCTTGACCCCTTTGGTGCAATGGTGGGTGAAGTTTACGCAGATTTGTACGACCAGGGATACGACATTCGACCCACGATTGCCGTTACTCAGGCTCATATTAATATGCCAGAACTACAGGATGCTGTAGCCAAAGGACGCTTACTAACTGATGGTCATATTGTCAAAAGTGGCGGCAGTTTAGTCGTAACAAAAGTAGCAATTGACCCTGTATGGTATTTACCAGGAATTGCCAAGCGCCTGAATGTTGGGGAAAGTGACTTACGTCGTGCCTTGTTTCAGCAGACGGGCGGGATGTATCCAGAATTAGTCACGCGCCCAGATTTAAAAGTGTTTTTACCTCCGATTGGCGGCATCACCGTTTATTTATTTGGAGATGTGGCAGCCATTACCGACCCCAACCGGAAAGTAGCGGTACGAGTTCATGATGAGTGTAACGGCTCGGATGTATTTGGTTCCGATATTTGTACCTGCCGTCCTTATCTAGTGCATGGTATTGAGGTCTGTGTCCAAACTGCCCAAGCAGGCGGTGCGGGGATATTAGTGTACTTCCGTAAGGAAGGCCGAGCCTTAGGCGAAGTGACTAAGTTCCTAGTTTACAATGCTCGCAAACGCCAGAAAGGAGGCGATAGCGCGGATGCCTACTTCAACCGTACCGAGTGTGTCGCGGGTGTGCAGGATATGCGCTTTCAAGAACTCATGCCTGATGTGCTGCATTGGTTGGGGATTACGCGAATTGACCGCTTTGTCTCCATGAGCAACATGAAATACAACGCGATTGTCAACTCAGGAATTGAGGTGATTGAGCGTGTGGCGATTCCTGAAGAGTTGATTCCTGCCGATGCCTTGGTAGAAATCACCGCCAAGCAAGCTGCTGGTTACTATACTGAGGGACAAGCCCCTGATGCCATTACCTTGACTCAAATTAAGGGGCGGAGTTTAGTTAGTTAAACCGCTCCAAGATGAGGGAGAAACGTCTTTCATCACCTCATAACTTCGTACTTTTGTCGCTCGTGGGGTGGTAATCTCCCCCTACCCTAAGGAAACAGTTTTGAACAATCATCAACAACAAGAGAGCTGCTTTGAGGAGCAGCTCTCCTTAATCACTTATTTAAGAACGTCCAAGGCGATTCGCGAACGCTGCGATCGCCTCTTTCATTTAGCCTGCAATGAGCAATTACAGTACTTTCGCTGTAATCTAGCTCAACTAGAGCCAGTAGCTCATTATGTCATCCAGGTGATGCGTGATGAGTACCCCGATTTAAGTATTCCCTTCCACAGTCGCTGGCGGCATTTTGAGGTGGGTAACGTCCCGCGCCTGGCAGAACTAGAACATCGGTTGGCGGGACTTACCCCTGTGGAGAAAGCGCGAGCCAAGTTTGACCTAGCTATTATTAGCGTCCTGCTGGATGCGGGTGCGGGTAACCCGTGGCAGTATCACGAACAAGAAACAGAACTCATGTTTCGCCGTTCTGAAGGCTTAGCTGTAGCTAGTTTCCGGATGTTTTGCCAAGGTGCTTTTTCTAGCAATGCACAACGTCCTTTACAAGCTGATGTTCAAGGGCTTCAAGGGTTAACCTTACAAAAACTAGCTCAAGGATTCCAAGTCACTTCAACCAATCCGCTCCTGGGTTTGGAAGGCCGATTAGAACTTCTCCAGCGCTTAGGTCAAGCCTTAGACACTCTACCTCAATTGTTTGGCACAGAAAATCCTCGCCCTGGCAATTTGGTAGATTACTTACTTCAAGGGTTGAACGTTGAACCTTGGCAAGACAACCTGCAACCCTCAACTCTTCTACCTGCCAGTACCGTATTGAATGCAGTTTTAGAGGGGTTGGGGACTATTTGGCCAGGGCGATTGGCGATCGCAGGCATTAATTTAGGGGATGTCTGGCTCCATTGTGCCCTAAAAGGGGATAATCCCAGCGATCAGTACGTACCCTTTCACAAACTCTCTCAGTGGTTGACCTACTCTCTATTGGAACCTTTACAGGAACTGGGTGTAGAAATTACTGGACTAGACGAGATGACCGGCTTAGCTGAATATCGTAATGGGGGCTTGTGCTTGGATTTAGGGTTACTAGAGGCCAAGCAAACGATTGTTTTCCAAAAAAGCCACTTACCGGAGTCTGAGGTCATTGTTGAGTGGCGGGCGCTTACGGTCAGCCTTTTAGATAGAATTGCCGTCGCTATCCGACAACAACTGAACCTCAGTGCTGCTCAATTGCCATTGGTGAAAGTTTTACAAGGAGGTACTTGGACGGCGGGACGACGAATTGCGTCCCAGTTGAGAGTGGGGGGTATTCCCCCAATTCAAATTGAGAGTGATGGAACTGTATTTTAAAGATTGTCCTTGCTCGTCACCGGAACTTGGTGTTCACTTTCAACTAACCACCATCTCCAATCCCTAATTCCTAATCTCTAACCCATGACCGCTCAAGTTACGATCATCGACCACCCTTTAGTGCAGCACAAATTAACCCTAATTCGTCAAGCTGACACCAGTACCGCCAAATTCCGCCAACTCTTAAAAGAGGTGGGGATGTTGCTAGCTTATGAGGTGACGCGGGATTTGCCCGTTAGGCAGGAGCCTATCAAAACACCGATCGCTCCGATGCTAGCTCCCATGCTGGCCCCTGACAAGAAGATGGTAATTGTTTCCATCATGCGAGCAGGACAAGGCCTTTTGGATGGCATTCTAGAACTCATCCCCTCTGCTCGTGTGGGTCATATCGGACTGTACCGCGACCCGCTCACGTATATGGCTATTGAGTATTACTTAAAACTTCCTCATGATGTTGAACACCGAGATATTTTGGTGGTTGACCCAATGCTAGCCACGGGCAACTCAGCACTTGCCGCCGTTGAGCGTATAAAGGAATTTTGTCCTCGGTCCATCAAATTTTTGTGCCTATTAGCAGCACCGGAGGGAATCAAGAACTTTCACGAGTATCACCCGGATGTGCCGATTTACACAGCGGCGATTGATGAGAGGCTAGATGAAAATGGTTATATTGTTCCGGGGCTAGGAGATGCAGGCGATCGCTTGTATGGAACCAAGTAATTCAGTTTCCCTAATAGGCGAACTCAACTATCTGAGGTGAGTCAACTTATAGCGCTGGTCTATTTGGTCGGTTGCGGCAATAGTTTAAAGGTGATTGGTGAGGAGTTCGCGTTCGCCAAAGCCGATCAATGTTCAGCATTGTCATATTGACTTCTGGCAAGCTCTACGTCTTGAAAGTTGGCCGTTGCCCATTCACAAAGACTTTTCAGCACTTGGCTTAAGGTTTGCCCCAAGGGGGTTAAGGAGTACTCAACTCTTGGCGGTATAACGGGATACACTTGACGAGCGATCAATCCGTTCCGTTCTAAATCGCGCAGAGTACGAGTGAGCATTCGTTGAGAAATATCGCCAATCTCTCGCTGTAATTCACCATAACGCTTTGTTCCGTGGGAGAGAACATACAAAGCCGCTACAACCCATTTATCGGCAACGAGGTCTAGAGTTTGCCGTAGATAGGGGTGGGAGTCGAGCAGGTGGGAAGTGGGTGTTTCAGGTTTATGCATACATTTTTGTGTGTATAGCACTATTTTGTACCTACTTGCTCATGGGAAGAAACGCTCACCATAATCGATACATACATTTATTCCAAGAGACTGAAAATGAAAAATAAATTTACTGTTCATGATTCAGCAATGCTATTGATTGACCATCAGCAAGGCACAATCAAACTGGCTAAAAATTTACCGCGAGAAGCGCTCATACAAAACACCCGTGCTCTTGCGCGTACCGCTAAAGAAACAGGGATGCCACTGGTTTTAACTAGCAGTATGGAAACCGAGTTTCAAGGCTTATTGCTCGAAGACTTACAAACTATTGCGCCAGAAGAATACTCACAGAGAGTCAAACGTCCCGGTATTGTGGATTGTTGGGAATATGAAGAATACAAACAAGCCGTTGAGGCAACAGGTAAAAAGAAGCTGATTATGGCCGGGTTAACCAATGATGTTTGCATCGTATATCCAGCAATCAGTGCCGTCGAAGATGGATACGAAGTGCAAGTTGTAGTTGATGCCGGTGGCTCACCGACGACGCTTGCTGATGAAACGGCTTTGCGGAGAATGGAAAATCACGGTGTCACCCTCACTTCTACAAATCAGGTGATGGCGGAGTTAGCCGTATCCTGGTCACAGGATTTTGGAAAAACGATCCAGACAGTTATGTACCAAGAAATTCTGTCAAAATTGATCAACGAGTAGTTACAGGGAATACTCCCTATTATTTGAGTTTTAAGTCACTTTTTGGGCGCGACTGTTCTGAGTAATTCTCGATATTGCTCATAAGCGCGGTTGAGAGCTACAGTTCTTTCGTGAGCCTCCTCACTGTTATTGACATCTGGGTGAAACATTCCTGCTAAACGCCGATAGGCTTTTTTGACATCCGCTTGAGTCGCGTCCGGTTTGACACCCAAGATTTCCCACCATTCTCCGTCGAGCGGTAGGATGCTAGGTGTGAGGATTTCCGCTGGTTGCTTTTCCTCCTGTTCGGCAGTCACTCGTATATAGAAACCGGCACCTGATTCATCGATACGAATAAAACAGCCACCCCATGCTTCTAAATAAGCATGAAGGTTTTTGCGGTCTGGGATATGGTTGGGGATGCCGCCATCCAGAATTTGCTCTAAAAATTTCTTGGCCTGTTCTACAGCTTCGATGTGGGTGGGTAAACCAAGGTTCGCTTCGATATCAGCGGCGCGAAACCTACCAGGGATACCGCTGACCTTTGCCCTAGCTTTGAAACGGATAAATTTTTCTAAACTTTGGGGGATAGCTTCAATGACTACACCTCGATAAAGCTCTCGATAAATTTCTCCTTGTTCCCACAGTTGTCTTGCTTGAGCTGCGATCGCTCTTTGAAGTTGAATCGATTCTCCAAAGGCTGAAGTTCGCCTGTGCAACGGTATAGCTTGGCGTTGGTCGTAGAGCCAATAGTGAGGGGGTTTACCCTCTCTCGGTTGCAAACAGGCTGCTGGGTCGCCTTTATCTCTGGGTTTGAGTCCCACCTTACTCAATTGCTGTATCGTCTTGAGATAAGTTGGTAAATCACCCCACCGAGCAAAGCGGCGAACACCCGGACACGCACTCGTCGGAATACTTCGCCATTTCCAATAGCAGATTTTACAGCGGTAGCCGAAGTCAGTTTGAATAAGGTAGTGTCTGATCAAAGAAGTTCCCCAATTGCGTTAATCTCAGCCCGATCCAACCTGAGGCAGTCGGCTTCGGCATCACCGTTTTCATCATCGTTTTTTCGTTGCAGCTGACTGACTGTTTGGGTCAAACGGTCAGCACTAGCTCTATTATTTCTAATCCTTTCAAGCGGTGTCATCCCCCACTCAGCCACAGATGAGCGATCGCACACAAAAGCAAGGTAAGCTGATATGCAGTTAAGTTGCATCGCG
This sequence comes from Waterburya sp., assembly GCA_036703055.1. GTDB lineage: Bacteria > Cyanobacteriota > Cyanobacteriia > Cyanobacteriales > Coleofasciculaceae > DATNPV01. The sequence goes on from DATNPV010000262.1 coordinate 16,286, forward strand.
AGAATTTTTCAAATAACGGAGGGACGGGGAAAGAGGGAGATGCAATTGAAATGACGATTAGCGTAGTCGTAACAAGATAACAGGATATAAACGGCTCGGAGAGTAGCAAGCAACCCCATACTTTAAATCGCCCTCATTCAGAGGCGAGGACTATGCCCCGACACTCTCCGAAACCCACTCTGGCGTAGCCTTCTTTCTCACAGTATCCGCGCAGGATAACTTCATCTCCGTCCTTGAGGAAGGAGCGCACCTCACCCGTAGGCAGTTCGATAGGCTGGGAGCCACGCTGAGTCATTTCGAGCAGACATCCTTGCGAACCGACCTCGGCACCAGAGACGGTTCCACTGGCTAGCAAATCGCCAGGACGGAGGTTGCAACCATTACTAGAGTGGTGGGTGAGCATCTGAGCGATTGTCCAGTACATCTGCTGAAAAGACGCACGACTCAAGGGAAACGGCTCCATTCCTGCTTCACGCATCTGTGCTGAACATAGCAGCGCTTCAACCGTGAGGTCGATACCCCCCTCGCTAGTATTGAGTGAACAGGAGAGATAAGGTAAAGGTAGGGGGTCTGCTTCTGCACGTTGAAACGCCGGACAACGGAACGGGGCTAGAGCGTCTAGAGTTACCACCCAAGGTGAAATTGTAGTTGTGAAGCTCTTGGCTAGGAAGGGGCCGAGAGGCTGGTATTCCCAGGCTTGGATGTCTCGTGCTGACCAGTCGTTCACTAAGCATAGGCCGAAGATGTGTTCCTCAGCGTTGGCGATCGCAATAGGTTGTCCTAGTTCATTTCCCGTACCAACAAAACATCCGACTTCCAGTTCATAGTCCAGAAGCTGAGACGGTTCAAAACTTGGAGTTGGTTCGTCAGGCTTCTTTCTCTGACCTTTCGGGCGCTTAACAGCAGTACCACTGGGCACAATTGAGGAGGCGCGTCCGTGGTAGGCGATAGGTACATACTTGTAGTTGGGAAGCAAAGGATTATCAGGGCGGAACAACTTCCCAACATTAGTGGCATGGAAGATGGAAGCATAGAAGTCCGTATAGTCGCCGATGGTAGCGGGCAACAAAAGTTCAGCCTCGGATATTGGAATGAGAATTGTTTGTTCTGGAGGAGATTTTTGCTCGTCGTATTGCAGTAGCTTACTCAAGTGACGGCGTAATGTTGACGAAGCCTCATGCCCCATCGCCATCAAAGGATTCAAGTTGGACGCTGTACATGCCGCTTGTAGCTTTTCAGGCAGTTCCTGAAGCAGTCTTGCTGCACCACATCGGGTCAAGTCTAGAATTTGGTCGCCGATCGCAACCCCAATTCGTGCAGGTTCGCTACTACCTTGCGATCGAAACACACCAAACGGCAGGTTCTGAATGGGGAAATCGGTATCGTTTTGATTTGCCGACTCTACCCAGCTACGCAAACTCGGATCGTGAGTGGCATCAATTGAACGGCTCATAATAGATTCAGCTCCTTGAGGTCGTTTATGGGTTCTTCAAATGAGCAGGAACCGAAGGAGCGGAAGAACCGTTGCCGCACTTCTTCTATTTCGCGGAGGTTTAGGTTGCAAGCGCTCCAATTTATACCATCTTCTTTGAATTGGAACTCGTCGCTGGAAGACTGATTGAGAACCGTCAAAGCTTCTTCCTGCGTAATTTTTTGCCAATAAATGAGTGCTGCCGATAAGGCAACATTCAAAAAGCCGTGCATCGTGGCAGAAGGGCTATCTGGCTCGTATGTCAAGCGATAATTCCCTGGTAGTGGGTGATGCAAACCGGCGGTTGCTTTAAACGGAACCTTAGCGGCAGCACAAGCAGCGATGAATGGATAAAGTTGAGTTGAGTTTGGGAATGCCTCAGCCGTTATGCCTCCCGTGCGGATTTTAGCGGATGCACCTGTGCCTTGGAGTAGAGTCAGATATGCCTCCATGTCTCCAGTGAGGGGAATTTCAAAGAAGGAATCAACTTTGGCAGGAAGGTGAGGGAGTATTCTCTTGATTTCTGGAGGTGGAAGTGGAGGAAATTCCAGGGCGGCGATGGATAGTTTCGAGTGGTTATGCGATCGCACTCTCTCAATTTCTGACTCCCAGTTCCCAGAAACAATCACGCTAAGCGACCACTGCCTTGTTTTGCCCTCTACTAAGGGTAACGTTGGCAAGAGTGCTTCAAACTCGCTCAGCCGGGAAGCTGGCAGCACAAAATGACCTAGCATCCAACTATAGGGAGCCGTTTGGTATCGAGCATAATTTGCCATTGCTTCCCCCATGTTGAGCTTGGCTGGCGGGAAAAGTCCGGCGTAGTCTACAACCGATGAAAGAAGTGCCTTTACCGACGAGAGCATAGGAGTTCACTTCCAGGTACTTATGGCAGTAATCATAATAGAACCAGCTATGGAGAGGTTGCGATCGCTCGTATCCACTTCGTCACATCTTTTATGGCATGACTGGGTGTGAAAAATTGCAATGACCCCCATCCCCTAGCCCCTTCCCCCTGCAAGGAAGAAGAGGAACCGGAAACACTCTTACTCTCCTCTTCCACCCCCCTTAAAAAGGGGGGCTGGGGGGGATCTAGAGAGGTTGGGGGAGAGGTTACTACACAAATAGCACCCCTGAATTTGCTCAAATCTCTGAGGAATGCCTCGGTGTAGGGGTTGGTGGACGATGCGTAAAACACCAAAACTGGGCGCTTATTGCTGTTGCGCCGGAGGGAGTTCCAATACAGCTTGAGTGCTGGCATCGTTTCGGGTACTGAATCGCACTCTGGACAGTGTTGGTCAAGCATCTGGTCGTATATTTCGGCGGCGGGGCGATCAGGGTCGATGAATTGGCTGCGATCGATGCAAATGAGGTGGATGATTTGGCTTAGCTGGGGGTCGTTGATAATGGCATTCTGAAGGCTTTGGGGAAAGTCAGCTTGGTTGAGAGTTTGGCTGTTGGCAGTAGTTGTCTTGTCTACTCCTTCTTGGGGATGCCATGCTTGATAGAAAGCTGGGTAGGTCATGTTTTCGGCACAGTGCCAGATAACTGTGTAGCAATCCTTGAAGCGCTCACAATCATTTTTATAGACTTGAGCCGTCAAGCAGTTCTTTAGTCTGAAGACTGCTAACCGTAAATAATCACCCTGTAGATTTTTAACCAAAAGCCTAGCGTAAAGGTGACGCTTTAACTTACTGCCGTGGAATAACTCATTTTCATGCGTTTGCATCATTGCTTCAATTATTGTCTCGAAGCTTTCATCAATTAGCCCTGTATTTTTTTGAGTGACTAGTTGGCGGTTGTCGTTGTCTTGTTCTAAACTTCGAGTAGCTAGTTGACGGATAGAATCGTTTTGAGCTGTTTGCGCCAGTTCATTTAAAGTCTGGGTAGCTAGATGATTGTATTTATCGATTTGCTTTAAATCGCAAGCAGCTATACAGCGTAGACACTCATCTTGAGCGGTTTGCACCAGTTCAGTCAAAGTCTCGGTAGCTAGAGTTTTGCCTAGATTACTTTGTCCTAAACTTTTAGCGGCTGTACACCGTAACCACTTATCTTGATCTTTTTGTACCAGCTTAGTCAAAGTGTTAATAGCTAATGGGTTATCCTCACCCATTTGCCCTAAGCTTTGAACTGCATTAGAGAGAATCTCATCATTTTTAGTTGTTTCTATCAACTGAATCAAAGTTTGAATTGCTAAAAGGTTGCCTTTGCCGATTTCCGTTAAGTTCTCAAAAGCTATCTTACGATTAGACTCTAATTTCGCTGTTTGCCCTAGCTGAAGCAGAGTTTGAATTACTAAAGGATTACCTGGATCGATTTTCCCTAGAATAAAAGCAGCTTCCAGACGAGAACCCTCATCCATTATGATTGGTAGGATTTTACTCAAGGCTTGGGCTACCCTTTCGCGATGAGTCTCTTGCAAAACTTCCCTAGCTCTCTCTGCAATCGACTCGACAGCTTGAACCCACTTCGATTTAGAAATGTCGAAATAACCAAAGCTTATAGAAATAATTTTCTTAACAATTTGATCGGCAAGGCAGCAATCCCACAATTCTGTAATTCCAGTTGCTGCGAGAAAATAGGCTCGACAACAATAAAATAGATGCTTAATTCCATCTTCAAACTCTACTAACGCTTTGATAAATTCCTCTTTCTGCTTCTTCGCCACCTCTTCATGAGGTCGCCCCAGCCACAGCAAAATCACCTCTTTCCACTGCGGCTCAAAAATTCGGTATCTCTCTGAGACTGGCTTAGGATTACGGTTATCGTGGGCGCGGGGTAAGAAAAAGTCCCAATCAGCGATCGCCAACGCTGCAAAATATTCCTGAAACGTCGGATGGAAGAAAGCATAGACAGGTTGATGAGGATTTTTAGCGTCTACACCAACTTGATTGAGCCAACCAACATCGAGTGCTAATTCGAACAGAGAATTATCCCCAAAAACACCCTCAACAAACTTCTGCCGTAGACAAAATCGATTCGTTTCGTTGTCAATTGCTGCGACGGCTAACTCTTTCAGCTTGGCGTTGAGTTGCTCTTTCTCTTCAGGTGTTATTGTGGAAACTTCTTTTTCCTTGTCTTGCCACCTGTAGACTTCCTCCACAAACTGCTGGTAAAGTTCAGCCTTTGTATCCGGTAACTTTCCTTCTCGCAAATGCCAAGTCGAACACAACAGCATCAACCGCAGGGGATTTCTAACCAAATCCTTAATTCGCTCTTTTCCAGGTTGGTTTAACGCCTGCTGCAACTGAATACCTAATTCATGGGCGCAAAGCGTTGCGCCCCTACGGTTTTGGAAACAAGCGTTGATAAACTCCTCAACTTTCTCTTCGCTAAACTCCAACGTGCGATAGGTTTGAAAGTTGTTTAGAGAATAGGGATTTGCTTCCCAGACATTCAGCCGACAGGTTAACACTACACGCAAGCGATCGCACCAACCTACAATCCGGTTAGCGATCGCTGTGAGAGGACTCCCCGATTTAGCAGCCATCTCATCCACCCCATCTAGCAGCAGCCACACCTTCCCCGCCATCAACAGTTCTTCAAACTCAGCCTTAATTTTCGGCGTGACGCTAACAGGGGTATCTTCTAGCCAATCATTCAGCAGATAGTCCTTGAACTTTGGCGCAGGATTGGGAAAATTCCCCAGTGGTATCCAAATGGGTAAATCATCGGTATTGTCCAATATCCAGAATGCAATTCTTTGCAGGAGAGTCGTTTTACCCGCGCCCGGTTCGCCAATGATGGCAATTTTCTTGCTCTGTTCTGATTTCAGGACTTTGGAAAGAAAATCTTCGTACTCAAGCTTTTGGGTTTCTTCGTAGTCTGGTTTGTACAACTGGGATTGTGCAGGATTATCATCCCCACTCCGCTTATCTGTCTGCTTGCGTTCGACTAATGCCAAATCCACACGAATGCGATCAATATCAAATAGCATCTCATTCGCACGCATCAGTTGATTGGTAGTTAGCGGCTTCTGCTTTTCCAACATGGTGCGGCAGATATTCTGCCAGTCGATGCTTTTCTCTGTTTCCAATATTGGTGCTGTCGAGGAAGTTACTAAAGACTTTGTCTTTGAGTGTTCTTTCCACTTCTGCTTCACAACCTCCAAATTCTCTTCCCTTGCCGCTGTCTGATGTTTCAGCGTCAAAGTAAATTTCCAATATCCTTGATTCTTTGCGGATTTTTCGTCTTCCCGCACGCCCAATTCTTTCAAACAGTCAAGAGCAGTTTGAACTTCCTCTAATTCTCTTTCTTGTTGACTGCTGCCAGATTCTTCCTTTGGCTTAGGAAGTTTTAAGCTTTTGCCAAACTTTTTAACTAGCTTTACTAGGTGTTCTTTCCTAGTACCAACTTCAACAATTCGCTCTCTTTTGCTTCTTGTCCGCTTCTCTTTACCCGTTACTCGCAGCTTGTTCTGTGTCACCCACTCAACCTGAACTGCTGCTTTGAGTTCTAAATCGTCTAATTCGTCATCCGCCTGAGACAACAAGGCGTCTACCAGGTTCAAAACATTTGCCTTAACTGAGTCGTCCCAACGAATATTTCTTGGCATCCGTCCAATATAAAGAAAAGCTTAAAAACTGGAATTCCCCAAACAGAAAAGCTGCCCCAAGCCACTAGCCTTTATCGTACAAAGATTCTAGCTATTGCTTGGGAACTTGTCTGGGGACAAACCCAAAAAATCAATTCACCTCGTCAACCCAGAATTGAGGTGAATTAAATGACTAGCGGCAAACAACCACATAAGAAGCAGCAACCGAAAGCTAGCAAAATTTCTTTGCAGCGAATCATTGCTGTTGCGTTCGCTGTGCAAGCTGCACTCATCGGTGTGAGAGGTAATCTCGATGTACTATCTGGCAAGTCACCACTAGATGTTATCCCGTCGATGATTACCCAAGGCGTTGAGTTAATTCTCAAAGCCCAACGTGCGGAAAAGAGGCTCAAGGAGCGCGATCGCAAACCCCATTCCCACCAATAAATCCACCAGCAACGAAGGTTAGGGGACTATGTCACATTCGCAAGCGATCGCCACGAAAATGCGATCGCTTGCACAAAACACGCTTACCTCAATCCAACGGTAGTGAAGTTGAAGCTTTGATTTCATTGAGGACAATACTCGTGCGAATCCTATCCACCCCTGGAATCCGGGTGATTTTCTCAGACAGGAATTTTTCTAGGTGTTGGTGATTGGCGACAACTACCTTTAACAAATAGTCAAATTCGCCACTGAGGTGGTGACACTCTAAAACTTCTGGCAGTCCCTTCACGCGATCGCAAAATTGCCCAACGCATTCAGGTTGGTGGTGAGCTAAGGTAACCTGGGCAAAACACAGCAGATCCAAACCCAGCGCCTCGCGATTAACCAACGTCACGTAACGTCCAATCACGCCGCTTTCTTCCAGCTTTCTCAGTCTTTTTTGCAGTCCAGGCGCTGAAAGGTTAACCTGACGCGCTAGTTCGGCGCTGCTCATGCGGCTGTTTTCTTGCAAGAGACACAAAATCTGCCGATCTATCTCATCCAACTGTTGGAGTTGCTCTGAATGCCTAAGCGCTGGCTTCACTTTAACGTTGTTCCTTGCCAACCTATCTCTCCAGCTAGATTTTGTTAAAGGTATTTTCTGGCTAGCCTAGTTAATTATAGTTTCTAAAATCATTGAATTTATTAAGAATTAATTCTTGAAAGCAGATAAAAATAGTTTTTATAATCTTAATAGGAGCTTTTAGTTAATAAACAAAACTAAAAGCTAGGTCACAAAAGGCAGATTCGGCTCTTGGGCAAGCGGTAAAGTTGAGGCTCCAGTCAGCTTGTTGGGAGTTCCCGCCAGCAGTCGGTTTTCTACAGAACTGCGATCGCGCTCGACAAAGCTAATCGGGTTGACTACTGAGGTTCAACTCAGAAATCGATACACTCACCCAACTCATCACTTGATACTTCCTGAAAAAGCATCAGTAAGACTATCCAAAAGAGGGATGTTTTTAGAGGTCGATCGCCCTCTGAAGGTGGACTTAGTTAGCTTGTAAACAGAGGCAGTACGGAAGACGTGGCGTTTCTTCCGAAGGTGCTTGCTTGGTAACGAGACGAAAAACTTGAAACTGGTCAGTTGTCAGTGACTGATGCTTAGCGATCGCCGTTTGTGGTTCATCACTGTCCACAGCTCACTGTTCGCCATTCTACAGCCCTCTAAAATCCAAAAGGAAGTTCGGCAGTTGGAGGGGTTGCTTAATTAAGGAGGAATTAACATGAGTGACTTTTGCCCCATCAAGGGATTCGACCACCTTGAGTTCTATGTTGGGAACGCTAGGCAGGCAGCACTCTTTTACTCAAAGTGTTTCGGATTCACCAATACAGCTTATCGGGGTCTAGAAACAGGTAGCCGAGAAACGTCTTCCTACGTGATGGAGCAAGGGGGTATCCGCTTTGTTTTAAGCACGGGGCTAAGGCCGAACCATCCCATTTCACAAAGCGTATTCAAGCACGGTGACGGGATAGCCATTATTGCCCTAGAAGTACCAGATGCCGTTAGCGCCTATCAGCAGGCAACCCGCCGAGGTGCTCTGGGAGCCATTGCTCCGACGCAAGAAGAAGACGCACACGGTATCTTACGCTACTCTGCCATCCACGGCTACGGTGATACGGTAATCAAGTTCGTCGATCGCAGCGATTACAGAGGCAAATTTGCGCCTAACTTCGAGCCCCGGCATCAAGCTCACACCAATGGCAACGGGGTGGGACTAAAGGCGATTGACCACGTCGTGGGCAATGTGGAACTAGGCGCTATGGAGCGCTGGGTAAAGTTTTTTGCTGACACAATGGGCTTTAGCTTATTGGTACACTTTGACGATAAAACCATTGCCACAGAGTACTCGGCGTTGATGTCCAAGGTCGTGCAGGACGGTACGGGCAAAATCAAATTGCCGATTAACGAGCCTGCCAATGGCAAACGTAAGTCCCAGATTGAAGAATACTTGGAATTCAACGGTGGGCCTGGAGTTCAACACGTTGCCCTAGCAACGGACAACATTATCGAAACCGTTAGCCAGCTCAAGGCGTCAGGGGTTGAATTTCTGTCTGTACCGGAGACCTATTACCAGGACTTGGAGGAACGGGTGGGGAAAATTGATGAACCCATCGACAAGCTAGCCGAGTTGGGAATCCTCGTAGATCGGGAGCAAGAGGGGTATTTGCTCCAAATTTTCACCCAACCTGTGGAAGACCGACCAACCCTGTTCTTTGAGGTGATTCAGCGGCGTGGGGCGCAGGGCTTCGGTGAAGGGAACTTCAAATCCTTGTTTGTGGCTATTGAGCGTGAGCAAGCGCTGCGGGGAAATCTCGTGAGCTTCTAGAAGCGGGGTAAAACCATGACCTACTACTACAAGTTGGGTAGCATTCCTCACAAGCGGCATACCCAATTTCGTAAATCAGACGGTTCGTTGTATCACGAAGAGTTGATGGGGCTGTACGGCTTCTCTGGCGTTCAATCCCTGCTCTACCACCTGCATCCACCCACTCAAATCCGGAAAATTGGGCTGGAGAAAATGGTAGACATTGCCTATGAAGAACAAGGTTCCTTGCGTCACCACCACCTGCGCACGGCAAATGTAGCGACCCAGGGAGATGCGATCGCATCGCGGGTTCTCCTGATGGCAAACGCCGAGGTTTGCATATCGGTAGCTCGACCTACTGAACCCATGTCGTATTGGTATCGATTTGCCCACGGCGATGAGGTGATTTTCATCCACGATGGGAGCGGTGTATTAGAAAGTCAGTACGGAATACTACGCTACCGAGCTGGTGATTATTTGGTAATTCCGACAGGCGTGCTGTGGCGGATTCTTCCCGATCCAGGCATCGAGCAGCGGATGCTCGTGATCGAGGCGTGTGGGCATATTGAGCCACCAGAGCGTTACCTCAATCGTTACGGTCAATTCCTCGAAACCTCTCCTTACAACGAACGGGACATTCGTCCGCCAGAGGAGTTGATTACCCATGATGAGGAGGGAGAGTTTGAGGTGCGAGTCAAAGCGCGTGATCGCATCACCAGCTACCTCTACCACTACCATCCCCTAGACGTTGTCGGGTGGGATGGGCATTTGTGGCCTTTTGCCTTCAACATCGAAGACTTTGAACCCATCACGGGGCGCATCCACCAACCGCCTCCCGTACATCAAACCTTTAGCGGGCCAGGATTTGTCATCTGTTCCTTTGTGCCGCGCCTGTTCGATTATCATCCCTTAGCGATTCCAGCCCCCTACAACCATTCCAACGTCGATTCGGATGAGGTCATCTACTACGTGAAGGGGAATTTTATGTCGCGCAAAGGCATTGAACGGGCATCCATTACCGTTCACCCCAGTGGCATCCCGCATGGCCCACACCCAGGGATGTACGAGGGGTCAATTGGTAAGGAACGGACTGACGAACTCGCTGTCATGATTGACACCTTTCGTCCGTTGAAGCTTACACAACAGGCTGTGTCAGTGGAGGACAAAAACTATCCCTATAGTTGGGTCGCTTGAGCCATTGTTGGGTGGCAGTACTCACCAACGCATTCAGATTTCTTGTCCAGAGGATTTGGTGGGCGATACCCACCCTACGTTGTTCTCGTTATGACCCCGATTTCACAACTAGGAGGAATGAATATGACTCAAGTTCTTACAACAGCATCGGGTGGTCTGACCATTTCCTCGCGGATTGAGGAACGCTTGCGCCAGGGAGAGCTATCTCAAGAGCAAGTGCATGACTTCCAAGACTTTCTCGCTGAGGTTGATCGCGAATTTTTGCAGCATCGCATCATCACCCATAACGCCTATACCCGTTGGTTCAGCGAAGGGACAGCGACGGATGCAGAGCTGCGACACTTCCTCAAGCAATTCTCGGTCTTTTCCAATCAGTTTCTGATCGCCGCTCTGTTAAAAGCCATCAATTCACCCACTCTGCAACAGTCCAGAGCCACCCGAGAGATTTTGTTAAACGAGCTGGGCGTAATTTACCGGAAGTCTGGGCAGGGAGTCAATGGTCAGACTCCTCAGACAGAGGAGGAAAAAGACCGGGATGGCGACCCTGAACTCGTCAGCACTGAAGGTACGGTGGATGGTGGAATTTGCCGTTTTAAGGCTGCTCATTTTGAATGGCTGATTGGTGTAGCAGAGGGACTGGGTTTGAGCTATGCAGACATCGGCAAGCGCAAGCACGGTAGATCCACAACCCTACACTTTTGTGACGAGTTGATACGCCTCTACGGCAGCGATGACCCACTCATTGCAGAAGGTGCAAGTTTTGCGGTGGAGAACTGGGCGGCGGCTGGCTTTTGGCAAGAACTGGAAGAGGGTCTATTGCGTATAAAACAGATGCGATACCCGCACCTGCGGTTAGCATTCTTCACCTGGCACAACCGGGTTGAGGGACAACACGCGGGACATACCTTGGAAGAACTTGAAGACGTCTACTTTAAGCCAGAGTTTGATCGAGCCAAGTTTATGCAGGGAGGGCGGGAGATTCTGGATGCGATCGCCGTTTTCTGGGATGGGTTGAATAGCGATCGCCTCAACCACGTTTACACCTGATGCCATTTTGGATTTTACAAGCCTCACACGTTGGTCGTTTGGTAAATGCCACTGTTGAAGAAATCAAGCAAAACGGTATGAGACACCCAAGAGCAGGAAAATCCCTCTTCTCTAACCCTTATTTCACAATGTTTATTTATGTCTGCCTACTTAAGCGGGATTCTCTTGCTAATTCCTATTTCACATAGTCCTTGAATAGTTCAAAAGATATGCCACCACCAGACATCACGTAGTAAGTCTTGTGTTTAAACACATCTTTACAAAATTTATTGGTACAAGCTTTTAATTTTGGGTCAATTAAACAACTTGAAACCGTTATTAGTTATTCACTCACTGGCTTGGTTGCACAGAGCCAGGAAAGTCGATGAGCTAATAAATATAAACATTTTTGTAGCCTTTATCCAAGTGGCAAAGCGCTAATTTTTTGTATAATAGAAGAACACCACCCACTGACATGGGATTAATTTATCTATCTTTATTTAGAAAGAGAACGCTGTAATTTACAGCAACATTCTAACTTGGCTAGTTAGAAGCTCCTTTGCAAACAGCAACTGTTGCAAGTCTCGCCCAGACAGTCCATTGGATTGCTCAGATAGATGAGAAAGTAGGGTAAGTGAGAAGAGAGAATGATCAGGTTGTCTAGTCACTCGGCTTCATTGGTAACCTAGTCCTATAAAACTGAGCATGAGGCAGTTCTTCTCTTCAAAATCTACTAATAATCCCTATCCTGGATGTCGCCTCAATCATGCTTTTTCTAAGCTAAAAGGCGCAACCCTCAATTCCAGTAATTGTGCGAACGGGACTCAAGCTACTACTGAATATCTTATTCATTGATTACGAGCTTGAAATAAATCCGAATTAAACTTTGCACTCAACATCCTATCTAGAGGTCTTAGGGGCGTTGAGCTGTTTTTCTCCAGTTGTGGATGAGCGAAAACTATTGAGCTAGAAACCCAACCTTTAATTCGTCAGGTTGATACACCCTAACTCAATTTTGATTAGCCGCTAGTGTATGGACGGAGGTGACGCTATTTTCATTCTGAATCAAGTCGGCAACTCTGATTAAGCCAGCAGAAGTTCTGCATAATTTATGGTTGCAAAACAGATAATTATATAGCCAGTCTAAATGAATTGTGAACCCAATTTATTGATTTGGGTAATTGGGTAATGGGTCATCGCTAAGAGAAAATGCAATCCAACTGCCAATTACCTCTTACCTCTTGCAAATCTTGCAATTTTTACGAATCAATTAGACTGCCCATATAGGCCAGCGTTACTCTATTAGCGTTCCAATCCAACTGAAAAATAGGGATGAGGATTTAGGGCGTCGGATGTCGGGGATAAGAATTTTTATCCTTGATTGTGAGCAATTGTTCATAGCGCCCAACTCAGAGATTACTCCTTTATTCAGATTTCATTTCATCCTAGTTAGCAGGAGATATACTATGGACAGCTCATCATTTGAACTTAGCCTAGAACAGCAATTCCAAATGAGACTAATGGAAGAATCCGCTCAAAAAATGACCCGTGAACAGATGCAAGACCTCTTAATTCAGGCAGCACGACTGCTGATGGTTAAAGACAATGTGATTCGAGATTTGATTAAGAGTTGCCAGATCTGATCTAAAGCAGTAACTATCTATCAATTTACCCTTCCATCTGGAACTCTTAAACCCGTCTTGACAAAAGGGGTGAATGGCGATGACAAAGCAACTGTCACTCGAACAGATTGTCACCTGCGGTGTGGAACCAAACACGGCAGCAGAAATGTTGCCGCCGCTCAATCAGTGCCTTGCCTCTTTGCCTGCCACTGAGTGCTGGCAATATCTCACCCAATACATCCTGAAGCCTAATCATCCCTTGGCGCTGCACCAACTGCTCTACGAAACCACCTACTCCGACTGGGATGCAACTCAGGGAACGCCCCCAGCTTGGTTGCCCTCCGATGAGCAGATTCAATCCACCCATATTGCAACGTTGATGAATCAGTTGAAGGTGGATTCCTACCGAGAACTTCATGCTTGGTCAGTACAACATCGTGCTGAATTCTGGGACATGATGATTCAACGCCTAGGTATCCGCTTCCAGCAGAGATATGCTGAAATCGTTGATTTGTCACACGGCGCAGAATCTCCCCAATGGCTGGTGGATGCCCGTTTCAACATTGTTGAAAGCTGTTTTCAAGCACCTGAAGAGGCTACGGCGATTGTCTGGCAACCGGAAGGGGGTTCGCTTTCCAGATTGACCTATGGGGAACTCCATGCGTTGACTAACCAGGTTGCCAATGGATTGGTGGATGCTGGGTTTCAACCTGGGGATGCGATCGCCATTGACATGCCCATGATTGCCGAATCTGTGGCGATTTATCTTGGAATTGTCAAAGCGGGTTGTGTGGTGATTTCCATTGCAGACAGTTTTGCCGCTAATGAAATTGCAACACGACTGCGCCTGTCTGGAGCAAAGGCCATTTTCACCCAAGACTATATCCGGCGTGCTGGTAAGTCGTTGCCCCTCTACGCTAAAGTTGTGGATGCCGATGCTCCCAAAGCCATTGTGCTGTCGCTGGATTCCTCCTCATCCGTCGAACTGCGTCCTAGCGATTTAACTTGGGAAGCGTTTCTCAGTCCCAATCAGCAATTTGACGCCATTTGTGTCCATCCAGACGCTTACACCAATATCCTGTTCTCCTCAGGCACGACGGGAGAACCCAAAGCGATTCCTTGGACTCAAACCACCCCAATTAAATGCGCGGTTGACGGACATTTGCACCAGGACATTCACCCTCAAGATGCGGTAGCATGGCCGACCAATTTAGGCTGGATGATGGGGCCTTGGCTAATCTACGCTAGCCTCATCAACCGAGCAACTATTGCCTTGTACTATGGAACACCTACACAGAGGGAATTCGGTCAGTTTGTCCAAGATGCGCGGGTCAATGTGTTGGGGTTAGTGCCTAGTTTGGTGAGCATCTGGAAAACAACCGCTTGTATGCAAGGATTGGATTGGGGCGCGATTAAAGCCTTCAGTTCGACGGGCGAATGCTCGAATCCGCAGGACATGCTATTTTTGATGTCGCTAGCTGGATATAGGCCGATTATTGAATATTGCGGTGGTACCGAAATTGGTGGGGCCTATATCACAGGCACTCTAGTACAACCGTGCTCTCCTGCAACATTTTCCACGCCTACTCTAGGTTTAGACGTTGCTATCTGCGATGAAGAGGGTTATCCCGCCGACAAAGGTGAAGTGTTCATCATTCCCCCTTCAATCGGACTCTCCACCGAGTTGTTAAATCGAAATCACCACCAAGTCTATTTCGCCAATACCCCCTCACTTCCCCACTCTCCCATCCCCCTACGCCGTCACGGTGACCAGATGGAACGGTTGCCAAACGGGTTCTACCGTGCTCACGGTCGCGTTGATGACACCATGAACTTGGGAGGAATCAAAGTGAGTTCCACGGAAATTGAGCAAGTCCTCAATACGGTTGAGGGAATCCGTGAAACCGTTGCGATCGCCATATCTCCTCCAGCAGGAGGGCCAAGCCAGTTAGTTATCTATGCAGTGGTTATGCCTGATGTGGAGAAGGCTCCAGAAGTGTTCAAGCCTGAATTCCAGAAGGCGATCGCACAGCATCTTAATCCCTTGTTCAAAATTCACGATGTTGTGCTGATCGATGCCTTGCCCCGCACTGCCTCTAACAAAGTGATGCGTCGGCTGCTGCGCGATCAATACCGCGCTGTGGTTTGGGAAACGACTATCAATAAAAAAGCCCACTGACCCAGGTCAGTGGGGAGAACAGAGCTTGTTACCTATACATAGGTCTCAAGCTCTGTCACTTATGCACTGGACACTCGCAAATATTGGGCGAGCCGCCGCAAGGCGGCAGCGCTTCGCTATCGCGAAAAAAGAGCCACAATCCGCTAAACGTCTACATTAAATCCACGCTAGAGTGCAACTCAGTATCGGCAGGGCCAAGACTTACGCTTTCATTGGCCCAGTAGCCCCCCTAATACCAAATCCGTGTCGATAACCCCCTTATTCCTCAAGCATAGGGGAGGGGGGAGTGGGAGAGGGGGAGTGGGAGAGATTGTTAATCGACTCAAAAAAGAGGTGTACAAGGCGGATTTGGTATACCTCCCCGAGCTTGGGGGGAACAGAATTTAACTCCCCCAGATTTGGGGGCATTGGGGTCCCCTCTGGGGTTGGGGGGAACGGGGGGCGAGTGCGTAAGTCCTAAGGACTACCAATTTTTGCTCATGAACCGGACAATAGCGCTCACACTCGGTAACCGGGTGTCATCATAGGGGATAGACACTAATAGAGTTGGAGAAAAGACAACGGTTTACACACGCCCCTTAGCTCGTCTCATCGAGCAACTACAACGGTTGCCCGGAGTTGGCCCTAAAACCGCTCAAAGGCTGGCGCTGCATATCCTAAAGCGTTCAGAAGACGAAGTAAAGGCATTAGCCCAAGCCTTGGTTGATGCCAAAAAACAGGTGGGTCTGTGCCAGGTATGCTTTCACCTCTCTGCTGAACCCATCTGTGAAATTTGCCGCAATTCCAACCGGGATAACAGCACTATCTGTGTAATTGCTGACTCCCGTGACGTGATTGCCCTGGAAAAAACACGGGAATATCACGGTAAATACCATGTCCTCGGCGGTGTCATCTCACCCATGGATGGGATTGGCCCCGATCAGCTGCATATTCAGCAGCTGGTGCGACGAGTGAGCCAAAAGGGCATCAAAGAGGTCATCTTGGCAATCAGTCCCAGCGTGGAAGGTGAGACAACCACGCTCTATGTTGGACAATTATTGAAGCCGTTTACCAAAGTGACTCGAATTGCCTTTGGTTTACCCATGGGCGGCGATTTGGAGTACGCCGACGAGGTTACATTAGCACGAGCTTTAGAAGGACGGCGCGAACTGGATTAAGGGTTGAAGGTTGGCTAGTTGTAGGTTGGCGGGTTGAACGTTTAGACCAATCTTTAACCTTCAACCTTCTGACTTTCTAACCTTCAACTCCCTTCCAACTACCTTAATTTTTGTTTAATAATCGTTACCACCTGAGCTAACTGTTTCTTCAGACCATCAATTTCTGCCTGCATTTTCTCAACTCTGGCCTTAAGTGCTTCAATTTCTGCACCTGAAGCGCCAGAGGCGGCGGTATCAGATGAGCCTGGACTGGCAACCGGGGTACGAGGCGGCGTCACGACGATTTTCTTGGCCTTAACCATTGCCTCTTTAATGGCTTCAACCAGTTGCTTTTTCTCAAACGGCTTTTCAACAAAGGCAAAATACTCAAAGGGTTCGGGTATTTTCTCGGTGACTTCTTCTTTGCGACCCGACATCAATACCAAAGGAATTGTCTGGAGTTCACTGTGAGGGCTTCTAATCTGCTGAAATACTTCCCAACCACTCATTTTGGGGAGGAGAAAATCCAACATGATCAAATTTGGGCGTTCCTTCTGAATTAAATTCATTCCCTCAACACCATCTTGAGCTTCTAACACTTCAAAGTTACCTGGCGGCAACATTTCTCGTACACGCATCCGGATGACTTTACTGTCATCAATTACCAGGATTTTATGACTTGCCACGACTGACTCCTTTGGAGAGGTAAGTTTAAAAGTATTACGATATTCAAACAGTAACGGATACTGACTCTAGATAAACAATAAAACCCTGAGTCAAAAATTAGCGGGTGTAAGCGTCGCCAGTTGCTAATTTCCGGTGTAGCATCAGTGAGTCTTGCTCTGAATTTTCAAGTCACTTCCTACCCAGTCAAGATAAACCAGCCACATCAATTCACAACAGACTCATCTTTGTCTGTTAACTGCGATACAACACCGAGGACAACATCTCCACTGTTTGCCATTTTATGTTAGCGCCCAAACATAAGCCGTGTGCCTGATTCTAGATTAATTGGGTCTGACAGCGAAGAGTAAAAAAACTCACTGGCACAAGAGAGAGAGTAGAATGCATTAACATTTGTATCATCGTTCTGAACAATCTTGCCATTCATTCCAGCAACTGGGTAGCCCACCGAAAGACTTATGGATTTGCCGACCCAAACTGACCCATCTGTAACAACACCACCGACTCAAAACCAGTGGCGAACAGAACTTGAAGCCATGCCCTCTTGGCTACGTCGCCCCATTGGCAAAGCCAGCGAAATCTCAACGGTGCAGCGCATCATCAAGCAACGGAAAATCCACACCATCTGTGAAGAAGGGCGCTGTCCCAACCGAGGTGAGTGCTATTCCCAGAAGACAGCAACATTTTTGCTCATGGGGCCAACTTGTACTCGTGCTTGTGCGTTTTGTCAGGTGGATAAGGGGCACGCCCCCATGCCGCTTGACCCCCAGGAACCGCAAAAAATCGCTGAATCGGTGCAGTTATTGGGTTTGCAGTATGTTGTTCTTACCTCCGTAGCGCGAGATGATTTGCCGGATCAGGGAGCAGGTTGGTTTGTGGAGACGATGAACGCCATTCGTCTTCTGAACCCCGACACCCAAATAGAGGTGCTAACGGCTGATTTTTGGGGCGGTAAAGGTGAGGGGAAACAGACACCCGCTGATTTGCAGCGCCAACGAGTGGCAACGGTGGTGGAGGCTCATCCAGCTTGTTATAACCACAATATTGAAACGGTGAGGCGTTTACAGGGTCGAGTGCGTCGAGGGGCGCAATATGAGCGATCACTCGATGTCCTGCGCTATGTTAAAGCCCTTGACCCAACTATTCCCACGAAATCGGGATTAATGCTGGGACACGGTGAAACGAAAACGGAGGTGATTGAGGCAATGGTGGATTTGCGGAATGTAGGATGCGATCGCCTAACGCTGGGTCAATACATGCGTCCCTCCCTGCAACACTTACCTGTGCAATACTATTGGACTCCTGAGGAATTTGATGAGTTGGGTGCGAGCGCACGAGATTTAGGGTTTGCTCACGTCCGTTCTGGTCCCCTCGTCCGCAGTTCTTACCACGCAGGTGAGAGGACTTAGGCGCAATAATTCACAAAATTTACGGGTTAAAGCAGATATTGGCTAAAAAGGGTCTATATCTTTACGAATCTTTTTCATACTTTCGTGCCTGTTAATCTAGTCAGTGAATCCTTTATGATTTTTTCATCAAGCCTCTAAGTATTTAGGAGTCGATTTTATGGCCCAAGCAAAGAAATATGATGCCCCCGTTGCCAAATCTGGTGCTAAGCCTCCCTACCCTTTCCGTACAGGATGGGCTTTGTTCCTTTTAGCGGTCAACTTCTTAGTCGCAGCCTTTTATTTCCATATCATTGAATAGTTGCTGCGGCCTGATTCGAGCAGGACTTACGTAATCAGGCGCTATCATACGTTATTTCGGTCTTTGACCCCCAAATAGGGGAGATGAACGTCTTCCCTCCTAGTTGGGGGTTAAGGGCTTGGTATAAGTGAGTCCTGATTCATAAGAGGGTACTCCCTTTATTGGGCATTCGCTTTAAGCGCATACTCTCGAAAGCGTTCTAGGTCAGATTGAATGGTAGATTCAACGATGCGGCCTAGAAACAAGTTATCCATCAACTGACCCAGGAAACC
This sequence comes from Waterburya sp., assembly GCA_036703055.1. Taxonomy (GTDB): domain Bacteria; phylum Cyanobacteriota; class Cyanobacteriia; order Cyanobacteriales; family Coleofasciculaceae; genus DATNPV01. Next base: position 34,903 of record DATNPV010000262.1, read on the forward strand.
GGGAATAGCATACGCCACCGTCAGTTTGACAATACTGCTGCCATGCCGATCATAAAAGCGAACTGCGCCTCGATTCGGTAAACCATCAACCGATTCCCACTGGATAATCTGGTGCGGTACTAAATTCAGAATTCGGGAAAGCCAGCTAAATTCCAAGCCACCCGTCGCCAGTTTCCAACGGGATAGTTCGGGATTGTCTTCTAGGACATGCACCGAGTCAATCCACTTCATCCAGCGGGGCATTTGCTCCAAGTCAGACCAGAGGTTCCAGGATAGTTCAATAGGAACTTCGACCTCGACTTGTACACTGTGTTCTAGCCAATCGGACATGCGATTTTAGGTTTGGATTTTGGATTTTGAATGAGTCTAAGGGTTGAAGGTTGGAAGGCTGAAGGTTAAACGTATTCCTAAAGGGTAGTTGAGAACTTTCAACTTCAACTTGCCAACTTTTAACTCTTGTTTCAACCTTCAACCTGTAGCAGTAAAATCAACTTGTTGCCACAGGTGTTCGCTCCACAAATTCGTGAGCAGTTTCTAGAATGGCTTTTGCCGCCTGACGCCCCGATAAAGTGGCTCCTTCCATACTATCGATGTAGTCTTGCTGAGTGTAGCTTCCGGCAAGGAAAAAGTTGCTAATCGGGGTTTTTTGGGGAGGGCGATAGGGGTCCATGCCTGGTGCTTCGCGGTAGAGAGATTGAGCAAGTTTGACCACACTGTACCAAGTCATGTTCAATTCTCGTGACGAGGGGAAGAGTTCGTGAACTTGCTTGAGCACATGTCGCGCGATCGCTTCATTATTCTGCCGGATAAAAGGATCGCCTGGAGTTAGTACTAGTTGCAACAGGGAACCCTGCCCCTCGCGGTAGTAATCACCGGGACTGGTTAACGCTAAGTCGGCAAAGCAGGAGAAGTCAGCATCAGGGGTATAGAGGAGATTATCGAGTCCTGCGGCTTCTGTCAGCTGCTGGCGTTGCTTCGCGTCATGTAACTCAGTTACCCAACCATCAAACCTCAATTGCACGGTGGCAACAGGCACTGTATCCAGCTTGTAGATATTGTCAAATTCCGACCATTTGCGCCACGCTTCCGGAAGGAGGCGCTGTACGCCGGGGACATCAGTAGCACAGACGTAGGCATCAGCAATGATAGTTTCTTCCGTTTCCCCATTGGCAATCACAAGTCCGGTAACGTTGGGTTTTCCACCCGCTTCGGTAAAGAGAACTTCCCTCACTCGACGCCTAGTGTAGATTTTTGCGCCTCGTGCTTCCAGGTAATTGATAATCGGCTTATGCAGGTACTCATAGGGAGAACCTTCCAGCATTCGCAGCACCGAGGCTTCAGTTTTGGCCGCAAAAAACTGAAAAATTGTCAACATACAACGGGCGGAAATATTCTCCGTATCAATGAAACCAAGGGCATAGGCAATTGGGTTCCACATCCGCTTCAAGCTGCCGTCATTTCCGCCATGTTTCCGGAACCAGTCGGCAAAGCTGATTTTATCTAAATCGCGAATCGTTTTCATCGCACCGTCGAAGTCCACCAACCCGCGAACGATGGGACTTGTACCGAGGGCGAGTGAATTTTGTAGCTTATCTTGTAACGATAGCTGCGAGGTTGTGAAAAAGGCTTTCAACCCATTGAAGGGGGCACCTGTGATGAAGCGAAAATCTAGCTCACCGGTACGACCACCTTTATTGACAAAGATGTGAGTATGTTCTTTGAGGCGCAGGTTGTCAATGGCCTCCACCTTCTTCATCAAGTCAAATAGCTGGTAGTAGCAGCCGAAAAAGACATGCAATCCCATCTCGATATGGTTGCCATCGGCATCTACCCAACTACCCACTTTTCCTCCCACAAAGGGACGGGACTCAAAAATTTCGACTTCGTGTCCGGCATCGACTAAATCAACGGCTGTCGCCATCCCAGCGAGTCCCGCCCCAACAATTGCAACGCGCATTCAGCCTTTCCCTTTCAGTTTCTTTACTTATCTTAAAAGAAGATGGGAGCGGTAGGGGATGGGGAGAGGGGGAGAGTGGGGGAGTGGGAGAGGTTTTCTACTCATATCCGGAAACTGTCCAACAAACCATCCCCCCTCCCCCCTTCCTCTCATTCCCCGCTCTCCCCTTGCGCTCAGGTATTGTTACTCGCCGCTGATTTGGATAAATATAGTTCTTCTGCGAGGACCATCTAAGTCAAAAAATAAGACTGACTGCCAAGTACCGAGTGCCAATTGACCATCCACTACAGGAATAACTTCACTGCTACTCAACATCATTGCCATGAGGTGAGAGTGAGCATTCATCGGTTCATCTGGGGGAACAGTTCTTAAATGAAGGTCATTGTGGAGATAGCGTGCTGATTGGGGGGCTAGCTTGCTCAGATGCACCTTGGTATCCTCTAGCAATCGTTCTTCATTTTCATTAATGGCTAAGGCGGTCGTTGTGTGTCTTGAGAAGACTAAAACTTGACCGTTTTTGATGGGTGTTGCCTCAAGAATTTTTTCAATCTGAGGAGTGATGTTATAAATCCCAATTCCATCATCGGTTTCTACTTCAATGATTTGATTTCTGATCGACATCCAGCTCACCTGCTACTGAAGCAACTAATTCTTAGGTATTTTTTACCATCCCTTGTGTAGCCTTATCTCGAACATACAGAGCGTAAAATTTAGTATCTTTTCCTATTCAAGAAGAACTTGTTTTGTTAGTCTTTTTAAAACTAGATGGTATGAAAAAACAAGTACCAAGAGTACTTGACGGAGTTTTAACACAATTTAACAAATACAGATGAAGCATTATTCTGAAGATTGGATTAATGAATGGTGCCAACTCAACGGTTGGACAGAATTATATATCGAGCGTTCTCAATACTGGGCTTTCCCACCTGGGGCTGTCATGCCTGAACCAATTCCTCCCCAGGCTCTCAAATTGATTAAAGCCGAAAGAGGATTATGTGGCGAGGAACGATTTTGGTCAATTGCCGCTGTGGTGGTAACTGTAACCGCTACTATTTTGAGCTATTGCCTCAAGTCTCCTATGCCAATGGTTTTAGCGTTTGCTTTTGCCGCAATTACGGTAGCGCTGCTTGAGGTTGAGGAGGACTAGTCCAAGCTGGCAGATATCTGTGACCACTTGTGAGAGACAAAGGGAACAAGGAGAACATGGGAGAATTGTTCGCGGGTCAAGTCGCCAAGGCAATTAGGACAAAGCTAAATACTGAAACTTTGATCAGTCAAGCTTTTCCCTTCTGCCTACTCCTGCGGAGAACGCTGCGCGAACTGCCCTGGAGCCGTCTACCTTTTGCTATAGTTCTGGAAGGCTACACTCAGTAGGTAAGCTCATCGGCATTTAAGATGCATGGTGAAAGGCTCCGCTCCTGAAAGCTGGGGAGGCTGGGGGAGAAAAATTTCATGCGTCCCGGTGTATGCCGTTCATGAGCGACTACTTAACTAATCAAAAACATTTAAAATTAGACTGGCATCAAGTACTTGGCGTACTTGGTGCATAAGCCACTATGTTCCTCGGCGTTTCACAATAAAAATTTGTGGCGGATTCGGATGGTGCAAGCTCTCAGTTTAAATCCATAAGGGATAACTAGCCACTGTGAAAATTCTGCTAGTCGAAGATGACGAAGTTGTTGCCGAAGCGCTCCGGAATGTGCTGAGTTCTCAGCATTATCTGGTTGATCTAGCCGCTGATGGGCAGGCTGGTTGGGAACTAGCAGAAGCCTTTGAGTATGATTTGATTCTGCTGGATTTGGTGCTGCCCAAGCTGGATGGTCTAAGCTTTTGTCAACAGCGACGGGCAAGGGGTGATCATACTCCCATAGTGATATTGACCGCTCAGGATACCAGTACCAGTAAAGTCAAGGGGTTAGATACTGGAGCTGACGACTACATTGTAAAACCTTTCGATTTGCAAGAATTGTTAGCCCGGATTCGAGCTTTACTGCGTCGAAAAAGTGGAACCCCTATGCCTGTACTGGAATGGGGGGCGCTGCGTCTTGACCCTAGTAACTGCCAAGTCACTTACAATGAGCAAATTTTGCATCTCACAGCGAAGGAGTACGGGTTACTAGAGCTGTTCTTGCGCAATACTCAGCGAATCTTTAGCCAAAGTGCACTGCTCGATCATCTCTGGTCGTTTGCAGAGCCTCCTACCGAAAACACGGTTAGGGCACACATTAAGAGTTTACGGCAAAAACTCAAGAAAGCTGGAGCAGCGGCTGATGTGATTGAGACAGTCTATGGGTTGGGGTATCGCCTCAAAGCCAAGGACGCACAGGTCAGCGGGGCTACATCGCGGGGTACGCCCCAGGAGGCCGCAACAACCAAGGCATCACCTCCCATCTCTGATTCCGTAGCAACCGCCCCAGTTCAGCCACCTATAACGTCAGAACTCTCAGTCATTTGGGAGCGGTGCAAGGAGAAATATCGCGATCGCCTTCAAATTTTAGAACATGCTGTAACCGATGCGATCGCCGATACGCTCAGTGATGAGTTACGACAACAAGCTCAACTCGAAGCCCATACCCTAGTAGGGTCACTCGGTAGCTTTGGCCTCATCCAAGCCTCTCATCTATCGCGGGAAATTCAACACCTCTTTGAAGCAGAGGGAACCCTCACTCAAGGCCAAAAGGAACAGCTATCTAAACAGATTGTCAGCTTGCGGCAAGTGGTGGAGCAACCTTTTGCCCCGTTGCCACCCACACAGACGGTGCAGGAAACCGCTCAATCTCAACCTACACTTGCCGAGCAACCACCTCGATTGTTAGTGGTTGATGACGATGAAGCCCTAGCACTGGCGTTAGTTTCAGAGGCAGCATCTAGGGGAATCCAATCAGAAATTGCTACAGATTTGTCCCAAGCTAGAGCCGCGATCGCTCTAACTCGACCCGATGTAGTCCTGCTGGATTTGTGCTTGTCTGACCCGGCACAAAGCGGGTTTGAGCTTTTGGCGGAACTCACAACGCAGAAACCTCCGGTGTCTGTCGTCGTGTTTACTGCCCAAGAGAGTTTTGCTCAACGACTCAAAGTCGCTCGCATGGGGGGACGAGGCTTTCTCCAGAAGCCTGTTTCTCCAGCACAGGTTATAGATGCGATCACCCAAGTTCTAGAACAATCCAGTACAACTCAAGCCAAGCTGCTTGTAGTGGACGACGATCCACAACTGTTGGATTTCGTCCGCACCTTACTAGAGCCTTGGGGATTCAAGCTGACTCTGCTAGACAAACCCCAACTATTTTGGCAAGTCCTGGAGCAGACCGATCCCGATTTGCTGATTCTTGATGTAGAAATGCCTGATTTGAGCGGGATTGACCTGTGCTTAGTGGTACGCCATGACCCCCACTGGAGTGAATTGCCAGTACTATTTCTCTCCGCCTGTACCGATGCCCAGTCTGTGCAACAGATGTTTACAGTCGGTGCGGATGACTTTGTCAATAAGCCGATTGTCGGGCCAGAGTTAGTCGCTCGTGTCCTCAATCGGCTGGAGCGAACCCAAATCCTGCGCAAACTACGAAAAATTACGGGATAAGCTACTTGACCAAGCTCCTGCGGGGCGGGTGTGGGGTGTGGGATATAGAGTCCTGTGATCTATCTATGCTGCCATGAGATTTGGAAACGCTTAATGGGCCTCTGGCTTAGCCACAGATGTCTCCAAAGCTCCCATGAGGATGAGACGGACAATGGTACAATTGATGAAGCCAAATGGTAAATTGCCCATTTGTTGCCCAAATTCAAATTAAAGTAGTCCGTCTTATTGCGGGAAACGTTTACGCAGAGCTTGTTCTACGTGTAACAGCCCCAGACCTTGGAGAGCTAAATACGACAAATCAATATTCGACACATATGTTCTACAGCCGACTCAGTTCGGTTGTTCTGCTTATGGATGTATGGCAATACCAGGGAATAGTGCCTCATGGGGAGATTCCCTAATGGCGACCCATTTCAAACTTATTAAATAAAAACTTCAGGTGGCAACACTAAGGTTGATGGCGTAAATGACCGCTCAACCTTAATCACAGTCCTTTAGCAAGAAAATGGACAATGATGACAAGCCTAGTTGGGTTGAGCTGGCTGATTCTGTTAGGTTCCGTATCTCAATGGATGCAGACCCAGAGGGGTGTACCAGTGATCTGGGGTGCTAGTGCCATGTTGGGACTTTTCCTGTGGATGTTTTATTTCTTAAAGCGCCAAATCCTAGAGCGTCAGCAAGCGGAAGCCGACTACCAAGACCTCTACAACCAGGCTCCCTGTGGATATCATTCTGTAGACAAAGACGGGGTTTTTATTGCCATCAATGATACAGAACTACGGTGGTTAGGCTACAGCCGTAACGAAGTGATCGGCAAGCTCAAGATGCAAGACCTGATGGTCTACGAGGATAGAGAATCATTGTCAGCAACATTTTCCCGTATCCAAGCCCAAGGCTGGGTCAAAGATGTGGAATTTCAGATGGTGCGTAAAGATGGCACAAAACTCCCCGTCCTCTTAAGTGCCGCAGCCATCAGAAATGCAGTAGGCCAATTAATCGCGATCCGTGCCACGATTTTTGATATTACCAAGCGTAAACAGGCGTTGGAGGCACTGCATAAGAGTGAAGAACGCTTCCGTGTGGCGATTGATAGGATTCCCGATGGCTTCGTCATTTATGATGCCCAGCGACGGTTACAGTTTGTGAATGTGGAAGGGTTAAGGCGAAGTGGTCTAACCCAAGAAGAAGTGGTAGGACGCACCGATGAGGAGATTTATCCTCCAGAAATCACCTCTCAGTATTTACCCACCCTCCTGCGTGCCATAGAAACGCGCACGATGCAGACTACAGAATGTACACTCACCTTACCCACCGTTGGTACATTTACCGTAGTGGTGACCTATGTGCCGCTGTTGAATGAGCGAGGAGAAATTTATTCCATTCTCAGCATCACTCACGACCTGAGTGAGCGTAAACGGGCAGAGGAAGCACTACGGGAGAGTGAAGCACGGCTGCGCTTGGCGTTAGAAGCTACTCAAATCGGCACTTGGGACTGGAACATTCTGACTAACAACATTACTTGGTCGAGTGGTCATCAACAGGTGTTCGGTTTGACTAACGGCACCTTTAACGCTACCTATGAAGCCTTTGAAAGCTGCCTCCATCCCGATGAGCGCGACTCCCTACTCCTGGCGGTAAGCCGATCGCGTCGGACTAGGGGTGAATTTCACCATGAATTCCGGATGATTTGGCCAGATGAAAGTATTCATTGGGTAGAGGGCAAGGGCAAATTTTTCTACAACGAAAAAGGTCGCGCCGTTCGCATGGTCGGCACTCTCGTCGATATTAGCGATCGCAAACAGGTTGAGGCTCAGTTACAGCAGAGTGAAGAGAAGTTCCGCCAGTTAACGGAAAGCATCAATAAAGTGTTTTGGATGACGACGGCGGATAAAGGTGAAATTCTCTATGTCAGTCCGGCGTATGAGCAAATCTGGGGACGCAGTTGTGAAAGTTTGTACGCCAATCCGAAATCGTATGTAGATGGCATTCACCCCGATGATCGGCATCTGGTAATTACTGCAATTGAGGCTAACGCCACGGGAGAATTTGATGTGGAATATCGGGTAATCCAACCTGATGGTAGCGTGCGCTGGATTCGCGATCGCGGTTTTCCCATCCGCAACCAAGCCGGAGAAATTTATCGTCGCGCCGGCATTGCCCAAGATACTACCTCACAAAAGCAAGCTGAAACCATTCTGCGACAAACCAACGAAGAATTAGAACATCGAGTTGCCGAACGCACGGCTGAATTAAAACAAGCGAATGAGCGTTTACAATGCGAACTACTGGAACGGCAACAAGTAGAACAAGCCCTACAAAGAGCCTATCAACGCTTACAGTTCCATGTAGAAAATACCCCGTTAGCCGTCATTGAGTGGAACAGTGAAGGCCGGTTAATGAATTGGTCAAAACAAGCCGAGAAAATTTTTGGTTGGACGCTTGAAGAAGTCAGCAGTAAGCATCCCTACGAGTGGTCGTTTATTCATGAAGAAGACTTAGAACAAGTTCATAAGGTCATAGAACAGTTATCGAACGGCACTCAACCCCGTAACCAAAGCAGCAACCGTAACTACACTAAAGATGGTAGAGTCATCCACTGCGATTGGTACAACTCCGCTTTATTTGATGACTCTGGAAATTTAGTATCCATGTTGTGCCTGATTCAGGATGTAACAGAGCGCAAACGAGCTGAAGCAGCACTACGTCAAGCCTACGACGAACTGGAAATTCGGGTTCAAGAACGAACTCAGGAACTGTTTAAAGCCAATGAAGAATTAAAAATTGAAATTACCGAACGCAAGCGGGTCGAGGCAGAACTCAAAACCCGTGCCAGACAGCAAGCTGCGGTGGCTGAACTAGGTCAACAAGCATTGGCAGGTCACCAACTGAAGCACTTGATGAACCAAGCGGTTGCTCTAGTGGCTCAAATTCTTGAGGTAGATTACTGTAAGGTTTTAGAGCTGCTTCCCGATGAGCAAGCCGTGCTACTGCGAGCGGGTGTCGGTTGGCAAGAAGAACTCGTAGGAAAGGCTACCTTGAGTATCGGTTTAGATTCTCAAGCTGGCTATACCCTCCTTTCCAGGGAGCCGGTGATTGTGGAAGACTTACGTCAAGAAGTCCGATTCAGTGGCCCGTGCTTCCTGCATCAGCACGGAATTGTTAGCGGTATTAGTGTGCTTATCCCAGGCCAGAGCCGTCCCTATGGGGTGCTGGAAGCACATACAACCCAAAAACGCAAGTTCACCAAAGATGATATTCACTTTCTGCAAGCTACCGCGAATGTACTGGCAACTGCCATCAACCGCCAGCAAGCAGAAGAAGCGCTACGCCAAACTCATGATGAGTTAGAAATGCGCGTGCAAGAACGGACGACAGACCTGTTTAAAGCCAATGCAGAACTGCATCAGAAAATCATGGAGCTTCAGCAGGCTCAAGAAGAACGAGCCAAGCTTATTGCTATTCTCGAAGCGACCCCTGATATTGTCGCTACGGCTAGCGTTGATGAACGCATCTACTATCTCAATAGTGCAGCTCGCAAGGTGTTTGGCCTTGAGGAGAATGAGGATTTTGCTAATCTCACCATTGCCGATCTTCACCCCGCATGGGCTTATGAAATTGTGCGTCACGAAGCAATTCCAGTAGCCATGCGTGAAGGAGTCTGGGTCGGGGAAACGGCTTTTTTAAGTCGTGATCGCGTTCAGGGACAGGAAATCCCTGTCAGCCAAGTGATCATCGCTCACAAATCCCCTGACGGGTGTGTCAAAATGCTCTCCACGGTGGCTCGCAACATTACCCAACAAAAGAAAATCGCTGCCACCCTGCTTGAATCCGAGCGACGTTGGCGTAGCTTACTGGAAAATGTACGCCTCGTGGTGGTAGGCATGGATAACAAAGGCAGGGTTGAGTATGCCAATCCATGCTTCCTTGAATTGGTTGGGTACACTCAGGCTGAAATCATCGGGCAAGACTGGTTTGAAATGTTCCTACCACAGCACCAGAAACAACGGCAGCAGAACAATTTCATCGAATTGCTGGAGCAGGAATTTTATACTCATAATCAGAGTGTCATTCTCACGAAGTCGGGTGAAGAGCGAGTCATTGCTTGGAACAACACCCTCCTCCAAGATTTACAAGGTTATGTGATTGGTACACTCAGCATCGGGGAAGATATTACAGAGCGCCAAGTTATTGAACGGATGAAAGATGAGTTCATCTCTGTTGTCAGTCATGAACTCCGCACACCTTTGACTTCCATTCACGGAGCCTTGAACCTGTTGTCGAGTGGCTTGGTGAATACTCAGTCGGAGAAAGGTCTGCGTGTGATTGACATTGCCGCTCAAAGCGCTGAACGCTTAGTGCGGCTCGTTAACGATATTCTGGAGCTGGAGCGCTTGGAGTCCGGTAAAATTAGCTTGCTCAAGCAGACTTGCGATGCCGGTGAGCTGATGATTAAAGCCATAGAGATGATGCAGGTCATGGCTAATCGATCAGGTGTCACCCTTTGTGTATCTCCCAAACCGATCCAGTTGTATGCCGACCCCGATCGCATGATTCAAGTCTTGACAAATTTACTAGGAAATGCAATTAAGTTCTCGACTAGCGGTTCTACCGTTTGGTTAACCGTAGAAGTGCAAGAGGTAGGGGAGAAGGAATGCAGCTTAATGTTGCTCGACCCAGTGTGCCAGCGATCGCCAATGCCACCCTCTGTCGGGCGAGCCGCAACAAGCTTCCCGGCAACCCAGCTGGGTCAATCTTCGCCCGGAGAAGAAAATTCGTTGTTTATCCTGGGTCAAACGGACCCATCCCTCGCGGCTGAACTTCGTTCTACTCCTAGTGGCTTGCAAGCTAGCGCGTCCCGCTTGCGCCCAGATACCAATGCTGCCACTAACGTTCCTAACGGTGCTACCCCGAGTTGGGAAGAAGTCGCTGGACTTACGCTTTCATCACCAGAGCGCGTCCCGCTTCACTCTCAGCGTTTGTGTACCACTGTATTGTTTACCGTCAAAGACCAAGGGCGTGGCATTCCAGCTGATAAGCTGGAGAGTATATTTGAGCGCTTTCACCAAGTAGATGCCTCCGATTCTCGCAAAAAAGGGGGAACCGGCTTAGGCTTGGCAATTTGCCGGAGCATTGTCCAGCAGCACGGTGGACGAGTTTGGGTTGAGAGTACGTTAGGGGAGGGCAGTAGTTTTTACTTCACGCTGCCTCAACGGAGTGTAGAGGAAGCTGACCATGACAACCAAGCGAATCTTGGTGATTGATGATGAAGATGGAATTCGAGAAATTATCCAAATCTGCCTGGAGGCAGCGGCTGGGTGGGATGTCTTGACGGCGGCTTCGGGGAGCGAAGGGTTAGCAACAGCTCAGGCACAAAAACCTGATGCCATTTTGCTTGATGTGATGATGCCTGATATGGATGGGCCTACCACGTTTCGCCAATTGCAGGCCGATCCGACAACCCAACATATCCCGACGATTTTACTAACAGCTAAAGCTAAAATTAGCGAACAGCAGCAATTTATTGATTTGGGTGTAACCGGCGTGATTACGAAGCCCTTCAAAGCTCAGGATTTAGTGAATCAGATCCGAAAAATTTTGCACTGGAACGAGTGAAAAAAGGATGAAGTGTGCAGTGTGAAGGATGAAAGATGAAATAGGGATTTGTATATCGCCTTTTGGGTGAGCAACCCTTTCATGGTTTCATCCTTACTCGCTGCGCTGCGTCTGCTTCACTAAGCTATTGAAACGACCACGCACCAGTACCAGTAATAAACCTAAAAGCCCTCTACCCTCTGCCTTCTGCCCTCTGCCTTCTAGCCAATGAGTACTGCAACTTGAATGCTCGTTAACTTACCCGCGTCTTCGATTGAGCCGTTTGTTATTTTTGAGGGTATTTCCAGAGGACGAATGACCTTCAACCAGGGTTTCAATAATGGCGGAGACGAGAAAGAAAGCGCCAATAGCCATAAAACTTAAAACGACTTGCATTGATTTCTACTCTACTGTTGAGATTTCTTATACTTCAACAGTAGATAACTCTTCCTAACTCTAGGAATGATTCTAGGCAACTCCCTTAAGCGACTCTCAAATTGGGGTCGAGTTAGCACAATTGCGGAGGATAATTGACACTCGGAGGTGGACAGTTGGTCAACTGGTACAGGTAAGGGCAGGTTTTTTGTTGACTCTAGGAATACTAACGGTGGACAACATAACATACAGCTAGCCAGAGCTAGGTGGGGAACTTCTGCTGATGGTTCTGGCTTTTTTCTTTTATCGCAATTCCCTGGCTCGGCGTCTCTGTACAAAGACAGAGGGAAATTCGCAACGTTCGTGAGCGAAAGCTGGTAGAGTTTTCGCATGGGACAAATACGGGCAGTTTTATGCGGATACTACGGTAAAGGCAATGGCGGTGATGAGGCATTGCTAGCTTCGCTGTTGCAAATGTTACCCACATCGGTAACGCCTCTGGTGCTTTCTGGCAACCCCGCCGAAACGCGGAAGCGCTATGGGGTGTCCAGTTGCGATCGCATGTCTGCCGTTCAAGTACTCAAAGCCATACGCCAGTCTGATGTTTTTATCTGGGGTGGTGGCAGTTTAATTCAAGATGCCACTAGTGCACTTAGCCCTCTCTACTATGCGGGTTTGATGGGATTGGCACGGCAGGTAGGGTTAAAAACCATTGCTTGGGCGCAGGGAATTGGCCCCCTCCAGCGTGGCTTGAGTCGTCGGGTAGCACGGCTGTCTTTTGCCAGTTGTGCAGCGGTGAGCGTGCGCGATCACGGTTCAGCGGCCTTTTTAAGCGAGTGGCAAATTCCCTTTATTCAGGCTCCCGACCCCGTTTGGGCACTCGACTCTAAACCAGTTCAAGGATTGTGGGATTTACCCGCACCGAGAGTGGCAGTGACCTTGCGATCTCACCCCACCCTGACACCTGAACGCCTTGCCCACCTTACCCAAGCTCTGATTCACTTTCAAAAGGCCACACAAACTTGTATTCTCTTAATCCCTTTCCAATCATCTCAGGATTTGAGTATCGCTGAATCGATCCAATCTCAGCTTCCTGGGCCTAATCACCTTTTCCAGATTGAAGACCCTAGGGAATTGAAAGGATTATTTCGGGGTGTGGACATGGCGATCGGGATGCGCTACCACAGTCTAATTATGGCAGCGGCAGAGGAATGCCGTTGTTTTGCCCTCAGTTATGACCCCAAAGTCAGTCAACTAATGGCAGAACTAAATTTGCCGGGATGGGATGTCAACCAACTCCCCAACGACCCAACTGTGATCAGTCAAGCTTGGCTGCAACACTACGCAAACGGTGTCTCCCTCAGTCGTGACCAAATTCAGTCCTTGGTAGACCGGGCGCTCATGCATCAAGATTTGTTAGACCAAGCGTTCTCGACCTTTACGGGGGTGAAGCGCTAGGGGTTAGGGGGGATAGTAAGCCATTCGAAATTCACGCATTCAAAAGCGAATAGTACTCCATGCTCCATGCCCCATGCCCAGTCTCCACAGGTAAGTTAGAAGTGGAATAGCTGATCAGGACAGTCTACTCGATTCTGTATAACTTACAATTTGAGGTCTGGGGATTTTTGTGCATTACTTTGTATGGAGAGAGGGGTAAGTTTGACAGCCGCATCCTTTCCTCAAGCCAGAGCCAAGCACTTGAGTTTCATTATTCTACCCAGAGACTCTCTTTAGCCTTGCCTCTGGCTCAAAGCGGCTGAGTAGATGTCAATCTTGTTACCAGGAGCGTTTTGCCCCTACTTACCCACTTCTTGGATTTGTGACCCTCTGGATGAAGAGCCATGAGTGAAGCTGACACCCCGAATAACCAACCCCTTCCGGAACCCAATGCCTCAAGGGAGGACAGTACCCCTGATTTGCCAGAGGCAAGTGGGGTATCAGAAAAGCCGCAGATCGTTCACTTGTCCAAGTGGCGAAATTTGCCGGATGAGGTGCAGCCGCCGGAACAAGAGCAGCCCGTAGAAGATGATGTGGACACAATCGCCTCACTCACCCCTGAGGTCGATGAACATTCATCTGACATGGCGGAACCCTCGATTCGACGTGCTAATGACGCCGATTGGTTTGCATTAGCTCAAAAGATGCGTCAGCGCAATCATCATTTGCATGAGCAAGTGACACAGTTGAGACAAGCGCTTAAGGAGAAACAGGAAGCGCTACACCTGGAGCTGATGCGAGTTCGCGATCGCGAGGCGTTCATTACTCAACAAGCGGAGGAAATGAGTACGCTGCAAGAGCAGTTAGCTCGCTTGTTTCACGCCCTCGAATCCTCTCACCAAGCAGCTGTGCGGCAGCAAATTTTGATTGAAACCTTGTCAGAGCAGTTACAAAGTTCTCAGGAACGGGTTGCCCAGCTTGAGAGGGAATGCGCCCTTACCCAGCAACGCTACAACGAGCAATCTCATCAGCTATTGCAATCGGCAAATACCTGTCGCGAACTTAGAGTTCGTTTGTCCCGACAGCAGCAGCAAACCCTGCAATTTAAGGTCGCGCTGGAAAAGTCTTTGGAAATGACAAGTCCCAGCCATGTGAGTGGACAACAGCAGCCTCATCTCAAAGGTGGGACAAACAGCTCGTTTATCCACAAAGCACAGCCCATCAAACCCTGGTCCGCTGAACAAGAGTTACTGCAAGACACATCCACATCCGATCCGCTGTGGAGTCGTCCCATACAGCTCGATCCTCCCTTGGTAGATCCTGTTATGGGAGCAATGTCGTGGGATGAATTCTTAGAGAATGCAGCAGATATTTCCGAACAGCCCACGTTGTCCGTTCTCAAACACCGAGAAGAAACGAACCCACCTGCCGCAGGTGATATCTTGAACTCGCCTGAAACAATGAATGAAGGCCAGCAAGATCAAGGCCGTGAAGCTTCAGAGTTGGAATTAGAACAGGAACTGCTGGCTGAGATGACTTCGCTGGCTGAGGCATCGGGTTTGCCAGTTGTTCCATCGGATGCAACAGACGACTCAGTGTCGTTAGCAGCCGAACCGGAAGCTCCCCTAGATGAGTCCCAAGTGGCAACATTTTCATGGATTGACGCTCACCAAACACACTCCATTGCAGCGAGAATGCCATCAGACTCCTTACCACAGGAGGCTGATGAGGAGCAGGATAGTGAGGTAGAAATATTCGATGACTCAATCTGGGATACTTTTGTCCAGGATGACTCAGAGCCACAAAATCAGGTAGTTCTTCCTCAATCGAACTGGCCGTCACCCGTCCTCTATCCCCTACGACCTCCGAAGCGGCGCAAATCCTTGGCAGCAATTGAGTTACCAAGTTTTCCCCCCTATCGACCTTCTTAAATCGCTGGGCCTATTTTATAACTCACACATCAAGTCAAACGTTCCGCAAACACGATGGTATACATCGGCGGGTGACACTAATGAATAGGTAATCCTAGAAGTTAGTTATTCGCCATGTCACAGCCAATCGTCGTTGAATTTGTAGGGATGATGGGTTCAGGAAAGTCCACTATCACTCGCTTAGTTCTTGATGAGTTGAACCGCCGAGGCTATCAGTGTCCATCCCAGAAAAAAATTGTATCGTGGATGGCTAAGTCAGGATTTAACAACTTACCTGTCTCACTGGGAATCTTACAAAAGCTCTGCTATTACTCAAAATTTTCTTACCTAATATCTGCCTTACAATTTCCGCTAGTCGCATTCAAAGCTTATCATTTTGCGCTTAGTGTTTCCCCCCAGAACCGAAACAGTTGGCAAGCCAGTAGGTCTTCTATGAACTGGATGGGAATTTTTAACAAATACATCCGAAATTCACCTTATGATGCTGTTGTCCTTGAAGAGGGAGCAATTCAATACACTCTTCAGATTCCCCTCTTTGGAGAGCAATACTCGGATAACGCTCAAAAGCAACTAATTTCCAGCCTACTCACCAACCAGAATCATTTAGTTGTTTTCCTAAAAATTGATGCGGAAACAGCGATGAAGCGAATTCAGGGGCGAGCCGCTGCATCCCATCAGCAGGGTATGTTAGCGTGGCAATTTGAAAATGAAACTGAAGATGAGCAAATGCGGAGAGCTAGTCAGGCTGTCAATCTCTTTGAGTCCCTCGTGAAGCCTCTTAGAGAACTTTCTCCTCGCTCTTTGATAGAAGTTGATACCTTGAAAGACCCTCAGGAGAATGCTGCTTTAGTAGTTGATTCTATTGAAAGACTGGTCACTGAAATAGAAAGTGCAGAAGGAACTAACCTGCTAAATACATTTAAGTTGTACTTTCAAGGTATTTAATCCAGGACTATTTAATCGATATGGCGTGACTGAATTGCCTACCGCTTAACTAACTTTGCCTACTCATCTCTAAATTAGCCTGACCTCTATGTTCATGTTTTAGAGGTCAGTTTTTTATAGTTTTAGTACTCTATTCCGGTTGAGTACCAGAACTCTTCACCCATTCCGCGTACAAATCGGGGCGGCGATCTTGTGTTCGTTGAATCTGTTGTTCTTTACGCCAGCGCTCAATCTCGGCGTGATTTCCTGATAACAATACCTGCGGTACTGTCCACCCCCGAAACTCAGCGGGTCGCGTATACTGCGGATAATCCAACAACCCAGCCTCAAAACTTTCGGCTTTCAACGACTCAACTTTACCCACCGTTCCGGGACGCAAACGCACTACTCCATTAATCAGTGCTAAGGCTGGGATTTCCCCACACGTCAAGACAAAATCCCCCAAGGACAGCTCCCGCGTCACCAAGTTCAGCACTCGCTCATCGACGCCTTCATAGTGTCCACAAATCACCACCAATTGGTCGTAACTGGTCGCCAATTCCACAAACAGTGGCTGCTTCATCGGTTGCCCCTGAGGCGTCATCAGGATGACCTCACGTCGCGGTAAAATTGGCACAGACTCCACAGCCGCAAAAATTGGCTCCGGTTTCATCAACATCCCCACACCGCCCCCATAGGGTTCATCATCGACGCGCCGATGTTTGTCAGTGGCAAAGTCGCGGGGATTAATTAAATGCACTTGGGCAATATTTTTGGCCAGTGCTTTACCCAATAGCCCCGAACTCAGGGGAGAGGTAAAGAAATCAGGAAACAGAGTAACAATATCAAAACGCACAGAAACTTATCCGATCATCGAAAGTCGGCACTTAAATCACCAGCCTACAGCGTGAAGTTGGAACATTTTGCCTAAGCAACCAGTCTAAGGCAAAATGTTCTAGCCGCTGCGTGTGGGAATTGTTAAGGATTAAAGATAAAGTTAAAGGCAATGTTAAAGATATTATAAGAAATTGCTGACGTAATCTGGCATTATGCATAGATAATCACGCTTGAACCGGACGCGATTACCACAAAAACTTGTGTTTCTTCGTCAACTAAACAGCCCAAGACTTAAATGGTTTACAGCTCTAGAGTAGGGACATCAGTTGAATATGAATAGCGTGGCTGGGAGCGACGGATTGGGTCACTAAGCGTGCTTTCGTCAGCCACAACTGGCTCTTGGAGTTCCCGCAACAGCCAAAATAAATATAAAGTTAGATTTTTTTGACCCGCTAAACTCTAGCATTTGATACGATCTATGCCCAAAAGCGACATTATGCTGCAGTTAGAATCTCAACACCACGAAACCAGGATGCCTCCATCCACTAAAACCGCGATTTTGGTGATCGGTGGTGCTGAAGACAAAGTGCATGGACGAGAAATTCTGCACACGTTTTTTGGGCGATCTGGGTCAGTCGATGCGCGAATAGCGATTATACCCTCGGCCTCGCGAGAACCCGCCATTATTGGTGAGCGCTATGTGCAAATTTTTGAAGGAATGGGAGCCAAGGAGATCCGCGTCCTCGACATCCGCGATCGCAGCCAAGCCGAAGACCGTGAACTCCAGGAATATGTAGAAGAATGTACGGGCGTTTTCATGACGGGAGGCGACCAACTGCGCCTGTGCGGATTACTGGCAGACACCCCCTTGATGGAAAAAGTACGCCAGCGTGTGCAACAGGGAGAGATTACCCTGGCAGGCACTAGTGCAGGAGCTGCGGTGATGGGACATCACATGATTGCAGGGGGTGGCAGTGGCGAGTCGCCCAATCGTTCCTTAGTAGACATGGCAACCGGACTGGGGATTATACCTGAAATCATTGTGGATCAGCATTTTCACAATCGGAATCGCATGGCGCGTCTGATGAGTGCTGTTGCCGCCCATCCTGAACGCCTGGGAATCGGCATTGATGAAGATACCTGTGCCTTATTTGAGAGAGATGGGGTGTTACAGGTGATGGGGAAAGGTACAGTGACGATTATCGATCCCGCAGAGTTGTCTTATACCAATCATGCTGACTCCAGCGCGACCGATCCACTCAGCCTTCACAATCTCCGCGTGCATATCCTGAGTTATGGCGATCGCTACCATTTACACAAGCGTTGCCTGATTCCACTAGACTGCTAAGTCTTCTCTGCTCAATGGCTGATACCCAAGCTAGTCTTTACCGATTATTCACCAGCTTTTGCTAACAGTGTAAAGTTGTATAACAAACACCAACAAGGATTCAGTACAGCTTTTTCTTGAGGTATTCACCTGATTGGAGTTTTGTTTCAGGAGCCAACTGGTGTAAATTCTAGTGAGCAAAGGGTTTCTGACATGCAGGATAGACACCGATCAGCAAACCCCCTACCTTTGCGACCTCACCTAGGACACACTCATGAACCTTTTTCCTAAAAACTGTTCACTGTGAACAGTTGAAGAGCTTTTCCAAGCAGGAAACTAGTTGAGATAGAAACAGAAAAAATGGCAAAAAATCTCAGGGATCAGCCAAGCGACTCAGTTATGAAGCCGTTACATCTACTCAGACTCAGACCCTTGATTTTAAATTCCCATGGATGTCAAGGGCATCCACTAGACCGACGGCGGGTCGGCTCTCAATAAGGTTTTGATTGAGAAAGACAAAAATTTCTATAAGTTTGTTTCCAGGTAGACATTGCTTGGTCTTTTTATTTTCTTAATATTGATGTAGAACCTTAGCGCTGCGGCTGACATGGGCAAAGCCTAGGGCTCGAGTAACCAAAGATGATTGCTATCGAAAGCTGTCTGGAATCTAGATGCAACGGGTAGTAAACCCTACTCAACGAAATGAAAGACCAGGCAAATCTTTTGTCAGCAAATGATGAAAATCAAACCGTGACAAGTAGCAGTATACAAAAGCACATTTCCTATAATTGCTTCTTTGGGCGACATCTCTATCTTGTGAATCACCACCCTCAAAGGTTGCTATGAGAATTCTGAAAATCCAGACGTTACGCGGTCCTAACTATTGGAGCATTCGACGCCACAAACTTGTCGTCATGCGTCTTGATTTAGAGGAACTGGCGGAAAAACCCTCCAACCAAATTCCTGGCTTCTACGAGGGATTAGTGACCGCACTTCCCAGTTTAGAAGAACACTTCTGTTCCCCTGGCGTTCCGGGGGGATTCCTCAGCCGTGTTGCCCAAGGCACAATGATGGGTCACATCATTGAACATGTTGCTCTGGAACTGCAACAACTAGCTGGTATGTTCGTGGGATTTGGTCGCACCAGGGAGACAGCATCACCAGGTGTCTACCAAGTTGTCATAGAGTACATCGATGAACAGGCGGGTCGTTATGCTGCCAGAGCTGCTGTGAGGCTATGCCAAAGTATCGTTAATACGGGCAGCTACCCCCAAAATGAATTAGAGCAAGACATCAAAGACCTACGAGACTTGGCTCGTGATGCGGCCTTAGGTCCGAGTACAGAAACGATCATCAAAGAAGCCGAAGCGAGAGATATTCCCTGGATGGTGCTTAGTGCCAGAGCGATGATTCAACTGGGCTATGGCGTTCACCAGAAGCGACTTCAGGCCACTTTGAGCGACTACTCTGGGATTTTAGCGGTTGAATTAGCCTGTGATAAAGAAGGGACGAAGCAAATTCTGCGAGATGCAGGTGTGCCGGTGCCACACGGGACGGTGATTAATTACCTAGATGAACTAGAAGGCGCGATCGAAGAGGTTGGTGGCTATCCAATTGTGATTAAGCCTTTAGATGGTAATCACGGACGAGGTATTACGATCGACATCAACGATTGGGATGAGGCGGAAAAAGCCTATGATGTTGCCAGGGAAGTGTCGCGAGGAGTTATTGTTGAGCGCTACTATCGCGGTCGCGATCACCGGGTTTTGGTCATCAATGGCAAAGTTGTGGCAGTCGCAGAGCGAGTTCCTGCTCACGTTATCGGCAATGGGAAGTCCACAATCCAAGAACTGATTGATGAAACCAATCGTGACCCGAATCGGGGCGAAGGGCATGATAATGTTCTCACTAAAATTACCGTAGAGCGTAGCGCTTTGAGTCTTTTGCAGCGACAGGGATATCGGCTGGATACCGTACTACCACCCGGAGAACTCTGTTATTTACGAGCAACGGCAAACCTCAGTACAGGTGGTATTGCCGTAGACCGAACTGACGACATCCACCCAGAGAATATTTGGCTGGCGCAGCGAGTAGCTAAAATCATTGGTCTAGATATTGCTGGAATTGATGTAGTAACGCCAGATATTACCAAGCCACTGCGAGACGTGGATGGCGTGATTGTTGAGGTGAATGCCGCTCCTGGCTTCCGGATGCATGTCTGTCCTAGCGCGGGGCTAGCGCGAAATGTGGCAGCACCGGTGTTAGATATGCTGTTTCCCAATGGTCACAGTGGACGGATTCCCATCATTGCCATTACTGGAACCAACGGCAAAACTACCACAACTCGCTTAATTGCTCACATTTATCGGCAAACTGGACGGGTTGTCGGCTACACCACGACAGATGGCATCTATATAGATGACCATGTGGTAGAAAAGGGCGACACCACTGGGCCGCAAAGCGCTCAGGTGATTTTGAAAGACCCCACCGTTGAGGTCGCTGTGCTGGAAACGGCACGGGGTGGAATCCTGCGTTCTGGCTTAGCGTTTGATAAATGCGATGTGGGAGTCGTGCTAAATCTCTCTGCTGACCACTTGGGAATTGGGGACATCGATACCCTTGACCAAATGGCTCACTTGAAGAGTGTAGTTGCGGAATCAGTCAGTATCAATGGCTATGCTGTCCTAAATGCCGACGACCCCCTCGTTGCAGCGATGGCGGAGCGGGTAAAAGGTCAGGTGGCTTATTTTGCCATGAACCCAGCGAATGAGTTGGTGCAAAATCATACCCGCAAAGGAGGTTTGGCAGCCGTGTATGAGAATGGCTACTTGTCCATTCTCAAAGGCGACTGGACGCTGAGGATTGATCAGGCGGTGAATGTGCCAGTCACCATGCAGGGGCGCGCTCCCTTTATGATCGCCAATGCGCTAGCAGCAAGTCTGGCGGCATTTGCTCAAGGGGTTCCGATTGAAGCGATTCGGGCAGCCTTGACGACGTTCCGAGCTTCTGTTAACCAAACGCCGGGACGGATGAATTTGTTCAACCTCGGTCATTATCATGCGTTAGTGGATTATGCGCACAATGCGGCGAGTTATGAGGCCGTGGGAAGTTTTGTCCGCAATTGGCCGGGAGAACGGATTGGAGTGGTTGGAGGACCAGGTGATCGCCGAGATGAAGATTTTATTGAACTCGGAAAACTCTCTGCCAGCATCTTTGACCGGATTATCATCAAAGAAGATGATGACCTACGGGGGCGCCGGATGGGAGAGGCGTCTGAGTTAATCACTAAGGGCATACTTCAGCAAAAGCCGGATTGCCAGTATCAAGTCATCCTCAAAGAAACAGAAGCCATCAATACAGCTTTAGATCAAGCGAACTCAGGCGGTTTGGTCGTGATTCTCCCGGAAAGCGTTAGCCGTGCTATTAGCCTGATTCAGGCGCGTAACCCTTTACCAGAGAGTATCGGGCATTCAATTACCGTTGACACCTCCGTGCATTTAAAACCATCGGTGGTTAACAAGGTATAAAGGAATACTTGAGAACGGGGACTGGAGTGCAGTTAAAATCGTGAAATTGAAAAGGGACAGGACTCACGCTTTCATGGGCTGATTAGCCCCCCATGCCCCCCAAGCTTGGGGGGAATAGAACTTAGCTCCCCCCAGATTTGGGGGGCATGGTGTCCTCTCTGGGGAACTCGGGGTCCCCTTTGGGGATTAGGGGCAGGGGGGAGAGGGGGGGCGAGTGCGTAAGTCCTGAGGGATTCTGAAGTTTTTTCGGAGTCCCTTTTTGTCGCCGGTTGCGCCTCGCATGAAGATAGACATGGGGAGGGGGATGGGGAGACGGGGAGAAGTTCATTGAACTCACTTTTATTTAATTTTTAATTTTTCATAGCGCCAAGAATAGGGCAAAGAAGTACAGTATGCTATGAGAAAATTTCATACGTGAATTTAATCCGTAGAACGGTTGACAAAGGTATAAGGGTGTGTATGTTAGTTCATTTTCTGCGGAGTGTACCCATGTCTAATTCCAGGCATTGGGTTTACGTCAGCTTACTCCTAGCAAGTACGTTAGCGACACCAGCAGCGGCTCAAGCTCCAGATTCTGAAATGATGCCGAATTCAGAGTCAAGTTCAGCAGTAACACTAGCTTCAGACACGACTGACAGCTCAGAGGTCGTTCGTGAAGCGAAAGCCTTGAGGAAGGAGGTGCAGGTACAAGTAGACGAAGTTAAGATAGCTCCAAAGGAATTACCGGATACAGTTGCTGAATCTGCTGTCTCTGTAAGCTCACGAGAGAGTTTAGCTAGCGTTGATCGCAAGTTTGAAACAAACTCCGATGCAACCACGGCTGTTGGTGCGATCGCCAAGCCAGATACGTCATCTCAAACCGCTCAAGCTGAGCCAGCCATCAGTCCCCATGAGCCAGTATCGCCAGGTTGGGACGATCTGCAAGAGACAGACACCAGTTCAATGGGTCAAGTTACCAACGTTACCCAACTGCAAGACGTGCAACCGACGGATTGGGCATACGAAGCCTTGCGCAGTCTGGTAGAACGCTATGGGTGTATCGCAGGTTATCCCGACGGGACGTTTCGCGGCAACCGAGCATTAACACGGTATGAATTTGCAGCAGGGCTGAGTGCTTGTTTGCAACAAATTGAGCGTTTAATTGCCAACAGAGGTGACTTAGCCAGCCAAGACGATTTAAAAACGTTACAACGATTGGTGGATGAATTTAGCTCTGAACTGGTAATCCTGAAAACGCGGGTAGACACTTTAGAGGGACGCACAGCTTTTCTGGAAGACCATCAGTTCTCCACAACCACTAAACTATTTGGACAAGTGGTGATGGGTGTTCAGGGACGCACTGACAATGAAGCACCTTTCTTCCTCGGTTTCAAGGTGCGCGACCCTGAGACTAACATTAATGTAATTACTAATACTCAGTTAAGTTTACTCACCCAGTTCAACCGCCGCAGTATTTTGCTCACGGGTATCCAGGCCGGTTCTGGCTTCACAGGCGGGTTAAACCCCAGCTTCACGCGACTGGGATATGAGGGGGCAACATTTCCCGATAACTCCTTGGTTCTCAGTGATTTGACCTATCGTCATTTAATTGGGAACAAATTTGCCTTCATCGTAGGTACTACAGGCGTCAATCCAGTCAACGTTTTCCGAGGTGCGAATCGTGTGGAAAGCGTAGGCTTTGGGCCAATTTCTGCCTTTGCTCAACGCAACCCGATTATCAATATTGGGGGGAATGGTGGCGGTGCTGGCTTCGATTGGCAGATTAGCCCTCGGATTAGTTTGCAGGCTGTCTATTCTGCTGATCTTACTGACGATCCCTCTAACGGTGGCCTGTTTGGTGGCAATAGGGGCAGAACGACGGCAGGGGTGCAGTTGGCTTTGGCTCCTATTAATAGGATTGATATTGCGCTCAACTACATCAATTCCTACGCACCCGGTGGTAGATTCGACAGTGGTACATTGGGTACTGGAATAGGGGATGATTTGTTAACCGTGAATGCACCACTGAAAACGGATGCCTTTGGTGGCACTATCAGTTGGCGTATTACGCGAGGCTTTACGATTGGAGGTTGGGCAGGTTACACCAATTCTTGGATACCTGGGCGATCGGGAAATGTGGAAACTATTAACTGGATGGCATTTCTCAATTTCCCCGATTTATTGGGTCGAGGAAATTTAGGCGGTATTTATGTCGGTCAGCCGCCTAAAATTATGAGTAGTAACTTGCCAGTTGGATTTAATATTCCTGACTTATTAGCTACTGGTAATGGTAATCCTGGAGAGCAGCCCGGAACCGCGACTCATGTAGAAGCGTTCTATCGTTTTCGCGTCACGGATAATATCAGCATTACGCCTGGTGTTGTGGTAGTTTTTCAACCAGGGCATAATCCTGAGAGCGATACGGTAACAATTGGCGCTGTGCGGACTACCTTTACGTTTTAGTATCTGAGGGGCTGAACCTACAACTCATTGTAGGGGCGATACCCTTGGGAACGCCAAGGGCGTACATGCATCGCCCCTACCAACAATAGGTATTTTCCTCAACTGAGAACCGCTACATTGAAGGCGTTGAAGTGGAACTATTTACTAGGGAATCAATTGGTCAAGCTAATAATTCATCAACGGCTACACGGAAGCCGAGTAAAACTTTTTGAGTACTAGCAACTTCGCCAGAAATAAATATTTGTCTAGATTCTTGAGTAACAATAATAATCCAACGATTTTCAGGAAATACTAGCCAAACTTCCTCACCATTAGACTCTAGATATTCTTGAGCTTTGGCAATGACATCTTCCGCTAAATCTGTGGGGGAAACAATCTCGGCACTGAGGGGAAAACTTTGGGGAAGTACTTTGGCATCACCATACTGTGCGAATAATTCTGGAGTCAGATAGGCAACATCAGGAGAACGCCCCTGTTTATTCGTGCGGCAGGGAGCTTCTGTATAAACGGCTCCTCCTTGCACACTGGAGTCTTTATAACTTCTCCAGTAGAAATATAGATTACCCTGAACTTTACTATGCTTGAGCGTCATACCATTCTTTTCTACTAATTCTCCGTCTACCCATTCAGTGCCTTCAGGGGGATTTTGCATCCAATCTTCTAAGGATAAAATTTTGATGTTATTGGAGATAACTGTGGATGACACCATTGGGATTTATTCTCCTTGGTAGTTCTGATTCAACCTTAACGCGATTGGTTTATCCTAAACTGATTAAAAAACAATTTGTCTGCAACCATTAATCCAAAAGAAAATTTGGAAGCTTAAACCGAAGGCATACCGGGACTCGCTGTAAATTTTGAGCAAGAGTTTGAAAAGAATTTTCCGCAAGAACTGGAAATACCACACCCTGCTGCGATCGGTAGACTCGTTTTGCACAGTGCAGTTTCAGTACGTTCAAGACAAGGAAACCTATGGCGATCGCAGACGTATCAAGCAAAAGCCTTCAAGAACTCATCTCAAAGGACTAAGGCGTCGGGACTACGGACGATTTGACCAGGAATAAAGGAATAGTTTTTGTCCGGCTCCGTCACCTCTCCCGTCTGGTCAAGGTTTCAGCCTTAAGGCGAGTGCCATTCAACCTACACCTTTTTGGTGATGGCAATGCGATCCCGACCCTAGCACAATGAGGATTAATGCGGCTTCCTTTGAGGGTTGTACGGCTGGAAAACCAGATAGTTGAGTCGGCATCAACTTCTATTACTTAGCGACGCAACTCTCTGGACAACGCTGCTGTTGAACGCTTACTTGCAGAAATTCTTCTTCTGCCAAAGCTCCAACAAAGTCGATTTTCGGAGATAAGTCCTTGTCCTTAAATTTCATCTCAGTTCCCCCGGCAAACGGTCAAGCGCCAGCTGGATTGGTTGTATGTTTACATGGCTTTGGAGGCAACTCTCAACAGTTAGCTCCGTTTGCCTCAGTGCTGAATCTACCCGCATACCAACTTTTGTTTCCCGATGCCCCTTACTCCAGCCCTTATGGAGGTAGGATGTGGTATAGCCTGCGAGGTCAGGATTATCAAGGTTTAGCAACGAGTCGGCAGCAGCTTACAGATTGGCTGAAGTCTCTAGAAAGCAGCACTGGCGTCCCCTTATCGCGCACGATTCTGGCTGGATTTTCTCAAGGTGGAGCGATAACGCTGGATGTAGGGTTAACATTACCGTTGGCAGGTTTGGTTTGCCTGAGTGGGTATTTACATTCAAAGCCAGAACCAACCGATAGGAAATCGTTTCCACCCGTCTTAATTGTGCATGGCAAACAAGACCAAATGGTGCCTCTGAGTTCGGCTCAAAGTGCTAGAGATAGCTTAAAAGCGTCGGGAGTGACCGTAAAGTATCAAGAATTTGATATGGGTCATATTGTTATACCCGCTGTTTTTTCTCTCATGCACAGTTTTGTAATGGATGCCATTCAGGCTAGCCAAGCAAGACATTAGCGAAACTTGCGATCGCACAGTAGTCAGAATAAAGCTGTCTTCCCTTTAAGCCCTTGGATCGACAAAGTGAATCACACCCCATTGTCCATTCGTCAACCATTCCGAGTCTTGTCGGTTCAATGCCTCCACCTGCTCTGACTGAAGACCTACTGCTAATTCTGACTTTAGGGTACGTAAAGCCGCAAATGGCGCTGGAAAGTAGCAGACAATGTCTTCAAAAGCTGTGGTAAAAGGCCAGTGGCGATCGCCCAAGCAGCGTCTATAATTGGCATCTCCTTTGACTAAAATTAATGCGGCTTGAGCTAACTCCTGCTGTAAAGGTTCGGGCATTTCCCAGAATACTAAGGGAGATGTCCAAAAATAATTGTCACGACATTGCAAACGACCCTGACCAATATGGTCTTGCAAGCGCTGCCCGAGTAACTGTACCTCCCGATCGCTATCCGTGACGAGAAACTCTAAAGTCTGGTGCACATCCTTCATCATTGCATCGGATACAAACGTAGGATGGGGCTTGAGGTGCAGGTAAATGATTTTAGCGGCCTGACTCGTCAACAGGAAGTCTGCCACACACAAATCACAGACAAGTTCAAACCCCGCATTGTCCACAATAAAGTCAAGACGTACCTTCTGAAAGCTAGCAATTCGGTTAGCCAGTTGGGCGGTATCGTCCACCAAGATGTGGGCTTGCTCTAAGTGAATCTCACGGCTGTGCTCAAGTTCTCCGGCATCAACCGGCCAAAGACTCAAATCAGCTCGATTGCCCCACAGGACAGAATAAAGCAGGGCAATCAAACTTTTCGCCTCGCTTGAACCATTCTCCTGCTGCTCTTGCTCAATCCATTGGTTCACTCGTGCGCCCAGTTCCCGAATGGAATGGATTGTCGTCTCCAAACCCCTACATTTTTGCAGTGCATAGGGATCGACCCCTTGAGATACTCCTGATTGGAAGTAATGCGTTGCCTCCAGGATACGGCGATAGAAATAGGCTTCTGCAAAGAACCAGGGAATGTCCAGCCAGCATTGTCCTACAAAAGGTTCTAAATATTCAGCCCACGCTGTCAAATCAGGCGCTTGCTCATCTTGGAGTAAACGCACCCTGCCATTGGGTAGTTCCTGAATCAGGCGTTCCAGATTTTCCACGATTGATGAAGGAAACTCATTTTCATCCATTACCCTTTGGACAATCGCTGGCATCCGCTGAATTAATGTGAAGTGAGCGAACGAGCCTTCCTCTGACATCATCAGCGGCGGGGGAATGGGTAATCGAGGATACCGAAATTGAGAGCCGGTCAAGTTTTCCTGTTCAACCACGAACTTACCAGTTTTGATGGTTGAGATTGATTCTACACGTCTATTGCTAAAGCTGCTGCCCCGGAGATCCCCCTCGCATCCTCCTTGTTAAGGGGATTGTGCCTGAATTTTCCCCTTTTTAAGGGGAGGCATGAGGGGGCTCTGAATCGGGCGGGGAAGGCAAGAAAACACGCGCTAGCTCCTAACCCCTAACCGTATTGGGAAGTGAGATAAGCGATCGCGCCTGGGAATTAACTCATGACAATTACGTTTCAAAAACTAACACGCGATTCTGTAGACTTATGATTTACACTCCATTACATAATTTTCATTATTTCGGCTACAGAAGATTTCCCCAGCCTCCTGACAAGGGGGTATGAATGGAGTTTCTGTTAACGCTCATTTCCAAACGTGCGATCGTGTTGTGTTCTCATTTGGCTCAGAGAGATTCAGTCACCTCTAATCCAACTGTGATGCTATGCCAGAAGAACGACTCAATCCAGAGGAGCCAATATCGCCCCTAAAAAGGCTACGAACTCAGGCTGGTTTAACTCAGGCTGAACTAGCGAGGCAAATTCCTGACAAAACTGGCACTAAGCCCATATCTCAACGCGCTGTCAGTGCTTGGGAGAGGGGTGAATATCAGCCAGAACTAACCATTCCCCAAATGAAGGCGCTGTGTCGAGCGTTGAATGTTACTCTCGACGAGTTACCTAACGACTGCGGGCCGCCAATGCGTTCATCTTAGAAGCGTATGAGTGAACAATCTTATGAGTTGCCGCCAGGTTGTATTCTCCGCCAAGCTGGTGCTAGCGATATCTGGGCAATTCGGAAATTAGTGCTGAGTGCTAAACTCGACCCGACTCAGATTCGTTGGTCACAGTTTTGGGTGATTGAATGCAAGGGGCATCTGGTCGCGTGTGGGCAGTTGCGTAGCTTCCCAGGAGCGCAAGAACTGGGTAGTTTAGTTGTCACACCCGCTTGGCGAGGACGGGGGTTAGGCAGCTATTTGACTAAGCATCTCATTCAGGCCGCAACCGAGCCACTTTATCTAGAATGTCTAGGCAGCAGGTTAGCCGAGTTTTATACTCGTTTTGGTTTTGTGCGAATTTCTTGGCAAGAGCTACCTCAATCCCTGAAATGGAAGTTTGGGATTTCTCAATTGACGTCTAAATTATTGCCGATGATTTCTGTAGCAATTATGCAGTATCAAGAGTCTGGTGATTGAGAGTGCGATCGCTAACTTGCTAAATCGTACTTGTCTTACTTGCGATCGCCAGCTTCTTCCACCTTCTCAAACCCTACAACACACCCTTAGAACTGGGAATCATCCCAGCACGTCGCGGGTCAATTTCTACCGCCATCCGCACAGCCCGTGCAAATGCCTTAAATGTTGCTTCAATAATGTGGTGCGAGTTAATTCCATCGAGTTGACGAATGTGCAGTGTCATCTGGCTATGATTCACCACTGCCACAAAGAACTCCCGCACCAACTGAGTATCATAAGTGCCCACACGCTGCGTTGGAATCTCCAAGCCGTAGCTTAAGTGTGGACGCCCGGAAAAGTCGAGAGTCACCTGAACCAACGCTTCATCCAAAGGGGCAAGGAAATGACCGAAGCGAACAATTCCTTTGCGATCGCCTAACGCCTTCGCTAATGCCATCCCCAGTGTGATCCCCACATCCTCATTGGTGTGGTGGTCGTCAATTTCTATATCCCCCTT
The DNA here is from genome assembly GCA_036703055.1 of Waterburya sp. Classification (GTDB taxonomy): domain Bacteria; phylum Cyanobacteriota; class Cyanobacteriia; order Cyanobacteriales; family Coleofasciculaceae; genus DATNPV01. Next base: position 63,840 of record DATNPV010000262.1, read on the forward strand.
TGCCCGCACATCTAGGTCAATCAGCCCATGCGAGGCAATCTGATGCAGCATGTGGTCTAAAAACGGAATACCTGTAGCCGCTGTACAAGCGCCTGTACCATCCAAATTCAAGCTAACCTGTACATCCGTCTCGCCAGTCGTACGACTCACCGCCGCCGTCCGTGCCGGAAAATGAGTATCGTGGTTTTGGGGGGTGAAACCTGCGTGTTCTGTCAGATTTCCCTTAGGATTATCACTGATCTGCATAAAACCTGAGTTCCTGTGCCTTCAAAGGGGTATGGGGTTGAAGGTTGGTAAGTTGAACATTGGCAGGTTGAGCATTTAATTTTCTCACCCTCAACCCTTCAACTTTCTTCCTAACCTTCAACCCTTCAACGTCCTAACTTTCAACCTGATAACTCTATAATTTACATCCCCATAATTTCGTAGCCAGCGTCTACATAGAGTACTTGACCCGTGATCCCACTCGCTAAATCACTACACAAAAACGCCGCTGCATTACCCACTTCTAGCTGGGTAACAGTCCGCCGCAATGGTGCAACTTGCTCTACGTGATGGATCATATCAAGGATGCCACCAACGGCTGATGACGCCAAGGTACGAATGGGCCCAGCAGAAATGGCATTCACCCGAATATTGCTCGGCCCTAGTTCACCTGCTAAATACCGAACACTCATTTCTAGCCCCGCCTTGGCAATTCCCATCACGTTGTAATTGGGAATTACCTTCACACCCCCCAAGTACGTCAGGGTAACAATACTGCCGCCTTCGGTCATCAAGGGTTTAGCCGCCGCTGCCAGTTGAGTCAGGGAGTACGTGCTGATTTCCAAGGCTTGGGTAAAGTCAGCCCTTGAAACATTACTAAAGTCTCCCGATAAAGCCTCTTTACCCGCAAAGGCGAGGCAGTGAATCAAGATGTCAAGCTTACCCCATTGGTTGGCGATCGCCTCGAAGGTTTCCGCCACTTGGGCGTCATTCTGCACATCACAGGGCAGATAGATGCTGGGTGATAAAGGGTCTACCAGTTCTTTGACTTTTTTCTCAAAGCGACCTTTGTCATCGGGTAGATAAGTCACACCCAAGTTCGCGCCTGCTTTGTGTAGTTGCTGGGCAATGCCCCACGCAATGGAGCGGTTATTGGCAATGCCAGTTACAAGAGCGTTTTTTCCAGTCAAATCAAGCATAATATTTTATCTTAAAGCTAGTTGGATGATTACTTAAGAAAATTGTCAAATCCGCGTAGACGAGGTATGACAGTGTATTATGACCTCTAATTCGACGTTTTCCTAGGGTGTATCACAATGTTCTCTGTCCTCAAATCAAGTGCAACTACAACGATGTACGACGGTGTATTGTAACTCCAAAGGTCAGCTTTCTTGGGGAAGATCAGTGATTTACTGTTCCATTCACAAATCCTCGATTAATTATGTAGCTATTTGTACAAAAAAGTATCTGAGACTCAGATTAAGTATTCTTGTATACATTCGCAAGCTTTTCACAGTCGGTTGGGTAGTTTCAGACTTGACCGATAGTAAATAGACACCAAGTCGCTAGGGCGTTGGCAAGAGAGCAAGAGATTATGGTCGTAACGCAAACGCAAAATAGACCGCTAGCCGCTGTGTTCCGTCAGATGGGCGGAGGGGCATTTCCACCGATTGTCGAAACGTTTGAGCGGGGCAAGACGATTTTTTTCCCAGGAGACCCAGCGGAACGGGTCTACTTCTTGCTCAAAGGCGCGGTCAAACTCTCTAGAGTTTATGAAGCTGGGGAAGAAATTACGGTAGCGCTGTTGCGAGAAAACAGTGTTTTTGGTGTCCTGTCGCTGATTACGGGTCACCGCTCTGATCGGTTTTACCATGCTGTTGCTTTTACACCGGTAGAGTTACTTTCCGCCCCAATTGACCAGGTCGAGCAAGCACTTAAGGACAATCCAGAGCTATCGATGTTGATGCTACGGGGCCTCTCTTCTCGGATTTTACAAACAGAAATGATGATTGAGACGTTAGCTCACCGGGACATGGGTTCTCGTTTGGTCAGTTTTTTGTTAATCCTATGCCGTGACTTTGGGCTACCCTCAGCAGAGGGAATTACAATTGATTTAAAGCTGTCTCATCAAGCGATCGCAGAAGCCATTGGCTCGACTCGTGTAACTGTTACCCGTTTACTAGGAGACCTGCGCTCCGAAAAAATGATTTCGATTCATAAGAAAAAAATTACCGTCCACAACCCAGTTGTTTTGAGCCAGCAGTTCACCTAATCGTCTTTATATTACTGGGTGTAACCACAAAAAGAGCATTATGCCTTGCAGCCATAAGATAGGCTGTATCTGGACAGACTCAGCGTAAGCCATGACTAGTGGTTATATCCTGATTGTGGCAATTTTGATATTGGGGGGGGTAATCGCCACCTTAGGTGATCGCATTGGCACAAAAGTGGGCAAGGCGCGCCTGAGTTTATTTAAGTTACGTCCTCGCAATACGGCTACTGTTGTCACAATTATTACCGGGAGTCTGATTGCCGCTTCGACTTTAGGCATTTTATTTGCGACAAGCAGTTCACTGCGCCAAGGCATTTTTGAACTTGACGGTATTAAACGAAAACTGAGAATGGCTCGCAGTGAGATAAACATCATTAATAATCAAAAAAGTCAAGTAGAGCGGGAGTTAGCTAAAGCGAGAAGAGAGCAAGCTGAAGCCCAAAAACGTCTAAATAGTACCAATAAAAATTTTCAGCAAGCTCAAGCACAACTGAAAAATATTTCTCAGCAGGCTACAGTTCTGCGTTCAGAAATTAACGCCCTCTTAAAAGAACGTCAGCAACTGTTCCAACAACGCAAGCAATTGAGTGAGCAAATTACTCAAATTCAGGCCCAGGTTGCTCAATTAAAGGACTTGGTAGCTCAACGTGACGAGGAACTGGCTCAAAAAGCAGAAGCCATAGCTGAGAGTGAAGACCGGCTTAAACAACTTAAACAGCAGTATATAGAAGAGCTGCGCTCGCGTGAAAGCCGTTTTAAAGAACGCGAGCAGCAGTTGAAAGAAGCGATTGCCCAAAGCGAAGAGCATCTCCGAGAACTGGAACAACAATATAAAGAAGCACTCGCTCAACGCGAAGCTCGCCGACGCGCACTCGAACAAGAACTGATACAACGGGAGAATCTTCTCGCTTTAAAAAATAAACAGCTCACCCAAAAAGAGAAAGAAATAGACGAACGAGACAAACAACTCGCTTATTTAGGACGGGAAGTCGAAGCACTCGAACAGTACTATCAGAATTATCAAGCGCTGCGTCAGGGTAATGTTGCTCTAGTTCGGGGTCAAGTTCTGGCTTTTGGCGTTGTGCGCATCGTTGATCCAAAAGCAGCTCCTCAGGCTGTAGAGCAGCTGTTGCGAGAAGCCAATCGCAAAGCCGTTGAAATTACTCGCCAGACTCAGAGAAATTCGGATGAACCACTGGTACAAATTCCCAAATCGCAAGTTGAGCAGTTAATTAACCAAATTAAAGATGGTAAAGACTACGTAGTGCGTATCCTCTCTGCGGGTAACTACGTTGAGGGCGAAAAGTCGGTACAAGTCTTTGCTGATTCTGTAGTCAATCAAGTTGTCTTTCAACCGGGTGAACTCCTGGCAACCATCCCTGCTGATACCTCAAACATGACGAATGAGGAAATTCGACAACGGCTCGACCAGTTGCTAGCAGCCGCCCAGTTCCGGGCGCGTCGCGCTGGTATACTGGGCAGTATCCAGGTTGGAGATGGTCGCATCACGACTATCATCAGCTTCATAGAACAGTTAGAGAAGTATAACCAACCTGTGGATTTGAAAGTTGTTGTCCAAGACATGACTTTCACTTCTGGCCCCTTGAAGATGCAGCTAGTAGCCTACCAAAATGGACAGGTTATTTTTAAAACATGAATCAGCTAACATTTTAGGATTCGATCCGGGACGAGATAAGTGTGGTTTAGCTGTCATGGGCAAGGAGCGACAGCTACTTTACCATCAGGTTGTACTTTCCCAGGATGCAATCACTAGGCTTCAAGAATTGTGTCAACAATTCCCTATTGAAACCCTTGTGATGGGCAATCAAACAACAGCGAAAAGCTGGAAACAAAAGCTTGAGAGAGACTCATCCGTGTCTTTGCCCATTATTCTCGTGGATGAGCGTTACAGCACTTTAGAAGCACGCGATCGCTATTGGCAAATGTATCCCCCCAAAGGTTTGCAACGCCTCATCCCCCAAGGAATGCGAGAACCCCCTCGCCCCATCGATGATATTGTTGCCATTCTGTTAATCGAGCGCTACCTGGGACAATTTTAGATTTTGGATTTTGGATTAAATCTAAAGCCCAAATTGCTTAAAGTTCCGCCCGAATTGTAAAAGCATAGTCTCCTCCAGGTTCTAGCTGATAATCACAACGCTCTAAAAATCGACCAAGTGGCTCTTGAATCAGAGCACGTCCCAGAGAAGGCTTTACTGACAACTGTCCCTTGCGGAAACACCACTGAAACTGCCATCTGTATTCTGCCGCTTGCACTTCCCCTTCCATCTTGCCCTGTTGCCAAGAGTGCTGTGTAATCCTGACATAAGCGGTCGTTTCCGGCAGAGGCATAGAACTCACGATTCAAACAATTCTTTATCTGTCTTTAAAAATTAAGGTTAGCAAATTTATTTAAGTTTCAATCAATTTTCTGGTGTACCGTGACAACCGACGCCCAATTTTGTTTTTGTAAACATTAAATAAACTATAAAAATCCTCTAATTTCAGCCAAAAATCAGCGGTTGCTCCTGTATATCCACGCTCATTGTGGAGAAACTGCCGCCGACAAAAACTCATCGGTTCTGAGTAGACTTTAGATGTTGATATCATCGGTTTTGGGCCACACCAGTGAATCACAGTAGCCTCTTCATCCTGTACGACTGGGCCAGTTGCCTCAACAGGAAAGCGCTTTCTGAGTTCTTGCTGTTCAAAGTCTGGAACGAGAAGTTGCATTTCGACTTGCTCCAGGCGAATTCTCCCAGCATCGGCTGCTTGGAAAAGCATATAGTTCAAAAAACCCATTTCGCCATACTTAAAAATTCCGGGATGCTTTTCTGTAAAGTCTAGAATCTCAATGTACTCATCCAGCTTCAAGATACCCCTCGTGGCGAAAAAGGTTCCGGTACAGAAATAATCATTCCGATGGGCTCGCCAGTTGAAATCAGGGAAATATTTCTCAAATTCTTTCAGGTCAAAGAAAAACTCGGAAATCATTTCATCTGAGTAACCGTATCGAGGTTTATCAATAATCACGTCATAGTTTTTAAAATCGGCATACTTGGTAATATTCCCCCATACATTCGTATCAGCATCTAACACCAGAAAATGTTGCCAAGGGCTTTCCCAAAACGCAATCATTTTCGTTTTCCCCCAGCCAAAGCTTCGGGTTCGGAGAAGCTCATGACTAACATTATGGTGATTGAGGATACGAACTCCGTAGGTTCTTTCCAAAGAGCTGGTCGAAAAAGTCCCGTCCACAATCAGGCAGATTGGGACATCACCCAAAAAATGCCGAATGCTAGTGCAACAGCCCTTGGCAAATAAGTAATCCTGATAACAACAGGCCACAATGATGCCAAAATCTTCCATAATGCTTAGTCCAGTTTCAAGGGTGATGCTCTAAGGGTTTCTAGCCAGTTGCGGTAAAATTCTATCCAAGATTAATTGATGGCACTGTCCCGATCAGGAGGCATTGGTGAATTAACCGGGTTAGGTTTCACTTAGTCTGTTACTGGTTGAGAGTCGGATAAGTAAACGGCAATACAAAAAAAATTAGAAATTTTTTCATTAGCTGTTGCAATCGACTCGGTTCTGATAAATACTGTAGCTCGTTGCAACAAAAAGCAACATGTTGGAACAGATGAACTGCGATCGCCTAGCTGCACTACTAACGTGCCATAACCGCAAGCCAAAAACATTGGCTTGTCTAGAGGCTCTATTCAACCAGGAACTGCCAAGAGAGGTCACGATTGATGTCTATCTAGTAGATGATGGCAGTACTGATGGTACAGGGGAGGCAGTGGCTCAGTCCTATCCCCAAGTGAAGATTCTCCAGGGCAATGGCAGTCTTTTTTGGAACGGAGGCATGGGTGTCGCCTTTGCTGAAGCCTTGAAGTCTGACTATGACGTTTACCTGTGGCTCAACGATGACACCATTCTTTACCCCAACGCCTTAAGCAACCTTTTGGAGACATTTCATCGGTTGCAGTTGCAGGGCGAACATCGAACGATTATTGCAGGTTCGACTTGTGACCCTAAGACTACCACCTTAACCTATGGCGGGGTGGTGCGACGTAGCCGTTGGCGTCCCCTGAGATTTGATCTAGTACAACCCGATGAGGACGTGAAACGCTGCGATACTATCAACGGTAACTGTGTCCTCATTCCCAGAGCGGTTGTGCAACTTGTCGGTAACCTCGATCCAGCGTTCACTCACTATGCTGGAGACTGGGACTATGGTTTACGGGCACAGCAAAAAGGATGTACAGTCTGGGTAGCCCCAGGGTATGTGGGAACCTGTTCGCAAAATTACCAGCCTGGTGGTGACGCGGATTCCTCAGTCCATCTCGGTGAGGGACTAAAAAAAATTGGTCAGCCCAAAGGCTTACCTGTGAGACAAGAAATTCTGCACCCGATTGAGGAATGGAAGGTTTTTGCTCAAAGGTATGGGGGTTTATTTTGGCCGATTTATTGGTTGATTCCCTATCGCCGTTTACTGTGGAATTCACTAATAGGTACTCCGCCAAAAAAGCGAGTCCATAGGTGAAGATATCGGTGCATCGTCGTAGAAATTGCAGAGACTCTGCCGCTAAGAGAGTTGACAATCCCAAGCTATCGATTCACTTAACGGCTTGGTTTCTGCGCTTTCAATTTATCCTTTAGTTGGCAGATGACGCAGTAATCGTAGGGTTGTGTAACTCAGGGGAAATCGGTGGACAATATTGACGAAATTAGGGAGCTGCGCATTGCTTGGTTAGTTCCTTCGGTAGAACTGGGGGCTTACTGGCAGCCCGTTTTACGAGAGTTTACTACTTTATTTAAAAATACTATTTTTTACACGGGTCTGGTTTGGCCTGGATTTGACCCTCAGGTTCCCGGCGCTAATGTGATCCAAATCGTCGGGAAAATGAAATCGTTGGAGATGACTCAGACAACCGGTTACAGTCGTCGTCTCATGTTGCTCTCACCGGGTATCGTACCGCACTTACTGGAGTTCAAGCCTCATGTAATCTTGGCTCAAGCTTATTCGGTGTGGACTCTGTTAGCACTGCTATTAAAACCTTGGCAAAAGTGGCGATTTATTATCATTTATGACGGCAGTTCTCCTAACGCGGATTTTCAAGATTCAAAAATTCGTTCATTTTTTCGGCGTGTGATGTCTCGTTATGCTGATGCGTTTGTCGCTAACAGCCACGGGGCTAAAGAGTATCTGATTAAGGGAGTGGGGGCAAAGCCAGAACTTGTTTTTACCAAAACGTATTTAGTTCCCGATGCCATCACGTTGCAGCATAGTTTGGACAAGGACAAGACGGTTGAGGAAACGCTTAAACGCCCGATTTTTCTGTATGTGGGACGAATTACACCCCGAAAAGGACTCAAGTCCCTGTTAGAAGCGTGTTCTATCTTGCGATCGCAAGGATACCAGAATTATTCGCTCCAAGTTGTGGGCACAGGTGAGCAACAGGAGGAACTCGAAGCATTTATTGTAGACTCTCATTTAGAAGAGCAGGTCAAGTGGGTCGGTTGGGTAGAATATGGTCGCTTAGGTGCCTACTTCCAACAGGCAGATGTTTTTGTATTTCCAACGTTAGAAGATATATGGGGGATGGTGGCACTTGAAGCGATGGTTTTTGGCAAGCCTGTCCTGTGCTCCCGATGGGCAGGAGCGGCTGAAGTGGTGATGGAGGGGAAGAATGGTTATATTTTTGACCCTTATCAGCCGCAGGAATTAGCGAGCACGATGCGCCATTTTCTGGATCATCCAGAACTAATTGACGCAATGGGTCAACAGGCACAGCAACTGATCCGCGAAAAAAACCCATCATCAGCGGCTAAATCTTTTGGAGAAGTTATTGATTCAGTTTTGGGTAGAGGGACATGATACCCTAATTCCTCAAGCTTATTCGATTCGATGCATACATAGGGAGTAAAACGTGAGTGTCGCTATCATTACTGGCTCAGCTGGGTTAATTGGCTCTGAAGCTACGGCGTTTTTTGCCAAACAAGGCTTGGACGTGGTGGGAATTGACAATGATATGCGTCGCGTATTTTTTGGGGAAGATGCCTCGACCACTTGGAATCGGCAACGCCTAGAAAAATACTTGGGAAATCAGTATACCCACATTGAGGCAGACATCCGAGATACGGAAACAATTAATAAAATTTTCGAGCAATACGGTTCTCATATTGCCTTAGTAATTCATACAGCAGCTCAACCCTCTCATGATTGGGCAGCACGCGACCCAAAGATGGATTTTACCGTCAATGCGAACGGGACGCTGAATTTATTAGAAGCAACTCATCACTATGCTCCCGAAGCTCCTTTTATTTTCACCTCCACGAATAAGGTATATGGAGATACACCCAATCGGTTACCGCTAATTGAACTCGAAACTCGTTGGGAAATCGACCCGAATCATACTTATACAACAGGGATTCGGGAGGACATGTCCATCGACCAAACGCTCCATAGTTTATTCGGTGCTTCTAAAGTCGCGGCAGACGTTTTGGTTCAAGAATATGGGCGTTATTTTGGACTGCGTACGGCTTGCTTCCGGGGTGGATGTCTTACCGGCCCCAATCATTCCGGTACTCAATTGCATGGGTTTTTAGCTTATTTAATGAAATGTGCGGTTACGGGGACGCCCTACACCGTGTACGGCTATAAAGGCAAGCAAGTCCGGGATAATATTCATAGCGCTGACCTCATTCAAGCCTTTTATGAATTTTTTAAAGCTCCACGAATGGCAGAGGTTTACAACACAGGAGGCGGTCGGTACAGCAATTGCTCAATGTTAGAAGCGATACAAATCTGTCAAAAGATAGTTGGGCGCGAACTTCAGTGGAGTTACGCTGAGCAAAACCGCATTGGCGATCATATTTGGTGGATTAGTGATAATAGCCGATTTTCTCAACACTATCCCAATTGGCAATTAAAGTACAATGTCCCGCAAATTTTGCAGGAAATTTATGAATTTAACCATGAGCGATGGAACAAAGGGGCACTATGACGACCAATGCTGGTAAGCATAATAGGCTTGAATCTCAGCTTGATGTAGTTCAACCGATCAGAGCAATAGATCCAATCTTGATCGATTCAGGCAAGCAAAATGTTTTGGGGGTTCGGGTTGATGCAGTTAATTATGAGGCGGCAGTCCATAAAATTATTGCGGCTGCCCGTCAACAGAAAAAACTGTCGGTTTCGGCTCTAGCCGTACATGGGGTGATGACAGGGGTGCTCGATGAAACTCATCGTTACCGTCTCAATCGTTTGGATTTAGTCTGTCCAGATGGACAACCTGTTCGCTGGGCGATTAACTTGCTCTACAAAAAGGGGCTTCCGGATCGAGTCTGTGGGCCTGAATTAATGTTACAGATTTGCGAGCGTGCCGCTCAAGAAGGACTGCCAATTTACTTGTATGGTAGTCGTCCGGAAACATTGAAAGCCCTAATTAAGAATCTGCACCAGCACTTTCCTCAATTAATCATTGCAGGGTATCAGCCTTCTCGCTTCCGGCAAATCTCCCTAGAAGAGAAACAACAGATTGTTGAAGAGATTCGTCAAAGCGGTGCGGCGATGACCTTTGTCGGTTTGGGCTGTCCCCGACAAGAGGTATGGGTTTATGAATATTCCCAAGATTTACCTATGCCCGTGATGGCTGTTGGTGCAGCGTTTGATTTTCACGCCGGTAATTTATCCCAAGCCCCGAAATTTATGCAGCGTTGGGGTCTGGAATGGTTTTATCGACTGATGCAAGAACCAACCCGTTTATGGAGGCGTTATGTTTTCTTAAATCCCTTGTATATATCACTCTTTATTTTGCAGTTTTTTAAAATTGTTTACTTCGATCCGGCTAACGCAATTCCTCCAAGGGAAGAAATGCGGTACGGATAGGATTGAGGCGGGCTGGGTAATTAGCTTCAAGCATTTATAATCCCTAGTCGTAGGCTATGAGTCAACGATAGATCAATCCCTGCTTGGATCATTAGAAGGAGTTAGAAGGAAGCAAGACCTCCAATAAGGCTACGGCTTAGTTTCTCTTGCACTAGCTCACTCTCCTTAATGTTCTAGGGGCTAGCTGCCAAGGGAGTAATTGTAGGGGATTGTGTCGTCTTGGGATCACATGGGGAGTTCCACCTTTCCAGTATCTCTAAGTGTCAGTCCAATGACATCAACCCAAAGTATTAAATGTTCTATATCATTAGGCTGATTTCCTTAATCCGGGATAATGTTATTGACGGTTGCAGGGGCATCTATACTTTTCCTACTTATACTTATACATACAACCCGATTTACGATTGTCCGGACTCTATAGGGGAAGAAAAGTCATCATTTTCGGTGTTTATTATCGCCTAATTTTTTAGAAAAATAGAGGGTTGTATATCGTTTCAGCTACCTGTGATGTGAACAACAAGTTCACGATTGTGGCTGTGCCGCCGATGCTCCCAAATATAAATTCCTTGCCAAGTCCCTAATAGCAATCTCCCCTGAGCAATGGGAATTTGTTCGGATGTTTTGGTGAGAGCTGTGCGGATATGAGCCGGCATATCATCTGACCCTTCAGCATCGTGAATATAACTTTTACCATCCTCAGGTACTAATTTTGCAAAAAAATTAGATAAATCTTCTAAAACATCGGGGTCTGCATTTTCTTGAATGACTAGACTTGCCGAGGTATGGCGCAAGAACAGTGTACATAGTCCGGTTTTAATGCCAGATTCGGCAACGACGGATTGAACTTTTGAAGTAACTTTAGCAAAGGATTTGCCCGTTGTGCGAATCGTCAAGAGTTGTTGATATTGCGTCATAAATAAGTTAATAGCAAAAGGCAGAAGGCTCTAATGCAGAGGGCTTTTATGTCTATTGCTGATACGTGGTCAATTCATCTGTTCAATCTGTCCTAACCTTTATGGCGACAGCTATAAAACATAAGAAATAGGCGCTATTTTAGCGAAACAGACGCCGTAATGCACGACGCAAATAAAGCTACCCTTCACACATCACTGAACCGCTTGCAAAATAAGTCTTTTGAACTTTGAATTTTGAATTTTGCGAAGCGGCGCTAGCCCGTCAGTTCATCGGTGGGTGTTTCATCGAGTTGCTCTGTTTTCTCTAGTTGTTCTAGCTGGGCGAGCCAAGGCTGTTCATCTACCTCGTCCGCCTCATCTGCTGTATTAACTTCATCCACTGCATCCGCCTCATGCACCTTATCTGTATCTGTTACGGACTCGGCAGTGTCTGATGCTTCTTGGAGATTCTCAGCGTTAGACTCTAAGTGATCTGAGCCTTGCTCAGACGCATCAGTTTCTTGCTCAGCTTTCTCTTCTTCCCCTTCACGCCAAGGGGAATCGTAGTGACTCCAAGGCAAAATTGGTTTGTTGGGCAGGTTGCGCGTTAAAACCGTTATATTGTCTGGATCAGGTTCCGGTAGAGTTAAGGTTTCTCCGGAATGGATTGTGTCAACAGGTTCGGAATTCATAGTTTGAGCTTAACCAACTCTACTCAGTTCAATCCCACAAAATAAGCCGCTACTACATGCATCAGCAGAATCAACGCAATCCCCCAGGTGACGAAGGCTGAATACTTCAATGATAGAGAAACGTCCTCCAGTCGTTGTCTGTTTGCATTATAGGTCTCCGCTAAATTTACGATCATTTGCAATTGGTACTCTTCGGGCGACAGAACTAGGTAGCGTTCCAAAAATTTCTTATCCTCCAGATTTGGACTGATAGCCACTTGGCGCGGCAGAAATGCATTAATCAATAGGGTGAAATTTATCAGAAAACCTAGAAGTTCGGCAATGCTCAAGGGACTGAGGATAAACATCAAGCGAGAAATAATCAAGCTCGTCAACAGAGCACCATTGGTGACAAATAAGATATTCAGCTTGGTTGTTAGTGTTTGATTCCGCTCTCTTTGCTGATCCAGTACCATGCGAACATCCCTGGCAGCAAGTTCTATGGTTGACGGAGACGGACTTTCTTTGGTTTCTGAGCTCTTGCTGTCTCTGGGTTCTGTGGTAGTTTCTCGGGTTTCTGAGCTCTTGCTGTCTTTGGATTCTGCTGCCTTAGGTTCTCGATGTTCTGGGGTTGTGGGGGTATCTTGTATTTTGTCTGGGGTTTCAGGAAGGAAATTGACGGCGGCTGTCATGGGAGGGAGATCTATCCGGTAGTCTGGTAGTAGTTGATGACGGCTTGGGCGATTGCTTCAGTTCCATTTCGTTGCACCGACTGAGATTGCTTAGGTGGCTGCGGAGAATGGTATAAAAAGTCCCAGTTGCCTTGGAAAAAATCTTGGGGGGTAAGAATTTGATGATAAGCGTAATTTTGAATACCTTCCAGTAGCAAGGGCGCTTCGGCAAAGCCCTCACGAGTCAGTGTTGCGATCGCAGTATCCTGGCGTACAGCTTCGGCAAACGTACTATACCCCGGTTTGGAAACAACTCGCCCGCACAAGGACATAAATTCAACAGGTCGGTATTGTTTCCCCGAAACTTTTAGTAAATTGGGCAACTCTGGTGCATTGTCATCAAAGGTGATGAACTGCCAGTCAGGAAATTGACTTAATTTATTGTAGGGAATTGCCTGAAGATTAAGTCCTCCGAAGGTGAGTAAAACAGTCTTATCGGGTGATAAACTTAGACCGAATTTATCCCGCAACTGGCCGGGACTATAGCGTGGTGTCCCCCCCGTTAATCCCATATCAGTAATGTTGGGAAAAGCACTCATCTGTTCGTGGAAGGGAAGACGAAATAAGCGATCGCACATTCCATAACACTCACTGATCCAATCGGCAATTTCCGCAAATTCTCCTCCCCAGTCGCGGTAGATAAAATCCCAACCAAAGTTACTCATCATCCAGCAAGGAATCCCTGCTGTTTTGGCAATCATTGCTGCCAAGGGTGGGATATCGGCTAAAATTAACCCCACCCGGTTTGTGCGGATAAAGTTCACTTCACTGGCAACAATGGAACGCGCCGTCTTACGAACCTGCCGCAGTTTCTCTAGAGTGGCTTCTTTATCCATTACCAAGCTATCTGGCTGAATGACGCCAACATCAAATGCCCGTGGGCGATGAATAAAATCACCAGGGATGTAAGTTTCTAACAACCAGCGCGGTGCTGTTGTGACGAGAACCAGTAAGATTTCGGGGCATAGTTGTTGAATGGTAGCGGCTACCGAGGAAGCACGCACGGCATGACCAAAGCCGTGATTGGTGATGGCAATGTATAAAACGGGTCGAGACATGGCGTCGGTAAAGTAAAGACTTGTAACGCGACCATGATACCCCGTTGTCTCTTCCTCCTAGTAAATAGATAAAACTCAAATTAATGAAATTTGCCCCCTATTTATCGATTTAGGTAATAGGTAATGGGTAGCGGTTCATCGGTAATAGGAAAGACGTTCCAATAATCAATTACCTATTACCTATTACTACTCTTGCGATTTTCACGCATGAATTAGACTGGCTATATATTGTTTCAAAAACTTTAAATCCCCTTACTGCCTTTAAAATTCTGGCTAACGGTTGCAGTCAAGGGATTAGAGAATCAGAGGTGTTATCAGGGCTAGCCATTGCCTTATTAGAGGAAGGGCTAAGCCGCTCTCGTCAAATGGATAATACTGAAGTTGGTACTTGGTTTTTAGCTCAAGTGCAGGCCTCATCACAAGAGGTCTAATGATATCTGTGTCGATTCTTCTAGTGAATCATGGCAAGGTTTGTGCTTGGTTGTTAGTTTCAAGTTCAGCAAACCCATCTTAATTAATTGTCTTCGGGTGAGCATGGCCCACCCTACTACTAACTCTTGAATTTAGCGCCGTCTACTACCAAAAGAGCTTCTGCCACCATAAGAACGCGATCGCGCACCACTGCCAAAACTACTGGGACGATTCACCCGGCTGGGGTACGATTTGTTCGACGAGCGTAATCGACTAGAACCATAACCTGACCCAGTCGAGCGATTAGCGCTGCTTGGTGTGCGGCGCTGGATTGCGGGTCGATCATAAGACGGTGACCTTAGGCGTCCAGTTGTCCGGAAGGTTTGGCGATTTCTCACGGCAGGGGGCGGTGCTTGGTAGCGGGATTGGTAGCGATTAACAGCCTCTCCGTAGGTGCTGCCATAGCCACCAAAGCCTCTAAACACACTCACTCCCGGCTGATAGACAGGCGGTACATAATAACGGGGTGAGAATAACAAGCTACCCAACGCTTGACCCGCCAACGCACCCGCAAAAGGAGCCCAGAAGCCAGATTGCTGTCGCACAATTACCGTTTCCTGTTGACCGGTTTGAGGGTTCGTCTGTGTTTCTGTGACGTTGTGGACGTACTCAATCTTGAAGTCTGGGGTCAAGTGCATTACAGCCTTACCACCATTAATTTCCAGATAAGTTTGTTTGCCCTGAGATATTTCGTCATCCGTCAGACGCGCCATCTGTAAATCCTCCGTGCGATACACGGGGGGAGTACCCGGTGGGGTATCGAGCAACATGATGTTGTATTCGCCATTGGCATCATTGTAGGTAGCCTGCTGCACCGAATATTGCCCCTGACTTAACTGAGCAGAAGGAGCAGATGAACGATTATTGTTGGTATTTCGGTAAGATTGGGTTGAGTTAGGAGAACTACAAGCGAATGTAGTCCAACACAAACTCAGGGATATCAACACAATGGTTAGTTTGCGTAACATAAATCGGTAAAGAATGACGGCAATCAAAAAATAGAGTTGAACAGCACTTTCAGGATTTAGAGGGGAATCAGCTCTGGGAAATTGGCTATTAATTGGTCACTGGTCAATTCATCACCGAACTGTGCTGGGGAAAAGTGAACCTGAATGGCTTCCAGTCTTTTTTGATAGTGGAGATTAATCAACGCTTTGAGACCTGCTTTAAGCGCATCTAAATCAGCGAGGTCAGTTTCCATCTCAGGCACTTCCCCCGTGTACGCTACTGTGATCATAACAACTAAGTTACGGGTGACGGGCAACGATAAGGGTTCGCCTGAGCTGAGTGGTTCACTGTAATCCGGTTCACTCAGGTAGCGTTGAGCAGAGTCAGTAAATAACTCATTAACATAGCCTGCTGCTGCTCCCTCCTCCCAGAAAACATCACCTTCATTAGCCGCCGACTGCCAATAAATATCGTTTTGTAAAAGGTTTTGGCAAATTTCAACCAGTCCTTCTCCTAAAACCTCAAGGTCTCCATTGGAGGCGACGGCGTCTCGTGCGGCACGATTGAGAACTCCCAACAGGGGTGCAACTTGTTCACCTGCTAGATGGATAAACAAACGACAGACCACAAATCGAGTTCGACCGCTAAGCTGATTGAAGCGTTCGCGCCAAGAATTCATAACTCCCTCAACTAATAGCTCAAAATAATCGGAAAGTTTAACTTTAATTTAAGTGTACTTAACACCTTGAATTGGGCTATCTACCCTCAGATTGACCTAAATGTCAATTGTTGAAGGCAAGAATCTATCAAAGGAAGGCTGATAGACTATTACTCTAGTAGTAAGCCTATCCAGATTAAGGATGATAATTTCCGGATAAATTCAAGCTCCTATCTTTTTTATAGTGTTTATTCTTCACTGGCTAGACGATGGTTAATCACTGCCAAAAACTTATCGACATTAAATGGCTTGAGGATATAGTCATTCATCCCCATTTCTCTGATTTTTTGAAGATTATTGCGATCGGCACTAGCGGTGAGAAACATAAACGGAATTTGGGCGGTAGTAACCTCTTGGCGGAGAGCCGTTAAGACTCCATAACCATCCAGTTCAGGCATCATTACGTCACAGAGAATTAAGTCAGGCTGATAATCTTTGGCTAACTGCAAACCCACAAATCCATTTTCAGCTCCTTTCGCCTCGAAGCCTTCAATTTCAAGGAGTTCAATTAGGTTTTCTCGAATAAAAATTTCGTCCTCAATCACCAAAATCTTTTTCATCATCAGTTTCGCTCAAACAATTGATAGGAACTATACTAGTAAGCCTTCGGAACTAACGACCAGGATTATAAGAATCTAACACTACTGGTCAAACGAAGGATGAAGAATGAAATTATCTCACCTATCCCTAAATAGGAATAAATCAAGAGAAAATCTATCTTTTTCATGCCTCTTGTGGGTGGGACGTGTACTGATAATTTCTCTTTTCACGTCATCCTTACTCACGGCGCTGCGTCGCTATGCTGTGGTTTACGCTAACATCTCTTTGCGCTTCAGACTTTGGTCAATTTTACCTGGGGTTATGAGCTGTCATAATAAGCAAAGAACTATGACATAAGTTGGGAACGAAAAAAATGGATAAAATCACGCTCACCGTGTGATCGGCAGCACAAAAAAATACATAATAAGTAGGTGGAATTTAGGCTGTTGGGCAACGGCAACAAACCTGATAATATGAGACGGTACTTACTCGTCCTACGGCTGTTCTGGAGTACGGCGATCGCGGCTGAACTCGAATATCGGCTCAACTTCGTCATCGCCACGGTGAGCAGTCTGGGGAACCTGATTGGCAGTTGGTTTGGCCTGTTTTTGTTTTACCGTACCGGGTACAGCTTTGAAGGGTGGAGTTGGGAGCAAGCCCTGCTTATTTTAGGGATTTTCACGCTACTTCAAGGTTTTTCAGCTACACTTCTTGTCCCCAACCTGAACCGTATTGTGGAACAAGTACAAGAGGGGACACTAGACTTCGTACTGCTTAAGCCAATTAGTAGCCAATTCTGGCTTTCGTCCCGCATCATTTCACCTTGGGGAATGCCAGACATCGTTTTTGGCACTATTTTAATCCTCTATGCGGGTGGGCATCTTGGCTTAGGAATGAGTAACTATATAATCGGTTCAATACCCCTCTTCTTTGGCCTGATCAGCCTGTATAGCCTCTGGTTTATGCTGGGAGCCACAAGTATTTGGTTCGTTAAAATCTATAACGTCACTGAGGTACTGCGAGGATTTATGGAAGCAGGCCGTTTCCCAATGGTGGCTTATCCTGCCGCGTATCGATTCTTCTTTACGTTCGTGGTTCCCGTGGCATTTCTCACGACTGTACCCGCAGAAGTTATGCTAGGTCGGAGTGATGGGATTTGGGTGGTTGGTGCTGCTGTCTTGGCGTTGGGGTTGTTTTTGGCTTCTGGCATCTTGTGGCGGTTCGCGCTGCGTTTTTATACGAGTGCGTCTAGTTAGGTGGAGTTTTGTGGGTCGAACTACTCCAGACACTAAGCGATGAAGCATCTGCCATCTGCCATCTGCCATAAAAAAAGAGTCAGAAAACTGGATTGACTGACCATAGGACAGACGATGTCTCTCTCCGTTTATGAGATGAATAGAACAGAGATGCGCATTAAGTCTTAATTTAGTGATGGAAACGAAACAGCTTGGCAATACCGATGTGACAATTAGTGCCATTGGTTTGGGTGGTATGCCCCTATCCTTGAGTGGTAGACCACCGGAGTCACAAGCGATCGCACTGATTCATCGGG
>DATNPV010000272.1:0-7495 GCA_036703055.1 Waterburya sp.
GACTGGGGAATTCTGGTGTAGTATTGGTGCAAGCTGACCAGGTTGTTTTGGATAATAACGGTACGATTTTCAGCACGGTGGAATCGGGAGCTCAAGGGAATGCGCTCGGTATCCAGATTGAGGCAGGGTCTATTATCTTAAGTAACAACGCTGAACTACAAACTCAGACAAGTGGGTTAGGAGATGCCGGACTTGTAATTTTGAAAACGAATGGTGGTTCGGTTTCGCTGAACAATAGCCGGATTTTCAGCACTGTAGAATCGGGTGGAGAAGGCAATGGAGGGGGTATCCGGATCGAGACGGGAAGCCTTTCGTTAAACAACGGGGGTCAACTCCAAACCCTCGTTAGGTCTGGAGGAAAAGGGGACGCCGGCTTTATATACGTGCAAGCTACGGACTCTGTCGATTTGAGAGGTCTCTCTCCAACGACTGGCAATCCAAGTGGCATCTTCAGCATCATAGACCAAGGAGCAGAAGGAGGGATTGGCAGCAGTCAGTTTGCTGGTGGAATCTTTGACGCACTCTTAAGCGGCAGGAGTAACAATATTGTAGGTTCGATCTTTATCGATACAGGGTCACTTTCCTTAACCGATGATGCAGTCATTAGTACTAGTACCGGTGGCAAGGGAAATGCAGGAGCTGTCATTGTTGTGGCAAGAGATAAAGTCTCCCTAACGAACGGAGGCAACATTGTGAGTCTTGCGGCAGAAGGGGCAGAAGGCGATGGAGGGGCGGTTTTGATGGAGGCTGGAGAAATCTCGATCGCGGGTACTGCCGATCATCGCTCAGGGCTGAGTACCCAGACGAATGGACAAGGCGATGCTGGACTAATCTATGTGGAAGCTGAGGGCGATATTTCCGCAAAAGGCGATCGCAACGGATTTTTCAGCACGGTGGAAGAACAGGGTACGGGTACAGCAGGCGCGATTATCATCAATGCCAACTCGCTCTTTTTGAGAGATGGAGCCCAAGTCAGTGTGAACAATCAAGAGTTCGGAGAAGCAGGAGGCATTCGCATCAACGCCCAAGAGGACATTTTGTTGCTGAGGAATGCAGAAATTTCAGCTACCACCTTATCCGGTGAGGGCGGAGATATTGAGCTAAATGTCGGGGACTTTTTGGTGTTGCTCGGTAACAGTAATATCTCTACAACCGCAGGCAAAGCACCTGGCGGTGGGAATGGCGGAAATATTAGGATTAACCTCAACCGTCCTAGAGCTACAGGTCTTTGGGGCATTCCAGTCAACGATAGCAACATTACCGCTCAAGCGTTCACAGGTAATGGCGGTAGCATCCGAGTCAACGCTCGTCGCCTCTATAGGATTGATCGCCGTCCGCTCAACCCGAACACCAATGACATTAATGCGAGTTCCACCTATGGACAAGAAGGACTGGTGGAAATTGATGATGTGAATATTGACCCAACTCAAGGATTAAACAACCTACCAGAGACGCCCATTGATGTCTCTAGACTGATTACTCAGCGCTGTGCTGTGCGTGGCAAAGACTCGGAGCAAGAGAACAAATTTACCGTAACCGGGCGTGGAGGGTTGCCTCCTAACCCTAACGACACGCTGCAAAATGAATTCGGGGAACCCAGTTGGGTAACCCCTGACCCACCGAGGGAAAATCGTACTGGGAATGACTCTTCTGCCCATCCCTCTGGCACAGTTTCCTCTGAAAGCCATGTGCCGAAAACACCGCCACTGGTCGAAGCCCAAGGATGGGTTTATGGTGAAAAGGGTGAAATTATCCTTACGGCTCAATCCTCCACGGCTACACCCCACAATCCCTTAGTGACGCCCACTGCTTCCTGCAATGCTAACTAACGTGCGCTTATTTCCATATTCGTCCCTCCTACCGTTAAGTTTATTGATGTTGGCCTGCGGCTGGCAGGTGGCGTCTGTAAGCGCACAGACGGTTGACACGGCTCAAGCTCCCGATCCAGGTAGGCAAATCCCCTCAATACCCCCCGATCTCCTGCCTACTCCTATACCAACACCTTCTCCTATACCCAACATTCAACCCATTCCAGAGAGACGAGAACCTCCTTCTCTCCAGCAAATAGAACCTGCTCCCCCTAGCCCGCTTCCGCCTCCCGAACAGTTACTAGAACCCTCAATTCCGCGCAGCCCCGAACCGATTCCAGGGAAAGTCCCGGAAACCATTACGATTCAAAAGTTCGAGTTTGAAGGCAATACCGCGATTAGCGATGAAGACTTAGCGAACGCAACCAAGGAATTTATCGGACATCCAATCTCCTTTGCCGAACTGTTCCAAGCTCGTTCTAAAGTTACTCAACTGTATATTGACCGGGGATACATTACCTCAGGAGCACTCATCCCACCCCAAACCCTTCAAGGAGGTATCGTCACAATTCAGGTAGTCGAAGGGACTTTGGAAGCAATCAACGTGACGGGAACCCGACGACTTAACCCGAACTACGTGCGATCGCGCCTTGCCCTCGCCACTGGCAGACCGCTCAATCGTGAGCGACTATTGCAAGGGTTACAACTTTTGCAACTCAATCCTCTGATCAAAAACATCTCGGCAGAATTGGCGGCGGGGACGCAACCTGGCTCCAGCATGTTAGAAGTTAAGGTGGCGGAAGCCAAAACCTTCAGCGCTCAAATCTTGCTGGATAATAACCGAGCCCCCAGTGTGGGTAGCTTCAACCGCCGGGTACAGATTAACGAAGCTAACTTATCAGGGGCGGGGGATAGTATCAGTGTAGGCTACAGCAATACTGATGGGAGTAATGGTGTCGATCTCAGCTATTCCTTGCCCATCAATGCTCGCAACGGCACTTTGAGATTCAGCTACGGCACCACGTCCAGCGAAGTCATTGAGCCTCCCTTCGAGCGACTCGACATTAATGCCAGTTCGCGATACTACGAACTCACCCTGCGCCAGCCCGTCGTCCAAACCCCGACGCAAGAATTCGCCCTCGGTGTGACGGCGTCCCGCCAGGAAAGTGAAACCTCCCTGTTGGATATTCCCTTCCCGCTTTCTCTCGGTGCCGACGAGGAAGGACGTACCCGCATTTCAGCGTTGCGATTTTTTCAGGAATGGACAAAGCGCAACAGCCGAGAAGTGATTGCCGCTCGCTCTCAGTTTAGTGTCGGAGTCAACGCCTTCGGCTCCACCATCAACTCAAGCGCTCCGGACAGCCGCTTTTTCTCCTGGCGGGGACAGGCGCAGTGGGTGCGGCTGCTTGCACCGGAAACTTTGTTACTCGTGCGGGGCAATGTGCAAATCGCAGATAGAGCACTCGTTCCGTTAGAGCAGATTGGATTGGGCGGGCAAGAGAGCATCCGGGGTTACCGCCAAGATATCCTGTTAACCGATAATGGCGCGTTGGCTTCGGCTGAAGTGCGGATACCGGTTCTCCGACTCCCCCGGTGGAATACACTGGTACAGCTTGCTCCCTTTGTAGACTTGGGTGGAGCTTGGAATAATTCTGGAAGACCTGATCCAGATCCAGGTTTTCTAGCCTCGCTGGGATTGGGTTTACAGATGCAGTTGGGCGATCGCATCTCGGTTCGCTTAGATTACGGCATTCCTCTGGTGGATGTGCCTTCCACCAACAAACGCACCTGGCAAGAAAACGGTTTTTATTTTTCCATTATTGCTACACCTTTTTAAGAAGTAAAACGGAAACCGAAAAAGGGAAAAATTTAAGGTCCAATTAAAAGTAATCTAGTCAGTATTTTAATTGCATTATCGAGGGGACAAGGCAGAGGGCAGAGAGCAGAAGAAATAATAGATTTTATCTCATCAGCAACCTATGCAATTTAGGTGTGTCTCAGTTTAGAACGTTTGATTGTGCATTCTAATTCTTAGAAAAACATTTTTAATTTTGCATTTTTATTATGTTTCACCGCTATCTCCGTTTTCCTAAAACAAAAACTCTTTTTTGCTGGCTTTTTATAGGTTCATTTTTCCTGACTCAAGGATTAGCTGGCTTTTGGGGAGCAGGAACATTGCCCGTTTTTGCTCGTACGGCAGCGGAAGTGACGCTTGTGCAGGATGCGTCGAACCCCACAGCCTTGGTGCAGCAGGGGAAAGCGCTTTATGAGGCGGGGAAGTACTCTGAGTCTGCTGCTGTACTGCGGCAAGCCGCCGCCGCGTTTAAAACTGGGGGAGATAAGCTCAGAGAAGCGATGACCTTAAGCAATTTAGCCTTAGCTTATCAGCAACTTGGTTCATGGACTGAGGCAGAACAAGCTCTGCAAGAAAGTCTGAACTTGCTGCAATCTGGGGGTGCACCGAGTAATGCTCCTCAGGGAGAGGCATCCGAGCGATCGCAAATTCTCGCCCAAACTCTCGATATTCAAGGACGTCTGCAATTATCTAGAGGACAGCCGGAACAAGCCCTGAAAATCTGGCAACAGGCAGCGGCTACCTATGCTCAAATGGGTAATCAAGATGGGCTGACTCAAAGTCAGATTAATCAAGCCCAAGCGCTGCAAAGTTTAGGATTTTATACCAGGGCTTGCAAGACATTATTGAATACATTAGGTATTGATAACCCAGACTGTAAGATATCTGAGCAGCAACTAAACACTCTGGAAAATCAACCCAACTCACTCTCAAAAGCTGTGGCGTTGCGTAGCCTCGGCGATGCTCTGCAACTGGTAGGTGACCTCCAGCAGGCGGAGAATGTCTTAAAGCTGAGCTTGGAAATAGCCCAACGGTTGCAATCTCCGGCTAATAGCAGTGCGGCGCTGTTCAGTTTAGGCAACACCATTCGTGCTCAGCAAACGATTAACATTGACCGACCCACGCGACAGACGACTGAAAGTGCTCTGCAATACTATCAACAGGCGGCAGAAACCTCTACCTCCCCTACCCTGAAAATACAAGCTCAATTAAACGAACTAAGCTTACTCATCGCAACGGAAAAATTATCACAAGCCCAAGCTTTGTGGCCTCAAATTCAGTCCCAACTCGATACCTTGCCCCCTAATCGCACAGCCGTCTACGCTCGGATTAACTTGGCTCAGAGTTTGATGAAGCTATCCACCTCTGAGATCGATAATGCCGCTCGACTGCTGGCAACGGCTGTTGAACAAGCCAAACGCTTAGGCGACCAACGGGCGACAGCCTACGCACTGGGTAATCTTGGCGAACTCTACGAAAAAACAGGGCAACTGAATGACGCCAAATCCCTTACCGACCAAGCCTTGGTGATTGCTCAAACGATTAACGCGCCGGATATCGCCTATCGCTGGCAATGGCAATTGGGACGACTACTCAAAGCACAAGGAAAACAGAAAGAAGCGATCGCCGCCTACAATTCTGCCATCATTACCCTCAAGGATTTACGTAGTGATTTAGTTAGCATTAACCCCAATGTTCAGTTCTCGTTTCGGGAAAGCGTTGAACCCGTCTATCGTCAGCTAGTCGCCTTACTGCTGCAATCTCAAAACAGGCAAGTTGATCAACAAAACCTGGCTCAAGCTCGCGATGTAATTGAATCGCTCCAGTTAGCAGAATTGGTTAACTTTTTTCGGGAAAATTGTTTGACGGGGACAAAAACCACGATTGACCAAATTGACCCGAAAGCGGCTGTTATCTACCCGATTGTTTTACCGGATCGGTTAGAGGTGGTGCTGTCTCTGCCGAAGGACAAGGATAAGGATACGTTGCGTCATTACACAATTTCCCTGCCGCAAGAACAGGTGGAAGGGGTTTTCGATCGGCTACGGACAGCAATCTATCCTTTGATTAACGCTCCCAATCGTAGCGGACAAGTAGAGGAAACAGAAACCAACGCTCAGCGCTCAAGCCTAGAACCCGAACCTAGGCAAGGTAGTGCGTGTGAAAATCGAGGAGGAGGCATAGCACCAGAGCCTAGAGATTGTACTAATTCCCCAACTCCACAGTCGTACTTACCTCTCGCTCAACAGGTTTATGAATGGTTAATTCGACCCGCCGAGCAAGATATTGCTGCTAGTGGAGTCAAAACACTCGTCTTCGTGCTGGATGGCCCAATGTTGAATCTGCCCATGGCTATCCTAAACGATGGTCAGCAGTTTCTCATTGAGAAATATGCGATCGCCTACACGCCAGGACTGCAACTATTGAGTTCTAACATTCAGACACGAGGTCAGCTTTCTGCCCTCAAGGCTGGAATTAGTGAATCGCGCAAACTCACGACTACCAATCCCAGGGCAACGTTAGTGTTTCCTGCCCTTCCTTTTGTGAAGGAAGAATTGAAGCAAATTCAAGCGGAGGTTTCAGGAGAACTACTCCTCAACGAGGCATTTACAACGGCTGCCATCCAGAAACAAATCGACTCCGTTCCTTTTCCAGTCGTTCACCTCGCAACTCATGGTCAGTTCAGTTCCAAACAAGAAGACACCTTTATTCTCACTTGGGATGACCGTCTCAATGTGAACCAGTTAAATACCGTGCTTCGAGCCAGAGAAGAAACGGGTAGACAGCCGATTGAATTATTAGTTCTCAGTGCTTGCCAGACGGCGGCAGGAGATAAGCGAGCAGCGCTAGGGTTGGCAGGGGTAGCTGTTCGCGCTGGGGCACGCAGTACATTAGCGACTCTCTGGTTTGTGAGTGATGCGGCTACAGCCGAAGTAATGACTCGCTTTTATCAGGAATTAAGCAATCCTACGATTAGCAAAGCCGAAGCTCTCCGCCGTGCGCAAGTGGCACTTTTAAAGGATAGTCGGTATCAACAGCCAAAGCTTTGGGCGCCTTATGTTTTGGTGGGGAATTGGCAATAAGCTTAAGCTGGCGATCTCGTAATTCCGGTGATTTGAGTAACTAACTCAGAAGCAGCACTGAGTAAGTCTTGATCAATATCAACTCTATAGTTGTGATACGGCGCGATCGCGTTCACCACTTTTTCTAAATCCGCATTCCCCTTTCTTGCTCCTAGTCCATTAATTGAGCATTCAATTTGTCTTGCTCCACGGTGGAGAGCGGCGATCGAATTCTCCACGGCTAATCCTAAATCATCATGACAGTGAACTGCAATTAGAGCCTGGTCAATATTCGGCACCCGATTAATCATCATTGAAATTAACCCGGAAAATTCCTCAGGTGATGATGTACCCAGACTATCAGGAATACTTACAGTCGTTGCGCCACTTTTGATTGCCGCTTCAACCGCTCTACAAAGGAAATCCGGTTCGCTTCTTGCTGCATCAAAGGCTGACCATTCTACGTCATCACAGGATGCTCTGGCTCGATTAACGCTATCTTTTATTAGTTCTAGAGTTTGTTCTTCACTCAATTGAGATTGATTTTTTAAATTGACTGGTGTGTAAACATTAATTCTCCCTCTAGCAGCAGGTTGAATGGCTAAGGCAACACTCTCAATTTCCTCTGGCTTAGAGCTTGCTAATCCACAAACGATAGACTGCTTTACTTGCTTAGAAATCAGGAAAACCTCATCAAAGTCTTTCTGAAAAGCTCCTGGATAGCCGACCTCAATAATATCAATCTGCATCTCTTCCAGAAGCTTAGCGAT
>DATNPV010000274.1:0-31239 GCA_036703055.1 Waterburya sp.
AAACAGGCGCATGAGATTCGAGGGTTTGGATTCTAGATTGATGTTAGCAATTCAATGGCTTAGCACCAGTTAGCAATTGCTCTGATGGTTCAGTCTAAAACCCAAAATAGACTGGGAAGCCTGCGTTAGCCAAGGTAAGAGAATAGATTAGGGTGTACTTGCTCTCTACTCTTATTGCTTAGCCAATCAGTAGTCGTAATTGTCCGTTGCTACTGTCTGTGGCTGTGAGGGGTCTAGAACCTGTAGTTTGACCGGTGCAATCCCAGTATTCACTATCCCCAGTACTCTAGCCGCTGCTGCTGAAAGGTCAATGACTCGGCCTCTCACAAAAGGGCCACGGTCATTAATCCGCACAACGGTAGAGCGACCGTTATTCATGTTAGTCACCAAGACGCGGGTGCCAAACGGTAAGCTGCGGTGAGCGGCTGTCATCGCATTTTGGTTGTAGATTTCGCCACTGGCACTACGATTGCCGTGAAATCCAGGCCCATACCAGGAAGCAACGCCACTAATCTCCATGCGAATCGGCCCCACAGCAACTTGGGTAACTTGTCGCTGTTGTGGTATTCCGGCAATTTTCCTCAACGGTGGAGCATTACCCATCAGGCGTCGGAGGCGATTGGTGGCTTGCAGAGCATCTTGAGCGAGGTTACGAGTTGTATCGGGCAGGAGAGTTTTGTTGCTGATCTGGACTAATTCTTGCCCATTGACTTCAATGCTGTAGGCTTCGCTCTTAGGATTCCAACGAACTGCGATCGCTTTCGCATCTAGGTTATCCCGATGTAATTGATTCAGCTTAGCTGCAACGGTTGTCGCTCGCCAAATAGGGTTATTTTCCATCTCTAACCCATCTGAGGCCGCACTATACTGCTTAGACCCTTCTAGTTCATCTGACCTTTGCGCCCTATGCTGTGATGCCTGACGGCGAGAAGCCGTTTTGGTTGTGGAATGCGCAGTGGCTGCTCCGGCTTGGGTATTTCCTGCGGTAGATGAACCAGAAGCCAAGAATGTCAGGACAGGAATATCGCGGACGTACAGGATGGCAGCTTGACGCCCTGCTAATTCATACGCCTGAATTTTCGCAATTGCGTCTACTTGTTCCCCTGCTGTCGCTGTGGGCGATTGAAACTCCCCAACCTTCTGCACGTCTTTCGGCTGAATCGATGGTTGCGGTGAGGCCGGGGTCGTTGCTAGTTGCCGTGCCTGGGTTTTAGGAGGGGGAACCTCAGAAGCTGGCTCAAGCGTTCTGCTTTGTTGAGCTTGAACAGCTGTTGTCGTACCCAGGGTTGTCATCAGGAGAGTAGCACTTAGGCCACTCCAAATTCGTTGATTCATACGTTCCGATGTCAAAAGCTATTTGGAATTCGAGGTCTTGTTTTTTTGGTTTTGCTGCTGTGAAGGCGCTAATACACCCTTTAACTCGTACTCGTTCCGCTTTCGCTCTGTTTCCTTGAACTGCAACAGACTAACATGAAGTTTTGCCTTTGGGGATCAGGGATCTTTGGCAGTAATACGTCAAATCAGTAAAAATTAAAATTGGCCCAAAAACGCCAATTAGCCTCCAGGAAAAAGTTTCAGCTTTTTCTCTGACTCCGGAACAATTGCATAAACTTATATAAACTTTACAAAAATTGTCTAGATTTTATGACTCAAAAAGTCATTGAGCTCTCTTTGGACTAGTTATTGTGATATCAAATCTGTTTAGCAATTAATGATAAAAACGCTTTTTACCACAATATTGTCAAACCAATATAGAGATACCAAGGGAAGTTAATCAGCCTTCTCGGCGTCCCCTCGTCTCCCCGTCTCCCAGTCCCCTTGTGCGCCAGCAACCTGTAAAATACAGGCTGCATCTCTAACTCAAACCCTTAGTTTTTGTCCGATGGATTATCGAGAAGCCGGTGTCGATGTTGAAGCAGGTCGAGCTTTTGTAGAGCGAATCCGGAGCTTGGTGCAAAGCACGCACCGACCTGAAGTTTTGGGAGGACTCGGTGGCTTTAGTGGCTACTTTCAGTTGCCCGTGGGGTATCAGGAGCCGGTTCTGGTATCGGGAACCGATGGCGTCGGGACCAAGCTAAAACTGGCTCAAGACCTCAATTGCCACAACACGGTAGGAATTGACCTAGTGGCAATGTGTGTCAATGATGTTTTGACCTCTGGCGCAGAACCACTGTTTTTCTTGGATTATTTAGCGACGGGCAAACTTAATTCCGAACAGCTAACTCAGGTCGTTGACGGTATTACACAAGGGTGTCGTCTAGCTGGATGTGCTTTGCTGGGAGGAGAGACTGCCGAAATGCCCGGTTTCTACCAGCCGGGAGAGTATGACCTCGCTGGCTTTTGCGTAGGAATTGTGGAAAAGAGCCAATTGCTGGATGGTTCTCAGGTCAAGGTGGGCGATGTAGCCATTGGTTTAGCCAGCCAGGGTGTTCACAGTAATGGCTTTAGCCTGGTGCGGAAGATTGCCGACGAGTCTCCGGCAATGACACCCCTTTTGGACAAGATATTGGGTAAAGGTGTTGCACCAGCAAGGGAAGATAGCACCCGGAAGTGGAACGTCCAGCCAGAACAGCTTGCAGGTCAATCCTTAGGCGAGGTTTTGTTAACACCAACGCAGATTTACGTCAAACCGATTCTCGAGGCGCGGCGAACGGGTCTTGATATTCATGGCATGGCTCACATTACAGGTGGCGGTATACCAGAAAACCTCCCGCGTTGCCTGGGGGCAGGTCAATCGGTTCAAATTGAACCTTATAGCTGGGTCATTCCGCCCATTTTTCAGTGGTTGGTTCAGGCGGGTCAAGTCAGTGTTGAGACGATGTATAACACGTTCAATATGGGCATTGGCTTTGTAATACTTGTCCCTCCAGACCAGACAGAGCAATCCCTCCGTTGGTTTAAGTCACAACAGATGGCTGCTTATCGGATTGGTCAGGTGATTGAGGGGCCTGGTGAGGTGGTCGGGTTACCTCAATGAACGATTAATCCTTAGTCGCTTGTCGTAACCCATCCAGAATGCTAATATATAATTATTACGCGTTCTAAGTAATTAAGCGTTATGGTTTCTATTTCTGTGAATGGTAGACCGTTGGCGCACTGGGAAGAAATTCTGGCTCCCCACAATCTGGGGTATCGCATCAAACTGTTTTCTCAGGTTCTAACTCGCACCTTTCATGAACGATTAGAGCCATTTGGCCTAACACCGTTTCACTGGGTTGTGCTGTGCTGTCTGTGGCAAGAAGACGGATTGGCAACCTCTACCATTGGGGAAAGATTGCAACAGGTCGGTGGCACGTTAACTGGGGTGTTAGATCGAATGGAAGAACGGGGGTTAGTACGTCGGGAGCGTGACTGTCGCGATCGCCGAATCTGTCGCATTTGGCTTACCCCAGAAGGCAAGCAACTCCAAGAGGCGTTGCCCCCGCTGGCTAGAGATATTTATGAGCAGGCGATGGCCGGCATTTCCCAGTCCGAGCGAGAACGGCTATCGCAACTTGTCGATCAATTGATTGCTAATCTTTCCTAACCTCCCTAAAAAGGCACAATCTGAGATCACCCAACTGGGGGATACTTAGAGAGCAAAATTTTGGCATTATAATATTACGTGTTCTAAATAAAGATGAATAACTAGCTTTTCCCCTAAACTACATCTAACTTAATAGTACGCACGCGAAACAAAAGGCTACTTACCAAAGACCTGACCTCGCTACAACCATCCATCTAGAAATTTAAGCAGCTACCAATATGGAAAACTCAAACAATAGCGCATTAAACGGACGGGGTTCGGCAGTCGTGATCGAAAAACCCGTTGTCCAAGACGAGCTTCTCCCAACCGATCAGCTCAAGACGGCATCCCCTACAGAAGCCCCTGCCGTTCAGCCAGAGCAACAAATCGAACAATCTCAACCCGGTACTCCTGAACCGACGCCCAAGAAAAAAAATCGCAAGCCTTTGATTTTGGCGATCGCAGGTATCGGTGCAATTGCCGCAAGTACGTTTGGATACCACTGGTGGCAGCACGCCTCCACCCACGAAGAGACAGACAACGCCACCGTTGCGGGTCATATTCACCAAGTCAGTAGCCGCGTGAATGGCACGGTGTCGGAAATCGAGGTGAATGATAACCAGTTGGTGAAACAAGGACAGTTGTTAGTCAAGCTTGACCCCCGTGACTTTCAGACAAAAGTGCTACAAGCTCAAGCCGCTCTAGACGCTGCTCAACGGCAGGCAAATGCGGCACAGGCGGATATTGCTTTGGCTTCAGAAACAACTTCGGCTAAAACAGCTCAAGCTCAGGGAGATGTGACAGCTGCCGCCGCTACGATTGACAGTGCTAAAGCGGCAGTCGCAGAGGCTCAAGCTGGAATTCCTACCGCCCAAGCCTCTGTCACCGAAGCTCAAGCGGGAGTTCAGGCGGCTCAAGCCCAAGTGGCTCAAACGGACGCCAATTTACAGAGGGCGCAAAAGGATTACAACCGCTACGCCACCCTTTTCCAACAAGGTGCGATTGCCCGCCAGCAGCTAGACACGGCTAGAGCCGCTTATGATGTTGCCCTAGCTCAAAAAAGAAGTGCCGAGCAGGGAGTGCAACAAGCCCAAGCTAAGGTAGCTCAAGCTCAACAAGGCATTGCTAGAGCGCAGTCTCAACTGGCTCAGGCTCAACAAGGTGTCGCTACGGCTCAAGCTAAATTAGCAGCTTCTAAAGGTGGACTGCAACAGGCTACAGCTAGCGGTCAACAAACAGAAGTGAATCGTGCGAAGTACAACGCAGCCAAATCCGCGATCGCTCAAGCCGAAGCGTCTCTCAAAGATGCTCAGTTACAGCTTTCTTATACCAACATTTTTGCACCCAGTAGCGGACGAGTCGGTCGCAAAACGGTAGAAGTCGGGCAACGAGTGCAACCAGGAAGTCCTTTGATGGCAATTGTTGAGGGGGATTACTGGGTGGTTGCCAACTTCAAAGAAACCCAGATGAAAAACATTCAGCCTGGGGAAACAGTAGAAGTTAAACTTGATGCTTTTGGGGGTCACACCTTTAGAGGTCGTGTTGACAGTATCTCACCGGCTTCGGGTTCTCAATTTGCCCTACTGCCTCCCGATAATGCGACTGGTAACTTCACCAAAGTTGTGCAGCGTATCCCGGTGAAAATTACCTTCGATCCTCAAAGCATTCAAGGCTATGAAGCGCGAATTAATCCAGGGATGTCAGCGGTTGTTAGCGTCGAGCATAAGTAGGGTACAAAGCCATGAATTGGGGTGTATCAAAGCTCAAGCCTTTTTGGCGTGCTTTAGAGTCAAGAAATTATCGTCTTTTCTTTGCAGGACAAGCCATTTCTCTGATTGGCACTTGGATGACGCAAATTGCTACGATTTGGCTAGTTTATCGCTTAACAAACTCTGCATTCTTGTTAGGATTAGTTGGATTTTCTAGCCAAATTCCTAGTTTTGTTCTTGGCCCATTCGGTGGCATTCTTGTTGATCGCTGGAATCGCCACCAAATTTTAATTGTGACTCAATGCCTCGCTATGCTTCAGTCTTTAGCGCTAGCTGGGTTGGCGCTGACTGGCCTGATCGATATTTGGCACATTATCCTATTGAGCCTTTTTCAGGGGTTGATCAATGCCGCTGATGCACCCGCACGACAAGCGTTCGTGACGGAAATGGTGGAGAAAAAAGAGAATTTAGGAAATGCGATCGCCCTCAATTCATCTATGTTTAATGGAGCCAGATTAGTTGGCCCTGCAATAGCAGGTCTGTTGATTGCCAGCGTTGGTGCAGGAGTCTGTTTTCTCATTGACGGCTTGAGCTATATTGCCGTCATTGCTGGCTTATTAGCAATGAGATTAAATCCCAAGAAACCAGCCCCCCATACGGCGAACGTCTGGCAACGATTAAAAGAAGGATTTAACTATACGTTTGGCTCTCTACCTATCCGCTCCATTTTACAACTAATCGCTTTGATTAGTTTCATGGGAATGCAATATACCGTCTTGAGCCCTATTTTTGCGACAAAAATCCTTCACGGTGGCGCAGAAACGCTGGGATTTTTAATGACGGCTTCGGGAGTTGGCGCGTTAATCGGTGGGATTTACCTGAGTTCCCGGCAAAGTGTGCTGGGATTAGGCAAAGTCGTTGCTTATTCGCCCGCTTCGTTAGGAATTGCCTTGATTATTTTCTCCTTCTCTCGTGTGTTATGGCTTTCTCTACTCATGATGGTAGTGATTGGCCTAAGTACCATTCTGCAAATTGCTTCTAGTAATACCATTGTCCAAACCATTGTGGATGATGATAAACGGGGGCGAGTGATGAGCTTTTATACAATGGCTTTTTTGGGTACACTACCTTTGGGTAATTTAGTCGCAGGTAGCTTGGCGAACCACATCGGTGCACCCATCACCTTAGCGATCGGTGGTGCATTTTGTATTCTTGGGTCGTTCTGGTTTGCGAAACAACTGCCAATTTTGAGATTATTCGTACAACCCATTTATCAAAAAATTGGTTTACTTCCCCAGGCACATTCAAAAACTCGTTAGATGCTTTAGTAATAGAAGCACCATTCCGCTTTAACCCTACTGATTTGAATGGGAGGACTCCGGTGGCTCAGGACAATCCAGTGAGGAATCAAGCTCAACCCACCTCCGCTTCATCATCGCCGCCTCCTCCTCCTACTAACCAGGTGCCGACCAAAACCTGGATTGGGTTGATGGGAGCCATGCTGGGTGCATTTATGGCGGTTCTGGATATTCAGATTACTAACTCTTCTCTAGCAGAAATTCAGGCCGCACTGGGGGCAACCCTAGAAGAAGGGTCATGGATATCCACTGCTTACCTAGTTGCTGAGGTGGTAGTCATTCCCCTAACGGGTTGGTTGTCACAGGTTTTTTCCATCCGTCGGTATCTATTGGTCAATACGGCCCTGTTTATCTTCTTTTCCATTTGCTGTGCGTGGTCGGTGAATTTGCAGATGATGATTGTGTTCCGCGCACTGCAAGGCTTTACAGGGGGGGTTCTGATCCCGATGGCGTTTACGATTGTGTTGACAACCTTACCCCCAGCTAAACAACCAGTCGGTATGGCGTTGTTTTCCATTACCGCCACATTTGCGCCATCGATTGGGCCGACGTTGGGGGGATGGCTGACGGATAACCTGGGTTGGCAATATAACTTCTACTTGAACGTGCTTCCCGGAATCCTCATGATCACTATGATCGCCTACGCGATTCCCGCTAAACCGATGCAACTCAACCTGTTAAAGCAGGGGGATTGGTGGGGCATTATCTCGATGGCGGTTGGTTTGGGTTCCTTAGAGGTGGTGTTAGAAGAAGGGAACCGCAAAGACTGGTTTGGTTCCGAAGAAATTACTCGGTTAGCGGTTGTTGCCTCTGTCTTTCTCTTTGCTTTTCTGTGGATTGAGTTAACCCGAAGGCGACCGTTTATCAATCTGCACATATTACTGCGTCGCAACTTTGGCATCGGCAGTATTGCAGGTCTGACCTTGGGGTTAGGATTATACGGTTCTGTTTATATTTTGCCGTTGTATCTTTCCAGAATTAAGGATTACACCGCCATGCAAATTGGCGAGGTAATTATGTGGTCTGGGTTGCCGCAATTATTTCTGATTCCCTTTGTGCCGAAACTGATGCAGCGCTTCGATGCTCGTTTCCTGGCGGCGGTAGGATATAGCCTGTTTGCGGTTAGCTGTTTTATGAACTCCCACATGACCCACGATACAGGTATCGAAGAATTGCGCTGGTCTCAGTTGGTTCGCGCTGTGGGACAACCTTTGATGATCGTGCCGCTTACCTCTATTGCGACTGGAAATATTGAACGCGAACAAGCGGGTTCTGCCTCAGGGTTGTTTAATATGATGCGTAACTTGGGAGGGTCAATTGGAATTGCGATTCTTTCAACGTTGCTAACTCGGCGGCAGCAGTTTCACTCCAATCGGATTGGAGAGTCGGTTTCGTTATTTAATCCAGAAACACAGCAGCGGATTGAGCAATTAACACAAGCATTTGTGAGTAAGGGAATTGACCCAACCACCGCCCATAATCAAGCGATCGCCACCATCGATAATATAGTCCGTCGCGAATCCTTCGTGATGGCGTTTAACGACGGCTTTTACTTTGTGGGTATCGCTTTACTCGTGAGTGGTATTACTCTGCTTTTCTGTAAGAAGGTCAAGCCTGGTGCTGGGGGGGCCGCTCATTAAAAGATGTAAAGAAAATGAGCCAATTAAAGATGCTACCGTAATCTTACCCACAGTTATAACTACCAAGTGATAGTTGCTTCATGCCCTCTTCTTCTATAAACTCTGGTTCTTCGGCACGTTGGGAAGAAGTTCTCGCGCCCCAAAGCCTGGGTTATCGAATCAAGCTGCTCTCCATGTTACTGTCTCGCATGTTTCAGGAGCGATTAGAACCCTTTGGGCTGACGCCGTTTCACTGGGTTGTCCTATGTTGCCTGTGGCAAGAAGACGGCTTGGCAACCTCGTCCCTGGGCGAGAGACTGCAACAGGTTGGCGGTACCTTAACGGGGGTACTGGATCGGATGGAAGAACGAGGGTTGGTGCGTCGAGAACGAGATTGCCGCGATCGCCGAATTTGGCGGATTTGGCTGACACAAGCAGGCAAGGAACTCGAAGAAGTATTGCCCCCGATCGCGCTGGAAATTCGAGAACAGGCAATGGCAGGAATTCCTGAGGCGGATCGAGAATTGCTTTCCCGATTGATTGATCGAGCGATCGCCAATTTTTCGTAAGGAAAATTAGACGATCTGCCATGCCGCTGCAAAAAAGTCTCGTTCACACAACATGGCATAGCGATAGTGAGATTTTACCGAGTCCGTCAGTTGAGTGTATTCGTTAGTCAAATGCTCTAATTTCTGCACCAGTTCTTCAAAGTCTGCATGGCTATAAGTACGAATCCACTCGGCATATTGGTGTTGCGGAATGCCATCCTTTGCTAGTTGTTGACCTAAAAAAGCATACAAACGCATACAGGGAGTCATTGCTACCGTGATTAAACTGACTTCACTACCCCAAGCGGTTGCCAGTAAAAAATCTGTGTAACGGCGTGTCGCTGCACCCGGTTCAACGCTTCGCAAGTCTACTCCCCATTGAGTCGCATAGCCTTCATGCAGCTTGAGTTCTTCGAGAACGCCTCCGGCTAGCGTATGAAAGGTATTGAATTTCTCCCAATCCGTCGCCTTGGCTGCTGCAATACTATAAGCACGAGCAAAAGCTTCTAAGAAAAAAGCATCTTGACCTACATAATAGGCAAATTTAGAGCGCTCAAGAGTGCCAGTGGCGATGCCTTGGACAAAAGGGTTTTCCAGACAGGCTTGAGCGAGCTCTTGATTGGATTGCCATAACTCGTTGCTAATTGTCATCTGATCGATGAAGTGTAAAGTATGAAGGATGAAGGATAAAAGCGAAATGATGTGTGGGTGAGAGTTGAAAGCTCCTTCCTAGGAAAATATTAGCGCTCTTCTTGCATGATAGGAGTTTACCTGCTTTATTCTTTAGTCTTTAGACTGTTTAATTCTATTTTTTCCCTTTTAATGAAGCTGATTAACAATTTATTGGAAACACTCAAATTTCGTTGGCAAACCTTGCTTCAACCGTTACCAGTTGAGCCGGAGTTAGGCCAGAGGGTATTGGTTGACTTGGTTACTAACTATTCGAGTGCTAATAGGGTTTATCACAACCTAAAGCATATTGCTCAGGTTTTAGCAGTAATCGATGCGCTGCAATGCTGGAGTGTGAATTTTACTGCTCTTCAGTTTGCAGCCTGGTTTCATGATGTTATTTATGATACTCAAGTCAAAGATAATGAAGAAAAAAGTGCTGAATACGCCGAAGGAGTTTTAAGGCAATTCCGACTTCCACAAGCAATAATTGCTCAAGTCAAAGCTCTAATTTTAATCACTAAAAATCATCAAGCACCACTCACTGACATAGACAGCCAAATTCTTATAGATGCTGACTTGGCAATTCTCGGTTCATCTGAACTGGAATATCGAGAGTATGCTCAAGCCATTCGTCAAGAATATGCTTGGGTATCTGAGAGAAAGTATCGGATTGGCAGAACACAAGTTTTACAAAATTTTTTACAACGGGATAAAATATACGCAACTGAGCAACTGTTTACTGCTCTAGAGGAGAGAGCTAGGCAAAATATGTTAGCAGAAGTAGCCACTTTATTATCTAGATGAAGAACAAATAAGTTGATGATTCAAGATAGACCCCATGAGCTGCACTCACACAAAGAATGAAGATTCTTATCCCTTCAGCCTTCAGCATTCAGCCTTATTTCCAAGATAGATGAATGAACTAGCGATCGCAGATTCAGAGTGGTGATGAGTCATGACTAGAGCCAAGCCCCTTGATTTAATCCTACGATACAATCCAAAATCTAATATCTACAATCTTAATTTCAAGATTAATCAGGATAACCCTGACAACTACACACAAAAAACTCAAAACTAATCATGTCTTGGTTGCTTATCCAGCTTTTGATTATTGGCTTAGTTGCAGGCGTCGCCGGCGGTATGTTCGGTATCGGTGGTGGTGCGATTATGGTTCCAGCCATGGTATTGTTGATGGGACTAGACCAGAAGTTCGCTACTGGTACTTCTATTGCAGCGCAGATTTTACCCATCGGCATTTTAGCAGCGATTGTTTACTATCGCGAGGGTAACCTAAATTTTAAATATGCCGTGCTAATCGCCGTTGGTTTGATTATCGGGAATTACTTCGGCGCCTTGTTTGCTAATCAGCCGTACATCACCAGTGAGATGATGAAAAAACTCTATGGGATTTTTCTACTGCTGATTGGTGCGAGATACCTATTCTTTCGATGAAACCCACCTTACCTGGTTAAGTGACGACGGGTAGACATCAATAAACATAACCATGGCGGTTCTTAGCCGGATGGAATACACCTTGTACAGAGTGACGGAAATAAAGATATATAGTTGTATTCAGCTTATTTGAGAACCGCTATATTTCTTTTCGATGCCTCATGTCCCATACCCTACGCCCAGCTAAGAGCAGTACTATTTAATTTCACCCATCTACTTAGCTAAGCTTTGTTAAGAGAATTGCCACCTACTTGAGCAATCTGCGGTAAATTAATGGTTTATTATTAGCAAAACGATTTTGCTTTTACTGGAATAGGTGTTACATGAAGTCCATAATTTCCTTCCGTGCTGGGGTAGCGGCATTAGCCATCGTTTCCGTTCTAACACTCGCAAGTTGCCAAAAGAAAACAGATGAATCGGTTGGTGGTGATACCTCTGGCTCAGCGAATGCTCCTAGCTCTAATACCTCAACGAATACCTCTCCCGGTTCATCAAGCTCTACTACTTCCACAACCACTTCATCCGGAGCAAAACAAGGAGTTGCTCCTCAAGGAACAGGTTGTCCCGCAGGGAACCCGATTAAAGGTTTAACTAGCAAAAAACTAGGTGGGAAAATCTACGTTACTACCAAGTCCCCTGATTACAACAAACTTAAAGCAGAAAAGTGTTTTACCAATGAATCTGCCGCTAAACAGGCTGGCTATGCTGCGCCGAAATAAGGCAGAGTCTACTAAATAATTGGTTCAGTAATCAGTTGATTAGTGTGTAACAAGTCAACTCGCCAAAAGTAGGGGCGTATTGATATACGCCCTTATATCATGTCAAGTTGAACGCCCGTAATTTGGACAGACAGGGAAATGGGAGGACGCAAAGACGCAGAGAGGGTTTTATTAGGGACAATCCTCCTGGCTTGATATTACATCATCAAAAATACGCCCTTAAAACGTCAAAAACAAGACAAGAGCTGAACGCTCAAACAGCCTATTCAACCTTGATGAGTTTGAGCTATTAATCTATTGCCACCACTTAGGATTGAGCGGTGGACTGTTGAAAAATTGGTAGAAGTCGGTTCACGTCGAGCAAAAAGATAGTTAGTGGAGTTCCATCTTGAGGAATCACAGCCACATGACTCGCCACATCAAGTGTATCAGCACGCCGATAGGACTCTGGTAAAACACGAATCATCTCCACGGGCACTTCCATTAAAGCTGGAGTTTCAGCGACTGGAATACCGTATAGTTCTCCTGTGCTATTTTGAACAACTATCAAATAACCACCGGAGTTCGATGAACTAATTTGGCTAAATTTGAAAAATCTCCGATGCAAATCTACAACAGTAATTTCACCCTCAGCCAAATGGGTGACTCCCACAGCACCTAGCCCGCTACTATAAGTAGACATGTGATTGACTACTTTGTAAACTGACTCAATCCGTAAGGCTAAATTAAGACCACCCATGCTAAAGGCGACCAGCTTAAGTAGGGAAGTTACTTGTCGAGTTTGTGAAGTTAGAGGCGTATTAGATTGTACCTTAATTAACTGATTGTTCATTGCAAGAGATTGGTGAGACTAAAGGCTGAAACATGAAGGATGAACAGGCAAGGTACTGATTATCAATTACCAATTACCGATTCCCCATTCCTCCTTAAACAGGTACGCTTTCCGGTAGAGTTTGACCCATAAGCTGTTTAATTGCCACTAAAAATTCTTGTTCTAAGTAGGGCTTAGTGAAGTAAGCATTGGCCCCTAATTGCATGGCTAGCCAACGATGCTTATCATTACTGCGAGAGGTAAGCATGACTACAGGAATAGTGGAAATTTGAGAGTCTTGGCGACGATGGCTCAAGAATTCAAAGCCGTTCATATTCGGCATTTCAATATCACAAATCACCAAGTCTACTGATGAGCTTTGCTGCAATCGTTCCAGTGCTTCTCGTCCATCTCTGGCTTGCAATACTCTGATTCCTGCCCTTTCCAAACTAAGAGCTAGCGTTCGTCGTAGAGCAGCAGCATCATCGACCACTAAAACTGTAGATGCTTTCACCGTTTTCACAGGAGTCTTGGTTTGGTTGGTGAACCAATTTTCGTGAATCACGGCAGTATCTGCGGACTCCAGCGATTCTACATTGAAGTTAGTTGTTGTTATCGATGTGACTGCACTTTGGGCTAAAAGTTGCTCCAACAGAGCAGCGGCATCAATCACAGGAATTAAACTTCCATCCCCCAAAATAGTGCAACCGTAAGTACAACTAGGGGGTGCAATCACAGAACCGAACGGTTTGATCACCAGTTCTTGTTCTGTGACGAGACGCTCCACTTCTAACGCTAGAAAATTTTGCCCTTGACGCAGGACGAGCATCGGTAATGCCCAACTTTCCGGCGTTGGTACAGCCAGCAAGGCTCGACTGGGAGACGTGTCCGGTAAGGGGCAACTATAGTCTAAGAAGTCGTTAAGACGATACGTTGGTACAATTTCTCCCCGCCAGTGCAGAAATCGTTGAGTTCCCGATAGTTTAATCTGGTCAGGTTTGGGAATCACGATTTCTTCAATACTGTCCGAAGGCAACGCCAAAGCTGTCGAGCCGCAGAAGCAAACGAGTAACTTAGCGATTGTTAAGGTTAACGGTAGACGTAAGGTGAATGTCGTACCCACTCCCGTCTCCGACGTAACCGCAATCATGCCTTTGAGAGAACGCAATTGCGATCGCACCACATCCAAACCCACTCCCCGTCCAGATAACTCACTGACTTCGCTTGCCGTGGAAAATCCTGGCTCGAAAATTAAGTTGAACAGGCGATTGTTGGGAATTGTCCCTACCTGTTCGGCTGACAACAATCCTAGTTCCAACGCTCGTTGACGGATACGTTCTAGATTTAACCCTTGACCATCATCCTTCACCTCAATAATCGTTTGACTTCCTCGGTGGTAAGCTCGAATTTCAATTTGACCTTGCTCCGGTTTCCCCTGCCGACGCCGAATTTCTAACGGCTCAATGCCATGATCAAAGGCATTACGCAGCAAGTGCAACAATGGGTCGTATAGTTTTTCGAGGACAGCCTTGTCCACCAGTACACCACTGCCACTCAGCTTCAAGCTCACAGGCTTGTGATAGGTGGCAGAAAAATCGCGCAACATCCGAGGAAAACGGTTGAGTACTTCCCCTAAAGGCAACATGCGAGCCCACATCAGTTCATCCCGCAACTGAGTCAGCATTTGTCGCTGCCGTTCCAATGTTTGATCAGTCGCCCTCGCAAACAGGACAATATCATTCACCGATTCTTCCAGTTGCATCATCTCTTCGAGGAGTTCTTGTAACTGGGATTGCAGGGCGCCGTAGCTGTCCAACTCCAGAGAGTCAAAATCATTAAAATCCAGTCGAGCGACTTTTAACTCTTGCAACGCGCTTAAGGCGCTAGGAAGCGACCCATTGCTGTATCGTTCTGGAGCAATGAGCATCTGGTCTGAGAGCCTACGCAACAAACCAACCAAGTTTTGCACGCGGGAAAATCGATTCAGCAGTCCACGAACTGAATCCTGGAGTTGCTCGTTCTGGAGTGACAAGCCATTGCGATTAATTGCCAGTTCACCCACTAAATTATTCATCCGTCCCAGGCGCTCCAAATCAACCCGTACCGATAATTTTTGAGCGGGGGCTTCACCCTTTGAGGCAGCTGCCGATTTAGCAGGAGTAGCCTCCGCCTCAGCATCGGTATGAGAGGGCGATGTAGGACTGTCTGCCGACATCGCTTCTAAGGGATCGAGCGCAGGTAAGCTATCAAAAACTTCCTCAATTCGTTGAACAGTTGCTTCCAGCGTTATGGGTGTCTCTTGCAGCTCAATTTCCTCTAACGGCTGCACCTGAAGTGAGTGGGATGTAGGTATCACCGGGACAATTGCACTGGAGGTAGAAGTTACCGTCTCTGGAGTGTCAGACGTAGTGCCAAACACCTCCTCCAATGAAGGCATTTCTTCTGGTGGGACTTCCTGTGTAGGATAGGCTGGTTCACTAATGGGCATCTCAGTAGACTCACCTACCGATTCGACCTCTACACTTTCCAAGAAGTCTGGCGCATCTAAAGCGTCTAAAGCTAGGAAAGAATGTTCTTGTGCAATGCTGGGGAAAACGTCTCCCTCTTTACCGCTCCATTCTTGTAACTCTTCCTCGTCCTCAACTTCCGGAGTCGGCGAAGTGCTGCCAAAGATGGCTTCAAGGGAGGGTAAGACATCCGCTGTATTTTCAAGATTGAATTCTAAATCAGCAATCGGCTCGGCTGTAGGGATTGCTATTGACTCAGGTACAACAGTGGCTGTAGGGTCGGCAATAGCAGCTAAAGCGGGAGAAGGGCTTAGTCCTTGAACGGCATTTGTTAATACAGCTTGTCGAGCTATCTCAAAATCAACCAGTGCGAGTTGGGCAATTTCTAAAGCGCGTTGTGGAGCAGCCTCCAGTGCCTTGATCGTGGTTTGAGCGATCGCTCCAAATTCCGGTTGATTGAGAAACTCAGCAAACCCAGCAAATACTTCAGCTTGTGCCCGTAATTCTCCCGCAATTTCATAGTTTTCCGGGTTGGCGACAACGTTCTCAAGGCGCTTGAGTCCCTCTGCCACATCAACGGCAAAAATCGACTGGGTCATATCGAATCCCAATTCAGCCGAAGTAGGGATATACGTTTCAGCCGCATTCAGCGCGTCTGCAAATCGCTCCTCAAGCTGAGCGAAAATTGGTTCAGCGATCGCTAATGCTTGCTCGGCATCAAAGTCACCTGTCGTAATCTGCTCCATTAATGGTAGACGCAGGCAGTCGTAACCAGAGAGCAGTTGAGTTTCTAGTTCAGTATCAATCTCTAGCGTCTCGCTATAAAGTGCCTTAAGGATATTTTCTAAGCGGTGAGCGAGGGTAGAGATGGTATCGAGTTCTACGCTGGCGGCTCCTCCCTTAATCGAGTGAGCCGATCGCATTAAATTGTGAACAGCCGCTGTATTCTTCTCCTGCTTCAGCGTGAGTAGACCTTCTTCAATAGCCTGCAACAGCTCAGGAGCCTCTTCCACGAAAAACTGATAGGCTTGGTCGCGAATCTCAGGATTGAGTGCCATGGTTCAAAGGATGAAAAGTTGGAAAGTTGGAAGGTTGGAAGGTTGAAGGTTGAAGGTTGAAGGTTGGAAGGCTGAAGGCTGAAGGCTGAACGCTGAAGGTTGAAGATTTAAAGCCATCTTGATTACTCTCAACTTGCTAGCTTTCAACCTGTTAACTTTCAACCTGTAGGACTTACGTATTTGCCCCCCCCCATGCCCCCCCAACTCTGGGGGAGTAAGATCTTGTTCCCCCCAAGCTTGGGGGGTTAGGGGGGCTAATCGACGGATATTGCGTAAGTCCTGAACCTGTTAACTTTCAACGTGTTAACCTTCAACCTGCTAACTTAACTCTCAATCTGCAACCCATTAGCTGACTTTGAACTGACCAACGTCCTCTTGTAGGGTTTGGGCAACTTGCAGGAGTTGTTCAAACGAAGATGATACAAAGCTGGCTTCCTTGGATGTTTTGTTCGCGATCGCCGCCACGTTGGTCATGGTTTTGGTCACTTCCTCAGAGGCTTGGGACTGGATCAGGGTTGCTTGGGTAATGGATTCAACCAATTCGCTAATCTTGGCAGACGCGGATGTAATCTTGTTCAGACTTTGGCGAGTTTCATCCACGAGTTTCGTTCCCATGACTACCTGCTCAGTACCTGCTTCCATTGCAGCGACCACTTCATTGGTTTCCCCTTGAATGGCGGCAACGAGTTTTTCGATTTCACTGGTTGCATCTGCCGATTGCCGCGCCAGCGATCGCACTTCATCCGCAACCACCGCGAAGCCTCGTCCTTCTTCCCCGGCTCGTGCTGCCTCAATGGAGGCGTTCAGCGCTAGCAGGTTCGTTTGGGCGGCGAAGGTACTAATCAGGTTAACGACGGTGGAAATCTTCTGCGACGATTCACCCAAGTGCTTGACTTTTTTAGCTGTTTCTGCTACTGTTTCGCGGATTGCTAAGATACCGTCTACTGTACGGTTCATGGCAGCGTCTCCTTCTTCCACAGTCTGAGACGCTTCTTGAACCGCCGCTAGCGCTTGTTCCGCGTTGGCAGCAACCAGTTGCACCGATTGCGCCATTTCTTCGGCTCGCTCTAGGGCGGCTGAGATTTCCTCGGCTTGCCGCAACGCTTCTGCGGATAGGGCTTGAATCGACGATTCGTTAGTGCTGGTCGTTTGAGCCACCTGTGCTACAGCATCTTGCACCTGAAGTACAATTTTCCGCAAGTTTCCAACTGTCGCGTTGTACGAGTCTGCGATCGTACCAATTTCATCAGCGGTTACCTTAGCACGAATGGTCAGGTCACCTTTACTGATCGGGTCTACTTCCTGAAGTAGTTGCAGGGCTCGTTTTTGCAGGTCTTCTTTCAGTTGGCGCTGGTCATCAGCTAGTTTCTCTGTCTGTTCCAACAAAACCACACGGTCGAGAGACAGTCCCATCTGAGCGGCCAACTGCTTGAGGAAGTCGATTTCAGACGATTGCCACTCATGAGGCGCTTCGCAGTGGTGAGCCAGTAGTAAACCATAAGGCTGACCTTCATTCAGAATGGGTATCTCGATACTGGCTTTGACATCCAGCCGCTCGAGAATCCGCAACCGCTCAGAGTTAACATTGGTCTCAAGCTCAAGAATATTACTAATTGGCTCGACACGACCCTCTAGATAGGCTTCGAGAAATTGCTCTGAAAGAAAGGAGATATCAAATTTGGTATTGAGGGCGCTTTGCCAACCTCTCCCCAAGGATTCAGTGACAACTTCCCCGCTCCCATCAGTCTTGAATCGCAAGAAGACGATCCGATCCACATTCAGGGTTTTACGGGCATCATTGAGAATCTCACCATACAGATCATCAAGTTCTTTTGAACTCAAGGCACGAGAACCGGTCACT
Source organism: Waterburya sp. (assembly GCA_036703055.1). Taxonomy (GTDB): domain Bacteria; phylum Cyanobacteriota; class Cyanobacteriia; order Cyanobacteriales; family Coleofasciculaceae; genus DATNPV01. The sequence goes on from DATNPV010000274.1 coordinate 17,820, forward strand.
TTAGCCAGTAATCGGGCACGATCAGCAGCCAAGGTTTGTTCCTGCACAAACTCTTCTAGCTGCTCCGCCATACCGTTGATGTTCGCGCCCAACTGGGAAATTTCATCCTCCCCTTGAACTTTGAGGCGGGTAGTCAGTTGTCCCTGACCAATTTTGTCCACCGCACCGGCTGCATCCAAAATGGGACGTACCGCTTGGTTGGTCAGGTAAATGGCGATCGCAGTTACCACCACGGCGGCAATAAGCGTACCAATCAGCACCAGCACGAGTAATTGTCGTTGTGGCGCAAACGCAATGTCTGTCGGCGTCGCAATCACGATTCGCCAGTCTAGAGTAGGCAAGCCTTCTAGTTGTGCAAACTTAGTAAAGGCGAACACTTTTTCTTTGCGGTCTACATCGCTAAAGATTGTAGTAGCGGGTTTGTCTGACGCTTCGAGTTTAGACAAGCCAGGGAAAAGGGTTTGTGTATCTTTAAACTCCTTCTTCTTGTCTGAACCCAAGAAAACTTTTCCTAGAGAGTTGTCAAGCACATAAAATTCGTCCCCTTGAGTACCAAAGTTGGCGCTCACGTCAGCAAGGCTTTCCACCGGCAGACGCAAGCGGGCAATTGCAATGGTCTGACCCGTAGCGCTATCTTTAACGGGTGCAGCAATGTTAATAGCAGGTCGCTCAGGATTGGTAGACACTTTAGGGATGAGAGCATCACTAATAACAGGCTTATCTGTTTTGAGTACCTCCTGAAAATACTCGCGCTCCGCTTGGTTCGGTAAGGGGTCGCTTTTCGATTTGAGAATTACGTTGCCCTGAAGGTCTTGGATGGAAATAAGGTCATAGACTTTATACGTGTCAACAATGGCATTTAACTGGTCTTCCTTATCCGCCGCCGTCAGTTTGTCCCTAAAACCAGTAGTCGCCAAGAAGTTACGGCGAACCAATGTCTGAACGTCTGCATAGCGTTCCCGCATGAAGCGCTTCATCTTATCTTCTAGACCAGTGGCACGTTGAATTTTGGTCGTGTTAATCTGCTCAGTGATTGATTGGTTCGCAAAAAAGTAAGCGGTCAAACCCGTTACTAGTACGGGAACAGTACCCAGAGTCACAGCCAGTACCGTTGCTCTTGTTCGCAAACTTGCCCAGTTCCACTGACCCGGTCGCCGTTGGGGAAGAGGTGCTTTGGGAATCAGAAAGCTTGCCTGTGTTGCTTCTGAACCGGTCTGAGAAGTCAGGGCATGAGACCCAGATGTTTCATCCTGGAATTGAAGCCCTTGAGGAGTTGTAACATGGCCATTATTGTTAGGAGAGTTAGGCTTACGAGAAATCTGAGTCATGGAACTAACCTTCTGAGAAATAAATAGTTGATTGCCGCTGGTTCAATGCACAATAAAAACAGATAAATGCCGAGGTTTTGTGGAGCAAGGCTCAATTGAGAGCAACAACGCAGATGAAAGCTCTAGCTATTTAGGAATTAGGCAGTAAGTGGTATGAAATGAAACCTCACTACAAAGGAATGAACATTTTTTCCCGTGACCCCTGACTATCTGACCTTCTTTTCAACACACGAGTGAAAATGTGCTGTATGAGATTGGATCATTGAGAGTATTTAGGTTAAAACTTTCCTCAGGGATAGCAGGGAAAACTTCAAGCTTTTACTGGGTTGGGACAACTTATCAATTTATTCCTGAGGCAGTTTTAAGCCTGAATTTACCCTGCAAAACTCAATTTATTTAGGCATTGCCCCAATAATAGCTTGACCATCCATAACCACCAACATTTCACCGTTTGGTTTCAACCAATATCCACGCAAAAATGGAGCCAGTTCAGGAGTGACTGTGGAGGAAGGTGGAGATTGAATTTCATCGGGATTGCACCACTCAATATCTTCTACTCGATTAACAACGATACCTAGTAGGTGGGTCGTTTTAGAGTGATTCAGTGTTGATGAGTTGAAATTCGCCTGTAGCACAATTGCTCTAAACACAGAAGTTGTGTTCGTCTGTTGATGCCAGGGAGTCAAACCAACTAAGTGCCCTAAATCTACCATCCAGAGAATTTCCCCCCGCCAGTTATAAACGCCCATAACCCAAGGCGGCATGTGAAAAATAGGAACAATCTGTCCATTCGGAATAGCCAACACTTCAGTGAGTTGGTTCATCGGCAACAAAACAGTTGTATCGGGCACGAGATGAAACCGCAAAAACTGCTTACTTATTCCTGAAGCTGCTAATTCAGTAGGAGAAAGTAGAGAATTTTGGACTGACAACAAATCAGACATTGATTGAATAGAATGTGAACGTCACAAAGTTAAGCCCAAAGTGTATCTTGGGTTAAAGATAAGAGATAAGACAATGTTGCAATCTTAGGGTTACAAGGTTCAGATGATTTTTAATGCTAGATTGTCTCCCTAGTATTTTTAATGGTAAATATTTGCTTATCTACATCTAACAATGGCTCTTAAAAACCTAAAGTATTCAGAGCCATTTTAGAATAGAAAACCTGATAAGAGTAATAAATTTACTGTTTGGGATGGCAATAGGTAATAAGTAATAAATCAGAATACTATTTACTATCTCTTACCTATTGCCAATTTAGGTTTACCTCCTTCCCTTTATAGGGAGGGTTAGACGCTGAAAAACATATTCCACTAACTCCGCCTTATTCAATGACCTGCGTGTAGCTAATCAAGTTTATTAGTCATTAGGAGTACGGGCACGCTGAACTACTGACTAATGACTAAGACTTAATCCTTAATGACTACCAACAAGAGAAGGAAGGGAAAATTTTTAGAGGCATCCTTAGTTTTTGATCAGTTGTTTAACTGTGCGTACAAATTCTTCCTGATCAACGGGCTTGGCAAGATACGCATCGGCTCCCTGCTTCATGCCCCAAAATTTATCCATCTCGCCGCCTTTGGTCGAACAGATAATCACTGGAATTTTGCTGGTGTTTGCTGCTGCTTTGATTTCACGGCAGATTTCAAATCCACTGCTACCTGGTAGTACGACATCAAGGATGATAATGTCAGGTTTCTGGCTAATTAGCTTGGCTAGGGCTTCTTCTCCACTGTTGGCAGTCATAACATTTAGACCTCCTTGCTGCAAACAGCGAGTGAGAACTTGCATATCTGTTGCACAATCTTCAACTACTAGGGCAGTACTCATGGATTTACCTCATTAATTCACGATCAAAAGTGGTTCAAGTAGGGGTTGAAGGTTGGCTAGTTAGAATCTCCTAACCTTCAAGCCTGAACACCCTGTTTTAAATGCTTGCGTATTACGCTAAGCACTATCCCAGCATCTACAGGTTTGCTGAGAAAATCTGATGCGCCGACAAGCTTGGCTCGAACCCGATCTACAATGCCGTCATTGCCGGTCAAGATCACAATCGGTGTATTCCGAAAACAAGCTAGCTTACGTAACTGCGCGCAAATCTCGTACCCGTTTGCATTCGGCATGACAAGATCTAAAAAGATCAAATCGGGTTTACGGGCTAGGAGGATGCCGAAGGCTCGCATCGCATCATCCACACCCAAAAACTGATAGCCTGCGGCACTCAGGAGTGATTGCATCGTTTGCCTCACCAAAGGACTGTCATCTACACAGGCAATCAGTGACCCTTTAGACTCTGCCTGAGAGCGAGGTGTTTCAGGAACAGGCGTGTCTACTGGGCTTGGCAAATCAGGAATACTCATGAGTTCCACCCACTCCCATTGAATGTAGGGTAGGAGTGAACGGATAACTTGCACAACATCCTGCTGCATCTGCACAGCTAAGTCACGCAAGGTACGTTGTCCGTTAAGCAACTGGGCCAGCCTTTGGTAGAGTGCATCTGACGTCCGCTTGCGCATTTCTGCGGGTTGCTTGATTAGGGGAGCCGAGTTGGGAGAATAGTCAGCAATCATGGAATTGCGCCAAACTTGCCAACTCTGCTGAAGTTTGGCGAGCGCTTCGTGTACATCAATCAAAACCAGTGGATTGGATAACGAGTTATCAGGATTGATTTGATAAATCACACGCATGGCTTGTGCTAAATCAAATAAAACCTCGGCGACAACCGCCTGAATCATATTAGAGGCTTGTTGACTGGTAATTTTCTTCTGCGCTACCCACAAGCTCAACAGCTTATATTCCCAGCAGAGGGTAGAAGCTGTAGCATTAAGTCCAACTAAATCCTGCTGAAGTGTAGACCTATTCGTGTTCACTAACATTTGAGTACAGTGAACGGCTAAATTTCGTTGGAACCGTCTCACTGGGTGAACACCCCCGGTCGCATACATGATTTGACCTTGGTAGAGATAGAATACCCACTGTTCTTCTTTGGAACTAGTGAATACAAGTTGACCGCTAAAGCGAAGCCGCTTCAGAGTTTCGAGAAACTGAATTTGCTTTCCAGCGCTAAATAATTTAGCCGAAATAATAGGAGGTGTTTGTTGAGTACTCCGCACGCATTTCTCCCTAACTAATTGGTTGGTTAAATCATAAGAATCAAAAGCTATTCGGTTAGGCAACTGAGTTCGCCTGTACAGAGGGGGCAAACTGAAGAGCTTTTCATTCGGCTTTCGGTCAAGTGTTGAAGCTACCTGAAGATTGAGCAGTTTCCTGGGCAAATTATGGTTAGGATTGATAATGCTTTAATTCGCTATCGGATTTAAATGTACGTCATATAGAACTGAAATACTCGTATGACACCAACTCCCTTATCAGTATTAACACTAATCTCTATTAATGTCGCTACTGAATAATGAAGTTTATAGATTTTTTATTTTCCAATTGTAGTGTTATCTAATATTTAAATTTTTGAATAAACTTTCCCACGTATCATTTTTTGGGAATATTAATAAATTTTTACTCGGATAATATAATATTTACTGTAACTTTAAAAAATAAATATTTGGCTATTATTACTGCACGCCAATAATAGCCGAAATGATTGCTGTAGACTAATATGATTGCCTAGAGCTGACTTTTAGTTTCTTCGTTTAATTCTTTCTGTCTTTATCAAGAGCATCCGGATGTATTTTTTTTATTTTCATGAAGCTCATTTAAATTTGAAAATCATTTAGTTAAATAAATTAGAAGTTTAAATACTTAAAAACAGCATCAATCTACCTATGGGAGTATACTAATCACTAGGATTGAGTGTATTGACACATTGGCTAAGATAGGGGCTAAAAACTGTGGGGACTAGAACGGGGGGCTAGGGGATAACGTTAAAATGACTGGGAAACTCAGCATCTAACAGTAGGAATGGTTCGTATCCCCAAATTAACCTTTGACCGGGGAACTCTCGTATTACATCCTCCACCGAAGGGTAAAACTTGGGTGGACTATGCGACGTGGGATGACAGGGTTGAGAAGTTTCGCGTTCCTGCTTTGCACTACCGCCAATTAGTGGAAGCTTTACAAGCGGAAGGGACTGATTTTAGCGATGAGGCGAAGGAATTTACCCCCTTGGAGCTGATACCCAGCTTTGAGATGGAACCTTACCCTCATCAGAGTGAAGCCCTTTTAGCTTGGAAGCAAGCAGGACGTCGAGGGGTTGTAGTACTCCCCACTGCGGCGGGTAAGACGTATTTGGCTCAACTCGCCATGCAAGCAACTCCTCGTAGTACATTGATTGTGGTGCCAACTCTGGACTTGATGCACCAGTGGTATGCTCACTTAACGGCAGCATTTCCCGATGCCGAAGTGGGGTTATTGGGGGGAGGTTCGCGGGATAGAACTCCAATTCTCATCTCAACGTATGACAGCGCCACAATTCATGCTGAAGCACTGGGTAATCAGTATGCGATGCTCGTGTTTGATGAGTGCCATCATTTGCCGACTGACTTCTATCGAGTCATTGCTGAATATGCGATCGCACCCTACCGTTTAGGACTGACTGCCACTCCCGATCGCTCCGATGGGCGTCATTGGGATCTTAATGCCTTAATTGGGCCAGAGGTGTATCGCAAAAAACCGGAGGAGTTGGCGGGTTTTGCTTTAGCGGAACACAAAGTCGTTCAGATTAAAGTCAAGCTTTCCCACAAAGAACGCGATCGCTATAATGCCTGCATCAAACTGCGTAATGAATTTTTGAAAGAGGCGAAAATTTCCCTAGGCAGTATGGATGGTTGGCAAAAGTTTGTCATGGCGAGTGCGCGATCGCAAAAAGGACGCCGTGCCATGCTAGCACACCGGGAAGCTAAGGAAATTGCTCTCGGTACGGATGGCAAGCTGCGGGTACTAACTGACTTACTCACCCAGCATTACCCAGAACGCATCCTCATTTTTACCAACGATAATGCTACGGTTTACCAAATTTCTCAGCAGTTATTAATTCCCTCCATTACCCATCAGACGCCTGTGAAGGAACGTCATGAAATTCTTACTCGCTTTCGGGAGGGAGAATACAAAAGCTTAGTGGCGTCTCATGTTCTTAATGAAGGGGTGGATGTGCCGGATGCTCGTGTAGCGATCATTTTATCCGGTACGGGTTCCAACCGGGAGTATATTCAGCGTTTGGGCAGAGTGTTGCGTAAGGGCAACGATGATAATAAATTAGCGCTGTTGTATGAAGTGGTGGCGGAAGATACGAGTGAGGAAGGGGTGTCTTTGCGTCGGCATGGTTTGGAGGTGAGAAATGAACCGCCAAGAGGGGGAGGACGAAAAGAGGTGGAAAAGCCGAAGTTGAAGCACCAGCAGTTGGAATTTTTGCCGACTCCATCAATTTATGAGGTTAGTCAAAAGACGTCTCCTAAGGCGGCGGAGTCGTCGCCTAAGTGGGGGGAGGAGGATGAGTTTGATGTTTAGGTTGGTGGTTTTTAGGGATTGCTTGTCGTTTTTATTCTTATGTGATCGTTTGAACTACTTAATCTAGAACTTCGAGTACGGCTTTAGGTGAAAGTTTGTCCTTGAACCAAACAATTTTTGCGGGTACATTGTCTAGTTTGATGCCTGCTTTATCTAAGTTGAGTCGTTCGGAAATGGCAATAATTAGGTTGTCGCATTCTGCTCGACGGACTTGAGCAAATTTCTTTTGTAAGTATTCTGGACGCCAGTAGCCGATAATTTCTAGCAGGTAAGTACGCCCATCAGGATGGACGAGGCGAAAGTCGGGAATCATGACACTACCGGGGATGGGGATGAGGTCAACTTCTCGTTCTATTACCCAGTCGGTTTTGGTGGAGTCCCAGCGATTGGCAAAGGCTGCTTCTAACATGCTGTCATAGGTTTTGTTGGGGGGATAGTGTGTGACTAGGCCGCATTGGTCGTTGAGAGTGAAACGCCCGGTTTTAGGCGTGCCGCTGTAAGGGTCGCGGGTTTGGAGGGTTGTGGTGAGGCTCCATTTGGTAACGTGGAGTAAGGCTGGGAGGAGTTTGGCGATCGCTAAACCGTAGCGGGTGCTGGGCTTAAATAAACTGGTGGGGCCATCAATGTTAATGGTGAAGCCGTGGTCGGCGTCGCCTTCTATATAGGTCATTAGCTGAAAGAGCTTTAAGTAGCGGAATAAGAGTTTATACTCACCAGGGACATTCCGGTGGGCATTGAGCGTCATCTGACTTGCTCGGTAGAAGATTCCCTGCACTTGGGATAAGTTGTAGCGGTGTAGTAGTGCCTCTGGTGCAGGGTCATCAAACTGGGTGAGGATACGATTTTCTTGCAAATCGGCATAAAGACCTGTGCGAATTTGTTGGGTTAGGACTTCGTGGTTTAATTCTTGGGTGAGGGTAGCACTGAGCTGTTCCAGGGTTGCTTCGGATGCCTGAGGGCTGGGTACTGATTTGGCGGCAAGGGTAAAAACTCGCTGACGCAGTTCTTTGGGTTCTAAGGGACTGACGACTTCAAAGGTACAGAAGCTGCTTTTGAGGATATGTGCCAAACCGCGTTTGAGGCGATAGTCGGGGGTGTCGCCTTCGAGTTCCACTAACTGTCGGTCGAGTTCACCTTGAGTAGTACCAACGGCGTTTTGAAAGCAGGTGATTAACTCCATTGCGATCGCGCAAGTTTCTGCATTGATCGGTAGCCGTTTGGGAATAATGGTTTCCCCGTTTTGTCGGTGAATTAACAGCTCGGTTGGTAACATCGAAATAGCTTAATACTCTGAGCACTAATAGTCATGGTATTAGTTCGATAGCAGCGATGTGAGGTTCATTTCAGTCAAGAGAGTTTGGCTAAATCAAGGGAACTAAGGAGGGTGATGGCAGATGAGGAGAGTAATGCCTCGGCGACGGACTTTATACCCCACAATTTACAGAACTCTAGAGTGCCGACCTGATAGTTTTGAGGATTGGTACGAGCAAGGGACTGCGTTGATTGATATGGAACGCTATGAAGAAGCACTGGCGAGCTATGACAGAGCGTTGGATTACAACCCAAATGAGTATTGGGCTTGGTATGGACGGGGTGATGTTTTAGACGCTTTGGGGCGCTACGAAGAAGCGCTGGCTAGCTACGATCAAGCGTTAGAGAATAAACCGACGGACTACTGGGCTTGGTGTCAGCGGGGTAATATGCTGCGGCAACTAGAACGTTATGAGGATGCGATCGCCAGCTATGATAAAGCTTTGGCAGCGCGACCTTGGGACTACTGGGCTTGGTATAATAGGGGGCGTGTGGCTTTGGAGGACTTAGACTGGTACGAAGAAGCGATCGCCAGTTTCGATAAAGGGTTAGAAGAACGACCTGACGACTACTGGAGTTGGTATCGGAAAGGGGATGCCCTGCGGCATTTAACACGTTATGAGGAAGCCGTTACCTGCTACGACCAAGCGATTGAGCAACACCAAAAGGACTATTGGGCTTGGTATCGGCGAGGAGACGCCCTGCGGCACTGGGGAAAACTCGAAGAAGCCCTGTGCAGTTATGACAAAGCATTGGAAGCGAAACCTGCTGACTTCTGGAGTTGTTACAAGCGAGCAGAGGTGCTACGGCAGTTGGGCCAATATCAAGAAGCCGTTGCCGGCTATGAGGACGCCCTAGACGCTGAACCAGAGGATGAATATACCCTTTACAACCAAGCTTGCTGTTATGCGTTGCTGGGTAATGCGGAACGTGCGATCGCAGGATTGCAACAAGCCCTTGATTTAAATCCTGGTGAATTCCAAGAACTCATCAAAACTGACTCAGACCTTAATAATCTGCGGAGCAATCCGGAGTTTCAAGCTTGGCTTACTGGTACAAAGGTGGGTTGAAAAAATATAAGTAGGTAGGCACAAATAAACGAAGGTATGTCAACAAATATTAAGAGATTAAAAGCCTCTTCCCTTCGGCCTTATGCCTACTCCTACGGAGAACGCTGACGCTCCTAACGTCGCTACCGCTTCGCTATCGCGAACTGCCCTCTGCCTTGCCCCAACGACAAATATTAATGCCGACCTACTTAGCTGGTATCAATTGGGGTCAATCCACAATTCTCAAAGAAAGAGCATCGTTGCCTCAAAACAAAACCCCAGCATGATGCTGGGGTAATTTTTGTCTTCCACACTGAGCAACGAATCACCTATCCATAACAACTAGTTGGCTGTTGAGCAACCGCCGTTCCAAGTCACCCAGTGGTGAGAGGTACCGGTTGGCGTACTTTGTTCAGATAGTTGTTCTTCGACCAAACCTGTCTCACTCAGGTCAATACCCATTAAATCGGCGCCAATCAGAGAAGCGCCACTAAAGATCGCATCCTTCAAGCAAGCGCCACTCAAGTCGGCACCACTCAGTTCAGCATCCGTGAAGTTAGCACCGGTAAGATTAGCTCCATGCAGGTTAGCACAACGCAGGTCTGCACCACTCAGGTTCGCCCCACTCAAGTTCGACGCACTCAAGTCGGTACCAATGAAATTCACCTCTGTTAAGTTGGCTCCAGTCAAGTCTGCCCCACTCAAGTCGGCATTCGTCAGGTTCGCACAGTGAAAACAGGTTCCACTCAAATCAGCCCGACTCAAATCAGCCCGACTCAAATCAGCCCGGCTCAGGTTAACTCCACTAAGAGCAACCCCAGCTAGATTCGCTTCCTTAAAGTCCCACTCTCTAGCAGCATATCGATTTAAAAGGTCTTGTGTTTTCATAGCCTAATATTCTCCTCTGTTTTCACAGCTAGGCGGCTTTGAGTTGAAGCCTGTTAGCCTCAGGTCAGTGGCCTTTTTCAGCTATCAACCAATCTCAGCCGCAATATCAATCCGCTGAATTAGCCTCACATCACACTCCAGCAAAGCTAAGTTTTCCGCTCAACCTGCAACGAGCGTGCAACAGAGTCCACTTTGACTAGATAGCAACTTGATAGTGATTAACTAGATGAAGGTGTTTGGCAAGTAGAGTAGAGACAGTTGAGTATCGTAGAGCTATCTAGCGATTACGACTCTTTGTTTTGTAGTCATCATAACCAAAAGCTTACAGCAACCCCAATCTTTTGGTTATAAGCTTTAACAGAAGTTTAATTTGACACCTCATCTGACCAAGACCCGAAAAACGCCTCAAACCTTTATGATTCCCTGAGTTCGCTCAGATTATCTTATAAATTTAGCTCAGTGAACTCCTGAGCAATTGACTTCGACTATCCTTTAATCAAGTGCGTTAATCGGGGTGAGCCAAGAGTCAACCCGCCTATGCCCACTTTGGAGGGAGAAGGAATCCTTCATACAGAGCTGTTCACTCAGGAACGTTTCTCTTGAATTATGCCTTTCATTAGGATTTATTTACGGGAGCAGACGTAATTTCCTGTTAGTGTAGTTCCTTGAGCTGGCAAATAACCGTTTTCCCTATTGAAGTCTAGACTCGTTATTTTTTTATTATTTGGGTCAAACACTTCAATTCTATGCATTTGGTAATCACTTTTATTTGTACAATCAATCGATGTATAAGCAAATATTTGACCAATTGAGAAAGTTTTACCTTGATTTTTAACTTTAAATGGCTTATTATAAACCAGACCTGCCCAATAATAGCGAAAGTTGTTAATTTTTTTAATTGAGTTTCTTTCAACGTAATAAGTACCCTTAGTTCCATTCGGATATAAACTGAGGGTTATGATTCTCACCCAGCGCCCAGATGGAATAGCTAAGGATTGAGAACTGTTGAGTAAACCTAAAAAAATAGCTGTTAAGCCAAGGGTCGAGCCTATTAATTTCCGCATGTTGCTCATCCTGTTTTCTTTCTACAAAGATTTTTTCAACGATTGAATTAGCAATTACGTAGATGTTTAAAAAAATTTACATAGTTGATGCCCCAATCTGATGAGTACTGAGTACTACAGTTTCCTTTAGCGATTTCCCAATCATTTGCAACCGATATAGCGTTGATTCCCACCATTACCGCCTGCGTCCATATTTCTCTTGAATTCGCCGCACCCGTTCCAGAAACTCCATCCCTTTTTCAGTACACAGCAACGTGAAAATTGTTGCTGCCGCTTCTGAGTAACCGAAGGGCTAAAAAAGTGTCTTGACGCGCTTTTAGGAAGTGGTTAGCTTTTAGAGGCGTTACTCTAAATTAGCCCGACTTTCTTGAGAGCGGCTTCGGCGGCACGTTTCTCAGCATCTTGTTTGCGGCGACCCTTACCAACTCCGTACACCTTACCCTTGACCTGAACTTCTGCTGTAAATTCCTTAGCGTGATCTGGGCCAGACTCAGCGACGATGATGTATTCTGGGTTTTGGACAAATTTTGCCAGTGCCCATTGCTGAAACCGACCCTTGGAGTCTACAAGGCTCTTAGAATCTGCATCGGATTGAGGAAAAACGATGCTATCAGCCACCGATTTAAACAGTGGTTCGACAAAGTTACGGACAGCATCAATACCCGACTCTAGAAAGTGAGCTGCGATATAGGCTTCAAAGGTATCACTAAGCAAGGATGGGTTTTCGCGACCTCCTTCTTTAATTGCACCTTTACCCAGTCGCATTTGTTCACCTATGCTTAGCTGGGTAGCGAACTTAGCTAATTGCTTCTCGTCCACCAAGTTGGAACGCAGACGGGTTAGTTGAGCTTCGCTCATTTCTGGGTAACGCTTATAGAGAAGCTCACCTACCAAAAAACCTAGCACGGCATCACCCAAAAATTCTAGGCGCTCGTTATGTTCGCCTGCATCTGGATGTTCGTTGACATACGAACGGTGAGTGAGGGCTTGGCGCAGCAGCTTTTCATCCTGAATGACCGGGAGTTTTCGCATTTCTATCTTAGAATTGGTTGTTCTTGTTGCGCTTCTGCTTGGGATTCATTTTGTTTATGTTTCCTGTTACTCATTGTTTTGAACAGCAAGCATCTGGCGCGCATAAAGTATTACTCCAGGAAGCTCCGAGAGGTACATATTCCCAACAAAAGGAGAGTCAGCAACGATGAATGTCACTTTGCACTCGATCAGCAGATTGGGATAATTCTTTATCTGGAAGTTTATACCATGAGAACAAGTCACACTCTACAAACACTTTTCATGTGCTGCTGAGTGTGAGCTGATGTCTCACGTACAGTATCTATATACATAGGTACATGCCTATTGTGATATGTAATAAATGAGTATTGATTTCTTTTTTTTGTATCATTCATCAACTCCAAAAAGTTAATTAATCTTAGATTTTTTCACTTGACAAACCCGTTCATGTTGCATTTTATTCTGAACAAGGCGCCTGTAAAACAAACGAAGTAGCAGCTTTTGAAATACTTGCAATCAAGAATCAACACCGATGTATTCTCTACTAGCTGTGCCATAGGGTAGATGCTATTGTCAAGGGTTTGCACTAAGGTTTGTGCCAATTTAGTACCGCACAATAGCAATGGTATTAAGCGTCCGTGAGGGATAATCTGTAAAGTGACTGATGCTCACTTTTTCGGTAACGTTAACAGTCTGTATCCCTTATTCATTGCATAATCTTTATGTCTTGGAGATATCATTTACAACCCGATCTAATCCTGGGTGGGCCGATCCTGAGTCTAACCCCTGAAATCCTCCAGCACTATCAGCTCAAGGGTTTAGTTCTGGATGTCGATGACACCTTAGTCCCTCTTCGTTCCACTCAAGCATCTGCGGAACTCAGGCAGTGGGTGGAGCAAATCAGGCAAGTGGTGTCGATATGGCTAGTGAGTAACAACCTCAGCCAGCATCGAATCAGCAGTATTGCCAATTCCCTTGATTTGCCGTACATCTTAGCCGCACGCAAGCCGTCGCGACGAAAGTTAAAAAAAGCTGCCGCCGAGATGAATCTACCGATTGAACAGGTGGCGATGGTAGGTGATCGCTTGTTTACGGACGTTTTGGCAGGCAATCGCCTGGGAATGTTTACCATTCTCGTGGAGCCGATGGTAGACCCCAACCTGAGTACAGCTTCATCTGTGCTCCCTAATTTCCGGAACTTTGAAGTCTGGCTGTCGCAAGCCTTGGGCGTTTCGCTCTCAGGAAAGTAATAAAAGTTCAACAATCATGATAAATCAAGAAAATCCGAAATATAAAGAAAACATTACGA
>DATNPV010000275.1:0-71571 GCA_036703055.1 Waterburya sp.
CCTAAAAACATCTGCGGTTGTAGGTTGTTCCGGCTGAACTGATGATGAACATGCTGCTTTCACTGATGATGTTTCTAACAGGAGTGCTCTTGTGCCTTCAAGCCTCAAATTACAGATACCCTCACCCCGTTTTCTCAGCACGGCGTCCACTCAATCAGTGCGGGGCTTGGTCTTCGTCCTTGCCATGTGGCTGCTTAGCCGACTTGTGATTGTCGTTGCCATGCAGCTGATTGCGCCCTACTACCCCGCTACTCCTGCTGTACATCCCCTACCGCTACCTCTAGATTTCGTTCGCGGTTATGTTCCTCAACCTGGCTTAGAACTCTTCACTCATTGGGATGGAGCTTGGTACAAGCAAGTTGCAACCGAAGGCTATCACTATGCCGATGATGGACAAAGGCACAATATTGCCTTTTTTCCTGCCTTTCCCTTAGCCATTCGTGCCGTGATGACCCTGGGCTTTCCTTTAGAGATTGCCGGTTTGCTGGTGAGCAATTTAGCGCTTCTGGGTGCCATGATTCTTTTGTACCGTTGGGTCGATGAGCGTCATGGCGAGAGTGCAGCTAAGTGGGCAACATCTGTAATGGCTTGGTGTCCATTCTCCTTATTTGGCACAGTCCTCTACTCTGAATCCTTGTTTTTGCTGTTTAGCACAGCATCAATGCGGGCATTTGAAAAACATCAGTATCTCAGGGCAGTTCTTTGGGGTGCGCTCACCACTGCAACCCGGGTAACTGGGGTGGCGTTGATCCCAGCGTATCTTTTTGTAGCCTGGAAAGAACGTAGACCTGCAATTGCCTACGCCGCAGGTTTGGCTACAGGTCTAGGTTTATTGGCGTACATGGTGTATTGTGCGATTCATGTTGGCGATCCCCTGGCCTTTGTCCATGTACAGAAGACATGGGGCACAACCTCTGGCATCAACTGGGAGGGTTGGTCGGCTACAATACTGAATCTTTTCAAGTGGCGGGTCGGTGCGGTCAAAGAACTGACTAAATTAGTCATGGTTTTTGGTAGTGCCTATTTATTCTGGCACTTACGCCATCAGATTAGCCGAGTTGCTATTCTCTACGGTTTTTTCTCCATATTGCTGATCTTCAACTCTGGAGCTATTATGTCCGTCAACCGATTCGTTTACGGTATTGTGACGGCATCGATCGCTTTAGGGGTTGTTCTTTCCCGTCATCCCCGTTGGGGATACGCCACGATGGGCTTGTTCGGTACTCTGTTGGTCGGCTTTTCCATTCGGTTTGCCTGGTGGCGCTGGGTGGCATAGCTGGAAGAGGAGGGGGAGAGGGGGGACGGTTTGTTGGACAGTTCCTGAATAAGAGTAGAAAAACTCTCCCACTCTCCCTACGGTGGTACAGCCCACTCCCCAGTTAGCGCAGAGTGACGAACTCCTCAGCGATTGAAGGATGAAGCCCAACGGTGGCGTCGAAGTCTTTTTTCTTGGCTCCCATTTTCAGGGTGATCGCAAGTCCTTGTATGATTTCCGCTGCGTTTTCGCCTACCATATGAGCACCGAGTACCTTATCCGTATCCTCCTCAACCACTAATTTCACCGTGACTCGCTCGTCCCGGCCACTCATGCTGTGGTAGGTTGGTTTAAACCGAGCCCGATAGCATTTGACAGCAGGGCCGTATCGTGATAAAGCTTCTGCCTCTGACAGGCCGACCGATGCAGCTTCCGGTGTGGAAAAAACGGCACTGGGAATATTTTCGTAGCTCATGATTCGGGATTGCCCGCCGAATACCGTATCGACAAAAGCGCGACCTTCATTGATGGCAACCGGTGTTAAATTGACGCGATTGGTGCAATCACCGACGGCAAAGATATTCTCTTGCGTCGTATGGCTGTACTGATCAACCGCGATCGCTCCCTTATTAATTTCTACACCCGCATTCTCCAAGCCCAAGTTCTTGAGATTGGGCTGGCGACCAGTGGCAGCCAGAATGACATCAGTCATCAGCGTTTCCTGATGGTTGCCCCCTAGGACAACCTGCAAGCCTTCGGGTGTCTTTTCAATGGCTGACGGTTCACAGCTTGTGAGAATCTCAATGCCGTGCTTTTCCATTCCCTCTTGCACTCCAGAGCGAATATCGTCATCAAAGCCCCGCAAAATGAGATCGCGCCGAATCACCTGCGTCACTTCCGAACCCAAACCATTCATAATGCAGGCAAATTCTACACCGATGTAGCCACCCCCTAGGATGACAATGCGCTTGGGTTGCTCCTCAAGCAAGAACATATCATCTGAGGTAATCGCGTGTTCTATGCCTGGAATATTCGGCTTAACAGGTTGCCCTCCCACCGCAATCAAAATCTTATCTGCCGTAACTTTACGGTCTTCAATCTCTAGGGTATGGGAGTCGAGGAACCGAGCATAACCGCGAAATAGTTCCACCTCGGCGTTGTTGAGCATATTCAGATACACTCCGTTGAGGCGTTCCAGTTCCTTATTGATGCCACCAAGCATTTTTTGCCAATTGAAGGTGCTTTGCACAGCACTCCAGCCATAGCCTTGCGCATCCTCAAACAAATCGGGGAAGTGAGAGGCGTAGACCATCAACTTCTTGGGAATGCAGCCACGATTAACACAGGTACCCCCCAACCTACCAAATTCTGCAATACCGACTTTGGCGCCATACTGTGCCGCCCGTCTTGATGCGGCAATTCCCCCAGAACCCCCACCAATTACAAACAAATCGTAATCGTATGTCATGTGTTGATCAGCTCCTTAGGTTTATTAATTAGTGTAGAGACTGAGACGGTGGAGCGATGCATAAGTTGAGCAGGAGAACCTAGGATTGGCAGAGGGGGATATTTCTCTACCTCAGTTCTGGACGCTTCTAGCCACCTTTCCCCCACTTCCCCTCATTTCTTGGGTGGAGGCGGTGAGATACGTGACACTCCGGTACCGGCATCTGTGTCGGGTGGATAATCAGGTTGTACCTCTTGGTGCAACTGCTGACGCCCATTGTGAACGACTCGGAGCATTTCAGTTAACTGCTGTTCGATATTGTCGAGAACAGCATCCGCATAGTCATCGGCACCATTTTGAATATCCTCGCACTCCGCAAGAACCATTTGGCGCATCTGCTCCAGTTCTTGTTGTGCAGAGAGGCGCATCCGCTCAATCTCAGCCAAGGTTTGCTCTTGGATGGTTTCACACTCTTGCTGCACTCGTTTGCGGATTTGGTTCGCTTCGAGTTCGGCCTGCTGAATAATGCCCATTTCATCTAAAATCTGGTCGGCACGACGCTCAGCGGCTTCCATGATTTCTTGGGCATATTCCTCCGCTTGGCATAGTATTTCTTCCCGTTGACTGACAATTTTTTCCGCTTCTGCTACAGCTGGCGGTAAATTTTCTCGTACTAAATCCAGTTGAGTCAGCAGCGCCTCCTCATCCAGCAGAGTGCGTCCCGTAAACGGGATGTGCCAACTATCAAAAATAATCTCTTCGATCCGGTTGAGTTCCCGCTGAATATCTACAGCCCTTGATCCATTTGTCGGTGGTTCACCTGGGTTGTTGGGTTCGTCACGGTCGGGGGAGTCGCTCCGGGATGGGTCTCGGTGTAACATCGGCAAATATCTAGCGCAACCTGCTGGGGAACAAGATGATTGACGGAACCGCCAAATTTGGCAATCTCTTTAACAACGCTACTACTTAAAAAACTGTACTCGTTAGAGGTAGCGAGAAAAACGGTTTCAATCTCATCCCAGAGGGTTTCATTGGTGTGAGCCATCTGGAGTTCTTTTTCAAAGTCTGAAACTGCCCGTAGCCCCCGCAGTAGCACTTTAGCATTCTTTAGTCTGGCGTATTCTACGGTTAAACCGACAAAGCTGTCTATTTCAATATTGGATAGATGTTGCGTACATCGGCGAATTTGCTCGACTCGCTCTTGCACGGTAAATAAAGGTGATTTATCAGGATTGCGCAGCACGGCAACAATCACACGGTCAAAGATCCTAGCGCCACGCTCGATGATGTCGAGGTGACCTAATGTTATGGGATCGAAACTGCCTGGGTAGATTGCAATCACTTGAAGAGACGCATCAGGAGAAGTTACTGAGGAATTATACCGAGCGATCACTATTTATGATTGATTTCAGTTCACCTGGTTTTTGACAAACAGTGGTTCTACCCAACCGATTGACTCTTCAGGCAAAAGGCCAGTTCTTTTACCAGTTCGCGGCAGCGCTCAATTCTGGCATGAGTGTACAACAAAGTTTAACGTTGGCAACTCCAGATTGCCCTCCTGCCTTCCAACGCTATCTGCAACAGGCGAGTGTTGCCATGGCAGCGGGTCAAGACTTAGCTTCTGCACTCGCCCTCAATTCTCACTACTTTGATCGTTGGACGCTTAGCCTGATTCGCTTGGCAGAATACAGCGGTTCCCTGCCTCAGACTTGTAGGCAATTAGCGATCGCCGCAGAAACTCAGGGCAGACACAGACGGCTGGAGCGTTCTGTACGTTTTTCCTTCGTCGCCATTATTTGGAGTCTACTCATCTTAACAGCAGCCATCTTCAATCCCACTCCCACAGGGCTACTCAAACCGGAATTCTGGTTGAGAAGTTTGGCAATTGCCCTGCTTTTACTAGGAATAAGTTTTTTCATCTCTGGCTATTCCAGTCAAGGGTCGCGGCAGCTAGCCATGAAATTGCCGATTTTAGGTAAACTCATTCAAGCGCGATCGCTGCTGTATTTAGCCCAGTTACGGTTACCCCTAAGTTGTGGCGTCTCAACCCTGAGTGCGATCGAGTTGCTCAAAGAGCGTATTCCTGACCCAGTGATGAAGTCAAATCTTACCCGTGCAGCTCGATATATCCGTATCGGTCAACCCCTCAGCCTCAGCCTAGAAGGTAAGATACCACCAATCGCAATCACCATGATTCGCACGGGTGAGGAGACGGGCAATCTCGATGCTGCCTTGGAAAATTTAGCCCAACACTACGAGAGAGAGTTAGAGCAGGGACTACACTGGCTACAAGCGAGTTTACGACCTCTGAGCTTGGTCGCGATCGCGAGTTTAATTGCCATCGTAGGCATCCGCGGTTTAACCGTACTGCTCAATTCGCTGCCAGAATAACCCAGCTCCTGTTTGGCTACAGCCGAACCTGGGATAAGCTGCTGCGAGGATTGTAACTGCGGCTTGCACGGATTTTTTCGTAGTAGTCTCGCTCAGTAGGCGTGAGGTCTTTCGGGGGTAAAATCACAATCCGTACCAGCTGGTCACTACGTCCACCCTTAGGACGGGGCCAACCTTTTCCCCGTAGCCGCAGGGATTGACCTGAACGAATAGCGGCAGGAACATTCACCGTTACCATCCCATCCGGGGTCGGTACCTCAATGGATGCACCTAGCACCGCTTCGTCGGGTGTAATCGGAACTTCGCACACGAGATTCTCACCATCGAACTGGAAGAACGAGTGAGGTTTGAGTTCTACCTCCAAGTACAAATCTCCCCGTTGCTGGTTGTGAGGATTGACCTGCCCTTTGCCGCGCACTCGAATCCGGCTTCCAGGTTTCGCACCTGGGGGAATCCGCACATCAATCACTTCACTACCGAGATTCAGGCGTTTTTGGACACCCTGAAAGGCTTCAGACCAGCTGAGTGAGATGGTGGCTTCCCGATCAACACCCGTACCCGTAGTGGCGTTGTCAAATCCTGAGTAGTCACCAAAACCGCCAAAGTCACTAAACCCCCTAGAGCCACCAGTACCGGCGCGGTAGGTGTAAGTGCGACGATTCCCTCCAGGTGTACTCGTACCAAAGCGACCCAGTAACTCATTAATAAACTCATCAAAGCTGCCGTATTGGCTAAAGTCAAAGCCACCGACATCCACGCCGACCCCGCCGCCCCCAGGCCATCCTTGTCCGGCTTGCTTCCAATACTGACCAAATTGATCGTACTTCTGGCGTTTGTCGGCGTCAGATAACACCTCGTAGGCTTCGCTAACTTCCTTAAAGCGAGCCTCTGCTTGTTGATCACCAGGGTTCATGTCCGGGTGGTACTTCCGAGCTAGCCGCCGGTAGGATTTTTTGATTTCGTCCGCACTGGCGGTTTTATTAACTCCCAGGATGGCGTAATAGTCTTTGAAGTCGGTCGCAGCCATGAAGAGTCTCTCCTTTCCTCTAACGATTTAGTCTAAGTTTTGCCGAGGCTGACCTAAGGACGCCGCAACCGTTTTTACGTCCAAACGTTAATCTCTAAGTTCACCTTCTGCTCAAGGGTGTGGGGAAAGTCTGGGACAGAGTGATGCCGTTTCCTCGACTGAATTGAGGATTCTGTCACGTTCCACCCCCGTTGAGTGAGAGTGATGCTCAGCAATGGTTTTCAGCGTCGGCAATCAGGTCTTATATACACTAATTTAGGGAATTGTCAAGCTAATGTATGAGCAATCCACCTCTCAAGGCTAGGGTAACAAAGGCGTCAAGTTCGTTGAGTTCGGTTCTTTCTCATCCAGGCGATCGCAATTTCCACACCTTGCTGATGAATAACGAATCAGGTAATCAAACCCTTCTTGCTGCCTTGGTGGGGTATGCAGCAGCGAGGCGTGCATCTGCCAAATCACCTCTTCTGGAACGGTGCGATCGCGCTCGGCGTTCCGTTCCAGACATAAAGAGAGAGGTGTATCCAACCACAAACCAATCAGATCAGTAAAGCCAGTGGTACGCGCTAGTGCGATCACCTCTCTCCGATAACGCCGCACCACATTCGTCGCATCATAAATCGCCAAGGAGGACTGCTCGACAGCCTGACGCATTTGTCGGTGTACCTGACGCCACACCAACAACCACGACCCTTGAACCTCTGGTGCACCAAATAGCTGAGAACGGATAGCATCTGTAGAAATCAGTTGACTGCCAGGATATTGCGCCAACAGCTTCGACGCTAAGGTGGATTTACCACTACCAGGAAGCCCAATCAACAGAATTAGTTTGGTCATGGGGTTGACGGGGTGAAAGTTGGAAGGTTGAAAGTTGGAAAGTTAAAAGGTGGAAAGAGATAACCTGTAACTTGCCCGCCTTGCAACCTGCACGCCCTGCTAACGTCCAACTCTAAAAACTAAATCACCGTTCCATCGGGAATCACAGCATTTTTGAGGACGACAACAATGCCACTGCGGATGAAAAAGCCCTGCTTCTCGCGCTCGGCTTCCTCCACTCTGTCCTTGTTGATAATTTGAACATCACAGCCGATGCGGGCATTTTTGTCAATGATCGCACGGCGAATGATGGAGTTGCCACCAATCCCCATGGGAATATTCTTGGTTTCGCAATTGGATTGCCGTTCCGCGAAAGGTTCATAGAAGTCAGCCCCCATGATCAGGGAATCTTCAATGATGCAACCCGATTCAACTCGTGAGCGAATCCCCAATACCGAGTGGTTAATCCGGCAATTTTTGACAATGCAGCCTTCCCCAATCATGGATTCCGTCACATGGCAGTCTAAGAGCTTGGTGGGAGGCAAGTAACGGGCGCGAGTATAAATTGGAGCGTCTTCTTCGTAGAAGCTAAAAGGTGGGCGCGGTTGCTGAGTTAACGCGAGGTTCGCTTCATAGAACGA
Source organism: Waterburya sp. (assembly GCA_036703055.1). Taxonomy (GTDB): domain Bacteria; phylum Cyanobacteriota; class Cyanobacteriia; order Cyanobacteriales; family Coleofasciculaceae; genus DATNPV01. The sequence continues at coordinate 7,575 of DATNPV010000275.1, forward strand.
TTCAATCGTTCCGATGTCTTCCCAGTATCCATCAAATAGATAAGCTTGAACGTTATGGTCTTTGGCGGAGGCGGGGATAATCTCTTTTCCAAAGTCAGTTTGCTCTAAAGATCGATTCAGCAAATCGACCAGAACATCTTTTTTAAAGACATAAATCCCCATGGAGGCAATATAGGGAGATTGCTTCGCTTGTTCCGGGTCTAAGCCGAGTATGCTGGTATCGACTTGCATTTTCTTGAGCGCCTCCCCTTTCGGTTTTTCGCTAAAGTCAATGACTCGTCCAGTGTCGTCTATTTTCATCAAGCCAAAATCCGATGCCCGCTTTTCATTGATCGGCACAACGGAGAGGGTAATATCGGCTTGTGTGTCACGGTGGCGTTGCACGAACGCAGCGTAGTCCATGCGGTAGAGATGATCACCTGACAAAATTAGGTATTCATCCACATCCCACTCTTGGAATAACCAGAGATATTGACGCACCGCGTCAGCAGTCCCCTGAAACCAACCGGGATTTTCTTGAGTTTGTTGGGCGGCTAGTACCTCAACAAACCCTTCACTAAAGCCAGAAAAGTTGTAAGTCCGGGCAATGTGACGATTGAGGGATGCCGAGTTGAATTGGGTCAGAACGTAGATTTTGACAATATCGGAGTTAATACAGTTACTGACGGGAATATCAATGAGGCGGTACTTACCTGCGATCGGCACTGCGGGTTTGGCCCGAAGCTTGGTTAGGGGGTAAAGGCGTGTTCCTGCACCACCTCCGAGAATAATACCTAAGACTCTTTTCACAAAACACCTCTTTATTCTGAGTAAATTGTTAAGTTTAGTGTCTAATTGCGAGTTACGGATGGCAAGGGGGAAAATGTAAAGACTTACCCAACCAAGGCAAGAGCCGCACACTGAATACTGCCCCGCTCGTGCGCTAGACGGCGCTGCACGGACAAATGCTGTTGCTTGCACCTTACGGCGCTAATACGACTTGTGAGCCGAGTGGCACACACTTCAGGTGCATCGGGTGAAGAGTTCGTTGCCTAGGCGGAACTTTTAACGGGTTAATTTGCCATTTCCATTAAGATTTTCTGGGCACATTGTTCTTGGGCTCCATCGGCTGGATGTCGTTGGATGTAGCGACCGTCTGGTTGGAGTTCCCAAGCCTGACGGTTATCTGCTAGCATGACCGCCAAGATTTCTTGGAGATCTTTGATCAACTCTGGGTCTTCGACCGGCACAATCGCCTCTACTCGTCGATCCAGATTACGGGGCATCCAGTCGGCGCTGCCGATATACACCTCCTCTTTCCCTTGATTGTGGAAGTAATAAATCCGTGAGTGTTCTAAAAAGCGACCGACAACGCTAATAACGCGGATATTTTCACTGATACCGGGGACGCCAGGGCGCAGACAGCAAATTCCTCGAACAATCAGGTCAATTTGAACGCCTGCACAAGACGCCTCATAGAGGTTGGTAATCAGTTTTGGGTCAACCAGCGCATTCATTTTGGCAACGATGCGGCTGGGATATCCCTGACGGCAATTTTCAATTTCGCGGGTAATCAGGGATTGGAAGCGATCGCGTAAATTTACTGGAGCTACCAATAACTTACGATAAGACCGTTGCCGTGAATATCCCGTTAGATAATTAAATAAATCGGTCAAATCTGCACCCAAATCATCCCGGCAGCTTAATAATCCCATATCTGTATAAATTCTGGCGGTTTTTGGGTTATAGTTGCCGGTTCCGATATGCACATATCGTTTAATCTTATTGTCCTGCCGACGCACCACCAACACGACTTTGGTGTGAGTCTTTAATCCCACCAAGCCGTACACTACATGGACTCCAGCTTGTTCAAGCTTGCGAGCCCAGAGAATATTGTTCTCTTCATCAAAACGGGCTTTCAGTTCCACCAGTACCGATACTTGCTTGCCATTTTCTGCCGCACTAATTAAGGCATTGACAATGGGTGAATCTCCTGATGTCCGGTAGAGTGTCATTTTGATGGCTAGAACACCCGGATCTTGAGCGGCTTGGGTAATGAAGCACAGGACTGTACCGGAAAAGGACTGGTAAGGATGGTGTACCAGTATATCCCCCCGGCAAATCAAGCTGAATAAATCTTCCTCTTCGTCGTCTGGCGAGGATGACCGAAACCGAGAAGGCACAATCGGTGTCCAAGGTGGGTCTTTCAGTTCCGGGAGTGGCAATTCCATAAAAGACATCAAATCTCCCAGACACAGCAGACCTTCCACCTCATAGACATCACTGTCTTTGAGCCTCAGCTCTCGCATCAACATCTCTCGCACGGTGTCGGGCATGGTAACTTGGATTTCCATCCGCACCGCCGAACCCCCAAAGCGGCGTTTCCGCAGTTCCTGCTCAATCGCCAAGAGTAAGTCATCGGCTTCATCCTCTTCTACCGCTAAATCGGCATTGCGGGTAATCCGGAAAGGATGATAGTCGAGGATGTTCATCCCTGGAAACAGAGATTCCAAGTTGTGGGCAATCACCTGTTCTAAAGGAACACCCGTCCAAACAGAAGGTTTACCTTTTTGTCGCTGCTGCAATTCATCCGGCAGCGGCACGAACCGAGGCAAGACTTTGGGCACTTTGACTCGTGCAAACAATTCTTCTCCCGTGTCTGGGTCTTTCACCACTACGGCTAGGTTCAGGCTGAGGTTGGAGATATGAGGAAAAGGATGGCTAGGGTCAACGGCTAGGGGGGTTAGAACCGGAAAAATTTGCTCATCAAAGTAATTTTGCAGGTAAGTTCGTTGTTCCTGGTTCAAGTCCATGTAGTCGAGCAGGTGGACACCAACCAGCGCTAGCTGGGGTCGCAGGACTTTCTCAAAATGTTGATGCGCCTCCATCACCATCGGATGCAACCGTTGGTTAATCGCCTCGAGTTGGTCGCTGGGTGTCCGACCATCCGGTGTTAATTTACTAACTTGTGCATCGACCTGTTTCTTCAAACCAGCGACTCGCACCATAAAAAATTCATCCAAGTTTGAGCTAAAAATGCTCATAAACTTGAGCCGTTCTAACAGGGGGGTGCGAGGGTCAGTTGCTTCATGCAACACTCGGTCGTTAAACTCTAACCAACTGAGTTCCCGATTAAAGTAATATTGCAGGTCACTCGGGTTAGTTTCTTTATTATTGGTTTCTGTAACAGATGTTTTCGATACTTTAGATTTAGACATAATTGTTAAGTCGGCACTGTCTCGTTCCGCATTATCTGTTGCAACATTAACCTTAATTGTTAAGGAGTTTGTGCCATAATACGCTTTACAAATTGCGTATTACATAGGGTTGAGACTACATCCTACCGTGAACCGAGGTGTTCTAGAACCTATCCTGCGTAAGGAATCTTTAATCGGTTTTTATGGCTGAAGTGTATATTGCTACTTGCATTACAACCGTTGTCTAGCAGCACTTTAGCAAGATGAAGCAAAGAATGGGTTAAGATAATCAGGATCTACCCATCCTTTTGACGTTTGATTTGACTTGCCCTGTGCTTATTTCAAAAGACTTCGTCTTCAATACCGCGCCACCACTCGCCTAACTGCATCAAATCTTCGTGAATATCAGCTAGTCGATTAGCATAATCGTTGGGTGATAAAGTGGCTCTTTGCTCTTGGAGTTTCTTGAGACGGAGCTGCACTAACAGCCAAGGTTTGGCAATGCTATTAGTACTTTCAATGTATTCGGCTAATTCGTTGCTATCCATGAGAAATTTATTCTGAACGCTTAAATGTTAACTTTTTGTTAAAAATTGTAAACTTTTTGAGGAGTATTGTGTAGTCCCCAAGGATTTTCTTGGGGCAAGTTTTCCTCTTGAGGCTGGTGTAAAGCTGTGAATGCTTAAAAATAAGACAGCCACAGCTAAAATCGTGGCTGTCTTTTTAATTTATCGCTTAATAGGTTTTGCGATCGCGCCCTACAAAAGTTAACCGCTAACGAACTCTACGTAGGAATGTTTTATGCATTCCAATTCAGTTAATCCGAGTTAAGCGGCTGCCAGATTCTGGTTCACAAAATCCCAGTTGATCAAATTGTTGATAAAAGCCTCAATGAAATCAGGACGCCGATTTTGGTAATCCAAATAGTAGGCGTGTTCCCAAACATCAAGAGTCAGCAGAGGAGTTTGCCCTACAGCGATAGGGTTTACGGCATTCGGAGAGTTGGTAATTTTGACCGTGCCATTATCAACAACTAACCAAGCCCAACCACTACCGAACTGGGTAGCTGCTGCTTTTTTGAAGTCTTCTTTGAACTTGTCGTAGCCACCTAAGTCTGAATTGATCTTATCTGCGATCGCGCCCGTGGGAGCACCGCCGCCACTAGGCTTCATGCCATTCCAGAAGAACGTGTGGTTCCAAGCCTGTGCCGCATTGTTGAAGATGCCGCTCTTGGATGAGTCATTGTAGGTTGCCTTAATGACTTCCTCAATCGGCTTATCGGCTAGATCCGTGTCCTTGATCAGGTTATTGTAGTTGGTCACGTAAGCCGCATGGTGCTTGTCGTGGTGGAACTCAAACGTCTTAGCGGAGATGTATGGGTCTAGCGCATCATAGGCATAAGGTAATGGGGGAAGTTCGTATGCCATTCTGTTCAATCCTCTCAAAACTGCCTTCTAGCTTAAAGCGAATTTGGAAGTTTGATTCATTACAAACTCCAATGCATAACCAGCTCAAAATCTCTCAAGCTTAAGCAATAAAATTTAACAATGATAGTATAGCTTAAATGGTATTGGCTTTCAGAAAAGACATTTCCATGCTAAGGATAGATGACTAATTTAATAGTTGTGCTATGTCCTGAGTCCAGGTTGGCTGATAAGAGTTGTCCTCACTCAGGATAAGATTCTAGGCTCTGCCAACTTGGCTTAAGACCTGTTTAACGAATTGAATAGTCGCTTCTGGACTCGTTGCCAGAAAAATATTACCATTCGCTAGACTCTCAAAGAAGAGCAGGCTTTCCTGATGGTCAGTTAACAAAACAACTGGCTTATTTGCCTTTAAAGCGAGTGCCACTTCAGAGGCTGTACCAGTACCCATACCACAGGCAATTACAACATCACTGGAAAGAACATTGATAGTGTTGCGAGCACTGCCCATACCTGTCATGATCGCAATATCCACAGCCTGAGAAACAGCCTGATCATCATCAGTAGGCAGGATACCCACCGTCAGTCCATTGGCTGCTTTTGCCCCACGACTGGCAGCATCCATAACCCCCACATTCCTACCTCCCGTCAGCAGCACCCAACCTTCTTGAGCAATCAGTGTGCCTAGTGTATAAGCGTTTTTTTGGTCAGTATCCAAGGCTCCATAACCTGGCCCCATAATTCCAATCACAATTTTTCTCATGGGTCAACTAGAGTTAACACAACGTGCTAAGTAAATGCGCAATTTTTATCACTTATACCTCCTATAATCAATGAGTTGACGAGAAGTGTTCACTAAGAGTTATTATTAACAGCTATATTCATCAATTTCCAGAAAATTGAACTGTTTAAAGCCGCAACTTTAGGTGGCATCTACTCGAGTTCGGCAGCTAGGCCAAGAAGCTCAAGCATCTTCAAAATTACTTATATCTATTGATTTCTCATTCATTGTTAACCCCCTTCCCAAGTAAGCTATGATGCGGCTGGCATAGAAGCTGGGAGCAACTTAAGCCATACTGACCTGAGGAAAATTTATGCCCTCTCCCACAGATCTGCTGCAACAGAAGCCATCTAATACAGAATTAGAACTATCCACACCGAATTCATCATCGCTACTGCCGTCACTACTCTCCGATCCATTCCAGGAAACGACTGGCGCCTCTAACTCAAGTCGTTCTTCCTCCTTTGTGACTTTATCCTCCAGCAATGCCCTTGCCTCGGATACATCTCCGGCCATTCGCGGCACGATGTGGGATGACCGCAATGGAAACGGTGTTCTAGACGCGGGTGAACCAGCTCTGACAGGTTGGACGATTTACTTAGATCAAAACCTCAATGGACAACTCGATGTGAGCGAGACATCGACTACAACAGACGCAAATGGCAATTATGCCTTTACAGGTTTAGCAGCGGGAACCTACACGGTTGCTATGGTGCCTCAGTCCGGTTGGATGCGCACGTCCCCCAGTGCCAATAGTGCCTCGCGGAATACTTTAATCTCGGTTACAGACCGCCGAGACTTGATTTTCGACTCAGGGCGCAATCGGCTATACATGACAACGAGCGATGGACAGATAGAACGCTATGATGTCGCGACACGAACTTTATTAACTCCCTGGCAGGTGGGTAACTCTTTGTACGGTGGTGATATTACGACGGACGGGAGTGCCTTATACGTGGCGGAAGGTCAATCAGGTGCAACACAAGCCTTTGTTCGTAAGGTCAATCTTAACGATGGTAGCTTTAAAAACCTGACCTTCAATTTGAACTATGACGATACTCCTATCGATGTGTCCATCACCTCAAATGGCCTCGGCTTAATTCGATCGCGAGGGCAGTGGGGGCAAATTCGTCAGATTGATTTGAGTACTGATACGATAACGAACGCGACGGGCAGCTGGTCATACTATGGAGGGTCGCAAATTACTCGTAGTGCAGACCGCTCTCTCTTTTTTGCAACAGAGGATGGGATATCAAGTGGTAATGTCTTCACCTATGATGCTTCCACTAAGACCTTTTCCAGCAACAAATCGACGAACACCTATCTGGGGAGTAATTTGTCGGCGGTAAACCGCAATGGATCATTAATTGCACTGGAATGGGGTAATGGTATCTCGATTATGGATCGAAACCTCAACGGGGTTGAGAACCTGAGCGGCGTTGACGGTGGAATGGTCTTCGATCCAGTAAAGGATATTCTCTATGCAGCGAGTACCACGACCGATCAAATCATTGCCTTCAATACAAACAACTGGCAAGAGTTATATCGCTTGAACATTGGCGAAGATATCAAGAACGATTACGATAATTCATCCAGACCCTTTGGCAATGGGATGATGGCGGTCAGTAATGATGGACAGTACTTATTCATGTCCACTTCGTCTGGTGTGCGGATGTTGAACTTGACGCGACCGGGCACGTACACTCTTAACCTGAGTGCGGGTCAAGTGGTTGAGAACATCAACTTTGGAGCCAACGCCGTACCTGTACTAAGTACTAACACAGGTCTGTCGCTCAATGAGGGGGCAACAGCAAGCATAACCTCTAGTCTGCTGCAAGTAACGGATACGGACAGCAGCGCCGCGCAACTCACCTACACTCTCAGCAATCTACCCACCAACGGCATCCTAAGATTGAATGGTACGGCTTTGAGTTCGGGTCAAACTCTTACGCAGGATGACATCAACAACAGCCGCGTCAGCTATCAACATAATGGTAGCGAAACCACCATTGACAGCTTGAGCTTCACGGTTAGCGATGGGGCTGGCAATACTCTTAGCAGTAACAATTTCAGCATTACCATCAATCCAGTCAACGACGCACCTGTCCTTGCAATCAATCGCGGGCGATCGCTCCGCCAAGGTGGAACGGTAACCATTAATAGCGCCTCCCTGCAGACAACAGACCCCGACAATACCCCAACTCAACTCACTTATGCCTTAGGAGATGTGCCAATTCATGGCACCCTAAGATTGAGTGGTACCGCTTTGAGCGCGGGTCAAACCTTCACGCAAGAGGATATTAATAGTAGCCGTCTCAGCTATCAGCATGATGGTAGCGCTGCAACGAGCGACAGCTTTAGCTTTACGGTTACGGATGGGAGCATTACCCTCAATAGCAGTAGCTTTAACCTTGCGATCGCTTCAGTTAGCGGATTACCTAGCCTCGTTAGAGACATCAACCCAGGTTCAGGGAGTTCCTTGGCTACCAACCTCACCAATATCAATGGCACCCTGTACTTCGCCGCGAACGATGGCATAAACGGAACGGAGTTATGGAAGAGTGACGGTACTGCCACTGGGACGGTACTGGTTAAAGATATCTACGCTGGGTCTAACTTTAGCGGACAAAACAGTTCATCTCCGAGTAATTTCACTAATGTCAATGGCACGGTGTACTTTACGGCTACTGATGGGGTGAATGGAACTGAGTTGTGGAAGACTGATGGTACGGCAGCAGGGACAGTCCTGGTTAAAGATATCAACTCCGGCGTTAACAGTTCATCCCCAGCAAATCTGATTAATATCAATGGCATCCTCTACTTTACCGCCTCCAACTCCACGACTGGGACGGAGTTGTGGAAGAGTGATGGTACGGCAGCAGGGACAGTCCTGGTTAAAGACATTCTTGCCGGAACTGGCACTTCGTCTCCAGCTAATTTCACTAACGTCAATGGCACACTGTACTTTACTGCCAATGATGGAACGAATGGGTTTGGGTTGTGGAAGAGTGATGGTACGGCGGCGGGAACAGTACTGGTTAAACAGCTGAATCCTCAGTCTCTTGGTTCATCTCCAGCCAATCTCACTACTATCAATGGCACTCTTTACTTCCCAGCTTATGACCCAGACTATGGATATGAGCTGTGGAAAACTGATGGGACTGAAGCAGGGACAGTCCTGGTTAAAGATATTTACGCAGGGGCTGGAGGTTCAGTGCCGACTCAACTGACCAATGTCAATGGTACGCTGTACTTTACGGCTTATGACGGGGTGAATGGGTATGGACTCTGGAAGAGCGACGGTACAACCGGGGGGACACAACTGGTCAAAGTGATTCACCCAGAAGTGGGGGGTTCATCTCCTGTCAAGCTCACAAACGTTAATGGCACGCTCTACTTCATTGCCTATAACGGGGCGAATGGGTATGAGTTGTGGAAGAGTGATGGTACTGCCACGGGAACGACTGTAGTCAAAACATTCAATGCTGCGTCTGATGCTTTGTCTCCAGCCAATCTTATCAATGTAAACGGCCTACTGTACTTAACTGCTTATGACTCAATTCACGGGGTAGAACTGTGGCAAAGTGATGGGACAGAGGTGGGGACTGTGATGGTTAAAGACATCCGATTAGGGTTAGGCACTTCGTCTCCTGCCAATCTGATTAATGCCGATGGTACGTTGTACTTTACGGCGAATGATGGGGTGAATGGCACGGAGTTGTGGGTTGTGTAGCTGATTGACATCTCCCGCTTAATGTCCCAGAAGAGATACTCAGCTCTGTACTCATAACTGAATCCTACGCAACAACAACTATTCTGAGTCCTTGGTGAAGTTCTGCTCATCCTCGCTGGGAATGCGCGATCGCGTCTGAACTAACCTACTCCGTTTTACGAGGCGAGAAAACTCTACAATCTGCCAACTTGAGAAGAGTTGAAATTATTTCGAGTACTGCATGAAGACCGTACAATTCTTAGAAAATAGAACCAGCAATCATCCCAGCGAGGATAATAAAACCAATCCAGACATTTTGGCGAAAAATCTCACCATAGACAGGTCTGGGAAGGTCTTTTTGGCGCAGTCGAGTATATTGCCACCCCCAAAGTGCGATCGCAACTCCCAATGCCAGCCAAAAGCCTAAGTGCATCTGCATCACGCTACCTAACCAGGCTAGCAGACCAGAAGTACCCACAAAGAAAACACCTACAGCCTCAGCTGCGTAATCTCCAAAAAATATAGCACTGGAGTTAACGCCAAGGCGCAGATCATCTTCACGGTCTGACATAGCATAGACGGTGTCAAATCCCAGTGTCCAAAGTACCGTTGCCCCCCACAAAAGCCAAGTTGCAGGTTCTAAGTTTGCCGTTACCGCACTCCAACTGATGAGAACAGCGAAACCCCAAGCAAGGGAAAGAACTAACTGAGGGATGGGAAATACCCGCTTGGCGGATGGGTAGAATACGATCACCGGCACGGCGGCAACGCATAGCCAGAAGGTGTAAGAATTGAGATACAGGGCAAGAACAAAAGCGCAGCCCATAGCTACTAAGGCAACCCCAAGGCCAACTTGGATAGACAGGGCACGAGAGGCAAGGGGGCGATCGCGGGTTCGTTCCACGTTTGGATCGATATCCCGATCCCACAAATCATTGATTACACAACCAGCCGCACTGGTTGCCAACGTTCCTAGGATAATCACCCCCACTAACGGAGTAGGCGGCGTGCCATGAGCCGCGAGAAAGACAGCCCACAAAGCAGGAACCATCAAAATTAGGCGTCCTGCTGGCTTGTCCCATCGCAACAGTTTGATAATGGCTTGCCAGATTGGTACAGGGTTTTGCTGGGGCTGGGTGAGCATGGAACAACTTTTGGGTGATTAGTGCTGAAGGATAAGAAATTTCTGATTAAAGATATTGTGCCTATTTATGAGATGCCTTTTAAAGATATCGTTATCCATAGAGGCTGGGCTGGCGTAGTTATCTTGCATACATCGGCATGGTTAATTCACTTACTCAAGAACGTTTTTTAAGTGCTTCCATTCCTGCTATGGAACAAGACCGCATTCTGGCGGCGATCGACATTGGTACCAATTCCATTCACATGGTCATCGTGCGAATTGAACCAACACTACCAACGTTTACGATTATTGCCCGAGAAAAAGAGACAGTAAGGCTGGGCGAACGCGATCCGAAGACAGGGGATTTGACGCCCGAAGCCATGACAAGAGCGATCGCTGCCTTGGGACGTTACCAAGAACTGGCAAAAAGTTTCAATGCAGTGCAAATTGTAGCGGTGGCAACGAGTGCTGTCCGCGAGGCTCCGAATGGGCGAGATTTTCTCAAGCAAATCTACTCAGAATTAGGTTTATTTGTCAACCTAATTTCGGGTCAAGAAGAGGCGCGACGAATTTATCTGGGTGTCCTGTCGGGGATGGAATTCAATAACCAGCCCCACATCATTATCGATATTGGCGGCGGCTCTACCGAGCTGATTTTGGGGGATAGTCACGAACCTCGTTTCCTTAGTAGTACTAAAGTTGGAGCGGTTCGCCTCACCCGGCAATTTATCAAGACTGACCCCATTAGTCCCAGTGAGTTTCAGTACTTACAAGCCTACGTCCGGGGCATGGTAGAGCGAACGGTTGAGGAATTGCAGGCTCACCTGCAACCGGGTGAACAGCCGCGCTTAGTCGGGACATCCGGCACTATTGAGACATTGGCAACCCTGCACGCGCGCGAGAAGCTAGGTGTAGTACCAAATACCCTCAATGGCTACCAACTCAGCCGCAAAGACCTCAAAGACATAGTCAAGCGCTTAGCGTCGATGAATTGCATCGAACGGGCAGCCCTTCCGGGGATGTCAGACCGACGCTCAGAAATCATTCTAGCCGGTGCCCTCATTTTAGTGGAAGCGATGACCTTGTTGGGCGTCGAGTCGTTAACCATTGGTGAACGAGCACTGCGAGAAGGCGTCATCGTTGATTGGATGCTCACTCACGGATTGATTGAAGACCGACTACGCTACCAAGGCTCAGTCCGCGAACGGAGTGTCCTAAAAATTGCCCAAAAATACCAGGTGAATCTGGACTATAGTGAGCGGATGGCTAACTTTGCCCTGAGTTTATTTAACCAAACCAAAGAGTATCTTCACCAGTGGGATTCTGAAGAACGAGAACTTTTGTGGGCTGCGGCAATATTGCACAATTGCGGGTTATATGTGAATCATTCAGCTCACCACAAGCACTCATATTACCTGATTCGCTACGGTGAACTTCTCGGCTTTACAGAAGCTGAAATAGAAGTGATTGCTAATCTTGCTCGTTACCATCGTCGCAGTACTCCGAAGAAAAAGCATGAAAATTTTAGCAATTTGCCCAGTAAAAAGCATCGTCAGCTAGTCTGTCAACTGAGTGCTTTATTGCGATTGGCTGTTGCGCTGGATCGGCGTCAAATGGGTGCGATTGCTAGGGTGCAGTGCGAGTATAAACCCCATGAAAAAGAACTTCATCTGCGCCTGTTTCCTTCCCGAGCTGATGATGACTGCGCTTTGGAACTTTGGAGTTTGGATTACAAAAAAGGTGTTTTTGAACAGGAATTTGGGGTCAAATTAGTGGCAACCTTGGAATCAGCATCAGTGGCAGTCAGTTAATCGTTACCAACTCAACTCACTTCAATTAAATTGGGGGAACAGCCAGGGCAGGTGAAAGCCCTCGCTGTTTAGAAGCATTGGTTTCCACCCAAGTGGAGTTGAACTGAACTTAAGGCATCCATCAATAATCACTTGTAAGGAAACAAAACTTCCCTGAACGTTAGAGAAACTCGTCTAGTTCTATCGAATTCTCTACCTTGATAGTTATCTTGCTCACAGGCGAGAATACCATGCTCCCACACATATCTAGCTTCTCCCTGAAAAATCAACAGACTTCTAGGTTGTAGCAAAATTCGAGCTGTTTCTTGGGTTTGAGGATGCCTAAATTCCATGACACAAGCACTTCCTAAACTTAAGGTAATAATCGTGTTACCGAAGCAAGGAGTGCAGTCAATATGACTAACAATACCCTGATTGGGTTGATATTCGTTGACAATGACTTGATCGGGAATATTCGGCATTAAGCCATCATCCGCCAATCGGTTGGCAATACTCTGTACCCAATCCGGTAAAGTTCCTAAGTAGCTTGATGAGACAAAGGAACCATTTTTATAGTCATACTGATATCCATATTGCTGAATTCTTCGGTTGGCTTTGATTGACCATTCCTGTTGGTCTATTATTTTGAGTAACTGATTTTGCTGCTCAGGCGAAATGTAGTCAGCGATATAAGTCAATCCTGAAACTTTTTGGATATCAGAGTTTAAATTACTTTCTAAACTTAACTCGGTTTCGTTGTTAAATGCCATGCTTCTTTAGGGGAGCTGTGGGCAAGACTCGAGTCCGGAAGAAATTAAAAATTAAGAAAAGGCAAGGTAGATCGAACAAGTTTAAGGATTGATTTCCGCCACGGGCTTTACTTGATAGTTGGTTTCATCCGTAGTTAGTTCCATGACTTGCAAAGTGTATCCTCTGTACTTGACAATCCGCTTGGCATGAGCTTGAGCTTGGCTGGAAGAGGCATACTTGATCGCTCCACCTGGATGAGGACACCAATCTAAGCGCTGCATTCCGCCTAAAGACTCGGAAGCTGCTAAATAATTCTTGCTCTTGGGTTCAAAAAGGAGATACTGAGCTTTGGCAGGCGTGCTAGTTGAACCCTCTTGGGGTTGAACGTGACGTTGTTGCTTGAGTTTGGCAGCACGACCCATACGACACCTCAATCGTTATCTGTACGTTTAGTAGCAGTAGCTCGCTTGGTAATTCACATGCTACACCTGAGCTAGAAGCCTTGGATCAGCACAAAGGAGTGTGATCGTGAATCTTAGTCTGGTCGGTAACATACTGCGAATTGAGCTGGAATGGTACGAGCAACTGTTAGCTTTTAACTGGGATAAAACCTTTGAAATTCCCCTCGAACACATTGAACAGGTGAGTACCCAACAACCGTCTAGTAGTTGGACAGAAATCCGAGCTCCAGGCACGGCATTACCAGGAGTAATTAAAGCGGGAACTTACTACTCTTCTAGAGGTCGAGAATTTTGGTATGTTACTCAAGATAAGAATTATCTGGTCTTAGAGCTACAGGACGAATCATTCAAAAAAATTATCCTTACACTCGAGCAGAATCAATCCTGGGCGGAACGCATTGTTCAGAGCAAAGTTCGCTGTAACGTGACTCATAAAACGGGTTGAAAAATCACATTCTAACTCGACGGCGAAATAACTCAACTGGATACCGCTAAAAAATACCAAGGAAATTGAATGGGGCTAAGAAGACGCCTAAAAACTCCTCGCTTTTACATCGCGATCGCATTTTTGGGTTTGGTGCTAGTGTGCTGCTGCACTCCTGCAAGAGCTTTGTTTGACGAGCAATTTTTGGTACAGCAGTTACCAAGATGGGGTCATTGGGCTGTCTGTTTGTTTGTTCTCATTTATACGCTAGCAACGGTTTTGGGGCTTCCAGCTACAGTCATTACCATCGCGGGTAGTATCATCTTTGGTTTGGCTTGGGGCACTTTTTGGTCGGTGGTGGGAGCCACATTAGGAGCATTGGGAGCCTTTTACCTGGCGCGTTACCTGCTGCGAAATTGGGCACTGCGCCGCTTTGGACATCACGAAGCGTTGGTACGGTTCAACCAAGCCGTGAACGAAAAACCGTTAGCTTTTGTGTTGGCAGTGCGTTTTACCCCCATTTCTCCGTTTAATGTCGTGAATTTTTTGTTTGGTTTAACCCCTATCAGCTGGGTTGACTATACCGTTGGTACGTTTTTTGGGATTATTCCCGGCACATTGGCTTATGCCTGGTTAGGAGTGACGGGAAAGGCAGCATTACGGGGAGGCGAGCGCCTTCCTTTTTTCCTAGCACTGAGTTTACTCACCCTACTTTCGGTATTACCTGTATGGGTGAAGAAACGCTCAAAAGGATGAAAGAACTTAAAAGCACCAGGGGAATTAATTTGTAGCAGTCATTGAGTGAATGGGTATGGAAACCTCTCCCCCAGCTCCTGTTCTTCCCCAGATTCCCCAGCTTTCCGATTTGACTTATTTTCCCTTCCCATTGCATTGTTGCCGTTCTGCCATCAGTAGTGCTCTTGCTGCCTCACTATCCACCGGTTTAGAGAAGAAGTAGCCCTGTCCATATTCGCATTGCAGAGCGAGGAGGGGTGAAATCTGTTCGGAAACCTCAATTCCCTCCGCTACAACATCCATGCTCAGGGTTTGAGCGAGTGTCACGATCGCTTGAACAATTTCTGAATTCTCTCCTAGTGCGCCGATGCGACTAATAAATGAGCGGTCAATCTTAAGGGTGCTGATGGGAAAATGATGTAACCGACTTAACGACGAATAGCCAGTCCCAAAGTCATCAATACATAGATGGATATTTCGCTTCTTGAGCTCTAACAGGATATCCTTGACCCAGTCAGGATTTTCCATAACCACGCTTTCTGTGATTTCCAGCTTCAAGCTTCCAACTGCCAGTTGAGTCTCTTGGAGAATGGTGTCGATTTGTTCGAGTAAATCGGGTTGAGTAAACTGTTTGCAAGACAAATTGACGTTCATCGACAACGGTTGAGCAGCCGGAAATTGCGCTTGCCACTCGGAAAGCTGACGACACGCTTCCCGCAATGTCCACCAACCAATGGGGGTAATGAGTCCTGTTTCTTCGGCTGTGGTAATAAACTCATTAGGGGAGACTAAACCCCGTTTTGGGTGCTGCCAGCGTAACAAGGCTTCAAACCCAATAATCCTGGCAGTAGAAAGAGACACAATCGGCTGATAGTACACCCGAAAGTCTTGCCGTTCAATCGCTCGCCGCAAGTCTGTCTCCATCTGCAATCGTTCGATGGCAAGTTCTTGCATGGCGGCATCAAACACTTCGTAGCCGACGTTACCTTGTGAGCGAGCACGATACATTGCTAAGTCAGCATTGCGCAGCAAGTCTTCCGGTTGGTCGTCATTACATGTATTGAGCGCAATACCAATGCTGACGCTCATGAACACTTCTCGCTCATTGAGGTAAAAGGGAGAAGCCAGGGTTTGATGAATGGACTCAGCGACTCGAATGGCGTCACTCACATCCTGAATTCCTTCTAGGAGGATAGCAAACTCGTCAGCCGCCAAGCGGGCTACTGTATCGGTAGGACGCAGGCAAGTTTGCAGACGCAGTGAGAAGATCTGGAGTAAGTGGTCACCAATAGGGTTGCCAAAGCTGTCGTTAACTAACTTAAATCGATTGAGATTGAGAAATAGTACGGCAAACTGATAGGATTGACCTCGTGAAAGAGGTTTACGGTTCTGTTTGGCTCGTCGAACCGCTTGCCTCAAACGATCCATAAATAAGGCTCGGTTTGGGAGTCCTGTTAGCTGGTCGTAAAAGGCATTATGAATTAATTGTTTCTCGGCTTGTTTGCGATCGCTAATATCAAACGCATAAATCCGCAAGCAGCCAATTTCTTCCAGGTAATGCAATACCTGTTCATAATAAACCTCACCAATTTTCACCTCCCGCCGGAGCGAACCATCGCGTTGCAGTACCTTCGTCAGGGCTAGTACTCCTGCCACAAACGGATGTTGGACTCCTATATTCGGGAGTTCGGGCAACAATCGCAGCGCCTCTGGATTCAAATAACTGACTCGACCGTCTAAATCCGTTTCCACAATGGGATTCGGGGCAAGCAGAGGCATAGAGGCTAACCGAGAGCTTTCTTTCACGGATAGCTGTCGCTTGGTAATGTCCCGTCCAATCGACTGGAATTCCATCACCTGTCCTTGTGAACCCACAATTACTTGATCAGTCCACTGAAGCCAATGAACCTCTGCATCAGGTTTTACAAGTCGGTAATCTCTGGTCGCCACTGCCTTTTTCGCACTCAAGCTGGCAATATGCTTGTGGGTTCGTTCTCGTTCCTCGTCGGGAATCATCTCAAATAAACTACTGCCCAGCAATTCTTCACGGGTTTTATCGAAATAGCGGCAGTAAGCGTCATTAACAAAGGTAAGCGTACCATCCGCTAAAAATCGACAGATGGGTTCGTTTTGCTCTTCTACAATGGCGCGATAACGAGCCTCGCTCTTGCGCAGTTTTTCTTCTAATTGCTTACGCTCTGTAATATCACTTCCTACACACACAAAGAAATCCAGTTCGCCACTGTCTTTGGAAATTGGTCCTCCTCGCCACTCCACCCATACTTCTCGACCCTCTTTTGTCAGCACACAGGTTTCTGTTAACGCGGATTGCCTTAATTTCACCAGTTGCTTAAAACGTTTAACGAGTGATTTATGGTCAGAATGACGCGCAAACATCAATAGGAAATCTGTTCCCAAGACCTCATCCAGGGTATAACCCACAGCCTTGAGGAACTCTTGATTCATCACGATGATTCTGCCGTTAGCATCTAGGGCGACCAAAAAGGCAGAACTAATTTCAATGTTGTGCGGCAGCGCAGTTATCTGTTCCTTAAACCGTTGTTCTAACTCAGCGGGGTGAGTTGAACAAGGATGCCCAGTGTTTCTGTTAGGAGAACGTGTTAAATCGTTGGGGATTACTTTTGTTGGGCTATCCACAAAGGCTGCACTAACGCTATTACACTCCGCGAGTACCTTGAGCGAGGCTTGCTCATTGGCGCGAGGTGGGATGAGGACTTTAGGAAGTAACAGCACGGCTAATGGCACACTGAGTAATGCCATGACCACTGTCATTGTCTCAATGGCTTCAGTGGACTGAGAATTGGAATGCCAGAAAGTCCATCCGTCTATCAAATGAGTGGTGCCTTGAGCTAGAGTAAAAACCCCAAGCCACATCAAGCTTCCTACATCAGTTTTGCGCTGGCTTATCCAATAAATGAGGAGGATGGAAATTGAGTAATAAAACAGGGCAATTAATGTGTGAGAAGGAACCTGGAGCCAGAGTAGCCCTGGTGTCCAAAGTAACCAAGGCTGGTGGAGTATCAGTAACCCGTTAAACAATAGAGGCTCCGAACATTCAAACATAAACACTCCTAGTCAGGCACCTCAATTACGGTTCTGAGAACAGAAGTAAAATGGCTTCAAGAGCATGTCGTATCTGCTCCAAGGCGCAGCACCAATCGCTTCGACTTTACAGAAGCTTTCAGCAGCAACTGTAGAAGTTGATTAGATAGACTTATTCGCGCCTGGTAGAGGCATTAATGATAGATACAACCCTCAAAACACAGGACTAGCTAGGTTATATTGTTTCAATTTCCTTTGGACGCTCTATACAATCAGCACTGACTTTCAGTAATTTGGCTTAGCACCCTGGATTACACCAAGATTGAGCCTCACTGCTAAGCTGTTTTCGTCAGAGGCGTATCTTGCATCCGCACCATGGTAGGCAACGCTTCGCTCGTGCATGATTGCATTCTCTTGCACACCACACGCCTGCTACGCAAACGCGAATGCTAATGTGAACGCTATCACCAACACCAACGAAAATCACAAACGGCTACCCCTTTTCCTAGTACTAACAGAACTGACGCCTGAATCTTACAGAAAGTACCAATTATTAACCTTTAAACTTTACAGGTCTTGTTTGGGTAGATTCACAGCGCAGGTCATGACTTAGTGTACACGCTCTGCTATCTCTCATGCCACTTTAGTCAAGGAAAAATACCTAAAGCTCAGGTATCCTACACGTCTTAAGTAATATCAAGTCAGGATGATGGCCCACGATAAAAACCTCTCCCCGTCTCTGTGTCTCTCCGTCTGTAATAATTACGGATGTTTAACCTGACATGATATGGGGGGTGAAATGCCTTATGAATTGAATTCAAACTAGAGCGACCATTTACTTATTAATCGGCAACTCTGGAGCAGAAAAAATTAGAATACAGAATTTTACTTTTACTGGTAATAAATAAGGAGTAATAGGGAATGGGGAATAGTTCTTCCCATTCCCTATTACTGGAGTTGAGGTTTATTGCCTTCTATCACGACTCTTGAACGACTGACTACTCTTGCTCAAATTCCTGAGTCGCTGTCGCAAATGCTTCAGGTTGGGTGTTTCGTTGCCATATCGCCACTTAACATAAGCTTGAGAAATTTCATCAATTACTTCGGTCGCAGTGGATGAATGGTGCTGACGTGACACTCTGGCATATTCTAAGGGAGTTTGTGCTGGATGCTTTTTGTACCCTTTGGTACTTAAAACTGTCAGCATTTGCTGATAAAGACTCTCCATCGGAGGTAAGCTACCCAGCCATCGGCGATAGCGCCAAGTTCGCCATTGATTCCAGCCTAACCAACTCAAGAAGCCCAGAGCGATCGCTAAAATCAACCCGGTGAAAAAACCAACCCAACCGTTGGACACAATCCCCCAAATCCACCAAATTAATCGGAGTACCCAACCAATCATCCAATTCCACACCTGGCTGACAAAATTGGTAACGGGTGTGGGTAACCAACCGGCCACCCATTGCCAGAACTGCCGCAAAACCCCAAAGGTTTCCGTCTGTTCAATACTTTGGGGAATCAGTTCGTGCCCCGGAATTGGGTCAAAGGCAAACCAACCGTATTTGGGGAAATACACCTCCGTCATGGCATAGGCGTCGGTGTTTCTCACAATGTAAAAACCTGTGAAGGGATTGAATTCACCCGTGTCAAAACCCGCAACCAGTCGCGCTGGGATGCCAATAGAGCGCAGCATGATGGTCAGCGCGGTGGAAAAGTGGTCTGGGTAACCGCCTTTGTATTTGAAAAGAAACGCTTCCACCAAGTCTTCGTTTTCTTTTAAAGTGGGCAGGTGAAAGGGGTCTTTTGGGAGTGAGTAGCGTTGTTTGAGAGCCTGAGCCAAATACAGCGCTTTCTCATAAGGTGAAGTAATGGGATTGGGTGAGGTGGCTAAGAGTTGTTCGGTTTGGTTGCGGACTTTCTCAGCAATTTGGGCAGGAATGTCCAGATAGTATTTTTCTATAGGCTTTGGATAATTAGTAGATGCCTTTTGCAGCAGGGTGCGGTTCCGGTAAGGCACTTCGGAAATTACCGTGTAGGTGAGTCCTTCAATTAAGCTAGCCGGCGCTCGTAAGCTGCCTTCTGCGTCTACCTCAATTTCCCGCGACGGAAAGTAAAGTTGCTGAGGATAGGTCAATGCCGGTAGGAGGTTCGGTTGTTCTGAGACTACAGTGTAACTTTGTACCACCTGTTGTGTTTGCTCAGCTGTATAGTTGTAAGGGAGGAAAAATCGATACGACCACTCCGGTCGATTAATCCGCTCCACGTTTTTTTCTCGCGAGATTTCCCATCCCTGGCCGGTATAGCGATCAAACGCCAGCACCCGCCAAAATCCTGGTGCTTGGGAGCGCACTCGCAAGACGACTTTCGGCTTGAGTGCTCCCCGCAGGTTTTGGTTCATTTTGCTGGTAAAGCCGTAGTAGAACGTGTCATCCATTTGACCCGCTCCGGTTGCGTCATCTTGTCCGCCACCACCAGCACGATTGTTGCCGTTGCCGCGACGCACGTACCCAGGATTGATAATGCCACCCCGACTGTTGCTATCAAAACTTCGGTCAGCCAAATTTCCGGGCGCATTCACGGGAAAGGTTTGGATCTGATAGCCGGGAAAGCGAGGCATCAAGGCAAAAATTGCCAGTCCCAGCCCAATGATCACCAACAGAAATATACCTAGACGCTGAACAGAGAGGGGTGAGGAGTTAAGCGCTAAGCGTGAGGAGTTACGGGGCTGCTGTCTTTTCAACAGACCCAAGCGTGACTGATAGTCTAGGACAAGGGCAGGAAGGGCGAGCGCTAAAAATACACCTAACAGCGGAGCAAAGGTGAACGTCTGACTTAGGGTAGCAGCGACACCTAACAAAATTAGCCCAATGACCATCGAATACCCTAAATCTTTGCGGCGAGGCAAGTCAAAGCTATGAAGAACTTGCAGCTGAATTAATAACTCAGCTAGAACCAAGCGGGTATCGTTGAGCTGCCCTAACAAGTTGCCAAAGAATGCCCCCATGGCTAGCAACATCCCAATCGCCAGCAAAAATTTGAGCGTGATGTTGCGATCGCGCCGACGATACCAACTCCAGGTTGCTCCAACAATACTCAGTGGAACAGCCCATAAGCTCATCTGAGTTTCCGCCGCAAGGTCTGTGGCGATAATCCCAATAATCACCAGTGCCTGCACCAACACCCGCAGCCAAATCGAATCTTCCGTCTCAGGAACCGACCTGGCCTCTAGACGCTGCCACATCTGACCGAAAACGGGTAGACGTCGTAGTTGCCGCATTCCAGAGAAGTTAGACATAGCCCATTCGTCAATTGGTCATTAGTCGTTGGTCATTAGTATAAAAACTAATGACTCAGGACTAAGGACTCACCTTATCAAGATTTAAAGCAAGTCGCTTAAATCTGTTTTAGCTTATGTAGTTGGGCAAATGGCGAATATTAAGGGTGTCTGTTCCGAATCATGGAAACGGATTTCTAACGGATAGGTTTGGTTGGGCTGTAAATCAAAGGACTCGACACTCAGATAACCGGGATAGATGCGCTGTGTACTAGCCGATGCCTGAGGAGTTCGCAGGGTCAAGCTACCCCCCCGTGGCAAACGAGCCGTGACGCGCAGTTTAGGCACTCCGTCTTGGATCTGATAGTCGGCTTGCACGGTGACAAGACCTGCGGCAGTCTGCCACTGTCGCTCAACCGGTGTCTGAGTCCGAGAAATCGGAACAGTCAGGGCACTGATAATCTCTTTAGCCGCCAACAGAGCTAACGTCATTTTTTGCTCAGTCGCAGCGGCTTCGTAAGTTCCCGGTAAGGATTGTAACCGTTCCGGGGAACGGGCTGGATACAGCAGGACCATTCCTGCTAATTGGTTGAGCGATTGGAATTGGTCGGGGAATAAATTCTCCACCGCATTGACAAGTTTGGCTCCCAGTTGGCGCCTGGAATACACCGCCTCACAACAGGCATCTAAAAGTTGTGCTAAAACGTTTTCTGGTAAAGCAACGGGTAGAGAAAGATTAAAAAGCTGGGGCATCCACAAGCGCACGGGCGGAACCCAACTATCGGTCACAGCGTCAGAAAAATCAGATTCGTAGTCACAAAGGTCGGTCTCCCAGGGAAACAAGGGGGGATGACGTTCGATTTCAACTTTGAGTCGGCGTTTTAAAATTGCCTGGAAACGGTTTTGCACGGTCGGCATTTCTCCCAAGTGGTAAGGGCGGTCTAAACCGCCCAGTTCATCGTTCTCACGAGCAAGGATATCTCCCGAATTTGCCCATGTGCGGTCATAGTCCGCTTCGTTGGTGTTGAAAGGTGCAATGTTCAAGTCTTCTAAATCAAGTGGGTTATTTTGCTCCAATTCGGAATCCGCTGCTGTCGCCTCCTTGGGAGGGACAGCGGTATCTGCATGTTCCTCTGCCGGGGATGAAGCAGCGGGAGTGGGCTCTTCTAGTAACCACTCAATTAAGCGGTTATATAAGGAGTCCGAGTTATTATCCATGTCACTATTCATCTTGAGATGCACCAGATCCGGATACTGAACTATTGCGAATATCCCAGGCAATTTCAAGTAACTTAAACCATCGTTTTTCCACCTGGGTGACCGTACAACCTAAGGCTTGGGCGATTTCACTCGTTGAGCGACCTTTGTGCTTGAGTTCGAGTAATTCTTTCTGCGTCGCATTAATCTGGCTCTGAAACCGATGCCACTCCAAGGGGGTTAGACCGAGATTCCGTTCCAAATCCGCTTCGAGCCACTGATGAACCAGTTCCCAGCGGTGAGAGAGGGCAAACCGTATCAGATGATACTTAAAGCGCTGCTGCAAGTAATCTCTCTGGCGAGGGGTGAGGTCTAAAATCTCTTCGATTTCGCTCGTGGGAAGGTCTTGCAGGCGCAGCGTGAAGTAGTCAGCACAATCACTCTGCTGGCGTTCTTCTAGATAGGTCAGTAATTCCTCAATCACCGTGTCCCGAAGACTCGCTTCTAGGGGTTCCGGTTCAGACGCTACCATCATTTCTCGCACCTGCTGGATCGCCGCATCGTTCCAGTTGGTGTCCGACTCCGGTGTTGCTCCCTCAGCGGCGGTGTCCATATCAACCGACGTTTCTGGGGGTTGTTGCTGAGAAAAAGTTTGCGCTCGTAAAATGATCAGCTGCTGCGAGCGACGACCGGGTAAGGGAATCCGTCGCTTGCCATAACGCTCGGTAAAAGCCATGTATTCCGCCAGTTCTAGAAGGGTTCGCGGACGATAACTGGCATCAATCAAATTTTCCCGCCGAAAGGCATTTAACGCTTCGACGTAAAACCCTTGTAAGAAATCTTCAATTAAGGTGAGCCGCGCTTGGTAACTAGCGGCTGTCTGAGGAGGTGTAATGTAACGGTAAACAATCGCACTCAGAGTACTCTGAAGCTCGACCCGTCCCCGCTGTGACCCCAGTTTATAGTAGCTTAAGACTTGCTTGAGGCGATGGGTTGCCAGGGTATGCGCCCAACTCTCAACATCTCCAGAAGTCTGAATCCGACTACTCTCGTTACAGATTCGACTGACTTCGTCTGCTAAACGAGCTGCTACATCCCGACAGTTCTGCTCAGACGCTCGAATGGACTGCCGGAATTCGTTATACAGCAGCAGAAAAATTGCTTCCACGCCCTGGCAGACTTCCCTCATGATTTTCATTAGTTATCAAAGACCCTATCATTCATGCACGCACAACCAATTTGATCTAGGTTTAGACTTCATATATCAGCTATCAGCACTATTGCTCTCCTTTGCGTTTCATGGACTTAGACCAACAAATTCAATTCCTGGTTGATCATGCACCACAAGACGGGACGACGCCCAACCTAATTGCAGCGATCGCACCCGTACTCAAACTCTTAGCCAGTCAACTGCGGCATTCAGAGTATTACATCCTCCAAACTCTCGACGAGGGTTGGGTGATCACAACACTCAGTAATCGCACTCAACCCGAGGTTCAGAAAAACGTCATTTATGCCTTTTCTACTCTCAAAGACGCGACTGACTTTCAATCAGTTTCTGACCCTCAAATCCTCGCTGCGCCGATACCCGTCACTCACATTTTGTTCCAGATGTTGGCGCTAGAGACTGTCTCCAGTACAGTTTTCTTTGATACACCCGGTAATCTAACAGCTGGTATAGAGGTACGTCGAGATGACCTGCAAAATTTAATTTCCACACAGCTGCAACATAGTCAGTCCGTACCTAGGTCATATCCTAGCAACCTTCCCCCAAATATCGCTTGAGTACCTCTTGCCAAACGGTGAATTTAGATGGTAGATTCGTCCTTTCCTGAGCTTGGTAGAGCCTCCTTGTCTTTGGCTAGTGCCAAATCAACCGTCTAGCCTGGTAAATGCCCTTTCCTCCCCTGTAGCCAGTCGATTCACCCCTGGTTCGCTCCCGGTGGCAACAGGCCGATTAAGCCCTGAACCACAAGTAAGGAGGTACTAATGCGGTAGGGCGCAAGTTTCTCGCCTGTTCACCGAAAGTACCTTTTAAGTTTATTCCCCCGTGCTTACCTTGTCTCCTCATCAGGACTGATGGGTGATTTTGGCCTGGATGCACTAGGAACTGGATTGACTCTCTTCTCCAACTTACCACCTTGTTTTGGCGTCGTTGAAGTGATTTCTGAATTGACCCATTGCTATTGTGGCTCGAACTCACGGGAGTGGCTATCTCAACGTTAAGATTTGCAACGAAACTTGACGTGCCTCCTGACCACTTAGGCAGTTCCTGTAAACGTACTTACTGTTGTTTGACCTTGTCAATATTATGTAAAGAAGTGATAATCTCTCGTCAAGTACGGCGCTTTTCCCACTCCAAGGCTAGCTTAACCTGTACAACTTACAAGTTTTGGGTGATAAGTTCGCTGTTTTTGCGCTAGTACACGCGACTCAAAACGTAGTCCGCTAGGTCGAGCAACGCTTGAGTAGAGACTGAAGGTTTCAGAACAGACAAGCTTTGTACCGCCATTTGGGCATGTTCTGCCGCCAAGGTGCGAGAACGTTCGATGCCTTTACTTTCCTTCACCAGAGCCAGCGCTTGCTGAAGATCATCCGGTTGAGCAAATTCTCGCTCAATAAACACCTCCAGGTAGGGTTTTTCTTCCAAGGCGAATAGAACGGGTGCTGTCAGATTTCCACTAATTAAATCCGACCCCGCAGGCTTACCTAAGGCTTCTGTCGAACCCGTGAAGTCTAGAATATCATCGATAATTTGGAAGGCTAACCCCAAATTACGCCCGTAGTCGTACAAGTTTTCCGCTACCTCCTGGGAGACACCACTCAGTACCCCGGCGGCTTTGGCGCTATTCGCCATGAGCGACGCTGTTTTATAATAAGTCTTCTCTAAGTAGGCTTCCATCGTCAGGGTAGTATCAAATCGATTCAGCCCTTGCTGGATTTCGCCCTCTGCCATGTCCTTGATCACTTCTGAGAGCAGCTTGACAACCTCTAAGTTACCGAGATTAGCGAGATACCAAGCGGACTGACCGAACAAGAAATCTCCAGCTAACACCGCCACACGGTTGTTGAACAAACTATTGACGGTGGGGACATTGCGGCGTACTTCCGACTCGTCCACAACATCATCATGCACCAAGCTGGCTGTGTGAATCATCTCTGTAATTTCTGCCAACCGACGATGACGCAAAGTAATGTCAGAGTCGAGCATCGTAGCTCGCGAAACGAGAAGCACAATCGCTGGCCTGACCCGTTTTCCCTCCGCCCCGAATAAATGTTCAGCTGCGGCATAGAGTATGGGGTGACGGGCACCAACCAGGTTCTTTAAGTTCTCGGTCAGTAGGCGCAGGTCTGCTTCTACAGGGGCAAAAAGGGAAGTAACTGAGGTCATGGATCAACCGACTCAGAGTTAGGTTACGAAAGTTTACAATTTCTTTCTTTAATTCTAGGCGAAGCGTCCCCTACAGGGGAAGCTTTGTCTGACTAATGGCACGATCTAAGCGTAATACCAGAATTTGTATCAACATATTAAGTCCATGAAGAAATTAGTGCAGTTCGCCAGAATTCTTGTGTTAAGCTAAATAGTAAGGGTTTGAAAAAATTAATAGATATATTGATTCCAAGGTAGTAAGGGTTATCAATCACTTACACCGACGGTATATACGCCTTAGGTAGATAGAAGATACCTAGTCGTTTGGATTCCGCCTCAGTTATATCACTGAGACGGGTCATTTGTCACAAATCATGAAAAAAAACTTCCGGCTTGACAGAGATTCTGCTCGAAGCAATAGCTTTTAGTATGGTCGATTGGACTGTACTGTAAGCGAATAGAGAAGTTTAAGGGAACAGAGCTTTGTCTCCCTAAAAATTATTATGCCGACAGTGTCCAAAATTCATCAGAAGTTTGGGGACGCTGCTTTTGAGAATTTGTATTGAATCTCCCTTTCCCTCCCCCTTGTCCAGACTATGATTTGCATGGATATGCCTGTGATTATTCCTGTGCTGGCTACCTGTTATCTGGTAACCATTTATCTGCTATTGACTCTAGCGCAGCGAACGATAAAGAATTCTCGATATGTAGACAACTCTTTAACCGACGCTTATGCTCATGCATCAACCGAGCCGGCCCCTCAGACGAATGATGAAGTTGAGCGCTGGTCGCTTCAGGTGAGTGGTGCAGCCTCCTTCGCCTCCCAGGAGTTACCTCCTTCTGGATCGCCACCGCCGAGCATTCAAGAAGCCAGTAGTTTACCTTAAATAATTTAATGAAGTTATTAGGAGTGACAAGCTGCTGTTTTTTCCCTAGTCAGCAGTTTCTCACGTAGGCTCACGCCGCCTTGGGAAGACCGCCAACGCCTTCTTTGGGTTAGCTTCCGCTGCACTCAGAGCCGCATGTGCAGCCAGCCGACAAAGCACTTGGTTTGAAGTCGAAACCTAGTGCAATCTCCTTAAAGTCGGCGCGAACAGTGGCTCTGTCCCTGATATAATGGCTCCCCTTGCCTCCCTGGTTCGTCCTATAAGACTAATGATAGGTCTAAACCCGACTTAGTATCAATCCACTGGTTCTAGTGATACCGCTGCCGGAGGGGATACAGCCGGGAGATAGACCTTTTCCACAGATGGAGTGCAGCCCAACCATTGCACAGAGAGTTTAGCAAACTGTTGAGGGCAACCGCTGACACAAAAACGAGTCGGTAGCGGTGCCCGATTATTCTTAACTCCTAATAAATCAAGTTCTTGCGCTGTAGCGGCAACAACGTGAACTGCTGGGTCAACGAGTTGAACATCTGCTGGCAGGATGCTTCGCACAACGGGAGCCAAAAGCGGATAGTGAGTACAGCCATAGATCAGAGTATCAATTTGCTGCTGGAGTAGAGGCTCCAAGTACTGCTGTGCTACTTCGGTCGTGTAGGGGTCATCCACCCGGTTTTGCTCGACTAACG
Source organism: Waterburya sp. (assembly GCA_036703055.1). GTDB lineage: Bacteria > Cyanobacteriota > Cyanobacteriia > Cyanobacteriales > Coleofasciculaceae > DATNPV01. The sequence continues at coordinate 34,428 of DATNPV010000275.1, forward strand.
GCACAAATTCTGGACACCCCACCTGCCAGACTTGTGCCGTTGCCTCGATTTCTGTGATGGCACGCCGATAAGCATTGCTAGCCGCTGTCGCTGGAGTGGCAATCACTCCGATGCGACGGCCTTGTTGAACGGCTGCACGGGCTCCCGGTAAAATTAGCCCTAAAATGGGTAGGTCAAACTCACTCCGTAAGGTTTCGAGAGCTAGGGCATCGCTTGTATTACAGGCTAAAACGACCATCTTGACACCCTGTTGCACCATCCAGCTTAAAATCTCAAAGCCGAACTGTACAATTTCACCCGCTGATCGGGTTCCGTAGGGTAGACGCGCTGTATCAGCAAAGTAAAGAATCGATTCGTTCGGCAGTTGTCGGTACAGTTCTCTTAAAACAGTGAGGCCACCGACACCACTGTCGAAAACACCAATACGACGCTGCTGGGGTTCTTCGTTTGCTGTCAAGGCATCTTTTAGACGTTCCCCCAAGGAGGAGTCCGTCGTGTTAGAGTCGGACAGATTTTGTCCGTGAGCATCTCTGGGGTAGGAGGTGGAAAAGTTGGACACCAATGTTTTTGATAGGAGAAATTAACTACTCTGCTGAATGTACTGGAGAATACCACGAGCGATCGCTTGTGCCATCTGAGCCCGATAAGTCGGGTTGGACAGTTTGGCTGCATCTTCTCGTCCCGTGACAAAACCAACTTCTACTAAAACCGATGGCATTGAAGTCTTCCTGAGGACATAAAACCTCGCCCGTCGGATACCGCGGTCTTTAATATCCAGACTTTGCAAGATATTATTGTGGATTGTCTGGGCAAGGCGCTGACCATTGGAGTAATAATACGTCTCTAAGCCACTAATATCCGAGCGGTTTGGGCCAATTGAATTAGCATGGATGCTGACAAATAAGTCAGCATTTGCCCGCTCAGCCATAACCACTCGTGGTGCTAGATCCACGAAGTAATCAGAATTCCGTGTTAGCACAGCTTGGATACCCTGTTGCTCCAAAAGCGACGCCACCTGTTGCGCGATCGGTAAGATAACATCTACCTCTCGCAATCCCCCAAGACCGATTGCACCAGGGTCTTTGCCACCATGTCCCGGATCGACAATCACTACAATACGCCCTTTCGGGACACGCGGTAATGACGCTGATGGATTATTGATTGCAGGAGGCAGTCTCGGACTACTCCGCTCAGGCTGCGGCACAGGAATCGAGCTGATAGGCGAAGTTACGGGTTGTGAGGGTCTCAATTGCAGCGCCAAAAGCTGGTTATTCAGCTGATTGAGTTCTCCAATTTGGACATTTGTACCGGGCTGCACCAGAATCACAACGGTCCGTGAGTCTTGTTGCCGCAACAGTACCCGTGAAAGAGGACTATCAGCCCTGAGTTGGGGTCCCTTTACTTGTTCCGCCAGTCGAGCAGATGGGATAGTAATTCGGTAAGCCTTGGCGATCGCGTCCCAACTGGTATTAGCTCTCACCGCTTGGTCAGCCCGAATCAAAAGCTGAGTTTGATTTTCCGCCAGTTCAACGGCCTGAATGGTTGCCAAGTTACCCGTGTCTGATGTGGCAACAGTTCGAGTGGGTATTTCCAACAGAGGAGGTTTCTGTGAGGATTGATTCCTCGACGGTCGATTGGAGGGAGGTAGAGGGGGTCTCCCTGGCGGCCAATCGGGTGAAGACCCTATCCGTTCAGGCTTGGGTAATTGAACCGTCCACTGAGTTGGCGATAGCCCCCGGAATTTTACTTCTTTGGGATCGAGGGTGTAACCTGGCGCTAACTCAACCACAATCCGAGTGGTTTCGTTGTCCGGTTGCCCCACTCGGATTTCCCGAATCGCCCCACTGAGTCGTTGATTAGCCGTAGGCCGTCCCAGATCTATCCCCGGCAAATCAATGACCAGCCTTGTGGGATTTGACATCAGCAGAGCCTTAGGTTGAACCCCACTGTCCGTGATAAACACTAGTCGGTTCTGATTGCTATCAAAACGCCACGATAGAAGTTCACGCGCTTGTGCGGCAGATGAAAAAAGAAAAACTATCAAAAAGCTGGGAAGTAGCAGTAGCCAGCGAAATTTCACAATAATTGCTCCTATTAAAAGCATGGTGCTGCATCGCAAGAGCCGTTTGGTAATCAACCAAGCTGAGGAAGGTTAGGAAATGAACACTTCATTCACTTTTCTTCCCATTTGTCCAGACAGTTCCATGAGTTCTAACGGCGATGGTTCTAACTCTGACTCAAGCTTTTTTTGCCGCACCCAACGATGCAGACCAATGGGCATTTGTCTGCTCAAGACAGTCAACCTCAAGGGACGTAGACTTTTCAATTTAAGTTTCAGGAGAAATAGTATACACAGGTTTTTCCAAATCTAAAAATATGGATTGGATCTGCGCTCTTGAAGATGAATTTCAGCAGGATGAGTGTGCCAAGAGAGGCGAGATTCGCCTCTCTTGTGTACAGTTTCTACGGGTTTTTATTGGGTTCCTGCATCATTTCAACTTCCTGAGGTAACTCCTGTCGGTGAGGCGTTGGTTCAACAGTCGCCGAGTCTGGGCTAGTACTGTCTAGGGTCAGGAGTTCTGAAGGTGCAGTCTCCGACTCGGGCTCCTGAAACACAAATCGCAGCAAAGGAGGTGCGACAAAGGTCGTCAAAATGACCATCATGATAATCGCTGCCTCAGTGGCTGGTGATAGGACACCACTTGCCGAGCCTACACCTACGAAAACTAGCCCCACTTCGCCTCTAGGAATCATCCCCACACCAATGGCGAGTCGGTTGATTTTAGGTTGACCGAATACGAATAGACCAGTAACTACCTTACCGAGAATTGCGACCCCAATCAGGAAAATTGCCAGGGTCAAGCCTTCTCGATTACTAGGAACCGCTGGGTTGAGAACTCCTAAATCCGTTTTTGCCCCCACCGTTACGAAGAAAATCGGTACTAGCATGTCGGCAATAGGAATTACCTGTTCTTCCAATTCCCGGCGTTTATCGGTCTCAGCAAGGATGAGTCCCGCCGCAAAAGCTCCCAAAATTGCCTCTAGTTGAATAACAGCGCCAATATAAGACAAAATAAAGGCAAAGATGAGTGCCGTCAGCAACAACTGACCGCGAGTTTTCATTTCATTGACTAAGGCAACAAAATAGGGACTTAAAAAGCGGCCCAGCAAAATTGCGCCGACCAGGAAGACACCTGCACTGATAATCAGATAGATGACGTTAGCGATCGCAATTTCACCCGTCTTCGCAAGACTCGCAACAACTGCTAGGACGATAATACCAAGTACGTCATCCAGAACCGCCGCACCAATGATAATTTGGCCTTCTTGAGAACTTAAACGACCTATTTCTGCGAGAACCTTAGCGGTAATCCCAATACTGGTGGCAGTCAGAGCTGCGCCCGCAAAAATCGCGGGAATAGCAGGAATGTGAAATAAATAAACTAACCCAGCCGTACCAGCACTAAAGGGAACCACTACCCCAACCACTGCGACAACAGCTGCTTGCGGGCCTACACGGATGAGTTCTTTAAGGTCGGACTCCAGTCCAATTTCAAACAACAGAATCACCACGCCTAGTTCGGCTAAGACAGAGATGACCTCGCTTTGCGCTTGAAAGACTGAAACTGCTGCTTCTGGACTCAAACCCGCCGTGCTGCTAAGAAAGTTCACTAGCAAGGAGTGGCTGACATCTGCACCCGCTTCGGGGAAAACCAACAGATGCAGCGCCGAAACCCCAACGACTACACCGCCTACGAGTTCACCGAGTACAGGTGGCAAGTCTAGTCGAGCGCAAATCTCACCACCCAGTTTGCTGGCGAAGAAAATCACGACCAAACTTAGGAGTACGCCTGCCAGTATCAGGCTCTCGCTTTCTGCTTGGTTCGCAGTTGTCTGGGCGAGCAAAAGCGGGTGAGTCTCTAACGCGCAAAGCAGGTGAATCGGGTGGAGGAAGCTTATCCAGACTGTTGTATCAGCCATTTGGTGAGAAAAAATCATTTTTTCTACTCTACAAGCTTCTTAACACAATCAAGCCTTTCTTTTGTTGGATTCGCCTTGCCGTTCCAAACGAGCTGCAAAGGTTACTCACCTGCTAGATGCAGAATGCGCTGCCAATGTTCAGTAGACACGGGGACGACAGAAAGCCGAGGCAGGCGGATGAGTTCAAAGCCAGTAAAGTAACTTTCTTGCTTGAGCTGCACCAAGGTTACAGGTTGAAGGAGCGATCGCACGGCCCGGATTTCCACCACCACACGCTTGGGATCATCTAATTTGGGGTCAGGGTAAGGACATGTCAAGATTTCGGCAATTCCTACAATCTGCCGTTCTTTACCCGTGTGATAAATGAATGTTTGGTCCCCTGGTTGCAAAGTACGGAGGTATTTGAGCGCTAGAGGATTTTTAACGCCATCCCAAACGCCACGTCCCTCTCGCTCTAAATCGGTGTAGGAATACTCTTGGGGTTCGCTTTTAAGTAACCAGTAGGCCATCGGTTGCTAAGAAACAGTTATTGAAGAGGTGTTAAGTAGTCGGTTGGGAGTGGCAAAAATCACAAGGTCACCGACGAAGTACCACATTATTTGATGAAAGAAAGCCAATTTAGCTTGGTTGCTAAAACTGTAACTACTGAAACGTTTAATGGCTTATTGTGCCAAAGTATAAGCCAACGATAAGTTGAGCCTAAAACGTAGTTTCATGGCTCAAGAAAGACCCCAAAAATGATGACAATACCACAAGCATAAAACCTCTAGGTCAGGAAAATTTAGCTTGATTTCTACCCCCACCTCAAATTAGGAGAATCTCTGGCATGAATCAAACGTTACTTTCTCGCTCCCGTGACCAAAAGGAGCTGCGATTGCCAACTATTTCTTTAATGGTAGGACTTCTAACTCTAATGTTGACCAACCCAGCGCTTGCCCAAGAAAAACTGCTGCGGACCCTAACTGTAACGGGGCGTGGTGTCGAATCAATTCCAACCACGAAGACCCAAGTTCAGCTAGGCGTTGAGGTTCAAGGCAAAACAGCTACCGAGGTGCAGCAAGACGTGGCACGCCGCTCTTCGGCTGTGGTGGAGTTGCTGCGATCGCGTAATGTGGAAAAATTACAAACGACGGGCATCCGGCTTAATCCCGTCTATAACTACGAGAACAACGTACAGCGCATAACGGGATATTCGGCTACGAATACCGTGAGTTTTCGTACCCCTATCGAACAAGCCGGTAAGCTCTTAGACGATACTGTTAAGACTGGCGCTACACGGATTGATGGTGTTAGTTTTACAGCCTCCGATGAGGCGATCGCAGCGGCTCAACAACAAGCTCTGCGCCAAGCCACCCAAGACGCCCAACAGCAAGCGGATGCCGTTTTGAGTGCCCTAAATCTCACGCGCAAAGACATTGTCAGTATTCAAATCAACAACGCTACACCCCCCCCGCCGATGCCACTCGTAGAGAGGGATGCCTTTGCCAGCAAAGTGGCTGACACCCCGGTAATTGGCGGTGAGCAACAGGTGCAGGCGTCTGTTACACTGCAAATCAGCTACTAGTGCTGGGATTAGCGACTAGCTCAGAAGGCCGTACTGAGTCAGAGGGGGCTTGTGCCAAACTGGGTAGAAGACTACAGTTAAACCTGCACCGCTACAACTCAAACGGCTTAAAATTCTGTATCGTTGTAGCTATCTACTACATTAGTATCTTCGTCTCGTTTAGAGCCTAAGAACTCTAGGCGGTCTACTTGAATGATTGGGGATGAACGCTCTACTCCTGTCGTGCGATCGCTCCATCGTTCAATTTTCAGAGAGCCCTGTATCCCAATTAACTTTCCCTTGCGAACATAGTTAGCCGCCAGTTCTGCCGTCTTCCCCCACAACTCCAGATTGAACCAATCAGGTTGATCACTTTTACTGGTCGGACGGTTCACGGCTAACGTTAATCTACACTTAACCTTGCCCGACTCAAAATACTTCACATCTGGGTCTCCACCCACACGACCGACTAAATTGACAACATTCAGAGTCATACGTTTTTAGTACACTTGTACTTATCTAGCAAATCTACTTTAGCGAATTTAGAGCACTCGAACAATGAAGAACGATTGAAAGCTTAACCAAAACTTTAAATAAGAAACGAATATACTGAATTTAACTTTCTCCCGGATGAGGTATAGCCTTACCTGAATGATAGTTTCAGCTTGGTTGTTGATGATTTCTGATAATGAATTGCTTTACCTCACTAGACTCAGCACAAGAAACGTAATAGAATCCACATCGGTTACGGTTCAGTTACATTTCGGTCGTATACAGCAGCATTTGACTTTGGGGGCGTAGAAACGAGTGGGTTTTTTCAGTCGCTTTTCCCTATCACGGGACATGGGTATAGACCTGGGTACTGCTAATACTTTAGTATACGTATCCGGCAAAGGCATTGTTCTGCAAGAGCCGTCTGTTGTCGCCATAGACCAAGACATGAAAGTTCCACTAGCCGTGGGTGAGGATGCAAAAAAAATGTTGGGCAGAACCCCAGGTAATGTGGTTGCTCTTCGTCCTCTCCGCGATGGTGTGATTGCCGACTTTGATACCGCTGAATTAATGCTCAAGCACTTTATCCGGCGGGTTCATGAAGGCAGAACGTTGGTTTCACCTCGGATTGTTATTGGCATTCCTAGTGGTGTGACGGGCGTCGAACGACGGGCGGTCATGGAAGCCGCGTCTCAAGCAGGGGCAAGAGATGTTTACTTAATAGATGAGCCTGTGGCAGCTGCCATTGGTGCTGGGCTACCTGTAGCCGAGCCAACAGGCAACATGATTATTGATATTGGTGGTGGCACGACTGAAGTAGCCGTGCTCAGTTTGCAGGGGACGGTCTTGAGTGAATCCGTGCGGGTTGCCGGAGATGAACTGAGTGACTCGATTACCCAGTACATGAAAAAAGTGCATAACCTGGTAATCGGGGAGCGCACGGCTGAAGAAATCAAAATTCAGATCGGTTCGGCTTACCCGACTCATCACGATGATGATGCTAACTTAGAGGTGCGGGGCTTGCACCTGCTCTCTGGGTTGCCACGAACCGTTACCATCAAGGGACCGGAAATCCGCGAGAGTATGTCAGAACCGCTTTCAGTCATTGTTGACGCGGTGAAGCGCACTCTAGAGCGGACACCTCCAGAATTAGCGGCGGACATCATTGACCGAGGCATCATGCTAGCAGGTGGTGGCGCTTTATTGAAAGGGCTGGATACACTCATCAGTCATGAAACTGGAATTGTGACTCATGTAGCCGCCGATCCCTTGAGCTGCGTAGTTTTAGGAACCGGTCGAGTTTTGGAGAATTTCAAACAGTTAGAGCGGGTGTTCAGTGGACGTTCCCGCCATATGTAAGGGTCAGTGAGTCATATTTCGACTTTGAGGAGTTTTACTCTTAACTGTACAAGCCCTATACCTGCAACACGAGAACAAATACGACAGCTAAACGCTGGTCGTTGCTAGAGAGCTATGTTTATACTACGTCGTTGGTGGGACCGGCATGGGGTAGCCATTGTGCTGGGAGGACTAACACTGAGTGCTGCCTGGTTGGTTCGTCAGACCCAGGGGGCAGCAGTCTTTGAGGCATACCAGCTAATGACTCGTCCCTTTCAAGTCGGTCCTACAAAAGAAGAGCGCCTTACTAATGCGCGAGTGATGGAGCTGCAAGAGCGCTTAGTCGAACTTGAAAGCCAAAACCAAAAACTCAAGGAGCTACTAGATTATTCTAAAACTCAGAATAAGAAAGGAATTGTTGCTCCTATTGTGGGGCGTAGTGCTGACCACTGGTGGCAACAGGTAACCCTGGGCCGAGGAAGTAATGATGGCATTAAGGTTAACTATATTGTCATGGCACCGGGTGGTTTAGTGGGTCGGATTGTTAGTGTGACACCCAACAGTAGTCGTGTCTTGCTGATTAGCGACGCTACAAGTCGAGTGGGTGCTGTGATTAGCCGTAGTCGCAGCATGGGTTTCATCCGAGGACAAGGTGCCAATCGAGCTGTATTACAGTTCTTTGATAAGGTGCCAGATGTTCGTCGCGGTGATACTGTTTCAACCTCACCGGTTAGTCAACTTTTTCCACCGGGTTTGCCGTTGGGGCGAGTGGAGTCTGTAAACCTTGATAAAAGTCCAGCGCCAGAAGCCGTTATCGAGCTGACTTCGCCCGTTAGTTACCTGGAATGGGTAAGCGTTTATCCAGAGTGAACCAATCTTCAGTCATTAGTTGGCAAGCTAAAGCCGAATCTCTAGCGTCTGATGGTTAATGGTTCATAGTCCATGGTTCATGCAATGAACAATGAGCAATTAGCAATGAACAATTAACAATGAACAACGTTTCTCAGTTCTCCCCCTGGGCTCGCCAAATTTTGAATTGGGTAGTGACTGTTGCTTCGGTTATTCTCTGCTTGATAGTGTTACCCGCACGTTTACCAGGGATGGAATTACTGGGAATTGCACCGAATTGGCTATTAATTTGGGTCGTTGCCTGGAGCCTCAAGCGTACACCTCTACAGGGAGCGTTAGCGGGGCTAGTACTAGGGTTAATTCAAGATGGCATGACCTCCCCTAACCCCACTCATGTCATCAGCCTTGCGCTAGTAGGTATCTTAACAGCGCGGATTCAAAAGCAGCGTTATATTCAAGAAGATTTTATATCAGTCGCGTTAATTGTCTTTGGTATGGCGGTTGTGGGTGAGACAGTGACCGCGATTCAATATACGTTTATGGGCGATCGCAACTTAGCAGAAATTTGGACTGACCACCAGCGCATTGCCCTCTCTTCAGCGATTCTCAGTAGCCTTTGGGCACCAGTTCTCTATTATCCGCTCAATCGTTGGTGGGAGCGGATTAATGTTATTGAGCCTTCATAACTTCATATCGGTGTCGCCATAAAGGTTAGGACAGATCTGACGGCGAAACGACCACGTACCAGTAATAAATAAATCTAAAAGCCCTGGGGCTTTGGAGCCTTCTGCCTTTTTGGTATAAATCCTTCCACTGCTTTTTTTAGCCAGGACTGAACGGCGTCCCGCTAAGCTAACCCACTTCAACCTTAAGACTTGCTAATAGGTAATGGGCCGCAGAAAGTAAGTCATTGTCGATGCGAGTCGGATGAAATTGCTTGAGATACATCCGCGATCGAATGCCACAGGTGAGAGCAATGGTAGGAATTGAGAGGGCTTGGCCTGCTAAAATGTCAGCTTCCGTATCGCCAATCATCCAAGCTAATGCCTGATGCCCAGTGCGTAAAGATTGTTCTGCCCCCGCTTTTTCTAACAGTTGCGTTTTCGCTTCAGCATAGTTGTGATAAGCCGCATCACGGTCATTGGTTCCGTAAATACCGCTAAACAGACGAGTCAATCCATAATTTCTCAAAATTTGTGTCGCTTGGGTCTGGCAACGCAACGTCACTAACACCAGACGCACCCCTTGAGAATGCAGCAGCGCCAAAGCCCAACTTACTCCAGGTTGGAGCTGATCTTTCTGCAACAAGGCAGGCTGATTTACAATCTCGATTACACGCTTCAAAAAGAAATCGATCTGATCCCCTTGTAAACCTGAACGCATCGCAATTTCTGCATCGGGGACACGATCCTGCTTCATTTGCCAGAACTGCTCTTTCTTAAGCCGCCCAATAGGCAGAGTAATCCCTTGAGCCTGGTAAAACTCTTGAGTCTCTGCTAATCCCAATTGATACGTAGCGTAGTAGCGATTAGAGACATTAACGAGAGGGCCATCAAAATCGCAGAAGACTGTTAATGACGGCGAGAAAGAAAGAGCATTTGGACTCTGATAAGGCTGGGGTGGTTGCAAGTCTGAGGTAGCAACGCGGCTCATAAATCTTTACGTTACTGGGCTTTTTGAAATTATTCTTTACACCTTAGCAGTTCTAGCACAAACTTTAATGCAGTTTCTTCAACATTTAGTATTAGGCCACCCTATAGATAGTTAGCGGCTGTGGCAACGCGCTGCCCTTGTCAGGGGCAGGGGAGTAGGGGTGACGCCTCCCCTAGTGCATCTGGGTAAAATTGTTGGCATTTCCTTTGAGAAAACGGCAAGGAAGACAAGGGGAGATTTGAGCTGGTAAGTTATTTGTGCTAACCACACTGAAATTGGCTTTTTTGACGTTTGAGTTGCTTAATATGGGTCGATATATCCTCACACGCCTTCTTAACTTAATTCCCGTTCTTGTTGGGATTACACTTTTAGTCTTCCTCTTCTTGCACTTGATACCAGGTGACCCAGCCCAAATCTTGGCAGGGCAACGGGCTACTCCTGAAACCGTTGAGGCAATCCGAAATCAGTTGGGCTTGAACCAACCCCTACCGATACAATACTTTCTTTTTTTAGGTAATCTGTTGCGCTTTAACCTGGGTTACAGCATTATCAGCGGCACTTCCATTATTCAAGAAATTGCAACTCGCTGGCCTGCTACCTTTGAGTTATCAGTTGTCGCCATAGTGATGGCGCTCATTCTGGGAATTCCAGCAGGCGTTTTGGCGGCTGTTCGCAAGAATAGCGCGATCGATAACCTCACTATGAGTGGGTCTTTGCTTGGTGTTTCTATGCCAGTATTTTGGTTAGGATTGCTCTTAATTTACCTATTTGCTGTCAATTTGCGATGGCTTCCACCCGGATTACGGATTAGTCAGGAAGCAGCGTTATCCTTCAAAAGTATAACTGGATTTTATGTTTTAGATGCCTTACTCCAGTTGAACTGGAACGTTTTTACAGATGTACTCGCGCACTTAATTTTGCCGGGGCTAACTTTGAGTACTATTCCTCTAGCTAGCATTGCCCGAATTACTCGCAGCGCCATGCTCGAAGTGCTATCACAAGACTACATTCGTACAGCAAGAGCCAAGGGAGTTTTAGAGCGTTGGGTGATTTTCAAACACGCTTTAAACAATGCCCTTTTGCCAGTAGTGACAATTATTGGCTTGCAATTTGGGACACTTTTGGGAGGAGCCATTCTTACTGAAACAATTTTCAGTTGGCCCGGAATTGGTTCGTGGATTTATGAAGGCATTCTCAACCGTGATTATCCAGTTGTACAGGGCGGAATAATTTTTGTATCGATTAGCTTTGTGCTGATTAATCTTCTTGTCGATATTTCTTACGCTTTCTTAGACCCCAGGATTCAATATCAATAAAAGAAAAGGGAGTTACGGGTTAGGAGTCAGGGGTTTAATGTTTAATTTAAGTCATGTACAGGTGTTGATTTGAATTGACATGACACTAACTCTCCAGGCTTGGAGTAGCAATGCTCGAAATGCACTTGAGCGGTTTTTGCAATCGACTTCGGGGAAGATTGGTTTTTTCCTAGCGATCGCACTCATCCTCCTAGCGCTTTTGGCTCCAGTATTGCATCCCTACGACCCGTCTACAGACCGAGACTACCTCATGCGGTTGAAATCTCCAAGCGCACAACATTGGTTGGGTACGGACGGTCTGGGGCGAGATGTACTGATACTAGTATGGTATGCGCTGCGTACCTCGTTATTGATCGGTTTAGTCTCGGTGCTACTGGGATCGATAATTGGTGTGTGGCTGGGGTTAGTAGCTGGATATTTCCGAGGATGGTTGGATACTGGAATTGGTTGGCTGACTGATATCTTGTTAGCCTTTCCTTCAATATTGTTAGCGATCGCAGTAGTTACCCTAACTGGCCCTAGCTTACCTAGTGTGATGATTGCGGTGGGCATTGTGCAAATCCCGATTTTTATTCGCGTCACCCGGAGCATGGTGTTATCACTGCGGGAGCAAGAGTTTGTCCAGACGGTGATAGCCTTCGGGGCGACGCCTGCACGTATCATTTTCCGCCACATTTTACCGGCAAGTCTCGCGCCAATCATAGTACAGGCGACTTTATCAATTGGTACGGCAACCCTAGAAGCAGCCGGATTAGGCTTCTTGGGTTTAGGCGCTAAACCCCCTACTCCAGAACTCGGCACAATGTTGTCTGATGCCTTCAAGAATGGCTATTCCCTCTTTGCACCGTGGACAATCCTGTTTCCCGGTCTGATGATTACGCTAATTGTTCTCGCTTTTAACCTTCTGGGGGATGGCTTACGGGATGCTCTTGATCCGCGAGGAAGCCGTTCCCTCTAATGCATCTTACAAAAGATTTCTTTAGATAGATGATTGTCTCTTACTGTAGTACTAATCTGACAACATGGCAAATGTACCTTATTGAACATCTTGCCACTGACAGGACATCAAGCTTCTAGCCCTGTGTGCTAGGAGCTTTTTTTGGATTTCTACTAAAAGATAGACCCCTACTTCCGAAGAAGCAGGGGTTGAGCTCACCGACAGGACAGCAAGCCCCTATATTCACCCTAAGAAGATTTTTAGAGTTTATCGCCTACTAAAAGGACTATATCTAATTACAGATTTTCAAACGCTAAAAATCTGTTAAAAACCGTCTAAAAAATTAATCACACAGGTTCTGACAAAGCTTGGTTCGAGCTAGCGTTGCCACAACCTTAACTAATTCATAGGGGTCAACGGGTTTCGATAAGTAGATTTGGAACCCAGCTTCCAGCGAACGGAGGCGTTCATCTGGGGCAACGCACGCTGTCAAAGCAATTGCTGGAATCGAACCTCCCTGTTCATCTGGCAGAGTTCGGATTTGGCGAATTAGCCAATAGCCATCCTCTGAAGGCATCGCAATATCGCTAATCATGATATCGGGTTTGACTTGTGTCATGACTTGAATTGCTTCGCGGGCTGATGGTGCTGTTGCCACCTTTATCCTGTACTCTTCGAGAATAATTCTGACCAACTCGAGACTATCCTCATTGTCATCTACCACCAGTACCCATAAACCTTCTAAGTTCTCAAGGGTTCTATCTTTATTAGGATGCAGATTCTCATAGAGCTCTGACACCATAAATCCTGTCTCCTTAGTTGCTGCTTCAATTGGGGAGAAAGTCCTGCTAGATGGATGGCGGCAACCATCTGTCTAGGGGGCACTTTGATGTGTTCATTAAATCAGGATTTTCTTACTCTAGTCTTATTCCTTTAGATATATGAGAAATGGCTAGCAATGGGCATCCTCTCCCGGTATAGTTTTATAAGGTAAGGATGTACCGGGAGATTCGTGTTGGAGAGACACTCAGATCAACATAGAGGTCGCTACAAAGGTTAGGACTTTGTTTAACGGCCCAAACGACCAGCTACTAGTAATAAGCATAAAAGCCCTAGAGCCTTTCGCTATAGTAGCAGTTTTCAGTAGCAGATACCCTAGCTTAGGGAATGTACCGTACTCTTACAGATGGCCTTGCTTGCTGCCCTTAGACATTGGGAGTTTAGTTTAAGAAAACATTACCATTTTTTTGAATCGTCATTACGGTTTTGCCAACCCCTAAATTAGTGGCTTCTGATAGAGTAACTTCCAACATTCCCGCCTCTGAGGTTTGGGGATTCACTTGTAAGAAACCTCGATCAGGACGATAAAACGTGATCGTTATTGGTGCCCGTAAATTCTCTAGTGTAATATCAGATCGACCGGAAAGTGTCCGGGGTTTAGTGTCGCCAATCACTTGATAAGTGATGTTTGTATAAGTTTGGTTGACGAGTTTCACGTTAACAACACCCTGGATAAGCCCCACAGTCGCGCTGGGAGGTTGTAGCTGCTCAGGAATTGGTGGATTGACGGGTGTACTGGTAGAAGAATTCACGCTTGGACTCCTCAAATTGCCATTATTAGAAGGAGTTTCTAAGAGTGGATTGGGACGAGGAGTCGCTTGAGAAACTGGCATCGCAACACTGGTTAAGGAAAGAGCGGGAATACCGACTAACAAACTTCCGCAAATAACTCCTAGGATTCCTTTGTTGCTTCTTATCGTTTGAGCCCCTATCATCGCGTTCTTCTCCAAGGAAAGGGTGTGCAATTATGTTTTATCATTGTCTTTTTTTATAGAATTAAGTTTTTCCTTCTCAAAAATGAGGAGGTGATATTCAATTTATTTAGGGCTAACACTAGAACGAATCAACTAAAGATGATAGAGGATATAGCAATCCTAAATGACTTTTAAAATTCTCTCGTCTGTTTCTCTGGGGTCTGGAGCATCTTTGATGAGTTAGCTATTTTTTGCAAATCAAATAGGACTGCTATATTAAGGGAAAAGAAAAGATTGAAGGATTGAGCAAGTTCCAAAGCTTTCAGTCAATCTCTATCCAATGATTAAGCTATGCCTGACTCCACATTCGTCTGATTTTTTCGGGTAAAAAACTCGAAATTTCTTCAATTCGTTCCCGCGACAATTCCTGCTTTGTTGCAGCAAAAACGGCACAAACGACCGTTTCCACATCTATTCCAGCAGGAAGTTTAGCTTCTTGACGAATTCGGTACAAAAAAGAATCAGAATCAAACTTCATTGGTTCTTGAATCCGGCTGAGGAAGCCGACCACGGGGTCGGTGTCTCGCCATAAGTCTTCGACTTCGTCAGGCAAGGCTTTGTATTCTTCAGTCGGTACTACCTCTTGTTCCTTATCCAGTTCAGCTGTTACCCGATCAACGGCTTCTGTAGTCATCAAATCTCGCATGGTGCGAAACACGAGTTCAGTGATGTCTTTAGCTGCAAAGGCATCTTCTAAATGCCCTTTACGCATAACGGTTTCGATGAAAGCCATATCTTTTCTCCTTACGTTTAATAACATTTTTATGAAGCTTTATGAAGCCCGACTCTCAAAATTTGAGAGCGGGCAATTAAAAAGCAGTAAACAGCAAAAGTAAAAAGATGAAGAAATCTTGATTTTTGCTTTAAACCCTGTCTAGGCTTGTTCCCACAATTCACGAATTTTGTCAGGTAAGAACCCTGCAACTTCCTTAATTCGTTGCTCTGACAATTCATCTTTAGTGGCTGAAAAAACGGCTTTAACCACCATTTCCGGTTCTACTCTTGGCGGTAAGCTCGCTTCTTGACTAATACGGAATAGGAACGTGTCGGATTTGATAATCAGAGGTGGACGAATCCGGCTTAAGAAACTGACCAAGGGATTGGTATCTTTCCAAAGGTCGGCAATTTCATTTTGCAGAGCTTTATTTTCTGTAGGTTCGGCTGGATGGTGCAGTTCCGATTCTACGCGGTCAGCGGCTTCATTGGTCATCATGTCCCGCATGGTGCGGAAGACTACTTCGGTGATGTCCCGAGCATCGAAAACATCGCTGAGGTTGCCTTTGTACATGACTTTTTCCAAGAAAGGCATGTCCTTGGTAGCCACTGGAACGACTGGCCCTTCTCTCAGTGACTTGGGAGGATTTTCCTCCATTTTTTCCAGCATCTTGACACCTTTTTCGGTTAGCTTGGCACTTTTAAAGGTAATCAAGTTAGGCAAGGGGCCATCGGGCGCACCATAGGTATTGGCAATGCGAAAATCTACTTCATCGGAATCGACTACGCTAGGAACGTCATCCTGATTGGCATAGGCATTTCCAGTAAACTCGGCATCAATATACTGCTTTTGATTTAAATAATCCAAGTGACCCAAGAGGTCGGTTTCTGAAAGGTCGCGACCAGCAAAATCCGTTTCTGTAAAATTAACCGGGTGTTTCTCTTGCCCGTCAGTCTCTCGAATCTTTTTGAGGATGATGTAAGCTACATCTTCTCTTAAGCCAATTGGCATATTTTTCTCCTAAACGTATGTAATTTTGGTATCAATGATTGCGGTTGGAGCCGTTGTGAACACGATTCACAATTGGCTTAGTACGCTACAGTAACTGTAGTAGAAACTAAACTCCTGATTAAATTAGGGGTTTGATATCGAACTCGTGTTCCAGCTCTTACCAAAACCTTAGAAGCGATCGCTGGTTCCTGCATCCCTCACAGGAGGCAGTTCAAAAGGTAGATTTAGATACAATCCTGAAGAGTTTTGTCGTTATAGTCCAAATGTCCACTTGTGTCAGTCGTGAAGCTTCAGGTGGGTCAAGGGTCAGGGGTTAAGAAGTAGTGCGGGGGAGTTGACAAACGGGTAAGGTGACGGTAAAAGTCGTTCCTTGATTGAGCACGCTTTCGACTTGGATCTGACCGTGATGATTCTCAACAATCGCTTTAGCGATCGCCAATCCCAATCCTGAACCCGCTGCTGTATCGTGAGTTCGGGCAGGGTCAGACCGATAGAATCGGTCAAAAATGTGGAGTAAGGCCGATTCTGAGATGCCGATGCCAGTATCCCGAACTTGGACGATGAGTAACGACTGTGGATGTCGTCCACCGACGGTGCTAGGACGTTCTATTTGTTGCAATTCCACCTGCACGGATGCCTCACCTGGCCTATCTTTAAAGGCAGGCGTGTATTGTAGGGCGTTGCTTACCAGATTGGTAAACAAGCGAGCTAGCTGATCCCAATCGCCCTGTAGCGTAAAAGCATCGTCTGCTAAAGCCGGAAATATCGCACAGTGTTCACCGGCACTTTCTTCGGTGGAAGGCTCAACCAGATGTAGAGACAGGGAAAGACCCTTTTCCGCCGCGACTAACTGTTGCTCTTCGATCACTTCCATCAGTAGAGCATCCAGAGGCACGGGTTGTCGCTGAGATTGCACCATCCCACTATCAACACGAGCTAAAAATAGCAAGTCATTCACCAAGCGTCCCAGTCGCTGAGTTAACCGTTCCACGACTTTGAGCTGCTGGCGTTGCAAGGGGGAGTCCAACTCGAGATCGGCAAGGGCAACTTGCACGTTGGTTTGAATCATCGCGATCGGGTTTCTGAGTTCGTGGGAGGCGTCTGCGGTAAACTGTTTCAGGCGTTGGTAAGACTCGTGTACAGGTTTCATGGCTAAGCCGGACAGGAACCAACCAATGCCTGCCACACACACCACCATCCCAATCGTGCCGAGAGTGAGATCAAAAATGAGCTGACGGATGGGCTTGGTTACTTCATACCAAGGATGGCTCACCCGCAGATAGCCTAAGACGTGACGCCCGATTTCCACCCGTTTTGTGACTTGCCGCAGCAGGTGATCGGCGGATTGATGTACCGTTTCACCCGTGTTGTTGGGGTGAAGGGGAATATCAAGGGGTTCAGAGAACGTTGACCACAGTAAGTTGCCAGTAGAACTAAACCACTCCAAGTCAATGTGATCGTCTTCTACCGTGTCAGTGTTATCTCGAAAACTAGCTTCAACGTTAACCCGGTAGGGGATAGTAGACGCCTGCACGGGTTCGATGACGAGCGATCGCTCCACCACTTCCACCACATGTTCGAGGGTATCATCCACCCGCTCAATCAAGGTGCTACGAACATATAAATAAAAACCAGTAGCAAACAGCAACAGCAGCACCGCTGTTACCGTGGTGTACCAGAGAGCAAGGCGTCGGCGAGTCGCTTGGAACATGAAAAGCAATGAATACCCAGTAGCAGTCAGCTAATGCTAACGTAGTTAGCGATTGTTATAGTCGGTCTAAATCATTCGTGAAAACCGCACTCTTTGGTAATCGGTAATAGGGAAGCTCGTAAGACAAGAGTAATCGTGCCTGTCTTATCCAAAATTACGGTATTGATATCCCCGCAAGCTACCTTTCAGGACTTCCCCATCTGCTGGGATAATTTCACCCGCAATAACTTTAATTCGATCGCCCTTGCGTAAGGCAGTAGAACTAACCTCCTCCGTTAAACAAGCGTCTCGAAATGCTCTTTTGTAAAGACCTTGAGTATTAACCTTTGGCTTGTGTCGTTTATGTGGACTGCCAGGAGTACGTACCGTTTTTGAGGAATCAATTTGTGTAGTGTTCATGGTTCATTGTTCATTGAGCCAATTGCTTGCTGTCCCACACTCAGCCATTGTCTGTAAGCAGTAAAAACTTATGAGTTACGCACTTGCCCCCTAAATCCCCCAAGTCTGGGGGACTTTGAAGCTCTAGTTCCCCCCAGAATTGGGGGGCTAGGGGGGCGAGATTTATTCAACTGCGTAAGTCCTGAAACTATTCTTGTTTTGCCTTTTTACTTCTTACCCATCACCCACCAGAGGCAATTTTGAATCCTTCCGCGATCGGTAGCGGCAGGAGCATCCTGGTGGGATCAACTCGTCACAGCAGAAATTCGCGCAGCGATGACAGGCAATCCATCCATGCAGGTAAACCTAACAGAGGCGGTACAAAATCCGCTAACACAGCGAGAGCAAGAAATTTTGGTGCAGATTGCAACAGGTAAGTCCAATCAAGAAATTGCCGAACTTCTGCACATTGCTCCAGGCACAGTTCGGGTTCATGTCCACGCGATTTTGCAAAAACTGAAGGTACGCGATCACACTCAAGTCGCCGTGCTAGCAATTCAAAAAGGATTAGTAGCGGCAGAACTCTTGGCGAAATAAGTAGTCGCTTAAAGGAGGAAAATCACTCTCTCCTGACTCCTAACTCCTAAGTTCTATAGAGAGAATAAGTGAAGAAATTAATCATCAGCTTTTTGCATAAAAAGTCCATAAAACAGGGATATCACTACAGCAGCGTAGGAGAAATTGACGAAACACAATGATTTATAGTAAGTTGTTTTAGTTTATTTTGAAACAAAACAACCTATTAAGTCAAGTGGGTGTATTAACCTCGTGCTGAATTCCCCTGATAGGAGGAAGCAGGAGAATAGTCTTTTCCTCTACCTTAAATCTGAAACTATAGAACTAATGGAGTACTCCCATGACTACTTGTTATCTCGCTCCCTATCCTAAGAAGAAAGCCCCGTTCAAGCTGCCCGTCCTGAGTTATGGAAATTCTGGCAGTACAGTCAGAGTCCTACAGCAGTTGCTCAATTTTAAAGGATTCACCCTTACGGTAGATGGCGAATTCGATTCCCAAACGCAAGAGGCGGTGAAGCAATTTCAACGGATGAACAATCTAACTGATGATGGACTTGTTGATGCAAAGACTTGGCATCATCTCAGTGTTGGATTGCTGCCAGTTGACTATTGAGATGCTACCTAGCTATAGGAAATAATAAGCACTATTTAATGAGATTGTCGGGTTAACATCACACCATGAACAAAACTGGGAGTATCTACCACTCCTGTCCTATTACAACTTGGCTCTATAGTTTCGACTAAATCATTCATGAAAACTATAAAAGACGGTAATGGGTAATCGGAACGTCCTCCCCATTACCTCTTGATCATTACCCATGACCCCTCATCGACAAATACATTTCAAAATTCCTATAGACTCACTGTAGTCGAATGAAAAGGGTAGCCTGATTTACGCCACTTGGCACTCGTCGCCAACTGAAGCCACAGCTACACCCTTACCTCTCGGTTGATTCCAATTCAACTGAGCGCGCAACTGTTCTAAGGGAACTTCCCACAGGGTATTCCACTGAATGCCAAATAGTGGTTTCGCTTGTTTTCCCAACACCCACCCCTGAGCTAGGGCATTCATGTGCACTTTAGAGAGTTCTAAATCTTGAATTGCGGTTTTCAATAAATTTTTAGCCAATAGTGCAAAAAAGAAAGCAGATGGGTAAATTTGAGCCATATAAAAGGCTTCTAGCTCAATTTCCCCAGCTTTTGTCGTGTCACCACCTGTAACGACATGCCAGGTGTCATGGGTTTCTTGCAGATGCATACTGGTAAAAGACTTGGTCTTGTATCAAGACGAACGCCTTACTGGGCAAAATACTGCTAGCGCTAAATTCCCCCGTCTACCGCCCTTGCGCTCTGTTCCTCAATAAGCACCTACTGATTTTGCGCTAACCCTAGCTATCCCTCAATACTTTATAAATGAAAACACAACTTAACCCTAGAGGGATGCCGACCGATTACCCTTGGAATTCTAAGCCTCGTCGGTAGAATTAGAGCGCCCTTTTGCACAGATGAACACGTTGCCATGACAATTTATTTTTACAAAGTGAGTGACCTCTACGGCTGCTTCTCCAACTTCTCTCTCCACCCGATTGAGATAGAGGGGATACCTTGGCAAACCGTGGAGCATTATTATCAAGCCCAAAAATTTGTCAATAGTGAGAATGAAGGCTTGATTCAGGTGATTCGCAACGTCAACACACCGATGGAAGCTGCCCAAATCGGGCGCGATCGCACACTTACACTGCGTTCCGACTGGGAAGATGTGAAGCAGCAAGTAATGTGGCAAGGTGTTCTCACCAAATTTCTGACCCATACCGATATTCAGTCTATTCTGCTGGATACGGGTGAAGAAGTCATTGTGGAAGACTCTCCTACCGATTATTACTGGGGCTGTGGTCAGGATAAAACGGGTCAAAATCAACTGGGTAAGATTTTGATGAAGGTTCGTCAGGAAATTCGGTGGCGTCGGCTGAGCAAGTAAAGTTTTGCTAAAAGGGGGTGGGGACGAATCCAAAGAAGCAAGCCAAAGGAAATTTCTTTTTATGAGTCTTTTAAGGATTAGGTAATTAGAAGTTTCCCCGTTTAAAATAGGTATTAATACCGTTGGTTATCGAATTAAAATTTTTGTGGGGATCACGCCTTATGCATGAGACTTGAACATTTAGCCAAGCGATTCTTCTAAGAATAGCTGAGCTGTATTTCAGACTAATCAACTCACTTACGTAGGCAAACCGGGTAATCTCCTGTTGCCATCAACCCACAACGAGTTAAGTAAAAACCTTAACTGTTGTGGATTTTTGAATAAAACTGACGAGTCGCTCGTATCGGCTTAAATTTGGATAAGATTCCTTGTTTTCACAAACCTCTTGGCCTGCTTTGATGTTAATGAAATACAGATAAGCAGGTAATACACCTACCTATTTATCAATCAATCAAATCGGGTGCAGAAACAGAACGTAACAAAAGTTTATAGAGACTAGGACAGTGCCACAGCCAGAACTCAGCCAGGAAGATTTACTACGCCGAATTACTAGTCGGATTCGTCAATCTCTGGAATTGGAGGAAATTTTAACAGCGACCGTTGCGGAGCTTCGTTCCGTGTTGGGAACTGATCGGGTAATCGTTTATCGGTTTCATGAATCTGGAAGCGGGGAAGTGATTGCGGAGTCCATTCAGGACGACCACCTTCCCTCCCTCAAAGGACTAAACTTCCCAGCCGATGACATCCCGGAAAAAGCCCGCCAGAGGTATCTAGACACGCATGTCTGTTCCACCGTAGATGTTAGGCTTGGGCTGATTGGTTGGTTACCGCTCGATTCTTGTATGACGAGTGGAGAATCTGAATTTTTAGAGGAGGGTGATTATCGCCCTGTAGACCCCTGTCATACGGCTTACCTGACAGCAATGGGGGTGCAATCATCAATCGTATTACCGATTGTATACCATGACATCCAATCGCAGCCAACTCAGGAGCGACTGTGGGGACTATTAGTGTCTCACAATACACAACCCCGTGCCATATCCAAGCGGGAACTGCAAATCATGCAGTGGGTGAGCGATCAAGTTTCTATGGCGATCACTCAATCCCATCTTCTAGCCCAAACCCGGCAACAGCACTTGGTTGAGGCCACGACTAATCGGATTGCCACGCTGTTACATTCTCTCCCCACAATTGAGCTCGGCGCCGCTCTTGAAGAAACGGTTGCCGCTCTTAATGGGTGTGGCGGCAGACTCTACATTGCTCCTTTCAAGACCGATGAAGCGGCTGAATTATATAGCTGCGGAATACGACTCACCCCCATAGACCGGGAAACAGAGACGTTAATCGAACAGCATCCTATTTTTGCCGCTTGGGCTACCTGCCACGAAGGAAACACAATTTTGCCCTGGGGACGAGAAGGGGGAAATGGGACAACAACAGACGGAGAAAATTCGCCCACCTCTCCACTCCCTCGCTCTCCTGCTCTTCCCAATTCCCCACGCTGTGAGCCACTGGTTGTTACCGACCTCTATAAAATCCCAGGTTTGCGCGTCCTCACCCCAGCCTTCGAGGCTACGACCATTCGTGGCATGTTGGTTGTACCGCTGTATTACCGCTCCTCGTTCCTCGGTTATCTCAGTATCTTTCGTCCCGAAGTTGATACAGAAACCTTGTGGGCAGGGCGCTTTGACCCTAGTGAAAAACAACGGCTTCCTAGGCAGTCGTTTGAAGTGTGGCGAGAGTTAAAACGGGGTCAATGCAAGGAATGGACACGCCAAGACATTGAACTGGCGAGCGCACTAGGTCATCACTTTGCGATGGCAGTTGAACAGTAT
Organism: Waterburya sp.; assembly: GCA_036703055.1. Lineage (GTDB taxonomy): Bacteria > Cyanobacteriota > Cyanobacteriia > Cyanobacteriales > Coleofasciculaceae > DATNPV01. The sequence continues at coordinate 56,555 of DATNPV010000275.1, forward strand.
GAACTGTACGCTCTCGTACACTCCCTCAACACCAATCTGGAATGCCAAGTTGAGGAGCGCACTGCCAAGTTACAGCAGTCGCTGGAACAGGGACGAGTGTTGGAGCGAGTCACTAACCAAATTCGTAGCACTCTGGATCTAAATACCATCCTGCAAACCATCGTACGAGAAGTGCGAAACTTGCTGGATACAGACCGGGTCGTCATTTACCAGTTTGCCGAAGACATGCCAGGTAAAGTCATTGTGGAATCGACAGGCGATGATGGGTTGTCTATTCTAGGCGTAAGCGACCACCAAGGGTGCTTTTTAGAGACACAAAGCCAACTGTACAAACGAGGCCGAGTCCGTGTGATTAGCGATGTCACCCGTGCGCCTCTGTCTGTTGAACAGCGTGAGTTTTTCCAAGGCTTGCAAATCCAAGCGTCTCTCATTGTCCCCATTGGAGTGGGTGCCCATCATTCCCATAACCTCCTCACCTCCGCTGACCTGTTCCGTACTAATACTGCGCCATCCACTGTTCGCCAGAATAACGAGGAACAGCCCCTGTGGGGACTTTTAATGGCTCAAGAATGTCATATGCCCCGTAGTTGGCAAGCATTTGAAATTGAGCTGCTGCAACAACTTGCAGACCAAGCGGCTGTGGCAATTCAGCAAGCTGAACTTTATGAACAAAGCCGCACAGCTGCTGCTACCGCCACCGCTCAAGCCAAACAGCTTTCAATCATCGCCCAGCAACAGCAAGCCTTATTTGGGGTGATTACGAAAATCCGAGAATCCCTGGATGTTTCGACTATCTTCAAGGCGACCACAACAGAAGTACGGAGGTTGCTCGGTGCTGACCGTGCGGCTGTCTTTCGGTTTGCTCCTGAGTGTGACTACAATGACGGCGAGTTCATTTCAGAGAATGTCCAACCTGGCTTTCCCTCCGTCCTCAATGCACAAATTCAGGACTATTGCTTCGGTCGTGAGTATGCCGAGAAATATCATCAAGGCCGGATTCAATCGGTAACTGATATCTACAAAGCTGGGTTAAGTCAGTGCCATATTCAGCTTTTAGAGCAATTTCAAGTGAGAGCCAATCTAGTGGTTCCTATTCTCAAGGGGGAAGCTGGGGTCAAAGCTCCTCCTCAACTCTGGGGATTGCTGTGTATTCATCAATGCCTTGCACCGCGCCAGTGGAATACCAGCGAAATTGATTTTATTAGTCAGATTGCTGCTCACCTAGGGGTTGCCTTACAGCAAGCGGAATTACTCGAAAAGAAGCAACTCCAGACCGAACAACTCGCCATTGCGCTTGATAATCTCAAGCAGGCTCAAACTAAGCTGATTCAGACGGAAAAAATGTCCAGTCTGGGTCAGTTAGTGGCGGGTGTGGCGCATGAAATTAACAACCCTGTTAACTTTATCTACGGCAACTTGACCTACTCGAATCAGTATGCTCAGGATTTGCTCAATCTGCTGGATTTGTATTACAAGTATTACTCTCGTCCAGCGCCAGAAATTGTTGAGTATGCCCAGTCGATTGACTTAGATTTTCTCAAAGAAGATTTACCCAAAATTTTAGCGTCGATGAAAATTGGCGCGGAGCGTATTCGCAAGCTCGTACTCTCTCTGAGAAATTTCTCCCGCCTCGATCAATCGGAAATGAAACCAGTCGATATCCATGAAGGACTGGACAGTACTTTGTTAATTTTGCAACATCGACTGAAAGTTAAGCCTAACTCTCCGGGTATTGAAGTGGTGAAAACTTATGGAGATTTGCCCACCGTTGAGTGCTATGCCAGTCAGCTCAATCAGGTATTTATGAACGTTTTGAGTAACGCAATTGATGCTTTAGAAGACTACAATGCTACTCGCACAGTGGAGGAAATTAAAAACAATAAAAGTCAGATTAGTATCTCCACCAATATTAAGGAGGTTAGTTTACAAAAAAAAGGAGAAAATGCCCCTTATCCCTCACCAACTAACTCTCATGTTGTGATTCAGATTGCCGACAATGGCCCTGGGATAAATCCAGAGCTACAAGCAAAAATCTTTGACCCATTTTTTACTACCAAACCTATTGGTAAAGGAACTGGATTGGGTCTTTCAATTAGCTATCAAATTGTGGTGGAAAAACATGGCGGTATTTTTATGTGTGAGTCTCAGCCTGGACGGGGAACTACATTTTGGATTGAGATTCCTGTACGACAATTAACATCTAATCTCACTCCAGAGCGCCCACGGCTCATCAATGAATGTCCAACTCAAATTAACGCTATTCAAGCGTAGAATTTCGCTGCCCCAAAAAGCTAACCCCTTCGGGAAATTTCAAAGCATCAATTCAACAGGTCTTGCTTTCGTTTTGAGTTTAGAATTTTGAATTAAAAAATCACTGTTTGCTTTGTTGCCATTTAGCGATCGCCTTTTGCGCCGCCTCCGATGAAGGCGTATCGGCTGGAATTAACGACGCTGTTTGAATCGCCTCCTGTAATTGACCTCGCGCCGCCCGTGACTGAGCGATAAGATAGATGGTGCGGCTCCACTGCATGATTAGCTGTTGCGCTTCAGCATACGCGGGTTGACCGGGTGAAATTTGACGCACAGTTGTAATAGCGCGGCTATAGGATGAGGCTTGATTGGCTGCAATTTGTTGTTTAGCCGTTTGGATGATGCTTTTGTTGTTTTGCCACTGTAGAGAAAGCACCTTCCATTGGTTAATGGATTGCTGAGCTTTGGCATAGCTGGATGGGTCATCTTTAGACACCAGTTGAGCGGCTGCGATCGCGGCAGCCAAATTTCCTGCGGCGGCTCGTCCTTCTGCTATATCTAAAATTACCCCACTCCAGCGCTGAATATTCTGTTGAGCCTGTTGATAAAGAGGGTCACCCAGTTTAACCTGACGAGCTTGAATAATGGCTTTATTAAATAAAGAAGCCTGATTGGGTTTAATCAGCCGCTTGGCTTGGTCTAACGTCGTTTTATTGGCTTGCAGACGACGCTGTTGGGACGTTGGCGATGATGTTCCTAAGGGTTGACTGGGGTTGTTCGATATAGGCTGCGGGGAGTTTGTTGCTGCTGGTGTCTCAATAATCAGCTTCCGGCTAAAGGCATCCCGGTTGCGCAGAACCACCGCTGCAATCATCAAGGCTAAAACTAGTACAGCACTCCCTCCCCAAAGCAATAGAGGCTTCAACCAATGGGTTTTATGAGCAGTGGTTTCAGAGGGTCTGTTGGAATAGGGAATCATAGCCATCGGCATCGATTCCCTAGGATTTGAGGTTGTCGTTTCGCTTGGGATGATCGAGGAGTTACCTGGTGTTTCTACAACAGAAACAGTACGTCTTGGTTGGTTGATGGCTGTCCCGTTGTAGGCGTTCTCTGCATAGGTGTCTTCCGCTGCCCATGTAGTCCTGGGAATAAAGGGAATAGATGCTTCCGCCTCCTGCTGTTCCTGCACCGATGCGGGAAGGTCGGTGGGCAAGATGAACTGTTGTTCATCGGTATGGGTAGGAATGACCATCAATGGCGTCTGAATCGGACGCCAGTGGTGTTGGCTCAACTCCGGTAGGCGATCGCGCAGATACTGTTCCAGATTCTCCAAAGTGATATCCGTATCGTAGTAGCGCAACGCTTCTAAAAGTGCTGCTGTAAATAACCCCTGACCCAGCGCCGCCGCTTCATGGGCGAATTGATCGAGTTGGCTGGACAGCACTAAGGTAACGCCTAGCTCGTGTGCCAGTTCCACCAATTCTGCTCCCACAGGAGCTCCTGCTTGCAGTCCTGGTGAGCGATTGATGTCTAACAGAACCAAGAGGTTATCACTGCTTTGAGCCTTGAGAGACTCTAGTAGCGATCGCACGGGTATCGCTGTACCTGGAATATCTTTGGGATTCGCGTCAATGGGTAAGAGGTAGTCAACCTGTTCCCAACTCACACCATAGCCGCTGAAAAAGAACCAACGCCAATTTGGGGAATGCCAGTCAGTCTCGTAATCAGACTCGATCCAGCGCCAAATAGTCTCGCGTGTGGGATAGGTTGACTGGTTTTCAACCGTAGAAGAGGTATCGGTTAACAACAGACACTGGTATTCAGGCAAGTCAGCTTGGTTGACCCAAAATTGCCATAACGCCTGTGCATCGGCTTGCCCATAGTTCAACGGCGGTAAAAACTGATAGCGATTAATGCCAATTGCAACGCAAGCGTGATTTACCATAGGTTCTTTGTCCAGTTGTCTGGTGTAGGTGTGGGATTAGTTAACGAAGTATCTTGGCATTCAATTAAGATGCCTTGAGGTTCTAGCTCATAGCAACCTCAAAGACAAAATAAGTCTATAGTCTATAACTTTTATCAATCCTGATCATGATATAGATGAAGTTTATTCATTAGGGATTGTATTCTCTAGAAACACGGCCCCAACACGCTAACGTTCAATAATAACCAGGGAGTGAGTGCGGCATATTATGTTGAAGTTAAAGCCGAGTGCTTTCAACCCTCTTTCAGCCCTTACAGGTTCGCTGAAGAAGGCTTCTGCTAAGCTTTGTCAGTCTGTAGCTCAAAAACAAATTGCGCCAATTAGTTTATTGGCTGTGTTGGGCTTGGCAAGTGTTAGTTGGCTGACGACTAGTGCGATCGCGCCACCGATGGCTCAAGCTTATACAGCACGTCTTAGTGTTGCCCTAACCCGTGAACAAGGTGAATCATTCCAAGGCTTCCTGCGCCGTGCCGAAGCCGTTGCCAGGGCAGCCGCACAACGGAGTTTCGACCGAGACATCCTGGTTACAGACGTAGCGATTACAGTGGTTGGGCAAAACAATGGTGCGATCGCTCCACTTTTATCTCTACAAGTCAGCCGTCCGTCTTGGAGAAGCAGTCCCGACCCTCAGCGTTGGATTACTTACTTTCCCAATACGGATTCGCTTCTGGGATTTGAAAGTACCGAAGAACAGCCTACAACGCAACCCGGCGGAGTTCCTCAACCTAGGGCAACCCCTACTCCGACACCCCAGCAGACGCCCACAGGCCCAAGGGTGATCGAGTTACCCGGCGGAAACCGTCGCGTCATCCCAGGAACTCCTCCCGCCCAAACGACTCCCCAAACCCCAACTCCAGCCCAGACAGCGCCCCCTGCAAACGCTCCAACTACCCCAGCCAATACTCCCAACAACCAAATTCCCAACATTCCAGGCGCACCGATCCAAAGAGTGCCTTTACCGCCGCCCCCTACCCGTTAACTGAGCAGGGCATAGGAGAGGTAGACTCCGGAGATAGGGAGATTAAAGCGAGTTAGTCTTTTCGGGAGCATCCCAGTTTGGCAGAAATACTCTCATACCCAGCTGCGGTCAAAAATAGCAGGCTTCTTTCCCCCAGCCCCCCAGCTCCCCCAGTCTCTAGCCCCTTCTCAGTCAATGACCTAAAATGGAAAAGCTGTCAAAAAATTAGACCAAAAAGACCATGGCTGTTCCTAAGAAGAAAACCTCAAAAGCGAAGAAAAATCAACGCAAAGCTACCTGGAAGCGCAAGGCAGCCCTGCAAGCTCAAAAAGCATTGTCTTTGGGTAAGTCCGTTTTGAGTGGACGTTCCACCTTTGTCTATCCAACACAAGAGGAAGAAGAAGAAGAGAGCTAAGTTTAAGCACTCTCGCTGTCGGCTGGGCAAACGAGGGGTCGTATAGTTTAGTTGTACGACCTAGATTAAAACGATTTTGCCCTGACCGCTGGATTCGACGCTACGGTGTGATTAGTACCTCAATCACTAGTTCAACTGGAATCATGCTTGGGAAATTTTTCAGTAAACCCGAACCTGAACAAAGCGATCGCGTCCCTCCCGGTCAATACCTAACTAAAGGTTTTCCCGTTCTGACCTATGGTCAGACCCCCCACATCAGCACCCAAGACTGGGAATTTCATGTCTGGGGCTTAGCCAAAACCAAGACCTTTAGTTGGTCAGACTTTATGGCACTGCCTCAACATGATTTCACGGCTGATTTTCATTGTGTAACGCGCTGGTCAAAACTTGATGTGAAATGGACTGGCATCAAGGTAACCGATTTTATGAGTTTGGTGGAGGTTGAACCAAAAGCCACTCACATCATGCAACACTGCTATGGGGGTTACACCACTAATATTGCTTTGACCGATTTCCTGCTAGAAGAAAATTTCTTTGCTCACACCTTGTTTGGAGAACCGCTACCCGCAGAACATGGCGGTCCCCTGCGCTTAGTTGTGCCCCACCTTTACGCATGGAAAAGTGCAAAATGGATTAACGGCTTAGAATTTTTTGATCGCGAAGAATTAGGTTTCTGGGAACGTAATGGCTACCACCATCGAGGAGAACCTTGGGCAGAAGAGCGCTACAGTTATTAGAGCAACGCCTGGAGTTCTTCTGGATTACAAGCAGGTAGTGCCACTCTCATCAACATCAAGCGACGTTTAAGAAAAATTCTTTCGCACGAAGCCGGAGAACGCTGCAAAACTAAGGTAGTCTCCGGCTTCACCAATTTCATCGAGTTTCAATTAGTAACTGAGTAACTCTCTCGACTGCTGCTTCACACGGCCTGTTGTAGCCGCTTGTTGCAATCGAGTTAAAGCCTCAATATCATCCAGGTCATACCGAGTCGCAAACAGTTGTCTCAGTTGCTCTTCGGTTTCTACTGTTAAATACCCGGCTTGAAGAACCTGAAAAACAATTTCACGAATGGACATGACCCTGTTCCCTGAACTTTCTACCTAGTATCTAGTTTTTGATGTAAAGTGGTTGTGATGAACAGGATGTCAGTTCGTGATGTCTGTTATCACTTTTGAGTGATTTAGAAATACCCTTGCCTGTGATAGCCATCACAGTTGCTCCTCCTTAAGGCTAATCAGGCTCAACCTAGCAATCGCTTGAGTAACTTGAGCTTCCCGTTGTAAGGTGGGTATCTCAGCTTTACATCCATGAGGAAAGACCGATTGAGTACGCTTTTTTGGTGGGAGAAGGTGTCAAAACTTGCTTTACCGTGATAGCGACCTATACCACTATCACCCACGCCACCAAACGGTAAAGTAGAACAGGCAAGATGGACAATCGTATCATTAATACAAACCCCACCGGAGGAGGTTTCCTGCAATACTCGCTGTTGCTGCTGTTGGTTGTTGGAGAAGAAATAGAGCGCAAGGGGTTTTGACCTTGCATTGACCTGTGCGATCGCCTCACTCAAGTTACTGTATTCAAGGACTGGTAAGATTGGCCCAAAAATTTCCTCTTGCATCACCGCTGCGTTCCAATCTATGCCATCAATGACAGTGGGAGCAATATAGCGGTCTGTAGGATTAGTCTCACCACCAATGATAATTTCACCGCTGTTTAGTAGTTCACAAAGTCGATTATAGTGATGCTGGTTAATAATTCGGGCATAATCAGAACTAGTGGATGGGGTTTCGCCATAAAAGTCTCGAATACATTGTTTAATGTGTTCTAACAATGGTGTTTTAATCGTTCGATTAACTAGAAGATAATCTGGTGCAACACAAGTTTGACCTGCATTCATAAACTTCCCCCAAACGATTCTTCTAGCTGTATATTCCAGGTGAGTATCTGCCTCAACAATACAAGGGCTTTTTCCACCTAGTTCCAGTGTTACTGGCGTCAGATTTTTGGCGGCAGCACTCATGACGATTTTTCCAATATGGGTGCTACCGGTAAAAAAGATATGGTCAAATCTTTCTTCGAGTAACTGTTGAGTGACGTCTTTGTCTCCTTCCACCACTGCTACAAAACTGGGGTCAAAGTAGTGCGGGAGTATCTCAGCCAAGAGATGAGACGTATGGGGTGCTAATTCGGAAGGCTTGAGAACAGCGCAATTTCCAGCTGCGATCGCACCGATGAGGGGAGAGAGAATCAACTGAACTGGATAGTTCCAAGGAGCAATGATTAAAACAACTCCCAATGGTTCGGGATAGATTTTTGCTGAGGCAGGGAGGTTAATAAATGGAGTGGCAACCCTCTTGGGCTTTGTCCAAGATTTAATATGCTTAATTGTGTATTTGATTTCCTCTAAGCATACTCCTACTTCAGCCGCATAAGCCTCAAATTTTGGCTTTCCTAAGTCTGCCTTTAATGCTTCTTCAATGGCGGATTCATGCTCTAAAATAGCTTCTTTTAAAACCTTAAGTTTTTCAATTCTAAAAGCAAGCGATTGAGTTTGATTCGTCTGAAAAAATTCTCGTTGCTGGCTAATCAGCTTACTGGTTATCGATTGTGTAAGCATATCTGTGACCTACCTGCCTCAATAGAGTCTTATCTAGAAGTTACACTCTTTGCGTCGATGTAGGCATCAAAATTTTGCCAAGGCTCACAATGTTACCTGAGGAGGCGTTCTAGCACTTGATCAACTACAACCAACTCTTACCCAGATAGCATTGATTCCAGTAGCGGTTCTTGACTACCAACGATTTGACGCCAAACCTTGATGGTGTAATTGTCACCACCACTCACCAGAGTTTGCCCATCCCGACTGAAGGCAATGGGATTACATCCACACAGGGTTTGTAGACATTCCCCATTGCTTAGGTTCCAGATTTTGAGCGTACCATCTCTGCTGGCACTGGCGAGGTTTTGTTCATCGGGACTGATGGCAACGGATAAAATCGCTTTTGAGTGTCCCGTCAAAGTGCGGAGTAATTTTCCCGTTCTTAGATTCCACACCTTGATGGTAGCGTCTCCACTTCCACTAACAAGCGTCTTTCCATCCGGGCTAATACTAACAGACATGACCCACCCTGAATGCCCAGTAAGGATGCGGGGTGGTTCCCAACGGCTCAGACGCCAAATTCTGATAGTCTTATCAGCACTTCCACTCACTAAAGTCTGACCATCCGGAGTAATGGCAACACACCAAACCGTGTCCGTATGTCCAGTAAGCGTGCGTGTTGACACCAATCTGCGTACATCCCAAATTTTGATGGTTTTGTCGGCACTGCCACTGGCAAGAGTCTTTCCATCCGGCGTAAAAGCAACTGAGTAAACAAATCCTGCGTGGCTATATGGGGAACCAGAAGAACCGTAGAAATTACCCATTTCTTTTGTAGCCACTTTCCAACTGGTAATTGTCCTGTCGAAGTCGCCACTAACAATTGTTTGTCCATCTGGGCTAAAGGCAACTGAAGAAACACCTTTCAAAGCCAAGAAGAAAGTGGAGAGTCGTTGTCCTGTTTTCAGGTTCCACAAGTAAATCAAGCCGTTATCACTGCCAATCGCAAAAGTCTGCCCATCAGGGCTACAAGTGACGGAATTAACTGAGATCGAATGTCCCTGGAGAGTGTGTACACATTGCCAAGTTTGAGGGGGTTGAGCCTCAATCGAGGAAACGTCTGCTTCCGTCTCAGGAGCGGTAAATTGATTTTCTTGTGCGGCTGAAGTAGTGGCAGAGTTCTTAGGATTTACAGGTGGTGTGAAGATGGGGTTCAAAGAGGACGATGGAACAGAATCGAGTTTTAAATCAGTTTTGGTTTGAAGTTTTGCTTTTAGCGCCTGTAACTCCTCCTCAACTTCAAGCGCAGCCCAGCGCCTTTTATCCTCATACTCTCTGGTTATCTCTGCTAATGCTTGCATGTTCCTAGAAAAGTTACTTCCTGCATCTGAGCTATTGATGAGCTTGGCTATACCGTAGAGTCCAAGCCCTACTACTCCTCCAACGACTGCCATCGAACCCATGCCAATACCAACGGCAGTTCCGCTGAAGCTGAGTCCCATACCACCAACAGCCGCTGAAACACCAGCACCACCCAACGCACCAATACCAATTGCACCTAAAGCCGCCGCATCTTTGTCGCCTATCGCTTTAAACGCTCCATAAGCAGCAGCACCCGCAACTGCTCCGGCGGTGGTGACAGGAGTCATACCAATACCCATACCTCCAAATCCCCCAACTAATCCCATCCCGCCAACTGTTGCAGATACACCTGCACCAATTGCCGCACCACCAGCAATGAATACGACACTCTCGGCTGAATTTTCTGTCATTTCCTCTGTCTTTGGGGAGCTTAAATTCCTTCAAGCCTAGGCTCTGGTTAACTGTTGCGGCATCGTTACAATCACTGAAATTGGCTGGGAGTGCCTCGGAGAGCTCTTAGAAGCGCTGGATTTGGCATCTGCTGCAATTTTGAAGCTTGTATGAATCCCAGGTCCTAATCAGTATTCAAGAGGATATATAATTTTTATTTATGATTGGAACGTATTTTCGTTGTTATACAGTTATGAACTTACTAAAAATTGTTAAATAATTCTTATGAACCCGAAAACTATTCGCCATTTACCTAGCGATTTCTACTTAATGAGTATTTACGTTGATAAGTTTTTATAAGATTTAAATTAGTAAAGAATTAATAAAGATATATCTGTAACTGTATTTCTAATTTAATAAACTTTATGATTTTGTTGTCCATAGAATGGGTACTCCGGAACTAGCGTTAGCTTATAGGAGAGTTCTAGCGCTAGTTCTGTTTCTTGCTATTTCCCCTAATCTTGAACCACCAAGACTTTGAGGTAGAGTGGGAAGAAAATTTATTCGAGGAAAAGAAAACAACATTATAGTCTTGTTCGCTCTATCGCACAAGACCTTATCCGAGTTATTTGCTCAAGAATGAGAGTATCTGATTTCCCAGGGGAGAGAGCAACAATTTCTAGCTGATAACTCTTCTTTCTGGGATAAACCTTTTTCTAACAGTGAAGAAAGTTGTATTGCATCTTGAATTCACACGTTCATGATGAAGGGCAAATACTAATAGCACTTAAGGGCTTAACTATCCTGCTCAGACTGAAGCATTTGTAATACAAATTAGCCTACGCAGGAGAAGGTAGCGCTTATCCAGTTGGAAACTACTCTCACAGGGAGATTGGATATAGCGATTCTCGATTGAGTTGAGTACAGCTAACTTCTGACTTGTAAGTGGGGGGTAGGGAGTCGCGAGTCGGGAATGGGAAATACCACTTTCATACATAGCTATGAAATTTTTTCATTGGGACTGCCTTGGAGCCCTCTGCCTTAAAACCATCGGCCCTAGACCTCTTGCTCGCATTCGATTTTCGCCCCCCCACTCCCCCCTGCCCCTAATCCCCAAAGGGGACCCCGAGTTCCCCAGAGGGGACCCCATGCCCCCCCCAAATTTGGGGGATTTAGGGGGCATTGCAGGATTCATGCAAGAGGTCTCCTGTACCTCATCCAAATGCAAACCGCTATAAGCAGGGTTCGTGAGTGCCAGCTTCTATTCTTGCTTTCATAACCGTTCTTTGTTGTATACGTATTGGCAGGGTAGAAGCACGATAGGTCGAACTCCTACAAACGACTTCTATGTCGCCGCTTTTATTACCCTTAAGTATTGAGTACTCATTCATCAGGAGAGCGGCATGGTTGCCACACAACATCAAGAGAACCAGAACTCTGAAGCGTCTAAGTTAATGACAAACCGAGTGGTTCTGGTTACGGGTGCGAGTCGAGGAATTGGTGCAGCAACGGCTAAACTCCTTGCTCATCACGGTGCTGCTGTTGGGGTTAACTACTACAGTAGCGAGGCAGCCGCTAGGGAAGTGGTTGAAGCGATCGCATCTGAGGGGGGTAAGGCACTGGCAGTGAAGGCAGATGTGAGAGATTCTCAGCAAGTAGAGGCAATGGTGCAGCAGGTTTCAGAGGCGTTTGGTGCAATTGATACGCTGGTGGTGAATGCCAACATTTCATTTGCGATCGCGCCTTTTGTGGAGCATCAGTGGGAAGACTTTGAGGCGAAACTGCTAGGAGAACTCAAAGGAGCCTTTTTTTCTTGCAAAGCAGTCATTCCATCCATGATTGAACACAAGCGAGGTTCTATCACTGTGGTGAGCAGCATTGCGTCTCGTTTTCCAGGTGAGGGATTTATTGCTCACAACACGTCTAAGTCGGCCTTGGATGCGTTTGTAAAAAGCTTGGCCTTAGAGTTAGGAGTGCATGGAATACGGGTTAACGCCGTCGCCCCTGGATTGATTCTGACTGATGGCAGCGCGTTTGTGCCACAAGAGCAAAGAGATGCTTGGGCTCAGATGACGCTCTTGAAAAGAAATGGATTACCTGAGGATGTCGCCAGTGCAATTTTGTTGTTGGCTTCTGAGGAAGCGAGATTTATCACAGGAGCCTACTTACCCGTAGCCGGTGGCTTTCAAATGATTTGAAATTTTTCTGAGCTAAGGGCTGGTGTCAGCACTTTAAAGTTCTAGATATTTTTCCCTTGTGATGCCAGCTATCTCAATAGCATCGAGAGCTACTACTACAGGAGGTTTACATAATTTGGCTAAGAGCTAGCCTAGAGACAGAGGAATGCAACCAAACTATCAACGTTTGGCAACAGTCAGAAGGAGGGAATCATGTCCGATATCCTGATCGGTACGGATGAAGGTATTTTCCGTCTAGACGAGGGCAGCAAGGATATTCAACACGAGACGGGACCATCCTCAATAGCGTTTTTAGCCTCGACTCAGGCAGGAATCTTTGCACTTTGTAGAGATGGAGTTGGAGCATTTACCAATTCCTTTGGTGTCCCTAAAAGTGTTCTTTGGTTCCGCAAAGGTAAGAATAATTGGCAACTGGTGAACGAGCATCCTGTTGCAGAGGAAGTATGGTCGTTTGCGGCTGACCCTCGTATGGAGGGACGGTTGTACCTAGGAGTATCCCCAGCCTTACTGTATCTGAGTGACGACGGCGGTAAAAGTTGGACAGCTTGTGAATCCATACGACGAATTCCTGGCTATGACCAATGGACGTTTCCACCTCCACCCCATATCCCCCATGTGCGCTTTATTGCCCCAGACCCCCAAGTTGTAGGGGCTGTTTATATTGGTGTGGAGGAAGGTGGTGTTTATCGCAGTGCTGATCAGGGCAAAACGTGGGAGAGTCTCAACGAAGGACTTTACTGGGATATTCACACAGTCGTCCCGTCGCCTGATGGCACTCGGATGTATGCGACAACAGGGAGAGGATTTTATCGTAGCGATGATGGAGGTCACCACTGGCGGCATATCATGGCTGGGCTAGATCGCCGTTATACTATCCCCTGCATTACATCACAAGCGCAACCAGAGCGGCTTTACACGGCGGCGGCAGCTGGCCCACCCGGTACTTGGAAGATGGGAGCCAATGCTGCCCTTTATCGCAGTGATGATGCTGGTGAACACTGGATACGGTTGGAGCAGGGTTTACCTTCACCGTTCGATGCGATGGTGCGATCGCTCGTTCTGGATGAAGCAGGAAATGTATACGCGGCATCTGGGAATGAGCTTTTTGCTAGCTTTGATGATGGCGAAAGCTGGAAGTTGGTGGCAGGAGATTTGCCCACAGTACGGGCGTTGGCGGTTGTTTAGAAGCAATTAGGGCTGTGAGCAGCTGCCTTCTCGCATTCGGTTATACCAACTCTTGTATAAATGCTGGGTTAGTTATTTTCTGGTTCTGGCTCTTGATAGAGTTGGGTCATGTTTGTTTACTTTGAGTCTAAAGACTGTCGATTTGCTTACGCAGCGCGTCTAGTTCTTCGTCCCCCGCTGAATCTAATGAGGAAGATGCTTTCTCCTGTGATGAGGGTAGGACTTCTTGTGATTTAGGGCTACTCATCAATTGGGCTTTCATCTGCGCTAACTCGTCCTCAATATCACTGCCGGATTCTAGCAGGGCAAATTGCTGTTCTAATTCATTACCTGCCAGCTCATACGCAGCTTGAGAACGGGCTTCCATTTCCAAGACTTTGTCTTCCATCCGCTCAAAAGCTGCCATTGCACTGCTGGTATTCAATCGTCCAATCGTACTTTGGAGTTGCACTTCAGCTTTGGCAGCAGCTATCTGTGCCTTGAGCATTGCCTTGTTTGCCTTAGCTTCAGAAACCTTACTTTCAAAGGCAATTAGATTGCGCTTGAGTTGAGCTACTTGGGAAGATTGTTGATCAAGCTGCGCTTTCAGCATACTCGCAGTTTCATCATGAGTCTTCTTCCGTATCAGTGCTTCACGAGCTAAATTCTCATTTCCTTTCTGAAGAGCTAGTTGGGCACGTTGTTGCCATTTGCTCACTTCGGTTTGGGTTTGGTCGTACTGTTGCGAAAGGCGTTTTTGAGCAGCAACAACAGGGATTACGGCTTTACGCAACTTCACCAAGTCTGTCTGCATATCTTCGATAGCTAGCTCTAGTAGCTTTTCTGGATCGATGCCTTGTTGCAGGAGTCGATTTAAACCAGCGATACCAAGTCCTGCTAAACCCCCAGCAGCTGCCATAGGAGCCATGCCAACGCCAAATGCAGTTCCCCCTACAGCTACTCCTATGCCACCAATAGCAGCAGAGACCCCTGCACCAGCAACAGCTCCAGTGGCTACAGCACCTAAATCAGAGGAATCCCCCTCTATTAGTGTTTTTATCGCTTCGTATAGAGCAACACCAGATAGAGCGCCAGCAATGCCTAACGGCACAGCGCCAACACTAAAGCCCGTGCCTCCAGCAAGTATTCCTATTTTGCCAATAGAAGCACCAGCAGCAGCACCTCCAGCTAAGAAAACAGCTCCTTCTCCAAGGTTACCTGCGGCAGACTCACGCTTAGAGTGGTTAAGCTCAGATCTGATGAGCCTGCTAACGCGGTTATATAGTTGTCCCATAACTTTGTATTCTCTTGTGGTGATTAAGGCTGTACGTTTAGTTGCACCGCTTTCAGCTTAGTTCGTTTTAACTGATATAACTTTAAAGATATCAATAAAATCGTTATTGTTTATTGTTATCAAGTTCGGAACCATTCTCACCGCATAAATCGTAGCCATCAGGATTTAGGTTAGGTAAATCTGAATTGGCGTAGAGGAAGAAGGTTCCAAAACTAGATATGAGTTCTTTAGATACTTTTACAGATGAGGTTCTGTCATTGGCTCTACTGCAAGATAAAGGCTTCATCGCCGTTTCGTCATCACGCTCGGCAAACACTTTAGCTAAACCATAAGCCGCTAGTCCAGCTACTGCACCTATGATGGCAAAGGGAGCTGCCCCAAGTGCAATGGCAGTTCCTCC
>DATNPV010000013.1:0-73600 GCA_036703055.1 Waterburya sp.
ACTTTGTCAAGGAATTTGAAGTTCTGTAACCTCTTGTCTAAGGAGATCAAAGCCCTGCGGTAAACTAGCCCTTGATCCTGAGTCTTACTCAATATTGAGTGGAGAACTCTCGTTTGGAGCCGTTATTCAATGTCTCATACCGTCAAAATTTACGATACTTGCATTGGCTGCACCCAGTGTGTTCGGGCTTGCCCAACAGACGTTCTGGAGATGGTTCCCTGGGATGGCTGTAAGGCAGCTCAGATAGCTTCTTCTCCTCGCACAGAAGATTGTGTAGGTTGCAAGCGCTGTGAAACAGCCTGCCCTACTGATTTTCTGAGCATTCGGGTTTACCTAGGGGCAGAAACCACTCGCAGTATGGGATTGGCTTACTAAGTAGTCAGCTAAAACCTCTAGAATATTGCGATTGTGCATTGCTATAGCAAGGGTTCTTAAGAAGCGTTTGGATTTAAATTTACAGAGGAAGTGCTTGTGCTTCCTCTTTTTTTTGCAAAATGACTACTATTGTCTTAGTAAAAAGAAAAGCTTCTTGACGTGTTCTTAACAGACAAGTAGTTTGGAAAACATGCTGTGTAGACCAGGAGTGAGCAGGTAAATGTGTGGAATCGTTGGCTATATTGGCACCCAAACGGCTACGGACATCTTGCTAGCTGGATTAGAGAAACTGGAGTACCGGGGCTACGATTCGGCAGGCATTGCCACCGTTTTGGAAGATGAGATTCACTGCGTCCGGGCAAAAGGCAAACTCCACAACCTACGCGAAAAGCTAGAACGGGAAGTCAACCCAGCTCAAATTGGCATTGGACATACTCGCTGGGCAACTCACGGTAAGCCAGAGGAGTATAACGCCCATCCTCACATGGATAGTGCGATGCGGGTGGCGGTTGTACAAAATGGCATTATTGAAAATTACCGCGAGTTGCGGGAAGAATTAAAGGAGCGAGGGCATCAGTTTCGCTCAGATACGGATACAGAGGTGATTCCTCATTTAATTGCAGAGTTTTTGTCCCACGCGAAAACCGCTAACCCTCAACATCCGAATCCTTTCCTAGAGGCGGTGCGTGGCGCTGTCAACAAGCTCAAAGGGGCGTTTGCGATCGCCATTATCTCTGCTGACTATGCCGATGAACTGATCGTCGCACGGCAACAGGCGCCTTTATCCATTGGTTTTGGTCAAGGAGAATTTTTCTGCGCCTCGGATACACCTGCACTAATCCCTCATACTCGTGCCGTGCTGACGCTGGAGAATGGAGAACTAGCACGACTCACCCCCCTAGGTGTAGAAATCTACAACTTTGCAGGCGATCGCCTTAAAAAAACACCTCGTACCCTCAACTGGAATCCCGTTCTCGTTGAAAAGCAGGGATTCCGACACTTCATGCTCAAGGAAATTTACGAGCAGCCTGGAGTCGTGCGGACATGTCTGGAGGCTTATCTCAATAATGATTGGAGTTTGGAAGAAGATGATAGTACACTGCCACAGGCATTCCAGCCACCGATTCAGCTAGGAATTCCAGCATCACTCTACGAAAACTTAGAACGAATTCAAATTCTCGCTTGTGGTACCAGTTGGCACGCCAGCTTAGTCGGAAAGTACCTGCTCGAACAGCTAGCTGGGATTCCTACAATGGTGCAATATGCCTCTGAGTTTCGCTACGCACCCTCACCACTCACTCCCAACACGCTCACGATTGGTGTCACGCAGTCAGGGGAAACGGCTGATACCCTGGCAGCCTTGGAGATGGAACAAAAGCGTAGAGCCGACTTGCTACCTCCGTATCAGCCACGACTCCTAGGAATTACTAATCGTCTAGAGAGTTCCCTTGGGACGCTGGTGTCTCATATTATTGAAACACACGCAGGGATTGAGATTGGTGTTGCGGCAACGAAAACGTTTGTCAATCAGCTAATCGCGTTTTACTGCCTTGCGTTGGATTTGGCATGGCAACGACAAACCTTGCCAATATCACGCATCAAGGAAATTTTGGTTAGCTTACGGCAACTGCCAGCACAGATCGAGCTGATTTTAGAAAGTCAAGAGCGCTATATCGAGGAGTTGGCGCATGAGTTTGCGGAAACGCAAGACTTTATCTTCTTGGGACGTGGGATTAACTTCCCCATTGCCTTAGAAGGGGCGTTGAAACTCAAGGAAATCAGCTATATTCACGCCGAAGGGTATCCGGCTGGTGAGATGAAGCATGGGCCGATCGCCCTATTGGATGCTAAGGTACCAGTAGTTGCGATCGCCATGCCGGGTACTGTGTATGAGAAAGTCCTCTCGAATGCACAGGAGGCGAAAGCACGGGATGCTCGTCTGATTGGGGTGACGCCGATGAATGAGCAGGAGGCAGCAGATACGTTTGATGATTTGTTGCCAGTGCCCGTGGTTGAAGAGTTGCTCTCACCCATTCTTACGGTGATTCCGTTGCAGTTGTTGGCGTATCACATTGCCGCACGACGCGGCTTGGATGTCGATCAGCCGAGGAATTTGGCGAAGAGCGTAACTGTCGAATAGTACATGTGTACTAGTCTCGGTAATTTGTAGAGGAATAAAGCGGTGCGACAATAAATAATAAAGTTGGACAATTTGTTACATGACTCTACAGAGTGATAAGACTTCCAGATAGTGAAATTGTCCAACCGTTTTTCTTGTTTAGGGTGAATTTCATTAATGAGGTTCTGAGCTTCATTAACAAGGTGTGAATAGTCGTCAATAAGGCTTTTTCTTGGATTTGTGCAGTAGGTGAGAGAAGTACTCGCACCTGCTTTGGCATCTTTAGATCCATTAGCTACAGTTGGTATGGGTAGGAGAGTTCCACATCTTAACTCAAGAAGTAATGGGTATGTTCTCTAAAAAGAGAGTCAACTCTTAAGCAGTTCCGGTTGCTCAGGAGAACTCCAACAGCGTTGATATGGCAATTTAATTGAGGAGACACATTAAATGAGCTTTGCCGAATCCCGCAGTGAGACTGTTCCGGTTCAGCTTCCGAATGGGGCGATCGCAAAATTTGAGGTGACAACGACGGGACGAGAGGATGTGAGTTTTGACTCAAAGCAGTTTCAGCCTGTTGCGGATGCGATCGAGGGTGTGGTGCAGATGATAGCAGCACCGCTTCAAAAGGTGAAACCCAAGAAGGCAACGGTGAAGTTTGGTATGGAACTGGCGATCGAATCCGGGCAACTAACGGCAGTGATTGTAAAAGGCTCAGGTAAAGCTAATCTCGAAATTACGTTGGAATGGGAACGGGAACGGCAAGATAAAGTTGAGCCATGAGTCAGCTAGAGAATCTGCTGCAACAGTGTACAGTGAAGCTTACCCTTCCTGGTGGATGGGGTACAGGCTTCTTTGTGGCTCCAGAGTGGATTCTTACCTGTGCTCATGTTGTTCAGGGGGCTAAGGATGAACCTGTTCAAGTGCGCTGGCAGACTCAAGAGAACTGGGCAGAAGCGGTGGTGGTGCGATCACTCCCTAACCCCTATGATTTAGCCCTGCTGCGAGTGATGCTCCCTAGTGATGCTAATCCGCCTTGCGTTTATTTGGATAAGGAACTTCAGTCAGGGCATGAGCTATATTTCTTTGGCTATCCCGATGAGGACTTTGACAATGGCTGTCCGGTGACGGGAAACTGTGAAGGCTTGACCGGCGATGTGCCGCCTTTGATCAAGTTTAAGCAAGCTCAGGTGCGACCGGGGATGAGTGGGTCTGCCCTTTTGAACCAACACACGGGTAAAGTGTGCGGCATCGTCAAGTTTACCCGCAATAGCTCCTTCGATTTGGGCGGTGGAGCGGTGCCTACGTCGGTAATTCTGGCTCAGTTGCCGGAACTGGTGGAACAGCAGCGATCGTTTCATCAATGTAACCAGCATTGGAATGCTTTAGTGGCAGAGCTGCTATCTAATGATGAAGCTGATGAAGCAATGCATCAAACCAACTTAAGTGGTAGGAATTATCAAACTCAGGTAGGCTCCAATAGCACCAACATTATCGGGGGAGTGCATTACCATTCGCCAGGTGATAAATCGCAAGAAAAGCCTCCAGTAAAGAAAATTCTCATGCTGTCAGCTAATCCCGAAAATCCTGAAACAGTACGCAGGACAAAAGAAACTAAGGTGATTAGAGACGCTTTAAAGCGAGCTAAGCATGGCGCTCTATATGATCTGCACAATGGACTAGATATAAATGCGGCTGAGCTTTCCCAAGAATTAATAACAATTGAACCTTACCTCATTCATATTTCCGGGTACGAAAACGGAATTGAAGGTTTAATACTAGAAGACAATCTTGGGATAACTACATTCAAAAATCCAGAAAAATTAATATCTGAATTGTTTCGACTTCACTCTAATAGCATAAAATGCATTATTCTCAATGGCTGTTATTCAGATGTGCAAGCGAGAGAACTTGTTCAACATATTGAATTTGTAATTGGTATAAATCAAGATCTGGAAGATATCAAGGTTATTAAATTCCTCAATGAATTTTACTTTTATCTAGGCTCAGGACGAACAATCAGAGATTCATATGATGCAGGCTGTATTTGTCTCCGGAGGACAGGTCTTGAGGATATTAATCTACTGCCTACACTATTAGATAAATATAATGAAAGGAAACGCAGAGAACTGGAAGAGGAACTAGGCGTTTGTGATAAAGAAATAGAAAAAAATCCAAATAATGTAGAACTGTGGAAGAAGAGAGGGAGTTTACTCAAAGAGTTAGGCCATGCTGAAGAAGCGAATGAAGCATATGAAAGAGCCTCTTCACTTGCTCCTAATGACTATAAAATTAGAGCTGAACAGGGAGACGCATTAGAACAGTTAGAGAAGTATGAAGAAGCAGTTAATGCCTATGACAAAGCACTTGACTTAGAGCAGGAAGACTATAAAGTATGGTGGAAAAAGGGGCAAGCTCTTGTTGAAGGAGAAAAATATGACGAAGCTATGGAACCTTACAATAAAGCAGTTGCCCTAGCGGTTAAACTTGAGCAACCTTCTCCAGATCGCTACATAATCTGTAGAGAATATGCTTCTCTCTTAGAGAAGTTATGGGAATATCCAAAAAGTATAGCCATGTACAAAAAATCGTTAGAATTTGAGCCGAGATATCGAGCATCAAGTTACCTTAAAAGGTCAGTATATAAAAAAATGTATTTTGGGAGGGGCTAATCTTGGAATAGTAGGTTATATTATCTGATATTGAAGCATCTGTAGATTAGATATCGATTTCCATTGACTAAATGCGATGGTGTATTTCAATGTCTGCATTAGCCCCTTGTTCTTTTATTGGTTCTACATGGTATGTGTAGTGCTATTTTATGCTTGGGCAGAAAACTTGGATATATCTACAGATGTCTTCTTTCTTTCCTTATGTTTGTAGAGTCTTCTCATTCACTACGCCTATATTACTGTAGAGGTTGGAAGTGGTTAGTAGTAAATTTAAGAAAAACTCAACCCTACTTCTATATAAAAATTGTGATGAGCTAAAGCAAGAGTTTCTTGCACTCAAAACACCAAGAGATGTAGCTAGGCTATTAGAGGTTTCATATGATCGGCTTGTTTATCACCTCTATATAGTTCCTGAAAATCGAAAATACAAAGAGTTTTCAGTTCCGAAGAAATCTGGTGATACTCGAATAATTTCAGCTCCTTCAACAGCACTGAAAATTTTACAAAGAAAGCTTAGTCAGGTTCTATACAGCGTTTATGAGCCAAAAGCTGCTGCACATGGCTTTGTACCTACCCGGAGTATTCTCACAAATGCGAAGCAGCATTTACACAAGAGGTTTATCTTAAATATTGATTTGAAAGATTTTTTTAATAGTATTCATTTTGGTCGAGTACGAGGAATATTTATTGCACCTCCTTACAACTGCCCAAAAGAGGTAGCAACGGTTCTGGCAAAAATTTGTTGCTATTCGGGAAAGCTCCCTCAAGGTGCTCCTACATCTCCTATTATTTCTAATATGGTCTGCCCTCGAATGGATAGCCAGCTTAGGCTATTGGCGAAAGAGTTCAAATGCACTTACACGCGGTATTGCGATGATATTACTTTCTCGACAACTTTGCCTAATTTCCCTAGAGAAATAGCATATACAAATACTGAAGAAGATAAACGGAAAATCCTATTAGGTGAAAGACTGATATCAGTCTTTCAAGATAACGGCTTTGAAATTAATGCGAACAAAGTTAGATTACAGCACAAAACTCGGCATCAAGAAGTGACGGGACTAACTGTAAATCAGTTTCCTAACGTCAAGCGTGATTATGTGAGAAAAATTAGTTCAATGCTTCATGCATGGGATAAATTCGGATTAGAGTCTGTTCAAGAAAGATACATAGAGAAACGTTCCAAAGAACTAGGAATACCTGTGGAGGATATGGAAGAAGTTCCTCCATTCCAGGAGGTGCTTCGAGGAAAAATTAATTTTCTTGGTATGGTTAGAGGAAAAGATAATGAAATTTATCGCAAGTATCTGAGTTGGTATCGCAGTCTCTCAAGACGAATGACGGGTGATGAGTGAACTCTAAAAATCCCATTCTTCAAACAGTTCGGCAACAGACATGGAAAAGCCCGGAACGATCGCTTCACCTTCTAGCGCGTCTTGAGGACGAAGGAAGCGATCGGGTTCAGGCGAATGGTAAACTAGCACATATTTTTCATCGGGATGAATCACCCAAACTAAGCGAGTGTCATTCTCAAAATATTCCACAATCTTGTCGTGGATTTCCTCAACCGTGTTGCTGGGTGAAAGAATTTCAACCGCCAGATCGGGAGAACCTTGAAAGAAACCACGGGGTGGACGCTTTAAGCCCTTGAGCCGTTCTTTAGAAACGAATGATACATCAGGCGATCGCTTATTCCCATTCTTCAAGGTAAACGCTGTACTAGAATCACAAACGGTTCCCAATTTGTGTTGCCGAACATAGATTGCCAGAAGTCCCCCCAGAAATGAGCCAATTCCACCATGCTCCATCCCTGAATTGCCCATATCCACAAGCTGCCCATTCACCAACTCGTAGCGATGCCCATCTTTGGACAACGCCATAAATTCCTCATCCGTCCAAACCTTGTTCTCAGTAGAGATTGTCATAACCCAAGTTTCCTGAGAGCTTGTCGAATCCTTGCTTCTAGTGTGACACGTTACAGAATGGGGAAAGAGCGATCAGCGTTGCTGGTGCCAAAGGCAATCGCCCAAGAACATCAGCAAACTTGAATTTAGGTTGCCACTCTTCGGTAATGGGTTCGCGTTCAAAGGAAAAAGAACCCGACAATCACAAATGAGTACCCATTCGTTAGGCAAGAGAACTCGAGACTAAGGAATGGGTTCCCGTTTGTTGATTTTGGGTTGCCATTCATAAGAAACGTTTTCTCGTTTCTAAGAAACATTAAAGCACTTATTATGAATGGAGTCCCATTTGTTGAATTTGGGTTGCCATTCATAAGAAACGTTTTCTTGTTTCCAAGGAACATTAAAGCATTTATTATGAATGGAGACTTGTTTGTTGATTTTGGGTTCTCATTTCTAAGTAACGGCATCGTTTATTCAACCAATACCGACTTCTTACTCAATGCAGTGAAGCGGTTGCTTGACGATAACCGCAACATTACGGATATAGTTGGCACTCAATCTTATTTCAATTCCGTAGATCCATCGATTTCACAGCATTTCCTGATCTGCCATTATGAAATCGTTAATTCCGTAGAGAGTGCATTGACATGGCTAGAACAAAGCGCAGTTCTCAGGTTCTGGAAAAAGCCGAGCATCGTTGTGCTGGGTTAAAGTCAATTAGCGAAACGCTCGACTTAGGCGACGGACTGACTTTAGAGAACT
The DNA here is from genome assembly GCA_036703055.1 of Waterburya sp. Lineage (GTDB taxonomy): Bacteria > Cyanobacteriota > Cyanobacteriia > Cyanobacteriales > Coleofasciculaceae > DATNPV01. The sequence goes on from DATNPV010000013.1 coordinate 7,830, forward strand.
ATCTGCTGTTGATTGATGGCTTACGCTCTCAATTAGCGACCTACAATGAATCGCTATCGATGATAGATCGGGCAGCCGGTACTGTACAAGATACTGAGCAACAGCTCAGAACCCTTTCGGAGCGGATGTTGATTGCCGTCGCTGCCAGATACGGCAAGGACAGTTACGAATATGAAATGGCAGGCGGTACCCGCAAGAGTGAGCGTAAGCGTCCTACTCGTAGGAGTCAGGTCAGCGCCTGAAGAGTTATGATTACGCCATATAGTTAGATTCACCCATGAGATGGTGCGTTACATTTCGTTAACGCACTCCACTGTTTGAGGGCACTCAGGAGGACTACGAGCGGGGAATTTGCGATCACTTTTGGGGGCTGCGCTACACTCCGGCTCGCATTCTCAATCCAGAAAGGATATCACGGACTATGTGTTGGAGCAGACTCAACCTCTCGACTCAAGAATTATCTAGAAATTGTTCAACCGTTCGTTGATGGCGCTACCGAGCAATAAGGCTTTTACATGCCCAAATTGTTCCATCGTTTTTTGAGTCCATCCTAATAAACTTGAACAATTTAAAAAATGATTGAACAACAGGTTGGGTTTGGCTATCGCTCTACCCAACCTATAATTTTTCCTAACTGAGAAATATCCCTCCGAACTGCTTTTTATGGTTAATATAAATTCCCCTGATGCGTATCAAACGTTTAGGGAAATAGTACAACCAGTAGATTAGCCATTAAAAACTAAATTGAGCGCGTAAGTTTCCCAGATAAATTGTCGGATTGCTGTCGAAGTTGTTAGGGTTCCCAATAAGATAAAAGGCTGGAACGAGCGCAATATTATTAGTAATTGGGTAGTAGTAAGTCGCTTCAAGCTCGTATTGAGTCCCACCGTCTCCACCGCCAGCTACCAAGAACCGACGACCACTCAACACATCAAAGGGCATCAAAAATGATAAGGTTGCTAGTGCTCCCTCTTTAACCAAGTCGCGCAAGCCTAGACCAAACTGGATCGCTTGGGAATTAATGCTACCACCTGATCGCCCAGGTGTTGATGGCGTAATATCGGTACTGGCGTAGCCATAACGCCCAAAGATACCAAACTTAGGCGTAATGAACCAATCAAAGTTGAGTCCAAACGCATTTACTGTAGCCGGTTTAATTCGCCCTCCTTGTCCATCATCCGCTACCCCATAAATTGGTTCTCCGCTAACCACTCCACCATTGTTATCGAGGGTGATACGAGAGTAGATCAATCTAATATTCGCCGTTGAACTCGGTTTGTACGTTAACTCAGCCACTGCGACATTGGTACCACTAAACCAGCCCTTATTTGGGTTCGATGAGGTGTTGAAGCCAAATGCCGCCGGTAAAAATTCATTATTCTCACCCAAGTAACCTACGTGCAAATCGAACTGCTTGCTGAGATTGAGCAGGGCAACTACTCCAGAACCTCGGTCAATCGGGTCATAAACGGTTGTGCTATTAGAATTGAAGCTACTACCACCAGTTAGGAAGAAGGTAAAAGCATTGTTATCAAAAAAACGATGCCAGTTCACGCGAGGACCAACAACCAACTGCACTTTATTACCAACAGGAAACTGGTAGAAGAGGTCATGAATTACAACCTCTGCCAACCCATTATTTGGCCCAGCCGTCTGATCGAGAAATGGAACACCAAAGGTGTTAAAAAGTCCTGCCGAAGCGAACTGGTTGGCTGGAGATAAACCATTACCTGCCGCCAACTGAGTGACTAAAAGGTCTTTGCCCGTGAAGGAGGTGTTGAAGGTCAACCAGGTCAGAGTACTCATGGTAATGCTTGGGTTACCCACTGTTTGAACAAGCGGTCTCCCATCTAGCCCTCGTCTGGCAAATCTGACATCGGGCGATGCTGCATTGATGGCTTCCACTTTGACATCACGACTAGCTGTTGCCCCAGTGATGTTAATCCAGGCTAGACCATTGAGTTTAGTTGTTGTAGAAAACTGATGGTTTTCCAGAAAGGCAACCCGATTATCTAACTTATCGACCCGCGTGCCTAAGCTCGCCAGTTCAGTCTTAAACTCATCTGTCAGCCGTTGCAAGGCTTCCAAATCCTTGCGAGTCACAAACCCTTCTCCACTGGTTTTAATGATGCGCTCAATTTGTTGCAGGCAGGCGTTGACACCTGCGGCAAACTCATAACGGCTGGTTGAGCGATTGCCCCTGAAGGTACCGTCCGGATATCCGGCAATACAACCATAGCGTTCAACGAGCGATCGCAACGCCTCGAACGCCCAGTCTCCGGGAGAAACATCCCGTAGCTGGGTCACATTGGTAATTTGTGACATGGAGTCATTCGACTCTGTATCTCCCCCACCAGAAGACAGATCAGCTACAGAGGGAACATCATCCAGCGTTGGCAACTCAGCTGAGGATTCGACTGGTTTCGCCTCCAATGTTGCCGGAGGAGGTGCAGATTCCCTGTCTCCAACTGACTTAGAATTGATATCTTTTTTGTCCGATGTTAGCTCATACGAAGTTGCGTTGCTCCTACGGAGCCGCTGCGCTAACGTAGATAGTACTTTCTCTTCCTTGTCCCCCTTGTCTCCCCTATCTACTACGTTTGACCGCAACTTGGTATCAGTGCCAGGGGTGGCTTGGTCAATAGCAGGCATTTCGGCTGAAGTCTCAACTGAAGGAGATGGTTTAGACACGGATGCGATCGCGTCCTGATCTTGAACCTGATCAGCCATCACCTGCAAGGGTAGACCCTGAATTCCAGCACTTGAAACCAACAAAGATACCCAGAACATGACTGAAGCAGGAAGCCAAGTCTTCCGGGTAGTTGCATCCTTAACCATCATTCCTCACACCTAATTATTTGAAAAATAAAAGCAGGATGCTAACAATTACACCCTAAGGTAGATGTAATGTTAGCAACAATCTCTCAATACACCCCTACATCAGGTCATCCATTGATGACATACTCCGGGAGCAAACCTTTTGATAGAGTTCCAACACTGCTGTTTGCGCCCCTAATTATGGGTTGATGACTCAACCAAAACTTATACCGCCGCCGCACAGCTTCCCATGAAGCTAGTCAGGATTGCCGCGATGCGATCGCTATTTGAAGCTTAAGACTTCCACTTTTCCAGCGATTGGAGAGCGTTTACTGCGGATGCCGTCCAACCTACAATGCCGCTTTGAGCAACAATCATCTCTAAGGTGGATTGTTTAAATTCTGGAAAATAGCTTTCTGTAGCATCTTCGACCAACAGACATTCAAATCCTCGGTCATTTGCCTCTCGCATGGTGGTTTGCACACAAACCTCAGTGGTTACCCCCGTCACCAGCAGGTGAGTGATTCCCTGTTCATGCAGAAGGAATTCCAGCTTAGTGTTGTAAAATGCACCCTTTCCAGGTTTGGTAATAACTATCTCACTGGAGAGAGGTTGCAACTCAGGAATAATCGCATTGCCAGGTTCACCCAGGACTAAAATCCGTCCCATCGGGCCAGCATCACCAATTTTCAACTCACCTCTACCCCGTTGCCGCTTTGATGGCGGACAATCGGATAGATCGGGTTGATGACCTTCAATCGTGTGAAAAATCGGGAGGTTTTGGGCACGAAAAGCTTCCAGCAACTGCTTTACAGTCGGGACAATCGCTCTGAGTCGCGTCACATCATTACCCAACGCATCACCAAAGCCTCCTTCTTCTAAAAAGTCTCGCTGCATATCGATGATGAGCAGCGCTAAACCCCCATCGGCGGGAAGTTCGTAATCATAGGGTTGAGCAGAGATTAAAACCATATCTGGGTTGCAGTTTGAATGTTTAGTTAGGCTGCACGTTGAAAGTTTGTCGGTTGGAGGCTAGCGAATTGAAAATACGAACCTACCCTACCCGCTACGAGAACAAAGCTTCGCAAACGGGAATACCATTGGCGAACAACTATCAACCGTCTAACGTTCAACTTTTCTGACAAAGCAAGACAGGTTTTTCCCAAATGGCAAGAACGATACAGCCAACCTCACTACTCACACGATGGTGAGTTTTGGGTGGGTTAATCACCAGAGTTCCTGCTTGGTATTCACCATTTTGATCAGTTTGCGAACCCGACAAGACGAAGATGTGTTCAAAACCCGTATGGTCGTGCATGGGAATACTTGCCCCTGGCTCATAGCGCAATAGTGCTGCCATTGCTCCCTGTTCGCCATCTTGATAAAGTCGGTAAATATCAACTCCAGGACGAAACGGTTCCCAAGACAACTCATCCTGTCGTGCAGCGATGTTAAGTAAGTCGTTAAGGATTAAAACTCGCTGCATCAGTGTCCTGCCATGCGTTGACCAATCGTGGCAAAATCGGCATCTGCGATCGCACTTTCGTAAACAAATCGCCCTTCACTAATCACCAAAATCCGGTCAGAGAGTTTCAGTAGTTCATCCAAATCTTCACTCACCAGCAGCACCGCTACGCCTCGATTTCGTGCTTCAACAATAGATCCGTGAATGTACTCTACAGCCGCAAAATCTAGACCAAAACAGGGATTCGCCGCGATGAGCAAATTAATGCGATCGCCAGAGAGTTCCCGCGCCAGAACAGCACGCTGCACATTTCCCCCGGACAGATTGCCAATGGGTGTGTCTGGTGAGGGCGTCTTAACCTTGAAAGTGTTAATCAAACCTTGAGCCATCTGTTGAATCGCCCTAAAGACGAGTAACACACCTCCTTTAGCTTGGGGAGAACGGTCAAACGTCCGTAGAGCAAGATTTTCTGCCACACTCATGTGAGGGACACAGGCATTGCGGAGGGGTTCTTCCGGTAGCGAGAAGACTTGATGCCGATACATCTCAGCTCGCGTTGCGGTATATACTTCTCCATTAACCAACACTTGCCCAGATGTTGCAGGACGCTGTCCCGCTAAAACTTCCACCAGTTCCCGTTGGCCATTGCCAGAAATCCCCGCAATCCCGACAATTTCACCACTATGCACCGTCAGCTTTACGTCTTTAACAGCTTCGACGCCATTATCTTTGTTAGCGTGAAGGTTGTGCACCTGAAGCACTGGTGTGGGGTTGAGATGCGTTGTTTTCTTAACCTGTTCTGGTTCACGCCTCTCACCCATCATCATCTCAGCCATATCTGAGATCGAGAGATTTTTCACCAAACCATGACCCGCAAAATTCCCCTTACGCAACACAGTAATTTCATCACAAAAAGCCATCACTTCGCGGAACTTGTGGCTGATGATTAACACACTCAACTTTCCGGCAGTAACTTCCTGGCGCAGCAATCCCAAAACCTCATCCGCTTCTTGAGGAGTCAGCACAGATGTAGGTTCATCCAAAATCAAGATACGGACTTGCAGATAAATCTGTTTGAGAATTTCCAGCTTTTGCTTCTGCCCAGCCGCTAATTGAGCAATAGGAATGTCCAAAGGAACTTGGAAAGGAGCCGTTTGCATGAATGCTTCTAAGCGAACATACTCCTCCTTCCAATTGATTAAATTGGGACTATCAAAGCGAGAAAGAACAAGATTTTCAGCAACAGTCATAGCAGGCACAGACGTAAAATGCTGATAAACCATACCAATCCCGTACCTGTGAGCATCACGAGGGCTCTCAATACTACGGCTTTGCTTATCAATCAGCACTTCACCAGAGCTAGGAGTATAAAACCCCATAATGCACTTAACCAACGTACTTTTACCCGCCCCATTCTCACCCAACAGAGCATGAAACGTTCCTGGCTTTAAGTGCAGCGAGACACCATCCAGAGCAGTAAACGAACCAAATCGCTTACTCATATTCACCACCTCCAATTCAGGTGGCCTAGTTAACTCAACAGTAGTTCTTGCAGTTGCAGTACTCATAAACTAAAAATAACTAATCAATAATCATCGAAAAAACCTTCTACCAAAAACTTTGCGTCCCTTTGCGTAAACCTCAGCGTTCCTTTGCGTTAAAAACTAAAACTTGCATCCATTTTGAAATTGTGCAACAGACCTAATTCAGCTACGTTGCACAACAGAATACTCTGGCATTTGAAGGTTGGCTGCTGCATTTTCCCCTTGAATCGCTTCAATAAACGCCGCCGAATCAGCAACAGCCCCGAAAACACCCCCTTGCATTTTGATCATCTTCAGGGCAGCAAGATAGTTACCGTAATCCGTTGCCGCCGTGCAATCAGATAGCATCAAACACTCATACCCTCGATCATTCGCATCCCGCATGGTTGTATGAACGCAGACATCCGTAGTCACCCCAGTCAGGATGATGTTCTGAATACCCTTGCGTTTGAGTAACAAATCGAGGTCAGTAGCATAAAATGACCCTTTTCCGGGCTTATCGATAATTGGTTCTCCAGGCAGAGGGGCGAGTTCCGGAATAATTTCCCACCCTGGCTCACCTCGAATCAAAATCTTGCCACAGGGGCCAGGGTCGCCAATGCCTGCTCCAAGCTGACGTGATCGCCATCGTTTATTTTCTGGTAAATCCGATAAATCGGGGCGATGTCCCTCACGGGTATGCATCACATGGAATCCCTTCTCCCGTGCAACTGCCAGAACTCTGCGAATTGGCTCAATCGGAGCACGAGTTAAAGATAGGTCGTAACCCATCTTGTCTACATAGCCACCAATACCACAAAAATCGGTTTGCATGTCGATAATCAGCAGCACCGTATTTTCTGGACGCAAATCCCCGTTATAAGGATAAGGATAGGGGTCAGCGTCAACAAAACGTCCCATGTTTAACCTCCAAGTAATTGATATGCGATCGCGTTTAGTCAGTCACCCGTTAACCGTGAAACACTTAGCCGTTTTTCAATGTTGAAGATACACTCAGTGCTTCCTGGTAGGCACGCCAACCACCCCATTGAGTAATCTCTTGCTGGTTTTCGCAGCAAATGGGTTCACCTAAAACTCCCAGAACGACTGCACCATCGCTGAGACGGACTTTACCGATGCACAATCCGGCTGGTTCTTGTAGCAAAATTGTGGCTAGACTCGCGGTAGGGACGGCCCAAACTTCAACCGCGATCGCAACTCCTCCTTCTCGAACTCGCAGCATGGCTGGATAGCGGTCATTAATCGACCACAACCGATAGGCGGGTTCTGTTGTCGCTTCTCGTACAAATGTTGCTCCAACTGTTAAGAGATTACCGTTTAGTTCCAAGCCCCGCATCAACGTCCCATTCACTGCAAGATTCAAAGTTTCTGGCATCGACATCATTAATTTCTAGTAGTACACCGCCGTGAATTCAAAATCTTTCCCTTACATTGCCCCCGAACTCACCTGTTTTCAAAGCTCACCGTCAGATTCAGCTCCCCCTAAATCCCCTGAGGAGCTCCCCCTCCCGTCCCCCTTAAAGAGGGGGAAGCCAGAGGAGGCTGCGCCTTTGTTTGATATCACGGGGACTTTGATTGAATTCTCCCCCCTTCTTAAGGGGGGCTGGGGGGGATCAAAGGGTTTGACAACACACCCTAAAGGGGTGATTTTGATGTAAGTTATTTTTTGAATTTTAAATTTAGTTACTCGTCCCCAAAGCCCCTGGTGCGCCACTTAAAGTCCGTTTAGGAGAGCAGGTAATAATCATGATTAACAGTGTTAGAACATAGGGTGCGGCATTGAATAAGTAATAGCCTTGAGTGACACCGATGGATTGTAGGGCAGGGCCGAGTGCTTGAGCTCCCCCAAATAATAAGGAGGCATATAGACACTGCATCGGTTGCCATCGGGCGAAAATGACTAACGCAACTGCCATCAGTCCTTGACCGCTAGAGATGCGTTCGCTCCATATACCGGGGTAGTAGAGAGATAGAGCAGCACCTCCAATTCCGGCTAAAAAGCTACCAGCAATGATGCACAGCATCCGAACTTTTTTGATAGAAACTCCCATCGCTCTAGCCGCATCGGGACTATCACCAACGGCACGAATAAATAAACCCCAACGAGTTGATTTGAAAAACCACATCATTAGCGGTGCAAGGGCAACACCGAGGAGGAAAAGTGGGCTGATTTTCAAAGCAGATTGCAGTGCTGGCATACTACTCCAACCTCCCAAATCCAAGGTCGGTAATGGTGGGGCTTTGGGTTGGATAAAGGGCTTCCCTAAGAAAAAGGCAAGACCACTTCCAAAGATAATCATGGCAATGCCAACGGCAACATCGTTAACTCTGGGTTGCTGAGTGAGCCAAGCATGGATGAAACCCAAAACCATCCCAGATAACCCAGCCGCGATCACCCCCAACCAAGGCGAACCCGTCAGGTAAGAAACCGCATAAGCCGTCATGGCTCCCATGAGTAATGTGCCTTCCAATCCCAGGTTGATTTTGCCACTTTTTTCCGTCAGGCATTCCCCCAAGCTGACAAACAGAAACGGCGTACCTCCCCGCATAGTTCCTGCTGCGATCGCTAAAGGAACTCCCAACCACCCTAATGCTTCTGTTGCCATGCAATTCCTCCTTTTTGTCTGTGAATATAGTTGCAGGTTGGCAGGTTGAAGGTTAGTAGGTTACTCGTTAGAACTTTTCAACATTCAACATTCCAACGTTCAACCCATTTAGACGGTTGCTGTTGCTGGAGAGCCAATTACTTCTGACCGCTCTTTAAAAATGGGAAAACGTCCGTAGAGCGATTCACTATACATAACGACTAAGAAAACCAACCCTTGAAACACTAGAACAGTGGCATCTGGTAGGTTATGTACCCGCTGCAAGATACCGCCACTGGCAAGGATACCGCCGAGTAAAATTGCAACTAAGGTGGCAGCTAAGGGGTTATGTCGGGCAATAAACGCAACTAAAATACCGCTGTAGCCATAGTTAGCGTTGAGAGATTCATTGGCTCGACCCTGCACAGCGGCAACTTCCACCATGCCTGCTAACCCCGCACAAGAGCCAGCCAGGAAACAAATTGCCATCGTTAGCTTACCGACTGGGAGTCCAGCAATCCGAGCGGCTCGAATATTGCCCCCGGCGGTACGTGCTGCGAAGCCAAAGGTTGTGCGCTGAATCAGGAAGTAGGCAATCACACAGGCAATCAACCCATAAATCAATCCGTAGTGAACGCGGGTACCGGGAATTTTCCCCAGCATATCAACATCAGGAATGGGGTAGGTGGAGGGCTTATTGAGAGACGTGGGGTCTTTCATTGGCCCGCTCACCAGATGATTGAGCAGTGCGATCGCAATATAATTCAACAACAAACTACTAATGGTTTCGTTCACGCCCCGATAGTGACGTAAGGCTCCGACTGACCCAATCCACAAACCACCGCAGATGAGTCCTGCCAGCGCCATCCCGATTTGCACAAGGGTGGGGGGTGCACCTTGCAGAGCTAACCCTGCCGCTACAGCTCCAATTCCACCAATAACCAGTGCACCCTCGTTACCAATAATCACTAAGCCCAAACGGGCAGGGAGTGCTGTACACAGAGAGGTCAACATTAAGGGGGCTGCCCGAATCAGCGTATTCTGAAATGATCGCCAATTGCCAAAGGCGGCTTTGTAAATCGAAGCATAAACCGCAAAAGGATTTACCCCCGCCAAAGCGCAGAAAATACCAAAGAGTAGTAAGGAAAAAAGCAAAGCTGCGATCGGGATGCAAATCGCTTCTAGTGTTGTACGCCACCGAGAACTATTAAACATCATAAAGTTTTGACTCTCTTGGCCTAGTTATGGACAACAAACCAATTACCCATTACCAATTACCAATTACCCATTACCCATTACTCATTACCCATTACCAATGACTAACTGCCCACTTTGCCGACCACGCCTGCAACGAGCCAATTCATCTTTTCCAGTTCGCTATCCTGCTGTTTTAAATCCTTACCCGCTGGAATGACGACTTTGCCTGTGTTATCTTGCAGTCCCCCTTTGTAAACCACCATGCTGCCGTCCGTAAACTTAGCTTTAGCGGCATCAGCAAGCTTTTTCGCCTCATCATTGACGGCTGGCCCGTAGGCCGACAACTTCAAAAATCCTTCCTTAAAACCCCCACGAACTAAGTGTGGAATTCCTCCGTTCATCAAGGTTTTGCCAGCACGAATCATTTCCGCATATTTGGAATAGACGTTTGTCCAATCCCACTCCGCACCCGTGAGATATCCTTTGGGTGCTAGTACAGCTTGATTGGCGTGGTAACCCGTTGTAAAAATGCCACGTTTTTCAGCGGTTTCTACAATTACTTTGGGACTGTCTACGTGACAGGTGATGACATCAACTCCTTGGTCAGCCATGCTGTTAGCCGCTTCTGCCTCTTTAACAGGCAATGACCAGTCTCCTGTGAAGATGACCTGAGTAGAAACTTTTGGGTTAACGCTACGTGCGCCCAAGGTAAAGCTGTTGATATTCCGTAGTACCTGAGGAATGGGTTTGGCAGCAATGAATCCTAATTTGCCAGTCTTGGAAGCTTTGGCGGCAACAATGCCTGCTAGATATTCAGCCTCATCAATGAAGCCAAAGTAACTGCCAACGTTTTTCGGGTGTTTCCCTTCTTGATACAATCCGCCACAGTGTAAAAATTGAATGTCTGGGTAATCTTGGGCAACTTTCAGGACATGGGGGTCAAAGTAGCCGAAGGAGGTGGGAAATATAACCGTAGCTCCATCCTGCTCGATCATGTTCCGCATCGCTTCCTGGACATCCGTCGTTTCCGGGACATTGGCTTGCTCTACGGTTTTGACCCAGCCTAATTTAGAAACCCCTGCTTTCCCCTCGGCGTGGGCTTGGTTATAGCCATAGTCATCTTTGGGGCCAACGTAAATGAATCCCATGACAATGGGCTTACCTGCGCCCCCCGAACTGGATTGACTTCCGGTTGATGAACTGCAACCCGTCCCGAATTTGGAGGTCACTCCAAAGGCTGTGGTGGCTAGAAGTCCACGAACGACTTGACGGCGGGATAGGTGGAAAGACCTGCTAGTACTCACTCGTTATGACTCTCCTGGCGAAAGGATGTAGAGGTGTTGCGGTATTGCCGTTTTTGCCCTCATCGCTAACGCTTGACTGTGGTTTGTATCCAGCTTCTGCGTTAAGGAGAGATTACCAGGATGACTTCTGTTCTGGGGTTCTAAAAGGTGCGAAAAAGGTGCGAGTAAAGTTCGCAGAATGTCACTAAATTGACAGTGGACAAATTCAAAAAATTATAGTATGCATTTCTATCCCTTACAGAAGCCCGTTTCAGTATATAGGTAGAGAAATGTTCCACTCCCCCTCCTTTTTATCTGACTGGGCTTTTTTGAGCCATGAATCCTGAAGAAGCACTGACAATTGTTGAGCAAGCTTTAAGTGAGGACCGTTTAAGCAAACTGCAAGTGACGGTTTTTCGTCACGCTTGGGAAGAAGAGTCGTATCAAGCGATCGCAAAAACCTCTGGCTATGAACTGGGTTATGTCAAGCAGACAGGTTCCCAGCTATGGCAGCTACTCTCCAAAGCCTTCGGAGAAAAGGTCACTAAAAGTAATGTTCAGCTAGTCTTGAAGCGAAAAGCGAAGGAAAAAGGTCAGGAAGTAGGAGTCGTAGGGGCGAGTCATGACTCGCTCCTACAGAAGTTAGGAATAACCGAAAACCAACAACTGATAACTAACAACCAACAATATCTAATCCAAAATCCAAAATCTAAAATCCAAAATCGGAATGATTGGGGAGATGCACCAGATGTATCCACCTTCTACGGACGGAACGAAGAACTGGCAACTGTAGAACGGTGGATTGTTGAAGATGGCTGCCGATTGGTGGGTTTGTTTGGCATGGGTGGCATTGGCAAAACCGCTTTATCTGTCAAGCTAGCTAAACAGATTCAGGGTGAGTTTGAGTACGTAATCTGGCGCAGTCTTCGCAATGCACCACCACTTGAGGAATTCCTGGCTGATCTGATTCAATTTCTGACAAGGCAACAGGACGCTAGACTATCAGATACTCTCAACAGTCGCATTTTATACCTATTGGACTGCTTACGCGAACATCGCTGTCTGCTCGTCTTTGATAATGCTGAGACTATCATGCAACCTGGCGATCGCAGTGGGGGTTATCTCACTGGGTATGATGGCTATGGTCAGTTGTTGAAATGTTTGGGAGAAACTGACCATCAAAGTACTATCGTCCTAACCAGTCGGGAAAAACCAAAAGAAATTGCTGCGATCGAAGGAAATGCCCTACCTATCCGTTCAATGCGATTAACTGGGTTGTGTGAGAGAGCTGTACAGGATATTTTCAGCGTTAAAGGGGATTTTTCAGGTTCAGCCGAGGAATGGAGGGTTTTGATCGAACACTATGCAGGTAACCCGCTGGCATTAAAGATGGTCGCTTGTGCCATTAAGGATTTCTTTGATGGCAGTATTGCCAATTTTCTCGAATGCCTGCAGCAGGGTACTTTGGTTTTTGGGGATATTCGAGATTTATTAACCTGCCAGATTGATCGGCTATCGGATTTAGAGCAGCAGGTAATGTATTGGCTGGCAATTGACCGGGAACCTGTGACGTTGTCAGAATTACGGACAGACTTTGTCCCCCAGGTATCCCTTGCTGATTTGCTGGAAGCGTTAACATCTCTAGAAAGGCGATGCCTGCTCGATAAGGCTACGCCTACCCTAATCGAAAAAAACCGAACTTTTTTCACCCTACAACCTGTCGTCATGGAATACATGACAGACCAATTGATTGAACGAGTTTGTATAGAAGTCAGGGGTCAGGGTTGGGAGTTACGTCTGTTCAAGACTCATGCTCTCATTCAATCTCAAGCTAAAGACTATATTCGAGAAACCCAAATTCGTCTCATCCTCAAACCTGTGGTAGATAGGTTGCTCACTGCCAGCAGCAAGGAACAACTTGAAGACCAATTTAGGCAAATTCTCTCAAAACTGCGTGGCAAATCGTCCCAGGAAACAGGCTATATTGGCGGGAATGTTTTGAACCTTCTTTGTCAACTTTCATCCGATCTAAGCAGTTGGGATTTTTCCTATCTTACGGTTTGGCAAGCTTATCTGGGTCGGGTCAATCTGCATCATGTTAATTTTGCTCACGCGAATCTAGCGAAGTCAGTATTTACAGATACCCTTAGTCAAATCTTATCGGTTGCTTTCAGTCCTGATGGTAAGCTACTGGCAACTGGGGATGTGAATCATGAAATTCATGTGTGGCAAGTTGAAACGGGCAAACAACTGTTAAATTGCAAAGTCAATGAAGGCTGGGTTTGGTCTGTTGCGTTTAGTCCTGATGGTCGTTTTCTGGCTAGCAGTGCTAACCGAACGGTTAACCTTTGGGATGTGCAAACTGGGGAATGCATCATGGGGTTTAAGGGATATAGCGATCGCGTATTTTCCCTAGCCTTTAGTCCCGATAGTCGTCTCCTCGCCAGTGGCAGCGAAGACCATTGGGTGCGAGTTTGGGATGTTAGAACCGGCCAACTTTTCAAGATTTTGTCAGGACACACGGACGAAGTTCGCTCTGTTGCCTTTGCTCCGCAATACTTTGGAACAAGACGCAAAAACTTTCCCCCCCGAAATCCCAAATCTCAAATCCCCAACCCACAATCGGAATACCTCCTTGCCAGTGGTAGTTATGACGGTACGGTGCGATTGTGGGATATTCCTCAGGGTAAATGTTTAAGAATTCTAGAGGGGCACACCGACCGAGTTTGGGCAGTCGCCTTCAGTCCGGATGGGAAAATCCTCGCGAGTAGCAGCAGCGATCGCACCGTAAAACTGTGGGAAGCTAACAGTGGGAAATGCCTCAAATCTTTACGCGGACACTCCCAGCAAATCCGAACCGTTGCCTTTAGCCCGGATGGAAAAACCCTCGCCAGTGGTAGTGATGACCATTCTGTCCGTCTCTGGAATCAGCATACGGGTGAATGCCTGAGAGTTCTCCAAGGACATACGAGTTGGGTTTCGTCTGTCGCCTTTAGTCCTGTTAGCAAAGCGGTAGCAACTTTAGGCGCGTCCGATTGTTTATTAGCGAGTGGCAGTGAAGACCAATCTGTGCGGTTATGGGAGACGCGCACCAACCTCTGTCTTAAAACTCTACAAGGACATAGTAACGGAGTTTGGTCGGTGGCGTTCAGTCCTCAAGGGACTACCCTCGCGAGTGGGAGTCAAGATGGTGTCATTAGGTTGTGGAATAGCAAGACAGGGGAGTGTATCAGAGGATTTCAAGCACACAGCAGTTGGATTTGGTCCGTAACGTTTAGTCCGAACTCCCCAAGCTCCCTGATTAAGGGGAGCGAGAGGGAAGCGGTAGGATTAGGGGGAATTCTCGCTAGTGGCAGTGAAGACCGAACGATTAAATTATGGGATATCCTTGGTGGGCAACATCTGAAAACGCTGACAGGACATAAGGATGCTGTCTTTTCTGTCCTCTTTAGTCCTAATGGGCAAACCCTTTTCAGTGGGAGTCTCGACGGCACCATCAAACTTTGGGATATTTCTACAGGACAATGCCGCAAAACCTTGCAAGGGCATAGCGGTGGCATCTGGTCAATTAGCGCCAGTTCGGATGGGAAAGTTCTTGTAAGTGGCAGCCAAGACCAAACTATCAAGCTATGGGATGCTGACACGGGTTACTGCATCAAAACTTTGCAAGGGCATAACAGTTGGATACGTGCTTGTGCCATTAGTCCCAATCAACAAATTCTTGTCAGTGGTAGTGCAGATGGCACGATTAAGCTTTGGCAGGTCAACACCGGAGAATGTTACCAAACATTGCAGGCCCACGCAGGGCCAGTATTGTCAGTTTCTTTTGACCCCGATGAGCAAACCTTGGCCAGTTGTGGTGCGGATGGCTTAGTAAAACTCTGGAATATCTCAGCTTTGCCAAGCTGCCAAATTTTGCAAGGGCATGATAAATGGGTGCGGTTCCTCGCCTACAGTCCTGATGGTCAAATTCTGGCAAGTTGTAGTCAAGATGAAACGATTAAGCTATGGAAGGTCAAACCTGACTGTTCTGGGATATCCTTCTCTCACTCCTCGACGTTGGTTACGTATAGAGAGTATGGCAGCACCACTTGGATGAGTACGTCTATCTCTTCGGGAAAGGCAACCCTTTCAGTTCCTCTTTGGATGACCCCAAAAGGGGGTGAGCATCAGCTTTGGTTGACACCACGTAAAGGGACGTTCAGCACAAGACAAACTCAAAATTCTCAAGACTATTTCAGTGCGTGTATCAAAACGCTCCGGACTCCTAGACCCTACGAGGGGATGAATATCACGGATATTACTGGTTTGACAGCCGCTCAGACATCCACACTGAAAATGCTAGGGGCTGTTGATGACAGGGACTGAGCTCTCAAATTCTAGATAAGGGTAAATTTTGGGTAAGGGCAAAAAAAGGCGGCTATGACAAGCCTTAGAGCAAATTTATCAATGTTTTATTCCTCTACAGTAGAGTCAATTACAGCCTATGTAAGCGCCCTGAAGAGCTGATGATGTAGTAAAGGTCAGCTTTGTCAGAATAACCCTCCCTTTTGCAGTTCTGTCATGGTGTCCCGAACAGCCTGAATGATGGACTTGATATCCTCATCGGTGTGGGCTGTGGATATAAAACCACCATTCCCTCTCAGTAAGACTCCCTTATAAAGCAGATTGTAGTAGATTAAGAACTGCAAAATATTGGGCGAAGCAGAAGCTTGTGATACAGCAAAACGACCTAAGGTGGTAAAGCCGAAAAGTGAACCAAAATTTTCGATTTGCAGGGGCAATTTATCTTCTTGAAAATAAGCATTTAACTCTTCAGCAAATTGTGAGGTGCGTTGATTTAACTGCTGCTGAAGCGAAGCACCATGACTTTTCAATTGCTTGAGTACAGCCCGTGCAGCAGCCATTGCTAAAGGATGTTTGCAATAGGTGCCAGCAAAAAACGTTTTTTTCGCCTGAGGATAGGAATCATCTCCATAATTCCACATTCCACCATCGATCGCATCCATGTAAGTAGCCTTACCCGCAATGACTCCTATCGGCATTCCTCCGCCGACAACCTTACCATAGGTGGCTAAATCTGCTTGAATGTCAAACCACGCTTGCGCTCCACCGGGGTGAATGCGAAAACCGCTCACCATCTCATCAAAAATTAACGCGATTCCAGCTTCTTTTGTCAATTGTCTTAACTGTTGGAGAAATTCTTTGAGCTGTAAGCTGAGGTTGCTGGTTTGTACGGGTTCAACGAGAACAGCAGCTAATTCGCGATCGTGGTCTTTAATAATATCGAGTGAATGAGGATTTCCGTACTCTAAAACCAAGACATCTTTCACAATATTTTGCGGAATTCCTGGTGCAATTGGTACTGTATGCAGAGTTCCATTTTCTACCTGTGCTTCAACCAGAGTGCCATCAAAATGCCCGTGATAAGAGTCTGAAAATAAAGCGATTTTGGTGCGGTTGGTTACAGTTCGAGCTAGACGAATCGCCGTCATAACGGCTTCTGTACCTGTATTACTAAATGCTACCCGCTCCATTTGCGTCAATTCACAAATTAATTCGGCAACTTCACCAGCAACTTCTGATTGGGTGCCGAGGTGTATGCCTTCCTCAAGTTGGTCTTCTATGGCTTGTTTAATGAACGGTGGATTGTGACCAAAGAGGTTCACTCCATACCCCATTATCAAGTCTATGTATTCGTTTCCATCTACGTCCCATATTTTGGAGCCAAAAGAGCGTTTTCCTACAAGAGGATAAGATATTTCCTTTAAGGGAAGGCTGAAAAGTGATGAAGCTTTGTTATCAGCTAAAAAGGGTCGAATCTTTTGAGAAATCTGTTTGGATTTTTTTGTGCGCTGGTTGTAGTGTTGGATAAATTCTTTAAGATATTGGTCTGTTTGAGTTTGTAGTTGTAATGTCATGATTTATCTCGAATTGAGTTGATAACGAGGACACTTAAATTTTGCTAAGCATATCCGGTAAAGTAGGACAACGCTCCCCCCAACCCCTCTTAAAAAGGGGGCTGAGTGTTAGTCCTAAGTCGTTTGCAGTTGAAGCGGTGGGGAATTCAGGAAGCCAGTTTGAATGAGGTAGGAGAAGTAGGTACTAAATAATTCAGCATCAACTGGGGGACAAGCGATTGAGGTTCCTGCTAGTCTGGTGAGGGTATTCTGGCAGTCGAAGTGTTGGATTGATGAGTTGTTGGGCTGAGTATTGCTGGTTTCTTCAGCAAAAATAGATAGCAGTGGATACAAGGCATTTTCTGAGGAATCTGCTGTATTTATTAATTGCAATCGCCACTTCTCATACGAAACTAGCTCAATAGGATAACCCAAGGAGCGAATATAGTTAGCCATCTCCTTCAATGGTAACGGTTGAGGATTGACAAGGTGAAAGGCTTTTCCTAGAGATTCTTTCTGATTTGAGAGATAAACAACCGCTTTGCTCACATAATCAACGGGGCTTAAATTCAACTGGATATCTTGATTGGGAATACTTCCAAGTTGAATACAGCCTTTAATCATTCGGTAGGTATGATCGTCAGGATTACAAGCACCCGTTTGGCTGTCTCCCGATATGCGTCCCGGACGGTAAATACAGATAGGAAGTCCTCGTTCCCGTGCAATTGTGACTAATTTTTCAGCTACCCATTTACTTTGAGCGTATCCATCAGAAGGCATTTTGGCATCATCGAGGCTGTCTTGTTCTCGAACAACTCGAATATCAGGATTGTCAGGAGAAACAACACTAATAGTAGAAATGAAGTGGACGGGTTTGACTTTGATTTGGCTTGCCAATCTCAAAACTTCCTGGGTTCCGAGAACGTTAGGTGCTTTCAGAACTGAGTAGGGATAGGTGAAGTTAACTAACGCTCCATTGTGGTAGATAGCATCGAGTTTACTTGCCATTTGTTGAAACTGCTTATCGGAAAGACCTAAAAGGGGCTGAGATAGGTCTCCGAGGACGGGGATAATTCTTGAATTGAACGATTCATCCCAGAGTAAATAGGATTCGAGGCTGCGTTGAATCTTCTGCTTACCTAATTCGATAGTCTCAGAACGAACTAAGCAGTGAATATCTGCTTGAGTCTGCTGCAGAAGTTCGTAGAGTAGGAAGGAGCCGAGGAAACCTGTTGCTCCAGTTAAAAAGATAGCAAGCGGGGAAACATTCGGGTGATAGGCGATGCCATCAGGGCGAATTGTAGGGTCTAATACCGCTTCAGCCTTTAAGTTTATTGCGTGTTCTGTAACAATGTTACTGCTGGATTCTGATAACTGAGTGATCGCAATTTTCTCGGCTATGTTGGCTACAGTCGGTAGTTCAAAAAGACTATGCAAGGATAGGTTTACCTTAAAGGTATCTCGCACCTGAGCAAGCAACTGAGTAATCAGCAGGGAATGTCCCCCCAAATCGAAGAAGTTGTCATGAATACCGACTTTTTCAAAACCGAGGAGTTTTGCCCAAATCTTAGCCAACTGTTCTTCTACAGAAGTGCGCGGTGCTACGTAAACCGCTTCTAATTCGGGACGAGTTTGCTCTGGTGCTGGCAAGGCGCGGCGGTCAACTTTTCCGTTGGGCGTCAAGGGTAGAGTTTTGAGCAGTACAAACGCTGAAGGCACCATGTATTCAGGGAATTTGTTCAGCAAGAAGTGGCGCAAGTCGCTTACGCTAGATGCCTGTTTTGGGTTGGGAACTACATAACCGATTAATCGCTTGTTTCCCGCCTCATCTTCAGACAGCCAAACTACTGCCTGCCGTACTCCTGGGTGCTGACTCAGTACCGCTTCAATTTCTCCGAGTTCAATGCGGAAACCTCTGATTTTCACTTGATAGTCTACCCGTCCGAGAAACTCAATATTACCATCGGGTAAATAACGTGCCTTATCCCCAGTTTTATAAACTCTTGTGGGGTGGGCATCCTGTCCGCCCAAATTTTCTACAGTAATAAACTTTTCAGCAGTTAGTTCGGGACGATTTAGATAACCTCTAGCTAAAGGGACACCGCCGATGTAGAGTTCTCCCGGTACGCCGGTGGGGACGGGTTGCAGGTACTCATCGAGTAGGTAAACTTGGGTATTTGCGATTGCACGACCGATAGGAACAGTTTTGGCGTTATAACTATCACGCTTGCTCTTAACCGGATAAGTCAAGACGCCAACGGTAGTTTCTGTGGGTCCGTAGTGGTTGAGAATTCGACAGTTTGGTGCAGACTGCTGGACTTTTTCAACTAAATCCCAACTTGCCGCTTCACCCCCTAGAACTAAACATTGACGCGGCAGGAGAGAGGAAGACGCCGAGGACGCTAAGAGGGTAGCCAGGTGGGAGGGAACGATTTTGAGGCAGTCGATGGGATGGCGCTGGAAGTAGTCTGCTAACGCTTCCGGGTCAGAGGCTCGCTCTTGGGATACGATATGC
Organism: Waterburya sp.; assembly: GCA_036703055.1. Taxonomy (GTDB): domain Bacteria; phylum Cyanobacteriota; class Cyanobacteriia; order Cyanobacteriales; family Coleofasciculaceae; genus DATNPV01. The sequence goes on from DATNPV010000013.1 coordinate 27,136, forward strand.
AGACATCCCCCCGTACACAAGGCGGGAAAAATTACCGTGTTGCCTAAATCTGCGGCGAAGGTGGAAACTGTTGCGAAGCTGGCACCAGCAGGCAGTTCGAGTTTTTCTAAGATGGCGTGCAGGTAATTCAGGATTTGCTGATGTTCAATGGCAACTCCTTTGGGTTGACCGGTTGAACCAGAAGTGTAGAGGACGTAGGCTAAGTTTTCTGGTGCCAGTTTGCTGATAGGATTGGCATCAGATTCTTGGGCGATTGTTTCCCAATCGGCATCCAGATAAACCACACTCTGAGGTTGAGCGTCCTCCCGTTTGAGGAGTCCTTGTTGCGTCAACAGAACGGAAACTTTAGCATCCTGCAACCGGAAGGTTAAACTTTCTGCGGGTAATGCTGGATCGAGAGGTAGGTAAGCTCCACCTGCTTTGAGGATGCCGAGTAATGCAATGATACTATTTAGTGACCGCTCTGCATAAATTCCCACCAATACCTCAGCACCAACACCCTGCCGCTTTAAATAATGCGCGAGTTGATTAGCTTTTGCATTGAGTTCGGCATAGGTTAGCTGCTGGTTTTCAAAGACAACGGCAATGTTGTCCGGTGTGCGTTCTACCTGCTGCTCAAATAGATGATGAATGCACTGGGTTTGAGGGTAGTTAGTTTGGGTATTGTTGAGTTCGATGAATAGGTGATGGCGAGTGCGATCGCTAATAATATTCAACTCACTAATTGCCGCCTCTGGATTGTTGGTAACATTTTCAACCAATGTCTGAAATTGCTCTGCTATGCACTGAATTGCTGCTTTGTCAAATAGCGCCGTATCGTAGTGAAATTCTGCCGTAAGAGATTCTTCTCGACGCACACAGCTAAGCTTCAAATTAAAGCGATCGAAGCAGACATACTGCTGATAAATCGAGAAAAAAACATCACCAGCACGATACTTATCAAGCCATTCCTCAAATTCAAAACAAATTGGTAAATTTACAGCATCGTTATCAGAATCTGCACTTTCTTCCCCGACAAAATACTCCTGCCACTGGTCAACTTCTCGCAAGTTTTCGCTAACTTTTAACAAGACTTCGCTAAATCTCAAGTTGTTTTGCAAAGAACAACGGACAGGCAACCATTTTGCTAACAGTCCTAGCACTTCATGCAATTCTTCATACTTTCTACCACTGAAAACTGTGCTGATAGCAATATCTGACTGTCCTGTTAGCCGCCAAAGTAAGGTATAGCAGCAGGCGAATAAGACTTCAGAGAGACTGGCATTATATAAAGTAGCGATCGCATCGAGCTTAGCCGCAACATCGGGATGAATTTTTACAGTATAAACATCCAATTTAAATCGCTCTGAACTTCGAGGTTTAGCCTCAAACGGAAGCACTAGATTTGGAAAAGTTTGATTACGCCAGTAAGCTTTTCCCGTTTCGGCATCCTCATCCTCTAAGATTTCATTCTGCCATTCAGAGAATTGGATGTATTGTACAGGTTCTTCATCAAATAAGTTTTCACCCTTTAGGCAAGCATCATAGGTTTGGCTAATTTCTTTAACCAGGTTTTTCAGAGTCCAACTATCCGCACACAGCGCTGGCAACGTTACGAGCAAAATATGTCGATTGTCTGACAGCGTTAATAAAGATGAATGCAATATAGATTTGGATTTAGATTTGAAATTAAAGTTTCCCGCTTCTTGAAACAATTGCTCAATGTATGCCGATTGTTCTTGAAAATTTAATTCCTTCAGATTGACTGGATTCCAAGATAGGGCTCCACTCTCTGCTATGACTTGGATGGGAATTTTAATTCCAGGTTGTCGATGAAAGGTTGTGCGGAGACTTTCATGGCGATCGACCATTTGCTTTAAGGCTGCTTTTAAGACTTCTACGCTAAGATTGCCTTCAATTTGGATAGCGCAAGAAGCGCAATAAGCTTCACTATTTTGTAATAAACAAAGACGCTTTTGTTGGGGTGACAGCCGAAATCCTTCAAGAGTTTGCATAGATTAATCCTGAGTTCTACCAATTTTATCTTTTAAATTTCCCTGCCTTCTTTGAATGACTAGAGTTTGTCCACTTTCCTAATGAGCAAAAAACTCTCTCTATTCTCTACTCTGCGTCCTCTGTGCCTCTGTGGTTTGTTAAAAATAAACCTTGCCTAAACGCTCCAGTCATCAAGAAAGGCTAAACATCCGCACCAGCAATCAATTCCCCCATCGCGACAACAATTTTGCGGGAACCGACATAAGGATTGCGACTGTGAGCAGTGAGCATATTATCCAGCATCAAGATATCCCCTTTCTGCCAAGTAAAACTAATTTGATTTTCTTGATACATTACTCCAATTTCTTCCATTACTGAATCTTCAATGGGAGTTCCATCGCCGTAATAAACATTGCGCGGTAGCTTATCTTCTCCAAATAAAGACAACAAGGATTGACGAACTGCTGAATCTAAGCAGGATACATGATGCAACTGAAGTTGATTGAAAAATACTAATTCTCCAGTTTTAGGATGCTTGGCTACTGCGGGGCGAATTTTGCGAGTTTTTAAGCCATTGTTTTCAAGCCATTCAAACTCCATTCCCGCTTGACGACAATAGTTTTCAACCTCTGCTTTGTTAGTCGTGTGGAAAAAATCCTGCCAGCTTACATCTAATCCCTCAGTGTAGTTACGAACGTACATTAATTGCTTTTTCTCGAAGTCCTCTCGCAACTTTGGATTGAGGAGTTGATAGATTTTTCGACAATCCAGAATCGGAGTTTCTCCTCCTTCTTGGGCGGGTTGAACGCAGAAGAACCAGATTTTTAGAGGCCAGCGGTGTAAGTGAGAACTTTCATTGTGGAAGAGGATGGCTTTATCGGGTGGATAAGGGGTAGAACCGTAAACTTTGCCGCTGACTCCTTCGCGAGGTAAGTCGCCATATTCTCCGAACAAATTTGGGTGAATGGCATTAGCTACGGTTTCAAACTCGGAAGCAAAATTGAGATCAAATCCCCGGAATAGGATGGCTCCGTGTTTGAACAAGTTAGTTTCAATGAATTCTCGGTGGCTACTTGCCCAGTCCGCTAAGTCAATTTCATCGCTATCCGGTTCGATGACTAAGGGTAGGAATTGTTCGGGTTGAAGGAAACTGGTTTTGATTAATTGCTTTTGGGGTAAACTGACCGCCTTAGGCTTGATAGTTTTGAATTTCTTGAAATTTGCTTTTTCGCGCCGACTTTGTTCGACAATTTGTTTTTGTTTTTCAGATTCACTTAGCATTTCTAAAGCATCAATTCTGGTGTCAGGGTTTTTGACAATGCTGTTCAGGAGCGTTTCAAAGTGATGGGCAAGACGAGCGATCGCATGATGATTAAACAGTTCCCTGTTGTACTTCCAATAACCAACAAGTCCTTGCTCGGTTTCTTCCATAAATAGAGCTAAATCGAACTTTGCTTTGCCAGTGTCGATGTCTAGAACTTTGATCGTTAGGTCTGACAACTGCAAGGCTGGCATTGAGGTATTCTGAAGAACGAACAATACCTGGAATAAGGGTGTTGTACTCGATCGCCGATCAGGTCGCAAAACCTCCACTAACTTGGCAAAAGGCAAGTCTTGGTGGGCATAGGCTCCTAAGGCTACCTCACGCACCCGTCCTAACAACGCTCGAAAGCTGGGGTTGCCAGATAAATCGGTTCGCAAAACCAGGAGGTTGATAAAGAACCCAATTAATGGTTCAAGTTCGGCTTGATTGCGATTGGCGATATCAGTGCCAATGACGATGTCATCTTGTTGGGTGTAGCGATAGAGCAGCGTCTGAAATGCTGCCAGCAGAGTCATAAATAGCGTGACTCCTTCTTGGCGACTCAGTGTCTTGAGTGTTTCGGATAGGTTAGCCGGCAGTACAAAGGATTGGGTGGTACCCTCCTGTTGTAAAGGAGTCACGGGCGGTTCGCCTGCTATCTTCTTTAAATCCAATGTGGTTGGAGCACCTGCTAGCTGTTGTTGCCAGTAGGAAAGGAGGGTTTCTAATACTTCTCCCTGTAACCACTGACGCTGCCAGTGGGCAAAATCGGCGTACTGTATGGAAAGTTCTGGTAGTGGAGAAGGTTGTCCGGCATCAAAGGCTTCGTAGAGTGCGGCGAGTTCCCGAACGAATACCCCCTCAGACCAAGCATCGAAGACAATGTGATGCATCGTGAACAGGAGTACATGCTCTGATAAGTCTAATTTTAGGAGCGTTACTCGCAGCATCGGTCCCTGCGCCAAATCGAAGGGCAACTGCGTTTCTTGAGCCGCCAGTCGCAGAACTTCAGCGTCCCTCTCTGTTTCCGGTAACGCTTGCAAGTCTACTACGGGTAGTTTTAGGGTCAAGCTTGGGGCGATAACCTGGACGGGCTGTCCATCTACAACTGTAAAGGTGGTACGCAAGACTTCATGCCGCCGCACGATTTCGTTGAAACTCTGCTCTAGTGCTGCAATATTGAGCGAACCAACCAGACGCAGGGCAGCGGGCATATTGTAGGCTGTATTATTCGGCTCTAACCGATCCACTAACCACAGCCGTTCTTGGGCAAAGGAGAGGGGTAAGTTTCCCTCTCGTGGAACGGGTAGGATAGGTGGAGCCTGCAATTTTTGCCCTGCTTTTGCGATCGCTTCAATCCTCTCGGCTAGCCCAGCTACCGTCGGTGACTCAAACAAACAACGTAGCGGTAGCTCCACTTGAAGGGCTGAGCGCACACGGTAAATAACTTGGGTGGCTAGTAGTGAATGTCCACCAAGATCGAAGAAGTTATCGTGGATGCTCACTGACTCACAACCGAGAACCTGCGTCCAAATTCCCGCTAGTACTTCTTCAATCGGAGTGCGAGGCGAGATCAACGTTTGTTCCGATTTAAGTGCTGTGCGATCGGGTGTAGGAAGAGCACGACGGTCTACCTTACCATTAGGGGTCAGTGGCAAACTATCTAGCATTACAAAGGCAGAGGGCACCATGTAGTCAGGCAATTTCTGTTTCAGAAAGCTTCGCAGTTCGCTAACTGTAGGGAGAACCTCTTCACGAGGAACAATGTAAGCAACTAAATACTGGTTACCTGGCTCATCCTCTCTCACCAAAAGTGCAATTTCGTCAACCTGTGGATGTTGGCTCAGTTCAGCCTCAATCTCTCCTAACTCAATCCGAAAGCCACGAATTTTTACTTGATTATCACCTCGACCGCGGAACTCAATGTTCCCATCCGGCAAGTAGCGTGCTATATCCCCAGTTTGGTATAACTGTGTTCCTGATTTAAAGGGATTTGGGATAAATCTACAGGCAGTGAGTTCAGGTTGGTTGAGGTAACCTCTGGCTAAACCCGCACCACCAATATAAAGTTCCCCTGGCACTCCAATGGGCAAGGGTTGCAAATTGCCATCTAAGATGTAGAGTTGGGTGTTGGCAAAAGGTCGCCCAATCGGTACCAATCGTTCAACGGATAAGTCCAGTGTTGCAGTTTCAAAGTAGGAACTATCAATGGTGGCTTCGGTTAAGCCATAGGAGTTAATTAGTCGTGTCTGCGGACTGCAAAAACCTTGAAATCGCTTGTACTCACCCATATACCAGCGATCGGAGGCGCAGATGAGCAGTCGCATAAAGTCAAGGCGCTGTTCGCTTTCTTCCAGGTACTGGATCAGGTTTCTCAAAACAGCAGGAACGAATTCCGCGCAGTCAACCTTTTCCTGGAGCATTAGCTGGTAAAGGTTTTGGGGGTCTAGCAGCAAGTCGCGAGGGCACAAAACCAACTTGCCACCCGAACATAGAGCGCGAACTAAGTCTCCCGAAAAGACATCGAATGAGAAACTAGCCATTTGTAGGTGGCAAGTGGGTGTGGTGCGGAGTTGATAGGCTTCCTCCCAGGCGAAATAAGCATTGACGAGACTGTTATGCTGAATCATCACCCCCTTAGGCTTGCCAGTGGAACCTGAGGTGTAGATGACATAGGCGAGGTTTTCGGCTGTGACATCGGTGATCAGGTTCTCCTCACTCTCCTGTGAAATTACTTCCCAGTCTTTGTCCAGGTAAATTGCCAATGGGGTTGCAAACTGCCAACTTTCCTGCTGAGTCAGCAATCTTGACACTTGGGCATCTTGCAGCATGAACGCGAGGCGTTCTTGGGGATAGGCTGGGTCTAATGGCACATAGGCTCCACCCGCTTTGAGGACACCCAAGAGTCCCACCACCATCTCTAAGGAGCGCTCTACGCAAATTCCTACCAATACCCCTGGTGCCACACCGACTTTCTGGAGGTAGTGCGCTAGCTGATTTGCCTGTTTGTTCAGTTGCCGATAGGTTAATGATTCAGTCTCAAAGACGACTGCCAGCGCATCCGGTGTCCGTTCTACCTGAGCTTCAAACAACTGATGGATGCACTTATCCTGGGGATACTCAACCCCAGTATCATTCCACTCCAGCAGTAACTGATGCCATTCGGCTTCGCTGAGCAAGGGCAACTCTGAAATCCGGCGTTCGGGAGTGGTAACAATACCTTCGAGTAAGGTTTGGAAATGCTCGATTGTCCGAGCGATCGCACCCGCATCGAATAAATCGGTACTGTACTCAAAGCTCCCTTTAAGTCCCTTTTCTGTCTCTTCCATAGACAGGCTCAGATCGAACTTAGCAATACCAATGTCTATTTCCAATAGGTCGAAGGACAAGCCAGATAGTGCCAGTGTTTCCATCGGAGCGTTTTGCAAGCTAAACATCACCTGAAACAACGGCGTGTAGCTCAAAGAGCGCTCCGGCTGTAGTTGTTCTACCAGCATCTCGAAGGGTAAGTCTTGGTGGGCATAGGCGTCTAGAGCGACTTGCCGCACTCGACCCAGCAATTCTTGGAAACTGGGATTGCCTGACAAGTCTGTACGTAGGACTAAGCTATTGACGAAAAAACCAATCAATGGTTCTATCTCGCGGCGGTTGCGGTTTGCGATCGGCGAGCCGACACAAATGTCTTCCTGGTTGGTGTAGCGATAAAGTAGGGTCTGGAACGCTGCCAACAACGTCATGAATAACGTCACCCCTTGCTGTTGGCTAAGCTGCTTGAGTTTGTCCGTGAGGCTGGGTGATAGTTCAAAGAATTGAGTCGAGCCTCGGAACGTCTGAACGGCGGGTCGTGGTCTATTTGTGGGAAGTTCTAATATAGGAGGAGCGCCTGCTAGCTGTTGCTTCCAGTAGCGTAGATGGGTGTCTAACACTTCTCCTTGTAGCCACTGGCGCTGCCAATCGGCAAAGTCAGCGTACTGAATACGGAGTGCGGGAAGTGGAGAGGATTTGCCAGCACGGAACGCTTCATACAAAACGGCTAACTCGCGAATCAGCACGCCAATCGACCAACCATCCGAGGCAATGTGGTGCATCGTCACCAACAGTACATACTCTGTATCTCGTAGCTGTAATAGCTGACCTCGCAGCAATGGTGCTTGAGTCAGGTCAAACAGTCGCTTGGCTTCCTCGCAAGCTAACTGTAAAACCTGGGTTTGTTTCTCTAACTCCGAACTGGAGCGCAAGTCCACAACTGGCAGCTTGATCGTTAAGGTTGGGGTAATGACTGGAATGGGTTGCCCATCCCTGAGTGCAAAGCTAGTGCGTAGAACTTCGTGACGCTGCACGATTTCGGTTAAGGCTTGCTCTAATGCTTCTAATTGAAGGCAGCCAAGTAAGCGCACGGCGGCTCCCATGTTGTAGGCGGCAGTTTTTCCCTCCAGTTGGTCTAAAAACCACAGTCTAGTTTGAGCAAAGGACAGGGGAAGATTGCCATTGCGAGCAATAGGCTGGATGGGAGTAATTGCTGTTGCGATCGCTTCTTCAATAGATTTAGCGAGTTCTGCGACAGTTGGCGATTCAAACAAGCGCCGCAGGGGCAACTCCATCCCAAAGACTTCGCGCAGGCGGGAAACAATCTGAGTGGCAAGCAGCGAATGTCCGCCCAGCTCGAAGAAGTTGTCGCGAACGCCCACTTGCTCCAATCCCAATACCTCTGACCAAATGGCGGCTAATCGTTCTTCAACCTCGGTACGGGGGGCAACAAACGGTTTTTCTAGCTCCGGTCTAGCTGTATCCGGTGTAGGCAAAGCCCGACGGTCTACTTTGCCATTGGGAGTCAGGGGCAGAGCCTCTAACATCACGAAGGCTGAGGGTATCATGTACTCGGGTAGCTGCTGTTTCAGAAAACTCCGCAACTCACCGACAGAGGCAGTAGCTTCCGGGTTCGGTACGATATAGGCAATCAAGCGTGGGCTACCCAGCACATCTTCTCGCGCCACCACCACGGCTGAGTGCACGTCTGGGTGTTGGCTCAAACCTGCCTCAATCTCCCCCAACTCAATGCGGAATCCTCGAATTTTCACCTGATGGTCAATCCGTCCGAGATACTCAATATTGCCATCCGGCAGATAGCGAACTAGGTCGCCAGTTTTGTAGAGGCGGGTTCCAGGATTGTAGGGATTGGGGATAAACTTCTCATCGGTTAGTTCGGGGCGGTTGAAGTAGCCGCGAGCAAGACCAACACCGCTAAGATGTAATTCGCCCGGAACCCCAACGGGAACGAGTTGCCGATGGGGGTCGAGGATGTAGGCTTGCGTATTGGCGATGGGACGACCGATGGGAGGCGACTGACTTGTCCCTTTTTTGACTAAGGCATATGTGGAATAGGTTGTGTCTTCCGAGGGACCGTAGAGATTAAAGACCTGCTGTAGGGTGTCCTGTCGGTAGAGCCGTTGTACTAATTGATTTTGTAGGGGTTCACCGGCTAGAGCAACTGTGTTAACTGAAGCAGGTATGCCCGTTTCGAGTAACTGTGCGATCGCAGAAGGGACTGTATTAATCAGGGTGATATCTTGAGAATCAGGCGGTAGGCGTAAGGCATTTTCCACCAGGATGACCTTACCCCCAACACTCAACGGGACAAACAGCTCGAAGACAGAAAGGTCAAAACAAATAGAGGTTGAAGCTAAGACTCCTGCGAGTTGTTCGCAAGTAAACACCCTTCGCGCCCAATCCACGAGGGCGACAGGACTATGATGTTCGATCGCAACGCCTTTAGGTCTGCCTGTAGAGCCGGAGGTGTAGAGAACGTAGGCTAAGTTAGTCGGTTTCGCCTCGCTGGGGGGATTCTCTTCGCTTTCTTGCTTAATGGCGTGCCAGTCAGCGTCCAAGCAGACGACTTGCGATCGGTGTTCTGGAAGCTGCGGCAGTAATGACTTGTGAGTCAGCAGTATTGACACCCCTGAATCAGATAACATGAAGCGTTGCCGCTCTTGAGGGTAGGTGGGGTCTAGTGGCACGTAAGCACCACCCGCTTTGAGAATGCCTAAAAGTCCTACTACTAACGAGAGCGATCGCTCCACGCAAATCCCTACCAAAACATCCGGTTGTACCCCTAACTGCTGGAGATAGTGTGCTAATTGATTGGCACGGTTGTTCAGTTCCCGGTAGGTCAATGGTTGGTCTTCAAACACCACTGCAACCGCATCCGGTGTCCTCAAACATTGTTCCTCAAAGAGTTGATGGATGCATTTATCCTGTGGATAGTCGGTTTGGGTATCGTTCCATTCCACGAGTAACTGATGTTGCTCGGCATCTGTCAACAACTGCAACTCGGACAGGCGTTTGTCTGGATTTGCCACGATGCTCGTGAGCAATGTCTGGAAATGCCCCAGCATTCGGGTAATTGTATCTGCTCGGGACAGATCGGTGTTGTACTCGATCGCTCCAGTTAATCCTTGCTCGGTTTCCTCTACGAACAGAGTCAAGTCAAACTTGGCAACTCCACTATCCGCCAGCAGGGGTTGCAAGGTTAGATTAGGCAGTGCAAGAGCTTGTAGGATAGGCTCCTGAAACACGAACATGACTTGGAACAGAGGAGTGTGACTCAGAACGCGATCGGGTTGCAACTCCTGGACTAGCTGTTCAAACGGTAATTCCTGATGTGCCTGAGCTTCTAAGCTTACCTTACGCACCCTCGCCAGCAGTTCTCGAAAGCTCGGATTCCCACAGAGATCTGTTCGCAACACCAATGTATTGATAAAGCACCCAATTAAGGATTCGGTTTCAAGGCGAGTTCGGTTGGCAACAGGAGTGCCGACCAAAATATCTTCGCTGTTGGAATAGCGATAGAGTAATGTGTTGAACGCTGCCAGCAATAGCACGAACAAGGTAACCCCTTCCCGTTGGCTCAAAGACTTCAGCGTTGAACTCAGAGACTGGGGTAAGACAAGAGCTTCACGCCTCCCTCGATACGTCTGAACGGCGGGACGTGGATAATCTGTGGGTAACTCCAGCATTTGGGAAGCGCCGTTGAGTTGTTGCGTCCAGTAAGTTAGCTGCGTTTTTAATTCTGCCTGTTGCAACTGCTGTCGCTGCCAAAGTGCGAAGTCAGCGTACTGAATTGGCAGTTCGTTTAGAGTTGATGAATTCCCGGCAGAGTGAGCTTGGTAGAGTGTAGATAACTCTCGGAATAAGACTTTCCACGACCAGCCATCAGAGATAATGTGGTGCATCGTCAACAGCAAGATATGCTCGTTCTCTTGCAGGCGGAGTAGGAGAGTTCGCAGTAGTGGTGCTTCAGCGAGATTGAAAGGCTCACTACAACGTTGATTCGCTAGTTGTTTGGCTTTTGCTTCCCGCTCAGTTTCCGGTAACGCCTGAAGGTCTATGATGGGCAACGTTATGGTTTTGGTCGGAGCAATAACTTGGATGGGTTGACCTTCTGCGATCGCAATACTAGTACGCAGGATTTCATGTCGCTTGATAATGTCGTTCAGACTTCGCTCTAAAACAACAATATCGAGCTGACCAACCAGGCGAAATAAAACAGATTCATTGTAGATGGGAAGAGCGGGGTCTAGCTGGTGAAGAATCCACACCCTTTCCTGAGCTGAAGATAGGGGTAATACCTCAGATACAGTCCTTTTGGGGATGGAGGATGACTGAGATTGCTTTACATTTTTCTGCTTGAGCCGTAATTCTAATAAAGCTCTCTGTTCTGGAGAAAGAGCAGCAATTCGTTTGGAGAAGTCATTCATTACTTAACTATCCCTATATCCCATCCACAAGTGGTTAATTGCTCAATTGACTAATAGTTTCGCTGCGTTAGATGAAGCGTAATAGTCTTTAATTTTCTTGAGATGATGTAAGCTTTCCATCACCCAATCAAACTCAACACCGAAATCTATTAGAGCGGCAATTTCATCTACCCCAGCTTCTTTTAAGCTATCAATCATTTTTTTGCAAGTTTCTGGCGTTCCCATCAGAACTTTGCCATTGAAGTAGGTTTCAAAACTAAATGTAAGCAGGTCTTCTAAGTCTTGGGGGGTCAGTGTTTCTGGATTGACTGAAAAATTTATGTTTCCAGCCGATTTTGTAACTAAATTAAAATGAGTTTTTAGGTAGTTTTTAAAAGGCTCTCTAACTTTTTCTTTGACTACCTGAATATGTTCTCCAATAAAGGTATGTATCATTAACGCCACCTTTCCTGTTTTAGGGTCGTGACCGTGTTGAGCTAGAGATTCCCGATAAAGCAATACTTTTCTAAGTATCTCTTCTAAGCTTTGGTAAAGCGGAGAGGTCAATATATTAGCGCCTATTCTACCTGCTTCTATAAAGGTTTCATCAGATAAAGAAGTAATCCAAATCGAAAGCTTGCTTTGTAAAGGTTTAGGAAATGTCTGAATTTTTACAAGGTTACTATCTCCGCCTTGGAGTTCAATAGCTTCACCTTTCCAGAGCTTTTGTAACACTTGGATATCGCGCCACATAATTTCTTTTTTGTTGGCATATTTTTCTGGATAGAGAACAAAGTCATCCGGATGCCAACCTGGAGCAAATGATAGACTAACTCTTCCGTTTGAGAGGTTATCAACCATAGACCATTCTTCTGCTACCCGAAGTGGGTTTTGCAGTGGCATGACTACGCTACCAGAGCGGATTTGAATTCGTTCGGTAACCATTGCGATCGCAGCGCCTGCAACCGATGGATTGGGGTAAAGTCCGCCAAATGCATCGAAATGACGTTCAGGAATCCAAACAGCAGAAAATCCATTGCAATCGGCAAATTTAGCTCCCTCGATCAATAGACGGTATTTATCATTTCGGGTTGTTGAACCATCACCGGAAAAATAAAAAAGGCTGAAGTCCATTTATAGCGTTTTCCTCAATAAAGTGCTGACAAGAAAAGCGATATTTCCCAAAAATTCAGCTCATGTACCTGATACATCCCTACTGCTTTGACCCCCCTACCCCCCCTTATTAAGGGGGGGAATATAATGAAAATAAGGAAAAAAGTTTCTTCTTGAATGAAGCCAGCTTTCTTCTCTTGTTCCCCCCTTAGCAAGGGAGGTTAGGGAGGTACTGCCAGAACTGAACAAGAGCCAATGAAGCATTTTTATTAATTGGATTGTGACTCCCAAACGAGTTGTTCTTGAACTTCATCAAGCGACAAATTCTCTATCTCAGCTAATATCTGAGCCATCTCATCCAACTCTTTTTGTTGAGGTAACTGTTCGGTAATGGCAGCAGCTATCCCGGCTACAGTGGGTGCTTCCGATAGAAGAGTACGCAGTGGTAAATCGACTTGATAGATTTCACGCAGCCGCGAAACAATCTTGACAGCTAAGAGGGAATGTCCACCCAACTCGAAGAAGTTATCGTTAACACCGACTAGTTCAATACCGAGTTGTTCTTGCCAAAGTTCAGCAATCTGTTGCTCTATTTCAGTTGTCGGTGCTACATAAGTAGTACCCTGAAGCGATCGCGTATGAGTGGGTGGAGTACTTGGCGTCTTTGGGGAGTCCAATAATTCACTTGCCGCCATCAAATTATGTTTTTGAGCGAGTACCGCCTGCCAATCTTTCGTCGAGACAATAACTTGATTTAATCCACTTTGGAGAATACGGCTCAACCCATCCACACCCTCGTTGGGTGTAATACCTGTTCTGAGAGTTTCTAGATGCTGCGCTTTGAGTCCATTAGGAATATCAGTAATGTTGGCTCCCATCCCGATTTCTTGCCAAGCATCCCAGTTAATTGAAGTAGTGAAACAGTTAGTTTTAGAGGCTTTATAGCGGACAAATGCATCCAGAAAAATATTAGCCGCGCAGTAATCAACCTGTCCCACACCACCGATGAACGAGCTGATAGAAGAAAAAAGTACAAAGAAATCTAGCTTACTATCTTTGAATGTCTGTTCTAGCACTAGGGTACCTTTCACTTTTGGGGTCATTACATTGGCGGCTAGTTCTGGATTTTTGAGTTGAATAATGCCATTACCCGCTATTCCTGCTGCATGGAAGATACCGTGAAGTTGACCAAAAACTTGACGCACTCGATCTTCTACCGTCTGCATTTGAACTTCATCCGTAACATCTGCACCGAGTACTAGAACGTCTGCACCAAGCTTTTCCAAAGCTTGCACTTTCCGAATTTTTACAGCAATAGCATCTTGGTTATCATGAGTAACTAGCCATTGCTGCCATTCATCTCTTGGCGGTAGCGTTGAACGGCTAATTAAAACTAGTTTTGCCTGTACGGTTTGGGCTAGATATTCGGCAACGGCTAAACCAATACCGCCCATTCCACCCGTAATTAGGTAAACTCCCCCTTGCCGTAAAGGTGTTTTATGGTCTGTTTTTTCTAAGCGGACGGCTTCATAGGTGGGTATCCATCGATAATTTCCTCGATAGGCAACAACTGAATCAGAAGATTCAGCAGTGATTTCTGCAATCAGTTTGTCGATGAATGAGTCTTCTGATGAAGTACCTGATTCAGGAAGGACAATATCAATACTACGGCAGGTTAGGTTTGGATATTCTTGAGGGATAACTTTGCAACAGCCCAATACAGTTGCTTTCTCCGGGCAAATCTGCTCTGCTCCCGTCACATCTTGGATGTGGCTCGATACAACTCCAATGTGTAAAGAGTCACTGACATTTTGCTGACCAATGGCTTGAGCCAAATAGAGCAAACTGTAGAAACCAAGATATTGAGATTCTTCAAATGATAGATGGGGCGTGATAGTCCATAAGTGAGCAATGATGGGAATTTGCTCTAATGCCAGAATCTCCTTAATCAAGGCGTCATAGTGTTCGCGAATGCCCGGATTGATAGTGTAGACGTTATCGCTAACTCGGCTAAATTCTTCGCCAATTTTGACTTGGATAACTGTATGACCCTGTTGTTCTAGTCGTTGCACGATCGCAGAACCTAGACCACAGCTATCAACAAACACCAACCAGCAATGCTGCTCACCCGTTAATTTTGCCAATGGCAAAACAGAGCGCTGCCATGAGGGAACGTAGAACCAATCTGCAATATCTGGTTTTTTGTCTAACGTTCCCTGACGGTTATTAGGTAGTTGCTCTGGTGGCTCGAGCCAATAACGTTGGCGTTCAAAAGGATAGGTGGGCAACGGGATGCGCTCACGTTTTTCATGAGCATAAAATTCCGACCAATCGACCTCAACTCCCGCCAACCAAAGCCGCCCCAGTGCATTCAGCACACTTACCACATCGGACTGTTCATCCTTAGGATGGCGCAGTGAAGACAATACAACCCGTCCAATTGCCTGCTGTTTAGTCAGGGTGCTTAAAGTTCGTCCCGGCCCAACTTCTAGGAAAATTGCTTGAGAATCCTGCAACAACTCAGCGATTCCCTCAGAAAATCTCACGGGTTGACGCAGATGTCTCGCCCAGTAATTGGGGTCTGTTGCCTCTGTTGCGGTAATCCAAGTACCGGTAACATTGGAAACAAAGGGAATTTTGGGAACTTTCAGGTTGACCTTTTTAACTTGTTCTGTGAAAGGAGCGATGACCGAGTCCATCATTTCGGAATGAAAAGCATGGGAGGTATGTAGGCAGCGATACTCTACTCCTTTCTCCGCCAGCTGGCGTTCCAGTTGCTCCACAGCTTCCATCGAACCTGAAACCACGCTTAGAGAGGGTGCGTTACTTGCAGCGAGAGAGAGTGTTTCATCCAAGAAGGGTTGCACTTCACTAGCGGATAAGTTCACCGAAAGCATGGCTCCGGCAGGCATTTGCTGCATTAACCGTCCGCGAGTGGCTATCAGTGCCAAAACATCTTCTAAAGAAAAAACATCGGCAAGACAAGCTGCCACATATTCCCCGATGCTGTGACCTATCATTGATTGGGGTTGCACTCCCCACGACATCCACAATTTAGCTAGGGCGTACTCAATGACGAATAGTGCGGGTTGGGCGATCGCAGTTTGCTTAAGTTGCTGCGTTGCCTTTTCAACGTCTTTATCAGTTGGGTACAGACAGGAGCGCAAATCGATGCCGAGATGAGGTTGGAGTAAGGCAAAACAGCGATCGCATTCTTCCCGAAACGTCGGTTCACTCCGGTAGAGTTCCCGTGCCATGTTTACATACTGCGCTCCCTGCCCGGTAAACATAAACACAACAGAGCGATCGCTCGATTCTTGAAACTGGGTAAAAACTCGTTGCGGATCGACTGACTCCAGGGTTTTTACGGCATCCTCAAGGTCTTCTACTATAACCATCCGGCGATGCTCAAATGCCCGACGACCGACTTGAAGGGTATAAGCTACATCGGCTAGGTTGAGTTCTGGGTGCTGCTTTAAGTGTTCAGCCAAATTTGCCGTAGCCGTTTCCAATGCTGAACTGGTTTTGGCTGAAAGCACCAATAACTGCCGCGATCGGGAAGGCGTCGGCGCTTCCACAGGAGGAGCTTCTTCAAGGATTACATGAGCATTTGTCCCACCAAAGCCGAAGGAACTAACCCCAGCACGACGAGGGGTGCCGTTGGCTTTCCACTCAGAAAGTTCGGTATTGACATAAAACGGGCTATTTGCAAAATCAATCTGAGGATTGGGCGTCTCGAAATTGAGGCTAGGAGGCAATAATTTGTGGTGAAGTGCTAGAACAGTTTTGATTAAACCTGCAATACCGGCGGCAGCATCCAAATGCCCAATATTTGTTTTTACTGACCCGATTGCACAGTAGCCTTTTTTATCCGTAGTGGCACGAAACGCTCGTGTCATTGCCGCAATTTCAATCGGGTCGCCCAATGGAGTTCCAGTTCCGTGGGTTTCCATATAAGTAATAGTTTCTGGCTCTACTTCAGCCATCACTTGAGCCGCCCGAATAACTTTGACTTGACCCTCCTCACTAGGAGCTGTATAGCCAACTTTTAAAGCACCATCATTATTAATGGCTGAGCCTTTGATAACGGCATAAATGTAATCGCCATCTGCTAAAGCATCTTCGAGCCGCTTTAAAACAACCACACCAATTCCATTACCGCCAACTGTGCCGTTTGCCTTTGCATCAAACGCTCTGCACTGTCCGTCGGGAGAAATGATTCCTTCTGGAGACAGCGTGAGTTCGTTTTGGGGAACTTTAACAGAAACGCCTGCTGCCAAAGCCATATCGCATTCACCGCTCAGCAAACTTTGACAGGCTAAATGAACAGCAACTAATGAACTTGAACAAGCGGTTCCTACACTGACACTGGGGCCTTTGAGATTCAATTTGTAGGAGACACGGGTGGGAACATAATCTTTATCAATGCCAATTAAAGTTTGTAATGACCCAATTGATTCACTCAAACTTTCATTTGGATAAAGGTTATAGCGCGAGTAAGTACTCATCCCCACTCCGGCATAAACGCCTATTGGTCTTGCTTCCCGTTCGGAGTCATAACCTGCATTTTCTAGGGCTTCCCAGGCGCATTCTAAAAATAGACGGTGTTGAGGGTCCATCACTTCCGCTTCTCTAGGATTAAAGCCAAAGAAGGAGGCGTCAAATTGCTCTACATCGTCTAGTACTGCACCTGCTTTAATAGGCGACTTAGAACCGTTAGATCTTCCTTCTACTGCTTTGGATTGAGAATTGGGAAAAACCGAAATTAACTCTGATCCATTTTTCAGATTCTCCCAAAAATTATCCACTGTACCCTTACCGGGAAAACGTCCGGAAATTCCTATAATGGCAATTTCTAATCCGTTTTGTTCAATAGTCATGGTATCTCACTAAATTGAATAATACTTCTATCTAAACGGCCAAGAAAAGTCAGTTAACGCCTGGTCAATTTGGATTTATTCAAGCGTTGTTTTAAACGCTCTTTACCTTGGTTGAGTTTCTGTTCCAAATCGGTATGTATAACTTGATAGGTATCGATGCGGGAAGTCTTAGATAAATACTGAATTAAGGACTTAATTGTTGAATATTTAAATAAATCAATCAATGAAAATGATTTTAGGTCATGAGGTAATTTTTTTTGCAATTCACTGTAGGTTTTTGTGAGAAGTAATGAATTTCCACCCAGGTCAAAAAAATTATCATTGACTCCTACTTTTTCGACTTCCAGTAACTCTTGCCAAACATTAACAATAATGCGTTCAACTTCCGTTTTAGGAGCTACATAACTAACTTCTAATTGCTGGAGCAACCCTTCTTGAGTCGGAAGCGCACGGCGGTCTACTTTACCATTTGCTGAAAGGGGGAAAGTTTCCAGGAATACAAAAGCAGATGGCACCATATAATCTGGCAGCTTTTGTTTAAGAAACTCGTTCAGTTCTTCAAGGGGGAGGGCTGATTTTTCATCGGGAACAATGTATGCAACCAAGCGTTTTTTAGTTTGCTGTTCGCCAATAGCTGTGACTACTGCCGATCGCACAGCGGGATGTTGGGTTAAAACTGCCTCAATTTCTCCAGCCTCAATGCGATGTCCCCGAATCTTGATTTGAAAGTCTACTCGTCCTAGAAATTCGATAGTGCCATCCGACAGATATCGTCCTAAGTCTCCCGTGCGGTAAATGCGCTCTCCCGTGCGAGGATGAGTGACGAAACTGGCGCGAGTTTTTTCTTTGTTGTGCCAATAACCTTTGGCTAACCCAACTCCCGCACAGCAGAGTTCTCCGGGAACCCATGTCGGGCAATCTTCTAAGGACTGATTTAAAACGTAGTATTTGGTATTAGCGATCGCCTTACCATAGGGAATACTCTTCCAAGAGGCGGCAACGTTTTCAACTACATACCAGATGTTCCAAAGCGTGGTTTCGGTGGGACCGCCAACGCTAACCACCCGAACATTGTCAACCAGTGATCGCAGACGATCGGGTAGGGTAACTGAAATCCAATCTCCACCCAAAAATGCCCAACGCAACGATTGAGGGAGTAACTCACCACGGTTGCCAACGTATTCCAACAACATCTCCATCATGGCGGGAACCGAGTTCCAGATGGTGATGTTTTCCTTCCGCATTAACTCGGCCCATTGACTAGAATCTTTTGCTGCAGCAGCATCGGGCATCACAATCGTTCCTCCGACTGCTAGGATGCCGAAAATGTCATAAACTGACATGTCATGGTGGAGAGCTGTGAGTGCCAGCACGCGATCGCTTGCTGTAATGTTGAACGATTGATTGGTTTGCGCGATCGCATTCACCACTCCACGATGGGCAACCATCACCCCCTTAGGTAAACCCGTGGAACCGGAGGTATAGATAACATAGGCTAAATCATCCAGGGTTTGGACTGGCTGTAGCGGTTCCTTACTCTCTGCCGCCAAGTCTTCCTTGTCCATGCACAGCCTGTGAACGCCGTCAAGCCAATCCAGCTTTTCATTCAGCCAGGATTGGGTCAGTACAATCTGCGCTTCACTATTGTCGAGCAAGTATTGCAACCGCTCTTGAGGCAGGTTCGGATCGATGGGGACGTAGGCAGCACCAGCCGCCAAAATGCCCAGTACGGCAACAATTTGCTCCCATCCCTTTTCCATAACCACAGCGACCAATTGGTTGGGAGTTGCCCCCAAGGTGCGAAGCTTGTGACCGAGTTGATGGGATAGTTCGTATAACTCTCGATACGTCAGCGTGCGCTGGGATGATACGACGGCGCGATCGTTTGCCCGTGCTGGTACTTGCGCTGCAAATAACTCGTGCAGTAGCTTGTCGGGAACGGGTGCGGTATTGATGGCATCTCGTTGCGCTAACTGGGCGGATGGCAGTAATTGCCGCTTTGTCTCAACCCAGGCTGACTCAGAGGTAGCTAAATGTTGGAGGAAGCGGCAATACGCCTCAAACATATCCTCAATCAGACCTTTGGGGAAGAGTTCTTCAACGACATCCCAGTTGAAGGTTAATTCTCCTTTTTCTTCCCAAACTTGAATGTCCATCCAAGCCTGAGACGCTTGGCTGATACCGTAAACTACCTCTCCAAAATGACTAAAGGTTAGGGTTTCCTGCCCCAGTGAACTAAAGCCCAGAGTGCTGGTGAAAATAACGGGCATCGCGCTGAGAGTCATTCCTTTCCTGCGCGACAATTCCCGTGTCACGCGCACTCCACTGAAGTAGCGGTGTTCTAAATCCTGCCACAATTGTTTCTGAAGGCGGACAGCGCGATTACAAAATGACTCTGAGGCGGAATTGTCCACTGCCAGGAGAGTTACAGAGGTAAAGTCTCCCAAGAGGTCATTGACTTGAGGATGTAGAGGCAGGCGGTTAAATAGGGCAAGATTGAGCGTAAATTGGGGATTGTTGCTCCAAAGCGTCATGATTTCGGCAAAAGCCGCCAGCAAGGCTCCAGAAGCAGTCAAACCCGCTTTGGCAGCACGCTGCTTCAACTGCTGCCAATGAGTGCGATTAATGCGACCGTTGTAACGCTTGCATCGATGCTGTTTGAGTTCTCTGGGATTCTTAGCCAGAAGTAAGTCTGGGGCTGGGGGAAGAGTGTCAATGCGACTTAACCAATAATTTTGCGATCGCACATACAGTTCTGTTTCTCGCAACCCTTGCTCTGCCAAGGCATAATCTCGGAATGAAAGTTCCAGCGGTGGCAGTGCAACTTCAGGATTTTGATACAGTTGGAACCACTCTTCAAACAAACGGAACAGGCTCCAAGCATCAAATACCAGCAAGTCGTAACTGATATGCAGCCGAACGCGCCCCCCATCCAAACAGGTTGCTCGAAAATCAAACAAAGGCCATCGGTCAGACGGTAAAACCTGATGAGACATCCGCTCTCGAATAACCTCTAGCTGAGACTTGACAAATGCCGCATCCTTTCCTCTCAAATCTAAAACCTCAAGCGGGTAAGGCGGCACCTGCTCTAGAATCTGCTGCTGACCATCCGGTAACACCACAGCCCGCAGCATATCGTGACGTTTAACTAATTGTTGCAGCGCCCAGTTCAAGCGTTCCAGATTTAAATCATTCCCCTCAATTTCGTAGTAACCGTGATTGGACACACCACCCAGTTCTATCGCCCCACTACGACCGACCCAGAAGGCATGTTGCATGTCAGTGAGAGGAAACGGTTCATAGCGCTGCGCTGGCGCTGGCACAATAGTGGGCAAAACAGCAGAACTCTTCCCCGCATCATATTGGCGCAGCATCAACAAAATCTCTGCCTTATGCTCAGCCAACGAATCGCGAAGTTCTCGCGTCATCACTCCCTTAGGCGCATCAACCAGGAGTGAATCTTCATTGACAGAGAGTTTTATACCTTTGTTAGAAAGATGGGTTAAAAGTAAATGCAAATCCATGTTTGAAGTAGGGGTCAGGAGTCAGGAGTCAGAAGTCAGGGGTCAAGAGTAGTATCGTTTTTCCAAACAATTGCAACACTTCTAATCTTGCTCCCCCCTTTTTCAGCTACGGTGTACACACATTTCTGGGTAAGGTGCGAAATTCGGTTCGATCCCCCTAAATCCTCCTTAAAAAGGGGGACTTTGATTAAATTCTCCCCCCTTTTTAAGGGGGGCTGGGGGGATCTAAACGTGTCGCAAGTAGCAAGAATGGCATTACAACAAGGGCTATAGGTAGTTATTTATGTGCTTTCTGATATAAGAATTTGAGCTGCTGTGTTTGGTTTAGAAACTCAATATTTCCCGTTCTTCCCCTTCATTAGCCTCAGCAACCGAGTCTAATGAAATTAAATTCGCCAAAACTAACTGATTCAGCAACAATTCAGCCAGTTGAGCGATAGTACTTTCACCAAAAAAATTCTCCATCGGCACTCGCACCTGTAAATCAGTTTCAATTCGACTTCTGAGTACGATCGCCATCAAAGAATCCAGTAAGGTGGCAAGCGACTGCTGAGAGTTCAATTCGTTTACAGGAAGCTGTAGCGAACTCGCTAAACACCCCATAAGGTAACTCTCTAGCATCTGCCGTCGTTCCTCTGGTTTTGCCACGAGGAGTTGTTCTCTGGTGAGGAAACTTGTTGCCCCAGTAGAGGGTTTTTCTGTTTTTATCGCTAAATGAATTCTCTCTTGTTCCGCAGTAACACTAATGGGAGAAGCAGGAACTGAACCGAGTGCCACATCACCCCAGCGCATTACCATAGCTGCCGCTGTCGCTGCTGCACCATTGGTGTAGACGAGAACTAAATCATTTTCGCGAATTTTGCCTACTTGTGCAGCATGGTACAAGTTAGCGATCGCAAATACAGGCCCAATGTTGGCATAGCGAGGGTAAAGGTTAATTGTTCGCTCCGGATCGATACCCAGTGCCCTCGTACAAACGCTGGCATACCAGGCAGTCGGAGTATTGAAGGCAAAAAAGTCGATTTGCTCGAAAGTCACGCCAGCAGCAGCAACAGCACCTTCACAGCAAGTACGGACACAATCCACAGCCGTTTCGGCAAGCATACTCGCGTTGTCACCCGTCCGGGTACGTATCCGAGGTTGACCTTGTGCGTCCGTCACCAGTTCGTAGGAGTAAGCACCACAGGTAGCAACCGTAGGAACGATTTTGCTGCCGAGGATTCCCTGATTGGGTTGGAGCGAATCAACCACAAATGCTCCCGCACCGTCGCCAATCGACCAAGAGAGAGTGTCTTCCTCGTCTACTGAATTAGAACCAATATGGGAGACAACTACCAACACATTGCGGTAATCTCCTGATCGCACCAATGCACAGGCGTTTTGAAGGGCAATGATGGCACTCGAACAGGTTGATTCGAGATTCCATGCGGGACAGCGTAATTTGAGCTGACGGGCGAGGTAAGCGGCACTACCGGGGCCGATGTGTTCGGGGAAGAGTGAGGCAACGATCGCTAAATCAACGTCTTCGGGAGCAAGTTGTGCGGCGTCGAGGGCTTCTTTCGCTGCCTGGTATTCGAGTGTCAGTGATGACTCATTGGGGGCAATTACTCGCCGTTCGATACTGCCTCGGAATGGATCGGGCAGATAGGGAGCTACTTCTTGCGACCAGATATCGAGTCCATTGTTGCTGTTGGTGAGTTCGGTAGATTTGGATATTCTTGCTCGTCTTGGTTTGTTTCGAGTAATTAAGTTGGGAGATTTTTCGATCCAATAATTGTTGGTGCGGATGAGGCTGGGGAAGCTGAGTGCGAGTGAGCGAATACCGGCTGGAGGATTCATGATTGGTTTTTTTAACGCAGAGGAACGCTGAGGGGGGCGCGGAGGGACGCAGAGTTTTTGTTTGGGTTAGTGCAAAGCGCGATCGCACTTGCGGCAGCATAAGATGAGGTGTGAGTGATGCTCAGCAACCATTGCTTAATACCGAGTTCTGTTGCAATGTCTTGGCATTTTCCATGCAGTACAACTGATGGTTGACCACTCTTAAGCCGTTGAATTTCAATATCAAGCCAGAAGATGTCTTGATTCTTTTCTATGCCGAGGGTTTTGAGTATTGCTTGTTTGGCAGCAAAACGACCTGCGAGATACTCGATACGCTTGGCACCTAATGCAGGTGTGTTGCGTTCTATTACTGTGAAACACTCCATTTCAAACTGCTCCCCCGATCGCTCTAAAAGTTCTCGAATGCGTGTTGTTTCCACGATTTCGATCGCATGACTGATTAGTTTGGTGTCTGCTGGTTCGCTCATTTTTCAGAACGCTTCAACACCAAATTGGTCAGCATGGTGTTCATTTTGTTGACTGACTCCATGTATTCGTTTTCCGGGACGGATTCGGCGACAATACCGGCTCCGGCATTTAAGTAAATCGAGTCGCCGTATTGGTACACGGAGCGAATTGCGATCGCTAAATCTGCCATTCCCTTACTATCGACCCAACCGATGCCACCGGCATAAATCCCTCTCGGTTCGTCTTCCAAACGGTCAATCCATTCAAGAGCTTGTTCTTTCTCAATCCCAGAAACCGTAATTCCTGGAAACAAGACTTTCAACGCATCCCATAGAGTATTTCCTGGCTTAAGCTGACCACCAACGCGAGAGGATAGGTGTTGCACGCAGCGATATTTTTTGACCTCCATGAAATTAAATACTTGAACAGTTCCGGGTAAACAAAGTGAAGCAATTTCGCTTTGCGCCAACCAGATGGATAGTGCGTGCTCTTTTACTTCTTTGGCATCCGTGAACAGTTCATCGTTGAGATGTATATCTTCTTCTAAACTTTCACCACGAGGTCGGGTTCCTGCTAGTGGATTTGTTAAGACAAAGCCACTTTCATCGACTTCCATGAGAATTTCTGGGCTAAAGCCAACAGCACGGACATCGTCTATATTCAAACAATAGGAACGTGCTGCATTATTGGCTCTCGCTCCGACGACATACGTTCCAAGAACGTCTAAATCGCCCTTGATTTTCATGGAACGGGAAATAATGGCTTTGTGCAGCTTGGAGTCTTGAATTGCTTCGATTAACGCCTTGATACGGTTTTGGTAAATTTTGCGATCGCTACAATCAACCGCTAGAGAGGCTGGCGCATAATTAGGCAGTTGGCTGTCAACAACTAAGAGGTTTTGGATTCGCTCTAAAGACTTCGTACTTCTGACATAAACTCCCTCTTCTGTAAAGCGAAGTTCAGTTTCTGGAATCAAAAAATAGAGGATAGGCTGCTTAATGGCTTTGGAATAAGACGAATAAAAGCGAGCGACATCGAACGCCACATAACCATAAGCCGTCCAATTTTCAATTGGTAAAGAATTCAGCAATTCTTCTACTTGCTTTAAAGGGTCGCAAACGGGTTCAGACGAAGACTTATCTATGCCGTTGAGTGATATATAGTCTTGGTCGATCGATAACTTAACTAGCTCATTGCCAGCAATCCGAACTTCATTTCTCCCTTCATACAAAACATAATTGGAAAAAATTCCAGCTTGAAGGAAATTCTGCAATACGGCGATTGGCTCTCTTTTCCCAGGAACAAACGTTTCGCGATACTTTATTGCCGTTCTTAATTCAGATACCATACTTCTCTCTGGTTGGAAAATTCTTTCAACAATAAGTGAAACTGACAACAACAGTTTTTTAGTAAATTCTAGGAATATGTACTTTTCAACGAACCACTCCAGGCGTAGAAAACGCAGAGAGTAGAGTAATTAAGTTTTTGAGTACTAGAAGAGTTGCAGGTGCATCTTATAGAAACTTTGATATCTTACTTCTCTCTCTCTTCTCTGTATCCTCTGCGTCCTCTGTGGTTCATACATAAACTGGAATATTTTGCAACGATTTTCGATGAATTTTTCCTGTAGAAGTACGGGGTAAATTTTCAACAAAATGAATAATTTTTGGAGCCTTGAAATGAGGCAATCGCTGCTTGGAAAATTTACGAATGCTATCTTCGAGTTCCAGCGATGGCTCTTGTCCCGGTTTAAGCGTTACATACGCCACAATCTGAGTTAACTGTTCGCCTTGACCCGAATCGGGTAATACTGCAACTTCAAGAACGTGGGGATGCTGATGCAAAGTATCTTCTATTTCCAAGGGTGACACCCATTGACCATTTACCTTAAACAAATCATCCTTACGTCCCATAAACCAGAAATAGCCGTCAGCATCACGTTGATACTTATCCCCGGTTCGCATCACGTTCCCGTAGATAGCATTACGTGTCTCTCGCAGTCGGTTCCAGTACCCCAGCATCAGGCTTTCACCACTCACCTGTAAGTCGCCAATCTCGCCAGGAGGACAAGGAAAACCATTTTCGTCAACCACTCGGACATCGTAACCAGGAACGGGACGACCCGAACTGCCTGGTCTACATTCTCCCACTCGGTTGGAGAGGAAAATGTGCAAAAACTCGGTCGTGCCAATTCCCTCGCAAATTTCTTTATCGTAAGTTTCTCGCCATTTTTGCCAAATAGGCTTAGGGAGTTGCTCGGCGGCAGATACACACAAACGCAGGGAAGATGTCTCTAATGGCGCAATGTCATGTATAGCAAGGATGCCTGCATAAACGCTGGGTATGCCAAACAGAATTGTGGGTCGGTACTGTTGGATGTCGTTGATGATATCAAAAATGTTGCTGGCATCCGACAGGACAGCCGCTGCACCCACTGCCATTGGCATATATAGGGTATTCCCCAAACCATAAGCAAAGGGCATCTTGGCAACTGAATAGGTGATGTCATCACCGTGCAAGCCAAGTGTGGTTTTAGCGTAGTGTTCTGCACAAACCACCATGCTGCGATGCAAGTGAATTGCACCTTTAGGGCGTCCTGTACTGCCAGAGGTGTAAAGCCAAAACGCGGGTTCGTCGCGAGAGGTTTCGGTGTAAGCAAGTTGTTCGTCTTGCTGGGAAAGCAGGGATGTAAATGGAGTTTCTCCATCGACTAGCAAAACATGACGCAAGAACTGAGATGAGATGGGAGTCAGTTTTTCTTGCCACTCTTGAGTTGTTAGCAAGACTTTGGCGCGAGAATCTTGCAGAATGTACTGGATGTCGTCAATGGTACAAGCTGTATTAATCGGAACTGGTACAGCACCTAACCAAATAGCTCCCCAGAAGGCAAAGATAAACTCTGGTGTATCTGGCAATAAAATAGCTATCCGGTTTTCTCGTTCCAAATCGAGTTCAGACAGCAATCTTGCTGTGCGCCGGACGAGACGGTTTACTTGAGCGTAGGTGTAGATGTCACCCTGATGGTAAAAGGCAGCTTTCTC
Organism: Waterburya sp.; assembly: GCA_036703055.1. Lineage (GTDB taxonomy): Bacteria > Cyanobacteriota > Cyanobacteriia > Cyanobacteriales > Coleofasciculaceae > DATNPV01. The sequence continues at coordinate 52,990 of DATNPV010000013.1, forward strand.
GCTACGTTCCTGTGCTAAGTTGCTTTCTAAGAAGTACGCAGCAACGTTGAAGATATCGGGTAACTGTTCAGCAATACTGTCCATGCAACTTCCCTCTCAGCCTTACGGTTTATTGAGCGAGGATATGAACCAGCACATGGTTATCCCAATGACACCAAGTAGCCAGCCATTCTCGTACACTGCGTTTTTTGGCTTGAATCTTTGCTTCTCCGTGTAGGTGAACGGTTAACTGGTTATGAGTGATATTGACTTCAATTTCGTGCCAGCCAATGTCAGCTAGTCCAGTACCTAGCGCTTTTCCCACAGCTTCTTTGGTGGCAAAGCATACGGCATAAAATTGGTGAGGATTGCTAGCCGATTGGCAACGATTGATTTCGCCGGGAGTGAACAATGAAGTGAGGGTTTCGCGATCGCATCGGTCAATCAATCTGGCAATTTTAGGAATGGGTGTGATATCAATACCAACCCCCTTAACTCCAGCTATTGGTTCTTGTACAGGAAACACCATTTCAAACCCTCGACGCTTATTTGGTTTGAATTCCCGCAGAGGCTGAAGACATAGCTGCCTCAATCTGATTGCATAGTTGAGCCAGTGTCATATCCTGCCGGCCTTCAAGCTTGATGCTGATTCCCAGTTGGCGTTTCAGTGCTAGAGCCAGTTCTACTGTTTCAGTAGAGTCAAGCTGTAAGCCTTCGTGCAGTAAAGTGTCTTGATGAATCAACTCTTCTGGAATACCTAAGCCAGTGAGTATTGTCTTTAGAGTGTCCATCGCGTTTCGGGTTTCCATGACAATGCACCAGTTTTGAATTGCGCGGCTGAAACGTCAGATGCAGCTTACCTACACCTAAAGCGTTTTTAGGATGGGACAAGTAGCACCAGTTACGGAGCTGAGGAGATTTCAGCAATTAAAGAGCTGAGTCTCTCCCGGTTGGGAAACGATAGGAGTTATTTGCAAGAAGCATTAAATGCAAGTGCTAAATGCTTTTTGGCGATACCGGGCGGTTTCGACCGTTGTGTGAGCGTTTCTTGGTCTGTTTAGAACGCATCCACTGATTTGGCGATCAGAACTCACTTTGCTCCAGCTTATTGGGAGTTATTCTTGATAGTGTTGACAAGCTTATTACATATCTTTCGCTATTTGCAAGTTATTAATGAAAATTCTCCTGACAAAAACTGTTGAGCATTGCACTCAGAAGGGATTGCCACTTGACCGAACGTTACTCGCGATCGCAGCGGAAGATTCGTTGCTACCAAAGAATCTGAATGCTTCTCCTGTAAACAGTTGAAATTCACTTTTATCGAACACACCCCAAAGAATAGTAAGGTGTGCCTCGGTCTGCTTGGTAATCTTACAGGGTTATTCTACTAGATAGTTGATATCAATTGTCAACTAAATACTTTGAGATTTTACTTGACATTGACAAATAAATTAGTGTAAGTTCTCTGGTTTAGTGACAATAGTTATCAATAAATGCGACAACGCCAGCTAAAACTCGAGTGCATCGATTAAGTGTGAGGAAACCGGATTGAAACTACAGCCATTACTTCCAGGCCTGTGGCTTGCAGGCCCAGCCGCTGCATTGGTAGCGATGCCTGCCCGAGCCGATGTCATACAGGTGACAGACGTGCAGATTAACCCGACCACCAACGGTCTAGAGGTAATCCTGAAAACGGCTTCAGGTGCATCGCCTCAAGTCTTCACGACCAGCGATAGCCAGACCCTGCTGATTGACGTGAACAATGCTCAGTTAAACTTACCGGACAAGCGTGAATTTCGCTCCGATAATCCCGTTAGTGGCATTACGTCTGTAACGGTGACGTCTGCGTCTAGCAACGTGATTCGAGTGACGGTGAAGGGCACTCAAGCCCTACCCAAAGCGGAAGTTACGCCAAGTACTCAAGGGTTGGTACTCAGCGTAACTGCGCCCTTAACCACAACTCAATCCACACCCACTTCAGAAACTCCCGTCTCAGAAATGCCTCAAACCCAGTCAGAACTTGCGACACAGCCATCAGCACCGAGTACGCCACAAGCTGAACCTGAAGCAACGACGGAAGCGCCCGTAGCTGAGGAGGAGATTGAAATCGTGGTAACGGGTGAGCAAGAGCAAGAGGGAAGTTATCGAGTACCAAACGCCACAACGGCAACGAGGACTGATACCCCATTGCGCGACACCCCTCAGTCAATTCAGGTCGTTCCCCAACAAGCACTCGAAGATCAACAAGTCACCCGAGTTGAAGAGGCTGTGCGTAATGTCAGTGGTGTGTTCCAAGGGAATACGGCGGGTGGTGCAACAACGGCGTACGTAATTCGTGGTTTCGAGCAACTTTCTACCCTGCAAGATGGCTTTGTACTGTCTGACTATGGTTCTCCAGAAACTGCCAATCTCGAACGCATTGAAGTCCTCAAAGGTCCAGCATCGATTTTATACGGCGCGACCGAACCTGGGGGAGTCGTTAACTTAGTCACCAAAAAGCCTTTGTCAGAGCCTTTTTTTGAGGCTGAATTCCAAGCAGGAAGCTATAGTTTTATCCGACCCCGCTTTGATATTTCCGGGCCATTAAATTCAGACAAAAGCTTACTCTACCGACTGAATGCCGCTTACGAGAGGTCTGACACTTTTCGTGATTTTGACCAAGACATTGAGCGTTTCTTCATTGGGCCAGCTGTAACTTGGAAAATTAGCGATCGCACCGATGTGACATTTGAATTGTCCTATTTGGACGATGAGCGTCCGCTAGATCGAGGCATACCCGCCATTGGGGAAGGGATAGCAGATATCCCAATTACTCGAATTTTGGGTGAACCCGACGATGTGATTCAAAACCGACAGTTTACGGCTAAGTATCAGTTAGAGCATCGTTTCAGCGAAAACTGGACAGTACGCAACGCGTTTCAATATTTTAACGAACAGCTCGATGTCAGCAATTTTGACCCCGATATCTTTGAAGATAACAACGGCACCCTAGCTCGTAACCAACGAGGTATTGATCAACATAGTGAATCTTTTAGTCTACAGACAAATTTAGTTGGTAAGTTTGCGACCGGCCCAGTTAAACATACTCTTTTGTTTGGTGTCGATCTTACTCATAGAGCTAGAGACCTGGATTTTGCCTTGGGTTTATCTAATCCAGCACCCATCAATATCTTTAACCCAGTTTACGGCTTGGCTCCTAGAGTGGGTTATAGCGAACTGGATTTGCTGCTCAGCCAAAGCACAAAAACAGACAGTGTGGGTATCTACGTGCAAGATCAGATTACACTCACCGACAATTTGAAGCTGTTGCTAGGTGGACGCTTTGACATCGTAGACCAAACGATCAAAAACAACCCAACTGCTTTCGATCCAAGCAGTTCTTCATCCAGTCAATATAACGACGCTTTTAGCCCAAGAGTTGGTATTGTTTATCAACCCATTGAACCCCTTTCACTCTACGCCAGCTATAGCCGCTCGTTTAGACCCAATGATGGGACCACATTCAACGGCTCGCTCCTAGAACCCGAACGCGGTACGCAATATGAAGTAGGTGCCAAAGCTGATTTGCTCGGCGGCAGACTCTCTACGACTTTATCCTTCTACCAGATTACAAAGACCAATGTTGCCACGGTCGATATTAACAATCCTGACTTTGTCATTGCCTCAGGTGAGCAAAGGAGTCAAGGGATCGAACTCGATATCGCTGGGGAAATCCTGCCCAATTGGAAAATTATCGCGTCTTACGCCTACACTGATGCTGAAGTGACCAAGGATAACAGTATTCCCGTTGGCAACCGATTAAATAATATTCCCGAACACAGCGCTAATCTCTGGACAACCTATGAAATTTCACGCGGCAGTTTTCAGGGTTTAGGCTTCGGGATTGGATTTACCGTTGTTGGAGAGCGAGAAGGAGATATCGAGAATACCTTTGAGTTGCCAAGTTACTTCCTAACGAATGGCTCGATCTTTTACCGACGAGATAATTGGAAAGCTGCCATCACTGTCAAAAACCTTTTCGACGTTGGTTATTTTGAGAGTTCGAGTGGTGTTAGAGAAAGAGGCGCTTATCCGGGTGCCCCGTTGACGATTTTAGGCTCAATATCAGTGCAATTTTGAGCGGAGAGCCATAAATGGTAATTTTTACGGCGTTATGGCAGGCAAAAGGTGCTGTCCTCAGCCGAAGATTTCGTCGCCTACTCAAGCTAGTGATGCTGGGGATTCTCACAGCGGTTTCAATTGCTGCCTGTGGAGATAATACGGCCTTTCGCACAACCAGCAGCAGTAGTCATGCAAGCCCTAGCTCACGTTTACCGCCTGCTGATTGCCGAATGGTTAAGCACGCACTCGGTGAAACAAAAATCTGCGGCAAACCCCAGAAGGTAGTTGCCCTAGGTCCACTAACGTTAGACCTGCTGTTGTCACTCAATCAACAGCCAGCCGCTTACGCCGATGTAGATATCGTTCAGAATTTCCGTGGTGATTACAACAACCCAAGCCAACAAATTCCCTACCTTGGAGACCGGGTGACGAGCCAGCCGATCAACGTTGGTATCATGAATGAACCTTCATTCGAGAGACTTTACAAACTCAAGCCAGATTTAATCGTCGGTGAAGTTTGGGCAAATAACGCTCATTACGATTTGCTATCCCAAATCGCACCCACCATAGTACTAGACAGGGATGGAAAACAACAGTGGCAGCGTAGAATCCAAATTGTCGCCGAAGCACTCGGAGAGTCCGAAAAAGTACAGCAAGCGATCGCAGCACACGATCGCCGACTGGCTGATACCCGCGCTCAACTGGCATCTGTAGTCGCCGCTCATCCTCGCATCCTGCTCATACGTTCTGGTCAACTGAATCAGACGATCGCTTTATCGAACGGGAGTGACTTCGAGGGCGGTCTACTGGAGGAGATTGGTTTTCAAGTTGTATCCCTTCCCAAGCAATCGCTAACGGGTGAAAGTCCTTCAGCTATTTCACTAGAGGTTCTGCCGCAGTTTGATGCCGACATCATCATTATCCAAGGATCGAGCAGAGATCGCGGCAAGCAGCTGAAGCAGAACATTGATAACCAAATCATACATGTCCAACAGCAATGGAACTCAAACGCGATCGCTCAAACTATGCCAGCCAGCAAAGAGAACCGCGTGTACTTTGTCACGTTATATCTCTGGCGCGGTCTACAAGGACCGATTGGTACAGAACTCATCCTTGACGAACTCCGTCACTTGCTGCTCGATACCGAGCGAGGACAGGGAACTAATAGCAAAGCTTTAGCCGCCTAATACCAAGTTGCGGTCAAACGTAGTAGATAGCCCAGACTAGGGGGACAAGGGGGACAAGGAAGACTAGGGGGACAAGGAAGACTAGGGGGACAAGGAAGAGAAAGTACTATCTACAAACGCAACTTCGTATAAGAACTCACAATTTAAACTGTGCGTACATTCATCATTATCTGGCTCGGTCAGATGGCGTCAATCATCGGCAGCCGAATGGCTGTTTTTGCCTTCACCATCTGGGCTTGGAAACTCACAGGTTCAGCAACAGCACTAGCCTTAATTGGTTTCTTCTTCCTGGCACCGAGCGTCTTGAGCGCTCCGTTTGCTGGAATAATTGTCGATCGCTCCAACCGCAAGCAGCTGATGATTCTGAGCGATACAATTATCGGTTTATCCGAGTTCGCGATTTTACTTTTACATCTTGCGGGTAATCTGCAAATTTGGCATGTCTACCTACTTGCTGCCATCACTGGTCTTTGCAATCAGGTGCAAGTCTTAGCCTACAGCGTTTCGATCCCGATGCTCGTACCCAAGCAGCACTATACTCGCGCAATTAGCATGGGTTCTTTACTCGGTTACGGTGCTGAAATCGTCGGACCGGCTTTAGGTGCTGTCCTGTATTATGCGGTCGGTCTCACAGGTATTTTGCTCATTGACCTGATTAGCTTCCTGATTGCCATCAGCACAGTTTTATTCGTACACATCCCACAACCCCCTGTTAGCACGATGGGACGTCAAAGTCCTGTCGGTATCCGGCATGAGCTTGCTTTCGGCTTTCGCTACATTTTTGCCCGCAAAAGCTTGCTAGCTCTCCTGTTATTAGTGTCCTTATTTTGGCTTGCCCATGACATTGGAGATTCGCTCTATTCATCCCTGATTTTGGCACGCACTGGTAGTAATGCTGAGGTACTAGCCAGCTTAGAAGCAGCGGCGGGAGTAGGTGGTGTGACAGGGGCGTTACTCTTGAGCGCCTCGGGGGGTCACAAGCGCCGGATACACGGGTTATTGTTGGGGATGGTAGGCGCTGGTTTCAGTAAGATTGTTTTTGGTCTTGCTCGGATGCGATCGCTCTGGATTCCTGCTCAATTCTGCTCCTCCCTGAATTTCCCCGCCATAGACAGTTGCGATCGAGCGATCTGGTTAACAAAGGTCGAACCCGATCTACAAGGTAAGGTTCTTGCAACTCACATCACGATCTCACGGTTCACTCCTGCGATCGGTCGATTGTTGGCTGGACCTTTGGCTGACTACGTTCTAGAACCAGCGATGAAGCCTCAGGGAAATCTCGCGCCAATTTTCGGCGGGATCTTCGGCATCGGCCCTGGTGCTGGCATGGCGCTTCTGTACGTAATCTGTGCGCTGTGCATGTTGCTAACTGGCCTAGTTGGCTATGCCTTTCCCAGTATACGTAATGTGGAACACGTTGTACCCGACCATGACCCCTTTGGGTAATGCAAGATTCAAAATCAAGAATTCAAAAAGAATTCAAAGAAGATGAAAACTTCCCGTACTCACAGCAGCTGGGTTACCTGTCCCAAACCTCGTCCTCAGGCAACGCTGCGACTATTCTGCTTCCACTATGCGGGTGGAGGAGCTTTGGTCTTTCGCACTTGGCGAGATAGTCTACCTCAGAGCGTTGAAGTTTGCGCGATCGAACTTCCAGGTCGAGGAATGCGACTGAGGGAATCTCCATTCACCCAACTACAGCCTCTCGTACAACATCTTGCCAGCGCTCTCCTTCCTTACCTGGACAAACCCTTCGTCTTTTTCGGTCACAGTATGGGTGGACTAGTTAGCTTTGAGCTTACCCGCCTACTCCGCAGAGAGCATGGAGTGAGTCCAGTACACTTATTTGTATCTGGCCACCGTGCGCCCCAAGTTCCCGATCCAGACCCACCTATTCATGCGCTGCCAGAATCTGAGTTTCTACAGGAACTGCGCCGCCTCAACGGTACGCCGGAAGCAGTATTAAAAAATGCCGAACTGATGCAACTGCTCCTTCCTACTCTGCGAGCAGATTTTGCCGTTGTTGAAACTTATGGTTACACACCAGAGCTACCGCTCGATTGTCCCATCACTGCTTTTGGTGGTTTACAAGATCGGGAAGTCAGCTGCGATGAGCTGGAAGCTTGGCGGGTGCAGACCAATGCTTCCTTTGTACTAGAGATGTTTCCTGGCGATCATTTCTTTTTGCACTCAGCTGAGTCACTCCTGCTACAGTCCCTTTCCCAAAAATTGCTTCAGATTGTACTGGATCTAAGCAAGTTTAAATAAGAAAAGCGCGCTTGTTCCGACGCTCCTTGGTCGCTATCGCTAACGCTTCATGGTATCAACTTTCCCCGATCGCAACTGCTATCTTTGGGTTGCGATCGCCAATTTGGCTCCTTTAACTTTACGCAAGCGATCCATCACCTCAACCACCTGACCATGTTCGACTTTTTTATCAGCATTGACGATTACGAGTGGTTCGGAGTTCGGTTCCACCAAAGAGCGTACTGAGTCTTCAAGAGCCTCCAACTTGATCGGTTTACGGTTGAGTGCAAGTTTTCCATCGGGCTGAATTGTCACCGTAATTTTGGTACTGGGTTGGCTTTTTGCGGTTGAGGCACTCGGTAAATTCACGGATAGCCCTTCCGAACGAGTCAACGATATCGACGCAACGATAAAAAAAGTCAAGATGGCAAAGATCACATCGATCATCGGCACGATGTTGATCTGAGGAGGAATGTCAGGTTCATCGATGAGGCGCGGCATAAGGCACATCTCCTTGTTCGTATTGCTCAATATACAGCAGTTCTAACTGCCCTCCATACTCTTGGATTCGGGCAATCTCTCGCATATACAACCCACGAAAGCTATTGGCAAACAACAATGTAAAGAGCGCAACGACTAAGCCTGATGCCGTCGAAACCAGCGCTTCACTAATACCGGCTGTTACGCCCGCCGCTTTGGTTCCACCCACATCACCAAGCGTCAGGGAGCCAAAAGCGGTAATCAAACCTAATACGGTTCCTAACAGCCCCAGAAGGGGAGAAATAGAGATAATCGTGTCAAACACTGTGTTAAACCGCTTCAGTATAGGTATTTCCGCTTGTATGGCACTGTCCATAGCAAGGCGAAATTTCTCTGGACTCGGGTGCTTTAGCTCCAAAGCTTCGAGAAAAATCCGGGAAATGGGCAAATCTGCGTTCCTTTTGAGCCAATTGAGAGCTGTATCTGGGTCGTAAGGATAGGTCTTGATTACTTCTCGGACAAGTCGCCGTTGCCGACGATTGACTTGATACCAAAACACGCTCCGCTCGGCAATCAGGGCAAGCGCCATAATGGAAAACGCCAAGAGCGGCCATGCGACGATTCCACAATCCTCAAACCATTTAATAGCTGCCATGTACTCTTTTTTGGGGGGTTCAAAACTTTCAGGTAGTTATCAGCACTCTGGTAAAACTGCTGATAAAGCTTCTCAATAGCGTCAAATAGAATCGTCATCCTTGTCAAGTACTTGAGCCAAAAAAAGCTGAAAGCCTGAAATTGCATCTTCTTGTGCCTAGCATTATCCTACTCAACTGAGATATTGAGCCAATCGCTAAAGCAGTAAGGGTTTAGTGTGGTTTTGTCAAGGTTTTAAAGAACACAAATGCTGCGCTTCGTAGGGTTTGCACAACGCTTCTTGACAATGGCATCTCAGTTATTTTATCGTTTAACACTTAATGCAAGTAATATGCAATAATTTGGAGCCGTTAAGACGCGGGTGCGCTCTAGTAATTAGGGAAAGTGTGTAGGGCATGAGCATTTCAAGCTTCTGTATAGAGAAACGCGAGAAGGAACAAGAGGTTCTTAGGAAGTTTCTCGCATTCAGCCTCGCCGGTTCCGCACTGGTACATGTGGGGCTGGTTTTCGGCATAGGTTGGCTAATGGAGAGACAGCAGGAAATTGCAGATGACCCGATTGAAGTAACTGTTGTCGAGAATCCAGGCATCGAAGAAAAACCCTTGGCAGATATTCCTTCGCCAAAGGCAGTTGAACCCCCACCAAAGCCAAAGGCAGTTGAACCCCCGACTCCGCAGCAAGCGATTAAACCTGAGATTACTCAGCAACCTATACCGCAACCCATAGTATCGGCAGTACCCCAACGACAGGTGGTTCCACCTATCCCCCCTGCCCCTCCAGTGCCCGTCGCTGCCGCAGCGCCACCAAGAGCAGTGGCTAAACCAGTGCCCGCAGTTCCTCTAGCCGCTGGTGTCCCTCCATCACCTGCTGCTCCTCCAGCGCCTGCTGCTCCTCCACCACCTGCTGCTCCTCCAGCGCCGCTCCAACCGACTAGAGAACGCCAACCACTTCTTTCATCCTCGCCCAGTGATAAGCCCTCAAACACTGGCTCTACAGCACCAGGCCCAATAGCAACCAATCGTTCAGCGTCCCCAAAACTAGGCGGCAGTTCCGAACGGATTCTAACTTCCGCCCCCAATTCGCAACAACTCGCAGAGAGTTTGAGTGGCGGGGGTTTCTCTCAAGCTAACTCACCAGGTGGTGGTGACTCAGCTGCCAAAGCCACATCACCAGGAGCAGTGGCAGCCAATCGCTCAGCACCCCTACGACCAGGGTCAGGAAGCGGTGTTCCAGGCGGTGTTCCAGGCGGTGTCCCAAGTGGTGTCCCAGACGGTGTCCCAGGCGGTGTTCCAGGCGGTGTCCCAGGCGGTGTCCCAGGCGGTGTCCCAGGCGGTGTCCCAGGCGGTGTCCCAGGCGGTGTCCCAGGTGGTGTTCCAGGTGGTGTTCCAGGCGGTTCTGGAACTGGTGGTAGACCGGCTGGAGTGGCTTGCATTAGTGGGTGCAATCCTAAATATCCATCGGTACTAAATGGTGAGGAAGGTCGTGCTGTTGTCCAACTTGTGTTGGATAGCGCAGGAAATGTGGTTGATACAAAACTCGCAGGCAGCGGCGGCAGTAGCCAACTCAATCAAGAAGCGCTCGAAGCCGCAAGGAAGATGAAGTTTAGAGTACCAGGAGGCGGAAACCGTTTTGCGGTCAAGCTAACGATTAACTTTACGCTCAAAAATTCTGATTTCAATCGTCAAGCGCGTGAGCGTCAAGCCCAGAATGAAAGGGAACGTCAGGACAGAGAAAGGGCACGTCAGGCACAGTTAGAACGCGATCGCCAACAACGAGAACGCCAAGCACAGCTAGAGCGCGAACAGCAGGGGCAACAGGAGCGGGAACGCCAACAACAGCAGGAGCGCGAGACACAGCAAGAACGCGAACGTCAGGCACAACAAGAACGCGATCGCCAGCAACAACAGGAGCGTGAACGTCAAGAACGTGAACGTCAAGAACGCGATCGCCAACAGCAACAAGAGCGTGAACGTCAAGAACGCGATCACCAACAACAACAAGAGCGTGAACGTCAAGAACGCGATCGCCAACAACAACAAGAGCGTGAACGTCAAGAACGCGATCGCCAACAACAGCCCGAAAGCGTACCGCTGACTCCGCCCGTGCGGTAAACCAAATCCACAAAGGTGAAAAATTAACGACAACAATCAGCCCAAGTAAATCCTGGATTGAGGAAAAAAGCGATTGGTCATTGAAACCGTTACAACAAATCGAATACCGAGAAAGCGATCGGATGTCTTACTGATAACAAGTTTGTTCGTCAGCCTGTTCGTTCTGCTCATGAGCCTAGTGGCAAGCCTTACCTATGGTGCAGCAGACATTTCCCTAAGCCAAGTTTGGTCTGGATTAATAGCCTTTGACGGCTCTACGGAACACCTGATTATTCGTGCTGTGAGGTTACCGCGATCGCTGATTGCCATCTTTGTTGGTGCGGCGGTCGCTGTAGCGGGTACACTTATGCAGGGATTGACTCGTAACCCCTTGGCTGACCCTGGAATTCTGGGAATTAATGCCGGCGCAGCAATAGCGGTTGTAATGACTAGTTTTATTTTCGACACGTCCTCCCCAATTGTCTTTGCCTGGTCTGCTTTTTTGGGGGCAGGTGTTGCAGCAGTAACAGTGTACTTGCTTGGCTCTCTGGGTCGTGGAGGAATGACGCCCCTCAACATTACAATCGCGGGTGCTGCTCTAACGGCTTTTCTCTCGTCAATCACCACTGGCATCCTCATCCTCAGCCAAAGGACACTTGATGAAATCCGGTTCTGGCTGGCTGGTTCAGTAGCGGGAAGCGATTTTACTTTGTTCTTGCAAGTGCTGCCTTATATGGCGGTCGGACTTGCGATCGCCTTTGCCTTAAGTAGACCCATCACCACTTTATCTTTAGGTGAGGATGTTGCCAGAGGTTTGGGTCAACGAACTGCCTGGGTAAAAATTACAGCCGCTATTAGTGTGGTTCTGCTTGCAGGCACCTCAGTCGCCGTCGCCGGCCCTATTGGGTTTATTGGTCTAGTGGTTCCCCACATCGTTCGCTTTTTCGTGGGGTTTGATTATCGCTGGATTTTACCGTATTCTGCTGTTTTTGGGGCAATTTTACTACTTGTTGCTGATATAGGTGCTCGTCTGCTCATTAAACCCCAGGAAATACCTGTCGGAGTCATGACGGCTTTATTCGGCACCCCATTCTTTATCTACCTAGCGCGGTGGAAGGTAAAGCGATGAGAAAAAGCTGGTTGGTTATTCGTCCCCAACAGTTGCCAGTGTCTTTTCACTTAGATCAGCGCGTACCCATCGTGCTGCTGGTGTTAGGATTCGTCACCCTGACGGCAATCGTCGTCAACGTGGGGCAGGGCGAGTATCCCATTCCTCCCCTAGAAGTTTTGAAAACAATCTTGGGATTGCCGATCGCTAACCCAGATTATCCCTTCATTATTAATACATTGCGTTTACCTCGAACTTTAGTCGCCTTCGCAGCTGGAGTCGGGTTAGCCCTCTCTGGTACTATCCTTCAAGGTTTAACGCGCAATCCCTTAGCCGACCCTGGCATTATTGGTGTCAATGCGGGTGCAGGTTTGGCTGCTGTCACTCTAATTGTTCTCTTTCCAAATATTCCTCTATTTGTCCTACCCTTGTCTGCCTTCGCTGGTGCTTTGACGGTTGCTATCTTCATTTACCTGATGGCTTGGGATAAAGGCAGTTCCCCACTCCGTTTAATTTTAATGGGCATCGGCTTTGCAGCTGTCCTCAATGCCTTGACGACGTTAATCATCACCTTTGGAGAGATAAATAACGTCAGTCAGGCGTTGGTTTGGCTAGCAGGAAGTGTTTATGGACGCAGTTGGGAACATCTGGGGGCAATGTTGCCTTGGCTGGCTGTTTTTGTACCCCTGTCGCTGGTGCTGGCGATGTCGCTAAATGCACTTTCTTTGGGCGACGATATTGCCAAGAGTCTGGGGACACGGGTTGAGTGGCAGCGTGGTTTGCTCTTACTTAGTAGTGCGGCAATGGCGGGTGCCGCTGTCGCCGTCGCTGGTACGATTGGCTTTGTTGGATTGATGGCACCGCACTTGGGGCGTCAGCTAGTGGGGCCAACTCATGGAGGTTTGCTACCCACGACGGCACTTACCGGTGGGCTGATTGTCGTTCTGGCTGACTGGCTGGGACGAGTAATGTTTGCGCCAATCCAGCTTCCCTGTGGAGTCGTGACAGCCGCGATCGGTACCCCTTATTTTCTCTACTTGCTAATCCGCAACCGCAAGCGATGACATCACTAATTCACACAACACAACCTTTGTCAACCCGTAAACTCTGCCTCGCTTACGATGGTGTACCCATCATCATAGACCTCGACCTGGCAATTCCTGCTGGGAAAATTACGACATTAGTTGGACCGAACGGCTGCGGCAAATCAACCTTGCTGCGAGGGCTAGCGAGATTGCTGAAACCTCGTGCTGGCAAAGTTTACCTCGATAGTGCTGACATTTTTAAGTTATCTACAAAAGCGGTAGCTAAGCGACTAGGGATTCTGCCCCAAGGCCCCGTTGCTCCAGAAGGGTTGACGGTTCGAGACTTGGTGGCGATGGGTCGCTATCCTTACCAAAACTGGTTGCAGCAGTGGTCTAAAGAGGATGAGCTGCTGGTAGAGCAAGCGTTGGTAACTACGGGGATGATCCATTTGGCAGACACAGACCTAGACACCCTCTCCGGTGGACAGCGGCAGCGTGCTTGGATTGCAATGGCATTAGCTCAGGATACGGAGATTTTGCTGCTGGATGAACCGACGACATTCTTGGATTTGGCGCATCAAATCGAAGTATTGGATTTACTTTATGAGTTGAACCAAGGCAAGGGGCGGACAATTGTGATGGTACTACATGACCTGAACCAAGCGTGCCGCTACGCCGCTCATTTAGTAGCTGTACGACAGGGTCAAGTTTATGCCCAAGGTGTACCAATGCAAGTTATGACAGAGGCGATGGTGCGCGAGGTTTTTGGCTTGGAGTGTCATATTATGCAAGACCCAGTGACAGGAACACCAATGTGTGTTCCGGTAAGCCGCAAGGTGAAGGTGAGGCACGATTGAAGCGATACGCAGACTTGAAGAAGAAGACCATGACTCAATTGGTCGAGGATTGGATAGATAGACTGTCCTTGCCTTCTGATGGTGACGGCGCTTAAAAGCTCATCTCCCTACGACCCACGGGTGTGGTCAAAATCAGTTGGTGATGTCGATGAAATCTTCACCGCGTCACCGTGTCCCCCTGTCAGTCTCAACCAACTACTTATGACCACACCCACAGCCCACCCTTAGAAAGGGTGGGTTTTGCTTAAGTTCTGTAGACATGGGGTTGGTTTAGAGATTTCTCCAGGCTTTACAAGCTTGGGTTTGAAGCAACCTGACCTGGCTTGAGTACAATCTTGATGCAGTTGTCCTTTTTGTGTTTGAAAATTTCGTAGCCGTGGGGTGCTTGCTCTAGCGGTAGACGGTGGGTGATCACAAACGATGGATCGATCTCGCCGTTTTGGACGCGATCAAGTAACGGGCGTAAGTACCGATGAACGTGCGTTTGTCCTGTTTTCATGGTTAAGCCTTTGTTCATGAAGGCACCCATCGGCATCTTGTCAACAAAGCCCGTGTAAACACCGGGAACAGACACCGTGCCACCTTTGCGACAGGCAACGATCGCCTGACGCAGCACATTGGGGCGATCGGTCTCCAGACGTGCTGTCTGCTTCACTTTGTCGTAGAAGCCTTCCAAACCCATGCCGTGTGCTTCCATGCCCACCGCATCCATCACCGAGTCGGGACCACGCCCACCCGTCATTTCTTTCAGGGCTTCACCTACCTCGACTTCCTCAAAGTTAAGGATTTCTGCCCCGCCATCTTTCGCCATCTGGAGGCGTTCGGGAACGCGATCGATCGCAATGACGCGCTCAGCACCCAACATAAAGGCACTCCGAATCGCAAATTGCCCAACGGGGCCGCAACCCCAAATCGCTACAGTATCTCCTGGCTGGATATCACAATTCTCTGCTGCCATATATCCAGTAGGGAAGATATCGGTTAGAAACACAACCTGTTCATCGGCTAGTCCATCTGGAATCTTGAACAACCCAACATCAGCAAAGGGAACGCGGGCATATTCCGCTTGACCTCCAGCGTAGCCACCGGTCAGATGAGAGTAGCCGAAAAGACCCGATGGGGAATGACCCATCATTTGTTCCGCCATCCATGCGTTGGGGTTGGAGTTATCGCACAGCGACCATAAGTCCCGTTGGCAGAAGAAACACGAGCCGCAGGAAATGGTGAAGGGAACAACGACGCGATCGCCCACCTTCACATTCTTGACAGCACTGCCCAACTCAACGACTTCCCCCATAAATTCATGGCCCAGGATATCGCCTGGTTTCATTGTGGGGTTGTAGCCATCATAAAGATGCAGATCGGAACCGCAAATCGCCGTTGTTGTGATTTTAACAACAGCATCACGCGGATTAATGATTGTTGGATCGGGTACGGTTTCGACTTGCACATTGTTAGTACCTTGCCAGCAAACTGCTTTCATTGTTTTTTCCTTTTTAATTAATTTCTAATTGCTATTGACGATTAGTTTAGTTATGCGTTTTCCAGCCTCACCGTAGTAGCACTGGTTGAGCGTTGATGCGAACGCGAAAGAGCGTGTACGGTTTTTGGCGCAGGTCTTTTCCTTTTTGGTATTTCGCCTGACGATGCAACTGATTTGCGGTGACGTAGAGGTAGCCATCTGCTGCAACGGACATCGTATCGGGCCACAGCAGGCGGGGGTCGTGTACTACCGTTTCCCACTCTCCACCGGAACGGCGGCGCAGAATCGCATTGTGTTCGTAGTTCGTCGCGTAAATATACCCTGCCGCGTCTGATTCAAGTCCGTCTGCACCACCGCCCTTGTCTCCTTCATCAATTACGGTTGCAGCAACGGCACTTTCGTCAATTGATCGATCCACTAATGCATCAATAGCAACGCTGTAGAGTCGTCGGCTGGCAAGCGGGCAGTAGTACAGGCGTGACCCATCTGCACTAATGGCAATCCCGTCTGACCCCATTTTGATTGGCTCGGTCTTCCCGTCTGGCTGGCGTTCCAACAGGGGACGACCCTCGACAATCGGGCGGAAACTCGATAGCTCCTCCGCCTTGGTGGAAGGATGATTGTGCAGCTTTCGCCAGCTCTCGCCTGATGCTAAATCTACTACGATAATTCCATTTGCCCCTTGGTCAGACGAATCGGTAATGAATGCCATACCCTCAGCACCGCGCCGCAGGTCGAAGCGCACGTCGTTGAGGTAAGTTGTCGGTAGGGCGACATCTTGGGGAAAGAGGATGGTTTTGATGACGCGATCAATCGCCAAATCTACGCAAACCAGCTTCGGCCCACCATACTGCGTTGGCTGGAACATCGGACTGCCAGTGTCGAGAATCCAAAGGCGATCAGCAGGATCGACAACCACACTCTGCACAGACACAAGCGCCGCAGCCAGGTTATCTGGCTGGGTTTGATTGAACGCCTCATTTGGATAAGCTACGGGACGACCCTCCCGGATTTCCGCCACCGTAAACGCAACCTCATCGCCCCACTTGGGAAAATTAACAAAGATGCGTCCCTGATGTGACACCGTCACCCCAGTCGGCATCGCACCGTCAAAGTGAGTAACTGGCTCCAGTGTGCCTAGTAACTCATCGGTGGGTAACTTCTGCAACTGACTAACCATTTGCACTGTCTCCAAATGATGAAATTTCTATGTTTTGAGTGCCATTGGTAGGGTTAGCGAACGCGTTGAACTCGATCGCATCGTGACTACAGAAGAGGCGCACGTCTTGACTGCGATCGATCGATAGCGCCCGTAGCCGAGCTTGATTGAGCAACCGAGCCTTGCGATCCACCTCCATCATCCATTGGTAAGCACG
Organism: Waterburya sp.; assembly: GCA_036703055.1. Taxonomy (GTDB): domain Bacteria; phylum Cyanobacteriota; class Cyanobacteriia; order Cyanobacteriales; family Coleofasciculaceae; genus DATNPV01. The sequence goes on from DATNPV010000013.1 coordinate 69,577, forward strand.
CAGTCCCGGCGTACAGCGTCGTTCGGCTGAGTCCATCTCATGTCGATAAAAGTAGGCGTCGCCTGCATGTAACAGCCAACCCGACCGTGTCTTGATCGCGATACCAGCATGACCCCGCGTATGACCGGCAAGCGGGATGAGGAGAATCTCCGGCGGCAGTCCGTCGAGGTCGCGTACTGCCTCAAAGCCGAACCAAGGTTCGCCTCCCGCCGAGTAGTACTTCCAGTGCTTGACCTCGTCCCACTGTTCTGGACGATAGCGCCGTCTTGCGATGAAGCCGCGCCGATCCTGCGCCGTTTCAATCTCACTTTGCATTACGTGTACAGTCGCTTCAGGGAAATCCTCCAAACCCCCGGCATGATCGAAATCAAGGTGGGTAAGCACAATATGCCGCACGTCTCGGGCAGAAAATCCGAGCCGCTCAATTTGATCGAGTGCCGTGTATTTTTGATCGAACTGGATGCCGTTGAAATGAATGAAGAACGGGCTGAGCCGGGAGTAAGGCGACTTAACATCGCGCACTCCGAAGCCAGTATCGATGAGAACGAGTCCTCGGTCTGTCTCGACAAGCAGACAGTGGCAGACGAGGCGAGCCGTCAAACCGCGACTGAAGCCATCGAAGAGCGCCCCACCAATCGGGCACATGCAACCGCAATTGAGATGATGAATTTGCATGAATCCTCTGTTACGATGCCTCCTTAGAACCGTTCTAAATGTGTGACATTGCCGACGGCGCGATGACCTCCGATTGGTCTGTGACCATTGCGTCCTGCTTAAAAACAGTATCAACTGAGCCTGTAGGGGTCGCGCTCTAGCCGCAAATTACTTGTTAGCCGACCCTGGCTCAGTGAGCTGACGGTGCTGTTCGGCATTGACCGTATCCGGCAAAACCTTGCTGACGTTTCCCTGAATCTTCGTTTTGAGCGAGCCTGCGATGATGTGGTCCTTGCCTGCCATCAGTGCCTCGAACCCCTGTTTAGCGACTTGGGCTGGGTCATCCTTCTCATTCGCGCCCGCTTTGGTGTCGTCCATACCTGCGCGGTGGAAGAAGTTGGTATCGGTTGGCCCCGGCATGAGCGCAGTAACGGTGACGCCCGTATCCTTCAACTCGTTACGCAGCCCCTCTGAGAAGGAGTGTACAAACGCCTTAGATGCGGCGTAGACCGCCTCAAACGGTCCGGGCATGATGGCAGCGATGGACGACGTAAAGAGGATGCGACCCTTGCCGCGTTCAACCATATCCTTCACCACCCGTTTGGCGAGATGCACAGACGACACGACGTTCAGGTTGATGAGATTCAGCTCGTCCTTCAGGTCAGTCTCGCGAGCGAAGTCGCCGCCGACACCGACACCTGCGTTGATTGCGATCGCCTCCACTGCTCGACCAGTCGCCTTAATCTGGTTGTAGAGTGTCTCAACACCGTCATAGGTAGCCAGATCCGCCTGCACCGTCTCGACCCCCGCACCCAGTTTCTCGAAGGCTTGAGCTGCTTCGTTGATACTCGGTCCAGTAGCCGTGATTAGGAGATCGAAGCCGTTTTGGGCGAACTGTTTGGCGAGTTCATAACCGATGCCATTGGAGGCACCCGTCACGACAGCCAAGGGGCGGGTCAACGAATTATCCATTTCTCTCATTCTTCAGTGAGACTACTTTTAGTAGTGTTTTGAGGCTTTTTGTCCTTAGGACTTACGCAATATCCGTCGATTAGCCTCCCTAACCCCCCAAGCTTGGGGGGAGCAAGATCTTTACTCCCCCCAGATTTGGGGGGGGCATGGGGGGGCAAATGCGTAAGTCCTAGCCCTAAAACCAATCCTAAAAATTGAGTAGTCTCCTCTCCTCTGGCGAATGAAGTGTGATGCCGTATCTAAAAGTCTATCTAAGGGATTAGTTAGTGTTAAATATGATTGTAAAACTGATTACATTACTATCTATTTACTAAAGAAGTACAAGCTTATAGAGGGTTCATTACAAATTTGACAAACCTTTCGTGTTAAAACTTATAGACTGAATTAATATTCACCTCATTCCTTGGTTAGAAGTTTGGATGAAACAGTAGCCGTTAGTTTGGGTGGGTTAACTCCACATACCGAAAAACTACCCGATGGTCGATCCAGAGCAAATTCTTTTAGCCAAGGAATGATTATTGTCTCCAATACCTCGCCAATCAACTACCTAATTCTGATTGGTCACATCAACCTTTTGCCCGAACTATTCCAACAAATCATCATTCCCCAGGCAGTCTACAGCGAATTGTCCGATACATCTGTCCCCTCACCTGTCCAAACTTGGATTGCAACTCCACCCGATTGGCTCAAAATTCAGCCTGTCAGCCAACCTTCGGATGCAATTCTCGATCTACTCGATCCTGGAGAACGCGAAGCCATTCTTCTAGCCCAAGAACTCAATGCAGATTTACTTTTATTAGATGATATGAAGGCACGGCGCACCGCTACAGAAAGAGGACTTGCGATCCGCTTTGCAGCAGCGCTTGCGCTATCGCGGGCATCCTCGGAATTCTAGATCAAGCCGCGACTATGAAACTCCTCGATCTACCTGCTGCTGTCCAAAACTTTCAAAGTACATCTTTCTGGGCATCCGACAGTTTATTTCAAAAGTTGTTAGATAAGCACTTGTGAACTACGTTACTTCCTGAATGGTTTTGGTAGCGATTAGCGATCGCTGCCATTGCCACAAATCACTTCCAGAACGCGATCGCTATCTAAGCTACTGAGCTAATCCAAGTCCCCCAAACTTGGGAATTTTAGGGGGCAAAATTTTCACGATTATTCAAACACTACATCTTCATAAACCGCGTCTAGTCTTCCCTCAAAGCCGATACTGTCGAGCCGAAATGATGTTTGTTGGGGCGTGTAGAACTGCAAAACCCACAGCCCTTCATCTCAACATTGCGGGTGATAATCGGACATTGCAGGTAGAGGGCGAGGAGCATATAACCGTCTATCATGCCCGTATTCAGAATCCGGAGGACTCAGAACCGCATATTAGCAAAGGCGAGCGTCGCTTCTGCCGCCATTGTGGGTCATTCCTATGAGTCTACGATCCTGAATATCCAGACTTGATGCATCTCTTCGCTTCCGCCATTGACACCGCTCTGCCAAAGCCACCTGAGCATACCCACATCATGCTGGATTTTGCAGCGAGTTGGGTGGAAGTGCCGGATAAATCCAGCGATCTGCTGCAAGCGGCAACGCTTCGCTATCGCTACTATCCACGCTATCCAGATGAATCCCTCGCTGATTGGCACAACAGGCTGGCATTGACGCAGGAATAACAATTGAACACTTGCGGAACTGGTGATTGGGATAGCGTAGCGAGAAGAAAAATTCTGCTAGCTTCTTTATAGTCGTTCCTGTTGTTTTGAATGTGCTGCACGCTTCCGCCAAGATAGGTTTTTGTACAATAGCTGTTAACTGTATCCTTTTTGCGATCGCACGCGATAGCTGAAACAGTAAAGAGGTAGTAAGCGAAGGTTTAGTGATGACTACTCTCCAAGCAACCGTTACTCAAATTCAGGTTCCGCCAGAGCAAACCCCAGAGCAAACACCTATCCCCGAACCCGATTCTCAACCCGATTCTGAACCTGCTGTTGAACCGGATTCCCAACCCAGTTCAGAGCCCACACCTGACCAAGCTCCCGTTCTGCCTCCCGAACTCGACCCGGAAGCTCCATCTAGAGGCTAAGCTCAAACTGCTAGGTTATTGCACTGATCGCTGATTTAGGACTTACGCAATTGAGAGGCGCGATCGCTTTATCTAACTGCCTACTGAGCAGGCAAGCTTACGGCTCCAGATCAGCGTCGCCTCTTGTAATTAGCTCTCAAGCTCTCAAGCAGATGTCCTCCTCTACGAAAAGTTTCTCAGACAGGACTTACGCAATATCCGTCGATTAGCCCCCCTAACCCCCCAAGCTTGATACTGCTGGCGAAATATTTGGTTACAAATTGAGTTAAGTAAGGGGAGCGAGCGCCTTGAAATGGGAGCAACGGGTTTGAGCAAAGGGAG
>DATNPV010000276.1:0-8397 GCA_036703055.1 Waterburya sp.
CTAAATCTGTGGGAGAAGGAACGGGACTAGGGTTGTCAATTAGCTATCAAATTATTGTCGAAAAACATGGAGGGCAATTGCAGTGCTTTTCCGAACCGGACAAAGGAACGGAATTTGTGGTAAAAATTCCGTTCATACCCCGTGATGAGCCTAATAGAAGTTGATTAAAGGTTGAAGGGTGAAGATTTAGGTCAGTCTGCTAACTGTCAAGAAACACAGGGCAGAAGGCAGAAGGCAGCAGAAAATTGTCCTAACAATTGTGGCAACTGCTATAGCAACGAAAATTTTACAATTCAAAAGGTTTGACGGCAAAATCATTCAGCGTTACAGTGTAACTTTGTTGCTGCCCAGATGCTATAAACGTCATGATGACTTCACAGGCAACAGCAACGGCTAACATCACCAAATTTCTAGCTAATGGGTAATCGCAGACATCATCATTTGCCGCTGAGGGAACGCGATAGATGTCGTTCCAAATAGCCTCTGCATAATCGCTGGCAAGTCCTACATGAAGACAGGGAAGTTGAGCTTCTTGGCAGTAATCTTTTACGACTTGACGCGACACGCTGTTATCAAAGGTATCAATCACAAGCTGGGTGTCGCGTAAAAGTTGAGGAGCGTTTGCTGTTGTTAATTCTTTAGAACGCCCGTCTACAGCTACTCCTAATGCACGATAAAGCGTATTTGTCAAAATTTTGGCTTTGTAGGCGCCCACATCAGATTTGTAATAAGGTTGGGTAGAGAGGTTACGCTCTTCGATGCGATCGCGGTCAATCACCACCAGCTTACCAAAGCCAGAACGCGCTAAATTTTCGGTCAGATTGGCTCCTAAAGCCCCAGCACCACATACAGTTAAAGGGAAGTCTTTTAACTGTGCCATTAGGGCAGGAGTTCTGTAGAGTTGTTCGTGGAAAAATACTGACATAGTCCATCACATCATTGGATGTATGTAGCAATCTTCTCCCCGCCCCCCGGTCTTCCTGTTAAGCTAAACTAGTTTTCTTAGATACTTAAACGCTTAAAGGGCTAGGCTCAGTCTGTAGGCTCTTCTATTATTGTTGTATCATTAGGTTAGCGATCGCTTCATAACCATCTTCCCATGCTTGCTTGACCTGCGGCGTCCAATCTAACCCTAAAAAAGATTCAAGAGTTTTGAGGAGCGTCGCACCCACCATTGGATAATAAGCTTGTACAACGCCATACTCTACATGTTTTTCTCCCAGCTCTTTGAGTATACTCCTCAAGTAAGAAAGGTTACGTAAATTATTAATCACTGATACTAAGGAAATCATTAACTTTCTCTCCTGAGTCTCCATTGAGGTGTAGGTAAACAAAGGTCTAAGCTCAGGATAGTCGGTAAACAAATTTTTGTAGAAATTAGATGAAAACTCAGTTGACCGTAGTTTAACGCGGACAAAAGTTTCTTGTAAAATTTTGACATCGAATAATGGTAAACCTTCCTCTTCCTTGGTGACGCTGAAAGCCTTCCTCGATTCTTGATGGAATTCTCGCTGGATTGGTAAACTCTCTAAGTTCTGCGGGACACCTTGGAACTGCCAATAAGCTACCGTCCGGTAGGAACAGCCAAGCAAGTCAGTAATTTCTCTAGCCGTCTTTCCATGATTTATTAAGAGCAGAATCAAGCATCCTTCTCTCAAACTCGAGTCATTGCTTTCTCGTAACGCTTTCTGCAACTGCTCTTTTTGCTGCGGAGACAGGAAGTTGTTGGTAGACATGAATAGCTAAATCTGGGCTGGAGTGAATATGGATGTTATGCAAGTTCGCTGCACATTCTTAAGCTATGTGCAGCGACTCTGGGAGCGGTTGTATAATTTTGCACTCAGACTTTTTGCACGGATGCGGCGTGCATGACTTTAGAATCAAGTTTCGGGTAGAGCAGATCGTTTAATTGTTGATTCGCCGTAGCTTAAACACAATTTCATGGCTTGATGTGAGGTCATCTTCAACACAGACATCTGTCTTTGGGAGGGATACATTAATCTACACCTTGGAGATTCTCTGTCCGGAACCTAAAGTGGCGATCACTCTAAACCTATGTTCTAGAGCATCAGTGCATTAATCTTAGGAGAACTCCTTCCCGAAGCAGGGAGAGGACATTTTTCCCTTTTTCCATCGTAGGGAAGAGGCCGTCAGGTTAGACTATTGTTAATAAACCGACACCCTCGACAAAATCCTAGTAAGCATAGAGAATGGTTTGTTGATTACAAAGCGCTGAAAGCCACTTCTTGATAAATTTAGATAGTTTAAAACTTGTTTTGACGGCTTTCCACGGGATTGAGTTCCTGAATATATAAAAAATATATTAATATTCACTTTAAAATTAAAATATTCTTAATACATGTATGATTTTATTGATGATTCAAGTTCAGTAAAATAAGATACAGATAGTTGACATTGCCATCCGTAATTCTTTGCAAAAAGAGCTGTAGTAAAGCCTCAGAGTGTTAATCTATCAATTGCCCCTCTTCTTGCATTAGTCTACCAGTAGAATAGGCCAGTTTTTTTTAGCCATACCTCTTCAGCCGTCTTCAAACACATGGTATATCGCTGGGTTATCTACTTCTACCTCTGTAATTTCCGGTTTAAATCAGAATAATACGGAAATAAAAGTAGAAAATTAACGGGTTACAGTTCTACAGATGAATGAAGAAAGCTCGGATGCGACGTTGATTTGTCTCTCAATTTTTTACACCCCAATTTAGCCAATACGAGGAAAAACACATGGTAGACCATTACGCACGGCTGCTCGAGCGTATTTCTCCTCTTCGCACTTCTTTAGTCAACCATCCAGTTTATACTCAATTACGTGACCTGGAATCTCTGCAAGTTTTCATGGAATCTCATATCTTTGCTGTATGGGATTTCATGAGCTTGGTGAAAACGCTTCAATCTCGGTTAACTTGCGTAACTACACCTTGGCTACCGCCTCAAGACATTTTTTCCGCTCGCCTTATTAATGATATTGTTTTAGCAGAAGAGACGGATGAAGTGGCTCCGGGCTTTTTCATCAGTCACTTCGACCTTTATCTAGCTGGAATGCAGGAAGTTGGTGCTAACGTCCTTCCTATCAAAAATTTCATTCAGCAAATGCGGGAAGGTAAATCTGTACAAATTGCCCTAAATAAAACTGCAATTCCATCTACAACTAAAACATTCGTACTTCATACGATAGAAGCGACTAATCAATCAACTCATGAAATAGCAGCTACCTTTTTGTTAGGTAGGGAAGATGTTATTCCCTCCATGTTTCGACGAATTCTCCTGAATTTAGAGAATTCTAATATTGATTGTAAGCATCTATCCCTCTATCTAGAACGCCATACTCACCTAGATGAAGATGTTCACGGACCGATGGGTGAGCAGCTTCTCAACAATGTTTGCGGGGACGACGAAAAGAAGTGGGAACAAAGTACTAAAGCGGCCCAAAAAGCTTTATTAGCCCGTATCTCTCTTTGGGATGGATTGGTATGGCAAATGGCGTATGGCAGCAAACCTAAGCAGAGCATTGACAGGAGAGCCACTGCCTTTGTGCGTGGATTGTTAGGGGCGAGAAACTAATAGTCTGTCAACCTTAAATTGATCGGTTGGGAGAGGATAAGGAAGACAAGGGGGACAAGGGAGAAGTATCTTCATTAGGACTTACGCAACTGGTTGTTATATCCGCTTTATGTAAGGGCAATTCATGAATTGCCCCTACACACATGGTGTACTAGTCGAGAAAATGCGTAAGTTCTATTCATATTTACCCCCTAATAAGGGGGGCTGGGGGGTATGAAATATGACATGGAAAAAGCAAATCGGTATTATTAGCTGGTGGTTATTTCTGCCACCTTGCACTAGTAAGCGGATGTGCATTTTAGTTGCATAGTCTGTTCCCTCTGCCTCCCCAGGTTCCCCTGTTTGCCTTCACCCGTTAATTCGGGGCTGCTCAAGTACCCGTGTCATTCAAAAGTCCCAGTCATCTCGCGCTTCGATAACACCAACCAGGGATTGCAAATCAAAGTTGCGATCGTACCCACTGAGGCAAATACCGGAACTGATAACCGTTAAATCATTTTTAGAAATGGCAGAGGTATGACGTTCACCGTTGCGAGTAATCCACTCAACTTGCCAGAATTCACCGCGATCGCGAAAATCCCTCAGTTCACCACCCCCCATGTGTAGCGCATCCCGCAGGCGGTGTTCATCACTTCTTTCGCTACGCCGATTCCTTCTTCCGACGCGCCTAGGTTCCTCCTGGCGTTGTGTCTGTTGTTGCTGCCGTTGTTCGCGTTGCCGTTCTTGCTGTTCCCTCACCTCGCGTTGGTGTTGCATTCTTAATTGATAGGCTTCAGTTTGTTGCAAAGCCAGTTCATAGACAGTGTGCATTTCCGGCGTCATCCCCGAAAAGCGCACATTTTCCGGCATTGTTTCCTGCCTCAATTGCTCTTTGAGCAGTTCAACGGGCTGAGGTTCTGCCCTTCTATCCATTTCATCAAACCACCAAGCACTTCCATCAAAACGGGCAATAATTGGCTCAAAGGCAGAACCTTCTGTCACTAAATGTACAGGCACCGGCTTGGCAACACCTAAGCGCTGCTGCATATTAGATTCATTCACGGGGTAAGCCAGCCAAGTTTGTCTGTATAAAACATGAGCTAACTGTAGGCGCATCGGTTTGAGCAACTTGAGATATTCCACCAGTTGCGCTGCACTGGGTTCATCTACAAACTCAGCAGTTTTTTCATCAATGGGTTGAAAAATACCCCATCCTTCAAAGTTTTGGGGTTGGGGAGTGAAGGTATAAACAATATTTGCCACAGATGTCCGCACCCGCCCTCCACGCACACAGGGCGCAAGAAATTGCGTGTGGCGCAGGTGAGCTTCTTGTGCAGCAATTTGGTTTAGGAGGTTGCGGATATCTGCCATAATGTTGCCCTATCAGGTTATACCAATTCACGAAAAGCTTGGTGCCTATCCTTGAAGCAGGAAAAAGGAAAAGGGAAAAAGTATTATATTGTTGCCTTGTTCCGGTGAGACGCACTCGGGGTGAATCCCTCTATAATTTATACAAATCTGCTGGGGTCAATTTCGGAATGTAATCAACTATGAAACTCAATAAATTTAATGATGCTAGGCAATTTTATGAACGGGTAAATAGTTATTTACTTCAATACGAAGCCCACCACAATTTGATGTATGGGATTATCAATGCATTGATTCGTTCACCTGAGCTTTATCCACACAGCCCTTATCTAGTCGCTGTGGAGGATGATCAGGATGAGACTTTGTTAGCCGTGGCACTGAGGACGTCACCTCACAACCTTGTTCTAGCGCGATCACAAAATTCTCAAGCGTTAATTGCCATTGCTCAAGACCTTCACTTACAGCAACATGCACTACCAGGTGTTATCGGCCCCGTAACTGAAGCCAAAACGTTTGCCCAGGCATGGCAAACGATAACAGATCAGCCCTATCGAGAAGGCATGGCGCTGCGTATTTACCAACTCGAAACTGTCCAACCTATCCCCAAAGTCAGTGGCTATTTTCGACAAGCCACACACAGCGATCGCGAACTTCTCATCGCTTGGTACAAGGCATTTATTAAAGAAGCCCTGAATGATAGATTTAAGTCTAATGCTGAACATTTGATTGACCACCGCTTAAGTGAAAGTAACCTTTATCTATGGCAGAATAATGTTCCCGTATCCTTAGCCGGATACGGTGGAGAAACACCCAATGGAATTCGCATTAATCTGGTGTACACTCCACCCGAGTATCGCCAAAAAGGGTATGCCAGTTCATGCGTTGCTGCTTTAAGTCAAACCTTACTAAAGCAGGGCTATAAATATTGTTTCTTGTTCACCGATTTAGCCAATCCTACTTCTAATCATATCTATCAGAGCATTGGTTACCAACCCCTATGTGATGTTAGTGAATATTGGTTTGATTCCTAATTCAGTAATTTGCCCTGGATTTAAGTAAAGTGGTAGGAGCGTTTATACAAATAACTGAGTAAATTCATAGGTAAAATCAACCCTCCCCTTCCGTAAAACGGCTGGATCTAAGCGTTCAGTCGTATTGCAAGTCATCAAAACCACAAGTTTTTGTTGCACCTGAATCCCCGTTTCATCGATGATACTTTGGTATAGCGTTCCATCGAGTAGACTCAAAATATGCTCTGTTTTGTTGCTGTATTGAGCAACAGCACTGGCTCGGTTTTGAGCTAAATTATCTGCCTCATTAATAATCAGACAAATCCGCTCCAAATAATTCGGTGGAACAAAATTTTCCACCGCATCATGGTCTAGGATAAAAATAACAAATCCTAGCGGCATCAAAATTTCTTTAGCTACAGCTTGTGTCCATGCCGTTTTCCCCGTACCTGGCTCTCCACTGATTAACACAGCTAGCTGATTTTGGTCGAGAATAGCCTGTTGAACTGTATCTGTAAAGCTTTGAATGTCAGCAGGAAATGTCCGAATTGGAAACTGGCTATGAACTTGTCCAACGCGACTTTGATAGCCACTGAGCATCACCGCTAAGTTATACGTTGCTTTGTTAATCAATGGCGCTATATCCTTAGCAATGAGGCTGTAACGCCGCCGTCCTTTATGAAGATTATCAATTTGTAGCCAGACTTGATGATGTGACCAATAAACAAAGGCTGTCCCAATAATCTCCAGTCGCTCCCAATTAACAAATCGATTGGCAGGAAAATAAAAATGCCGTTCCATATAGTACTGGGTAATCAGGTCTGGATTTCCCAATAGTTCCAACACTTTGAATACCGTAATTTCCTGTAATCGGTTGAGAACATAATCAATAGGAATACTGTCACGGCTGACCATTTGAGATACAGGAGTTTCAACACTCAAAACTTCACCGTAACGATGATCGGGGACTGGAGGAGCAGGAGTGATGTAATCCAAAAACTCATCCAATTCATACCGCATGTTCTCTGAAAAAATATTCAAAATATTAGCCCACCAAGTATACTGATTGCGACCGAGAGCATCAGCGACATCACTGGCAAAATCTAGGCTTTTTTGGGTTAACTCCCAAGGGTCATTTGATACAAGATGCCAAAGAAAATCCCAATCAAATTGTCGAGATAAAGGCCGCCAACCGGCTCCTAGCAATCCTCGACCTTGGGGATTGTTGCGGATAATATTATCGTCGTTATCCAAGTATCCTGAAGCCATGATTTTGCTTTTATAAATGCTTAAAAAAATCAACAATGACCCAATTTTAAAGCAATTATTTATTGCTTTTATCAACTTTCCTAAAGGAGTAGAGGTAAGTCATCGAATTTGTAGCTCAATTGACTAAAAATGAAGAAACGGGAAATGAACCGGGAAATTCACCCTTCACTCTTTAGAGTAAAGTTAGATACTCAGGTGGAACATGATCGACTAACCAAACTTTATTTTCCGAACAGTAGAACGTATAGCTCGCCTCGTGCATAGCAGCAGCATTAACGCTAAATATCACGGGACGACCATGCCGTGTTCCTACTTTTTTGGCGGTTGTTCTATCACTAGATAAATGAACATGATGCCGTGACATTTTGCATAAACCTTCCCGCAGAATTGCCTCAACAGCACCCTGACCTGTGCCGTGATATAAAACATCGGGAGGAATAGCAGGCTCTAGCTGTAAATCGATCTCTACACTATGACCTTGATTAGCACGAATTTGGGTACCTGTAGCATCAAAAGAAAAACGTTTTTTGTCATTTTTAGCAACGACTTCATCTAACTCGCTTCGGGCGATGGGGAAGGTGTGCTGTTTACAGGCAGACAGAAGTTCATCAACACTCACCCAGCCACCAGGAGCAAGTTTGATGCCAATTCGCTCCGGAGTGTGTCGAAGATGCTTGCTGAGATATTTACTGATTTTGACCAGGCGAGAATTGTTCATTCTGTTCCTGTTGTAACGTCAACTCACGCTCACGGTGAGACCTAACGGGTTACGCTTGCCTCCCACCTGCTGCATTAGCCTTAGCTCTCTGTGCGCCCCGGTGTCTGGCGTCTCATCAACTCTGGAGCAGTTGGTGGCGCATCAACACTGAGTAGATTGGCAGGAGGCAAAGGGAAATTTTGGCGGTGTTTTAGGGATATCTGGACTGTACTCGATGGGAAATGACAATAATTGTATTATATCGTGCTACATCAAGCAGAAACAAAATCCCGATGCTTAGAGCTGGTTAAATAAAAATTTTTCCGGAGCCATAAAAACTTAACTCTAGCCAACGAATAAACAGCAAATTAGCCGTTGACCTCCAATGTCAGCTAAAATCAAACCCGATTGTGGTGTTTTGAGGAGTAATAGCACCGTGAAATCCTGTCTCAACTTTGAAAAGACAGCCTCTTCGGCCTTGATATTTGCAACCCT
>DATNPV010000130.1:0-43921 GCA_036703055.1 Waterburya sp.
CGGTTTTCATGCTCCAACTCCTTCCTGTATCCACTGCAAGTGTTGCGGTAATAACTGCCCTAAGTCGTAACCATCTAGAATCGTTTCCCTGGCTTGACGGCGAATGGCAGCCATCTGGGTTGGATTGTCGAGGGCTTCCTCAATGCGATCGCAAATGTTCTGAGGTGAGAAAAAGTCCACTAACAAGCCATTAACCCCGTCTTGGATCATCTCAGTCACGGGTGGTGTGTTGGAAGCAACGACCAAACAACCTGTTGATAGGGATTCCAGCATTGACCAGGACAAAACAAAAGGACGGGTGAGATAAAGATGGACTGAACTGGCTTGGAGGACTTGTAAATATTCTGGGTAGGGCAGTAAGCCTGTAAAGTGAACTCGGTTCAAATCGAGGGGTACTTTTTCTAACATGAAGTCTTTGTAGGTTTTGCCATCGGGTAGGGGTCTACCATAAGCCACCCGATTTTCCCCGACAATCACGACATGACACTGAGGGCGTCGTTTTTGCAGCAAGGCAACGGTTTCAATTAACTGCGGGAAACCTCGGTAGGGTTCCATTCCCCGTGCCACGTAAGTCACGATTTCTGGTACGTCTCGCAGGTCTAGATTGATGCGGGGTAAGGCTAACTTGGCTCCGGGTTGGGGTTGAAAGAATTGCGTGTCAATCCCATCATGGTGAACTTTAATTTTGCTTTGAAATTCCGGAGGAAACTGTTGCCGTTGCCAATGAGTGGGAGAAAGGCCGCGATCGCAACTATATAAATCGATTAAAATCGGGGCGTTTTTAATCCGAATGCGAGCTTCATCATCAGCGTTCAGGGGTTCATTGGGGTCAAAGTCGGCATCCGACCCATGAGCCTGATAAAACCACTCAAAATAGCACAAAAGTTTAGCCTTTGGAAAGATATCTTTGATAAATAAAGTTGGCCCCCAACCCGAATGACCATAGATTACATCTGGGATAAAGCCCTGAGCTTTGAGTTGGTCTGCGAGACGGTAGACGGCTTGACCTTGCAGCACTGCACTTTCTAGAGGTCGGATATAGTGGTGAGTCTGAGGGTGCGCTTCACGGGAGGGGGTATAAATAGCTTTGTTGACACCGGGGAGACTCCCTTCCTTGCGAGTCGTTCCAAAGAAAACTTTGTGATTGGGGTCTTTAGCTAACGCCACAGCCAGGTGACGAAACTGTGCTGGGAAGTTGGAATGCAAGAATAAAATACGCATAAAGCCAGAGAAGTTGACTACCTAGCTATAGTACTTATCGTCGTTGTGTTTGCTATTTATGCAAGTCGTTGAGTGTTCTGGATAGAGAAACAGCTTTCGTTGTTGAGTGCTGGGATTACTTTAACCAGGATTTCCCCCTTTTTGACAGAGACAAAGGTACACGAACTGTTATTGTTTTGTGGGAAAGTATGCCGAAGGGATATCTTTGGACTGAAGAATATGACACGAAACGTTATCCGGACTGACAGCGCACCTGCACCTGTTGGACCTTATAATCAAGCGATCACAGCGAGTGGTCAACTGGTTTTTGTGGCGGGTCAAATTCCGCTTGACCCCAAGACGGGTGAGATTGTCGGTGCTAATGATGTTACCAAGCAAACTGAGCAGGTGATGGCAAATCTTGAGGCTATCCTAGCCGCGGCTGGTGCTCAGACTCAGGACGTTGTGAAAACAACTGTATTTCTGGCAGATATGAACGATTTCGCTGCTATGAACCAGGTTTATGCACGGTATTTCGATGAGGCATCTGCTCCTGCTCGTGCTTGTGTCCAGGTTTCTCGTCTACCTAAGGATGTATTAGTCGAAATTGAATGTATCGCTGTTGTGTCTTAACTCATTGATGGTTAAACAACTTTCTCCATCGTCGCATAGCTCCTTTTAGAGAGTTTCAAACAAACCAATGTCCAGCTACTTCTTGTGGGATGGGCATCTTGCCCGCTCTTAAGCCAGTAGTAGGCTGGACAGCTACCCCACAAAATTGGATACTTGATTTTTGGGAAATTTCTTAGAGGACATCTCAGGCTGAAGAGGAGAAATTGGCAGGCTCCATAAACCACAAAAACCCCGTCTTCTAGACGGGGCAAAACTGAGTGACTGTTGTACTACTGTTGGTTTTCACACCTGTAATGCTTTCTCCAGGAAAGTTTGAATTTTTGCTTGTGCCCTTTGCTATAACGGAGAATTTTGCGTAAGTCCTGGCAGTCAATACGATCGCTCAAAAAAGAGAAATTTCTTGATGTAAAAAAGCCTGAAATTCCTACAATAGAAGAATTTCAGGCTTTTCTAGCTAAATTATTAGCGCACAGAGGAGCGATCGCCAATAACTATCAGCACAAAGGTGTACAGTCGAGTCCGAAGTGTCATTTTTTGTTACCTAAGCAGCTGTGATAGCCGCCGCAGGTTGTTCATGCTCCACCACGAATACATTGGCGTAAAGGTTAGCCATGATTTGCTTACCCTCAAGCGTCAATTCTAAGTAGCGCAGCGCCTCTTTGATGTAAGGATAGACCCCATTCCAATAAAACTTGGAATAGTTCTGGCGTAAGTCTCCGGGATGGCGATAATTTAAGGCTTTGTTGACCCCTGTTTCTTCAAACTCGTAGAATAAAGCGCTAATCTTCTTCAAGTATCGCGGGTCTGACAGTTGACCAATTAAATCAGCCGCTCTCACCAAACCAGGGCAGTTAATTCTATCTTGATGGTCTTCATCCTTAGGCACTGGGAAGCGAGTGAGTTCAATATTGCGCTTAATCACTTCCGCATCAATCAAGTTATGACCGCCAAAACGCTCCTCAATAAACAGTTTGCCCCGGTCTACATGGTAAGGAGTCAAGGATGCATCGCTAGCCCCTGGGGGTAGAGCAACCATATCATCATCTACACCTGTAGCATAGAGTCCTTCACTGAGACGGTCTTGTCGGCAGACTCCTTTAACATAGCCAATGTCATGGCAAAGCAAGGAGATCATGCCATGCATCCAGTCTTCACAGGAAATCCCTCCCTCACGAATGTGCTTGCCTCGCAAGATTTCCTGTCCGACCAAGGTGACTAAGATGGTATGTTCAACATTGTGGTAGAGGGCATCGCTATTGGCAATATTTTCCAAAGCCATGCCACCCGCCCAGCCAATAATGTCCGCATAGTCGGATTTCCAGCCTCCGTAGGTGCGGTGGTAACCATCTCGGATCTGTTGAACGAAGTGATCAATCAGTAATTGGGTAGGATCAAACATAGAACACTATCTCAACGTGAGTCACTAGGGAATTTGAGAGTACGAGGCAGCACCGGAATACCTGACAAGAAGTACAAGATACCTTGAAAATAGGAGTGAGGGGATGAGGGCTCCATGCCCCTATTGATGTACGCTTGGCCTAGCATCGGTAGCTGCCTTGTTACGAGAACTGAACTTGATATTTCTAATATCAAGGAAAATCTTAAATTAGGTTGTGATGGGGTTTTTTCACCTTAGGTGATTATTAAAGGGAGGCTATGTGAGGAGAGTCACAACCTGGTATTAGGGGCATGAGGACTAGGGAAAAAGTCGGCTACTGCTAAATTCCGGCTGAATCGAAGACTTTGTATCCATTCCATCGCTTGTGCATTTAATCCAACAAAGCCGCCGCATGATGACGGATGTGGTCTTCCATAAAGGTAGCAATAAAGTAATAACTGTGGTTATAGCCTTCCTGGTAGCGCAACGTTAGCGGCTGACCCGCCTTTTCACAAGCCTCTTTAAACACCTCAGGAAGTAACTGCTCTTCTAAAAAAGGGTCAGCTGTACCTTGATCAATGAGAATTGAACGGTTATATCCTGCTATCAAAACCAATTCACTGGCATCGTAAGCACGCCAAGTTTCTGGGTTAGAGCCTAGGTAATGGGTGAAGGCTTTCTCTCCCCACGGACAGCGCATCGGTGCGGCAATGGGTGCAAAGGCGGAAACGGATTTATATTGTTCAGGGTTTCTCAGGGCACAAACAAGCGCACCGTGGCCCCCCATTGAATGACCAAAGATGCCCTGTTTATCCGGTTCCACGGGGAAATGTTCAGCCATTAAATCAGGTAATTCGTGAACCACATAGCTGTACATCCGGTAGTGCGACGACCAAGGTTCAACTGTTGCATCGACGTAAAACCCAGCACCCGTACCGAAGTCCCAATCGTCATCTTCACCTTCAATTCCTGTATTACGAGGACTGGTATCGGGTGCAACAAGCATCAATCCATACTTAGCGGCAAATTGTTGTGCCCCTGCTTTAACCATGAAATTCTCTTCGGTGCAGGTTAAGCCTGAGAGGAAATAGAGAACAGGAACCCGTTGTGATTTAGCTTGAGGCGGTTGGTAGATGGCAAAGCGCATTTCGCCGTTACAAAATCGAGCCTGATGAGTATAAAAGTTGACTGTACCACCAAAGCAATAATTTTTGGAGACTAGGGTAGGGGCTGTGAGCATAAGCTGGGTTTATAGTGATTAACTGTAGAAGTAGTTGGTTTGTCCAGCTTTCTATCTTCCCACAGGAATTCGATCCCCCCTAGCCCCCTTTTTTTAGGGGGGACTTAAGAATGAGTGTATTTTATATAGCGCTTCTCACCTGGGCTGACGAAGACGTTCCTGATGAATGCTATTAGAAGTAGCAGATTGGTAAATGTCTGCTACTTCTTTGTTTCTGTTCAAAAGTACTAAGGGGTAACTGTTAGTTTTTTGTCGATTTTTTTTCATGGGCTTGTCCTTTACTCCAATACCCCCATGAAACTCGGCCCATTACTAGTTTCAGAATTGAGATTACTTTCTTCACAACCAACACGGATACCAATATTGCAAACAACCTCGACGCCTAACGTGGAAACTCTCTTGCATAGGTCAGGACGATTACATCCTCACCTGGCAACAACTGCGCTCCTTGTGGCGCTTGTCATTGAAGAGGACTGCGAACACCAGCAAAAGCAGTATGACGACGAGTATCACCCCTTTTTGAACACAATCTGGAAAAACGCTGGAACACCCTTTGGAATCAGCAAGCCTCAACAGACTCAGCCTTCGGTTTCTGAACCCTGGGAAATCGCGAAGCGCGATCGCTCCTTCACAGCTCATGTCCCAGAAACAAGAGTTATCTAGATATTGACATAAAGCCAAATATGTGTAGTCGGATTATTTGGCGATCGCGGCAAAAAGATCACAAGTAATTTCCTTGGTTATAGCTGGCGGCACACAAGCCTAAAACTCTTACTCCACAACCTATCAGCCGTTTGAGTCAGTATAAATCTTTAATCGGGTATTCAATTGGGGAAAGAAAAATTCTTCAGTGCTTCCAGGCTTCATGTACAATAAAAAACCTCAGGCAACGAGGAGGTATTAATTCATAATTGCCTGAGGTTCGTAAACCTATTGGACACAGTCGCAACACTAACGTTATACAGCGTAATACAAAAACGCGCGAATAACACATCTGACAAAAAAAGTTATATGGGTTAATACCCCAAACAGTCGCCCCAGTGAGGTAAGGTAGTGAGGGTTCTTATGGCCCTCATTGACCTGGCCTCCCATTTGGTAAAGCTGTTGACTCAGTTTTCATGAGGCGATCATGTCCAATTAACCGAAAAAAAGCGTTAGCGGAGAGCTTTATGCTCTTCGTCAGTAGGACAGGATAACCTTTAAGGTAAGGCGGTTGATCTGCCTGTTGTAGCAGCAATTATCTTTACAGGGCTTGGGCAATGCTAGGATGGCATTTGCCGAATTTGGTGAGGTATTGATGGCAGAAACACTCTTTTTTAACGCCCTACGCGCCGCCATTGATGAGGAAATGGTACGCGATGAAACTGTATTTGTTCTCGGTGAAGACGTAGGTCACTACGGCGGTTCCTACAAAGTCACCAAAGATTTGTACAAAAAACACGGTGAATTACGGGTTCTCGATACCCCAATTGCTGAGAATAGTTTCACTGGCTTGGCAGTTGGTGCAGCCATGACCGGTTTACGCCCGATCATCGAAGGCATGAACATGGGCTTTTTGCTCTTGGCCTTTAACCAAATTGCTAATAACGCTGGTATGCTGCGTTATACCTCGGGTGGTAACTTTAAAATTCCTATGGTCATTCGTGGCCCTGGTGGGGTTGGGCGTCAGCTGGGGGCGGAACACTCGCAGCGCCTCGAAGCCTATTTTCAAGCTGTTCCGGGTCTAAAAATTGTCGCCTGCTCAACGCCTTACAATGCAAAAGGGCTGCTTAAATCTGCCATCCGCGACGATAATCCCGTTTTGTTCTTTGAACACGTCCTGCTTTACAACTTAAAAGAAGACCTGCCAGACGAGGAATATTTACTGCCTCTCGATAAAGCTGAGGTCGTCCGTCAAGGAAAAGATGTCACGATTTTGACCTACTCCCGGATGCGTCACCATGTTATGCAAGCGGTGAAGCAGCTGGAAAAAGAGGGGTTCGACCCAGAGGTGATTGACCTGATTTCATTGAAGCCTCTAGACTTTGAAACCATTGGTGCATCCATTCGTAAAACCCACAAAGTCATTATTGTGGAAGAATGCATGAAGACGGGTGGTATTGCCGCAGAAGTGACGGCTTCGATCAACGAACGATTGTTTGATGAGCTAGATGCACCAGTACTGCGGCTGTCTTCTCAGGATATTCCAACGCCTTATAACGGGATGCTGGAAAACCTCACGATTGTACAACCCCCTCAAATTGTAGAAGCTGTACAAAAGATGGTAGCCCTGCGCGTTTAAGGTCAAACGGTTACAGAACAGGTAAGGGGTTCGCCGTAGGGATTTTCGTACTCAAGAGTACGGTATCGCTCACTCCTGACATGCTGCTTGGCTAACCCAGCAGGCTTTACAGCTTAGCCGTTGCCGTTGCCGTAGCAAGCAGGTCGTGTGTAGTGTTGGGCGGAAGAATCTTGATCACTGCCAAAACAGATTATCATATCATTTGTTGCGGCGAGTCGTAGTGATGCAAAGACAGCGTTTGATTTTAGGGTTGATTGTAGCCCTGGTGATTGCAGCGATAGTGGTGCTGGTGCAAATTCCCATCCGGCTGGGGCTGGATTTACAGGGAGGGGCGCAACTAACCATTCAGGTGAAGACCACGAAAGACGTTAAGCAAATCACACCTCAGGAGCTAGAAGCCGTTCTCAGTGTTGTTGAAGGTCGGGTCAACGGACTTGGGGTTTCAGAACCAGTGGTGCAAACCGTTGGCTCCGATCAAATCTTAGTGCAGCTTCCTGGGGTAAATGACCCGCAAGAAGCCGAACGGGTGCTGGGTGGCACAGCACAGTTGGAATTTCGCAAGCAAAAACCGGGTACGGAGGCACAGCTCCCCATTGAACTTCAGGTGAGAGCAGGGCTTGTGCAAAAGCAGGCTGAACTGAGGAAGACAGGTGATGCCAATGCGATCGCAGAAAATCAAGCGGCTCTGGCGCGGAGTAATGAAGCGATCGCACAGTTGTTTGAACCGATCAATCTCACCGGCAAAAATCTCAAAGATGCTAGCTATCAGCCTACTCAACAAGGTAATACTTGGGAAGTGAGTCTCCGCTTTGACGGCAAAGGAGGGGAACTGTTTGCTCAGCTGACCAAAGACTTGGCGGGAACCGGTCGCAGCATCGGTATTTTCTTGGATCAGGCGCTGATCAGCTCTCCTGTCGTTGGCCCAGAATTTGCTCAAACTGGTATTACTGGTGGGAGTGCTGTGATTACGGGTAACTTTACAGCCCAATCGGCGAAAGAATTAGCCGTGCAGTTGCGAGGGGGTGCCTTACCCGTGCCCGTAGAAATTGTGGAAAATCGCACAGTGGGCGCGACTCTAGGACGAGACAGTATTCAACGCAGTATCTATGCCGGAATTGGGGGCCTGGCTTTAGTACTGATCTTCATGGGCGTCTACTACCGACTCCCCGGACTGATTGCTGACATTGCCTTAATCATCTACTCGCTGCTGACGCTTGCAGCTTTTGCCCTCTTAGGGGTCACCTTATCCCTACCGGGAATTGCCGGGTTTATCCTGAGCATTGGCATGGCCGTTGATGCTAATGTACTGATTTTCGAGCGGACGCGAGAGGAATTAAGAGCTGGTAAAACATTGTATCGGTCGGTTGAGTCTGGTTTTTACCGCGCCTTTTCGAGTATTTTGGACGGTAACGTGACTACAGTGATTGCTTGTGCAGCATTATTTTGGTTAGGGTCAGGCTTGGTGAAGGGCTTTGCATTGACACTGGGTTTGGGGGTGGTTGTGAGTATGTTTACGGCCATTACCTGTAGCCGAACCTTCATGCTCTTTCTCGTTCTAGGATTTCCGCAGTTGCGTCAGAATCCTAAACTGTTTGTTCCCAACCCACCAGCGTCACTCAAGTCATAGGCGGAGGGGTCAAGATGAAATTGAATGTAATCAAACAGCGATCGCTTTGGTGGACGGTCTCCGCTACTATCATCCTCGCTGGTATCATCAGCATGGTGATCTCTACAGCAACTCTGGGATCGCCCTTACGTTTGGGTTTGGATTTTGTTGGCGGTACAAGGCTGCAAGTTGAGCTCGATTGCTCAAAGCCTGGTAACTGCGACAAACCCATCGACATCACAGCAGTTCGGGGGGTAATGGATGCTCAGGGATTGGGTAACAGTAGTATCCAAATTTTGGGGGAAAAACAACAAGCAGTAACGATTCGGACGAAGACGTTAGATGAAGCACAGCGTACCAAGCTGCTAACTAGCCTGAGTGAAAAAATTGGTGCTTTCGATCCTAAAACTCTCCAGATTGACACGGTTGGCCCTACTCTGGGTAAGCAGTTGTTTGCCTCTGGGATGCTGGCGATTATCCTCTCTTTCGCGGGTATTCTTGTCTACCTAACGTTCCGCTTCCAGTTCGACTACGCCTTTTTTGCCTTCGTTGCTCTGTTTCACGATGTCTTCATTACCGTTGGTGTATTCTCCATCTTGGGTTTAGTACCGCCATATATTGAAATCGATAGCTTGTTCGTCGTAGCTATTCTGACGATTATTGGTTTCTCGGTCAACGATACGGTAGTCATTTACGACCGGGTGCGGGAAGTCATCAAGGAGCATCCGGATATGCACATTGACCGAGTGGTTGATGATGCGGTAAATCAAACCCTAACCCGGTCGATTAACACCACCTTAACCGTACTGCTGACCTTGTTTGCTATTTTCCTGTTTGGCGGTGAAACGCTGAAGTACTTTGCTTTGTGCCTGATTATTGGTTTTACGGCTGGTGCTTATTCCAGTATCTTCATTGCCAGTTCGCTCCTAGCTTGGTGGAGAGAGCGCACGGGGAAGACTCAATCAATTGCGGTAGCAGATGCTAAGGTTTCTGACGACGTTTAGGGGATAAGGATGCTATCAGGTTTAAAATGAATCAGCCAGAAGCCCAAAAGCCTCGAATCCTCCAAACAGCCACCCCAGACCTCGACCCTACCTTAATGACACAGGTCAAGCGCTTACATCAGTTGACCGTTTATGGTCGCTGGTTATTCGTGAGCCTGTTGTGGGTAACGCTAGCCCCCTTAAGCTTGTGGGGCTGGCGTTATGAGGTTTCTCTGTTGCGAGAACATTTTACCTGGGCCGCTATGCGATATGGGATTATCTTTAATCCTGTGCCTGCTTTTTGCTTAGGATTCTGTGTGGGCACAACGACCGCCGTCTTAGTCTGGCAAAGTCGTAACATTTTATTGGGAATTCCACGTCGGGAACAGCATCGTCTGGAGCAACAAGTACGGCGAATTGGTCAACAAGGAGCCAGTCATCCCTTGTGGAAGTGGATTTTTAAACCCGAGTGAAGCGGAGTAGGTGGCAAGGCTTGCAGCTTAAAGGTTATATAGCTGCGCCATAAAGGTTAGGACTTTCTTTAAGGGCTGAACGGCCACGTACTAGTAGTAAACATAAAAGCCTTCTGCCTTCTGCCTGTTGCTATAGTTACCCACCTTCAACGTTCTCACCTTGAATTGGGCAAAATCTTGACCAAAAAAGACGGAGGGATTCCTAAGCCGAAATCCGCCAGAGAATCCCTCCTATCCCAGTCTCCTCGTCTTCAGGTTGACGGCTTGGAGAGCTGTAGAACTTTGCCCTAGCCTAAGTCACCTTCTTAGGCACATTGAGACAAACTCGATGACACCAAGTGCTGCTGAACGGGAATCGCAATTATAAACTCTGCTCCCTTTCCCGGTTGAGAGGTACAAGTTAATTGACCTTTGTGCGCTTCCACAATGATTTGGTGACTAATCGACAACCCTAAACCCGTCCCTTTACCGGTCGGTTTTGTCGTAAAAAATGGCTCAAAGAGTCGGCGACAAATGTCTTCACTCATCCCTGGCCCGTTATCCGTAATACGAATCAGAGCATGAGGCACTTTCTCTGTAGAACTCTCACCGGTCTGTTCTGGCCTCATATCCTGAACGCCAGTACTAATGATAATCTGGCGGGGAGTGTTACGCTCTTCAGTGGATGCTTGTAAGACATCAATGGCATTGGTGAGCAGATGCATAAAGACCTGATTAATCTGACCTGCAAAACACTCCACTGGAGGTAGAAAGCCATACTCTTTGATCACCGTAATTTCTGGGTGTTCATCAGAGGCTTTCAGGCGGTGTCGCAAAATCAATAAAGTGCTGTCAAGACCTTCATGAAGGTCTATCGGCCTCATTTCGGTTTGCTCAGATCTTAAAAAGTTTTGCAGTGATAAAACAATCTGGCGCAGACGAGTAGCCCCTAGTTTCATGGAAGACAGCAGTTTTGGCATATCTGCCATCAAAAAATCTAGGTCGATGGTGTCCTTAAGAACCTGAATTGGCTCAACCGGCTGAGGATAGTGGTGGGAATAGAGTCCCACTAAGCGGATCAAGTCATTCATGTAGCAAGTGGCATAGTCAAGGTTGCCGTAAATGAAACCAACAGGATTGTTAATTTCATGAGCAATGCCAGCCACCAACTGCCCCAAACTGGACATTCGTTCCGTGTGAATCAGTTGAGATTGAGTCCGCTGAAGTGTCTCCAAAAGAGACGTTACATGCTCTTTTTCTGCCTCCAGTTGCTGGGCTTGTTTTTTCAAACGCGCTTTTGATTGCCGTAAGGCTGTCTCTGTTCGCTCATGCTCAAAAATTTCTTGGGTTAGCAGCTCATTCATCTGTGTTAACTGTGCAGTTCGCTCTTTGAGGAGCTCATTCATCCGCATTAACTCAGCGGTTCGTTCCTGAACCCGTTGTTCCAACTCGTGATGAGCTTTTCCCAAGGCTTCCTGAGCCAGCTTTCGCTCTGTAATATCCCGTGTTACTCTAACGAAACCTCGTAGTTGTCCGTCTTCAGTGTGTAAAGCCGTAATTACAACATTCGCCCAAAAGTTTGACCCATCTTTGCGCACCCGCAAGCCTTCATCTTCAAAACGACCCTGAAGGGCAGCAATTTCTAATTCCTGCTCAGGTTTACCTAGGGCAATATCCTCAGGGGTGTAAAAGTAGGAGATCGGTTTACTGAGAATTTCTGAGGCTTGATATTGTTGGATACGCTCAGCACCGGCATTCCAACTGATAATGTGACCCGTTGGGTCGAGCATGATAATGGCATAGTCTTTGACGCCATCGACCAGCAAGCGGAAGTGTTCCTCGCTTTCCTGATGGGCTGCCTTTGCCTGTTTGTACTCGGTATTATCGTGAGCAACCGCATAAATCAATTGTTGCTCAGGGCATGACATCACATTCCATAGCAGCCATTTGTATGACCCATCTTGGCATCGGTAGCGATTTTCAAACTGTACCGTGTCTGTCTCGTTGCTCAGCTTCTGTAACTGCTCCAGTGCCAATTTTTGGTCTTCCGGATGCACAAAATCAATCCACCGTTGGCTCAACAATTTTTGGGGAGCATAACCTAAGGTTTTCTCACATATCGGGCTCATCTGTTTGAAGTAGCCGTCAAAACCCACCTGAAAAAACATGTCCAACGAGAGGGTAAAAAATTTATCGAGAGACCCACAAAGAAAGTGTTTCGGCTCGGCTTCCCTGCCGTTACTCTTGGTGTATAGGGTTGGTGCAGTTTGGGTTGCCATTGCTTACTTAACCTAATGAATGAAACTCAACTCCTCCCTGGTTTTCCGAGAGCGATCAGGAAACTATAGAGCCTCAGTGCAGCACCCTGCTTCACTAAATTCCTACACGGTTGAAAAAACGCTCACGAAATAATGATTGACTCAATAACACACCGCTAATGATAAAAGCAGCGGTTGAGAGGTAAGCAGACACACCCAACGTAATGAAACGTTTAAATCCTTATCACTAGTTTAAAGCCTATTGATGGCTTTTCGGATAAATTCATAGTAATACACATTACTTAAATAATCGATTAACACTAGTTAAATTATCAATGATCGACCTCCTTCTAGCGCGATCTAGTGTTTATTTTCTTACAAAGATTTGTAGATTTTTAGGCAAAAGTCAACAATCCAACGGTTGAATAGATGCAGCTTCTAGAACAGGCTCAGGCAATGAGCCAAGGTAGCCAGATGGCTAAACTGAGCAAGCTCACAAACAAAACAGGAATGGTCAAGATAGAAACGATGCGAACATACTCTCCCCAACGGATAAGCTGTCCTTTTCGACCTAGCATATCCAGCCAAAGCAGCGTAGCGAGACTACCAATCGGAGTAATTTTTGCTCCAATGATGCAACCAATTACATAGCTATAGACCATTACCTCTCGAACCGCTGGATCAAGCCCGAAAACATCTTGAATCCCTAGGGCGTTAATCAGTACTGCCGAGAGATTATTCGTTAAGCCAGAGAGCAAAGTTGCCAAAAACCCAGTCCCCATCGCCACTTGGGTAAGTCCCCAACCCGATAACCGCTGCAACAGATGGCTCAACAGAGAGGGCAGGTCTGTATTACATACACCGCAAGCAATGACATACATCCCCAGGCTGAATAAAATGACTTGCCAGGGGACTTGACGCCAAATTTGGCTCAGGGAAATGACGGTGCTCTCTTGCCTAGAACAGAAACGCCCTGCTAAGGCTAGCATAACCAAGGCACTAAGCCCCGCGCTCAAGGCAACGGGCATTCCCAACGGTTGGGCAAAAAAATAGCCAGTGAGGAGTACTGCTAACACGGCAAAGCTCCACTGGCAAACAAGGGGGTCGCCAATTGCACTATCCGGTGGGGGCATACGGGCAAGACTGTAGGTACGTGGGATATCTCTATCAAAGTAGAACCAAAGCACGCCGATGCCGGTAGCGATCGCAACAAAATTCACCGGTATCATCACTAACATGTAGCGCCACACAGAAATCTGGAAATACTCAGTGGAGATGAAATTGACCAGATTGCTCATAGGGAAAGGTAAGCTGGTTGCATCAGCCATAAAGCCAATCCCAAAGACAAAGGCCAACATCGCTTTACGTCCAAAACCCAGCACCAGCAATAAGTCCATTACAGCGGGGGTCCAGATTAAAACAGTACCGAGGTTCGTGAGCAACGCTGTGATTAACGCCCCTAGGATGATGACCAAGAGAAAAAAGAGACGCCCATGACGTGAGCTGGCCTGAGCGAGTAAAAGCGCCAACCACCGGAAAAAACCTGCGGCATCAAGGACAAGAGAAATGATCAGCAACGCGATGGTGGTAGCAGTGGGGTTCCAAGCCAGTGCCCAAACCGTACTTATGTCCTGCAACGTCACGACACCAGTCGCTAACGCCAACAATGCCCCCCCTACGGCACTAAAACCAATACCCAGCCCTCGCGGCTGCCAAATAACGAGGGCAAGTGTGAGCAGGAGAATTACGAGGGGTAATAAGGTAACGTCAGTCAACAGTCGAATGTGAGAACTCGCCACTCAGTATAAAGGGTGGGGTACTTTTACTGCTCTTCCTCGTAGCCTGTATCATACGCGAGAGAACGTATCATGCCCCTACACAGCTTGAATTTTTCACCAAGAAAGGACATATATTGAATATGAGAGATAAAAGTAATAAAAATTAATAAATACGAACAAACTCATGCAACAAACCGCGTTGAATTTAATTGCCATTAGCATTTTTGGCATGACGCTTTCGGCACTCTTAGGGCCGATGCTCAATATCTCACCCGTAATCCCCGCCATCACGACTCTCGGTGTTTTAAGCCTCGCCACACTGGATAGTTTCAGCTTTCAAGGGCGAGGTGCGACTTTGCTGTTAGATTGGCTGGCGGGCACTAAAAGTCAACATCGCGATCGCATCCTCCAACACGAAGCCGGTCACTTCCTCGTTGCCTACCTCCTGGGAATTCCCATTACCGGATACACCCTAACCGCCTGGGAAGCTCTCAAGCGAGGACACTCAGGTTTAGGAGGTGTTACCGTTGATACAGCTGCCTTGTCCCCTGGCCAATTAGAGGTGGGACAACTGCAATTGACTATAGAACGATTCTGCAAAGTTTGGATGGCTGGAATCGCTGCTGAAACTCTAGTCTACGGTGCTGCACAAGGAGGTACAGAAGACATACAGAAGATTAGGGAAGCTTTAACCTCATTAGGACGCCCTGCTAGCGAGTTCCAACTGAAAGAACGGTGGGCAATGCGGCAAGCTCAAACCCTGATTGAGGAACACTGGGCATCTTATGAAGCACTGGTTGCAGTGATGAAACAACGTGCCTCAGTTGCCGATTGCATTCAGGTGATTGAGCAACATAAGCAAGATTCAGAACTTGTAGGTGAAGCAGTTGCAGGTTAACCCGTTGCAGGTTGCTTTCCCAACTTTCAACCTTTTAACTTTCAACATTTCCTCAACCTTCCAACTTTCAACCCATCCCTAACAACTGATACTGTTACTGTCCTCCCCACTAAACACCTGATTTCGACCACTCGATTTGGCTCGTAGCAGGTTATGGTCTGCACGTCGGAGCAGACTCTCTCCTTTAGTATCATCCGTTGCTATCAGGGAAGCTAGTCCCACACTAATCGTAATTTGCAGTGCCAATGTCCCATCAATGTGAAACGGTTGGTCACTCACTAGACGCCTCAGCCGTCTGGCTACGATTTGGGCTTCTTGAGCATTAGTCTGGCTGAGAATGATCACAAATTCTTCCCCACCATAGCGGAAAAGAGTATCTTGAACCCGCAAGTTATGTTGTAAGCGAGTCGCCAACAGTTGAAGAACGCGATCGCCCACCTGATGCCCGTAAGTATCATTAACCGACTTAAAATAATCCACATCCAGCATCAGGAGGCCCAAAGGTGTCGAGTAGCTACGAGCATTTTGGATTTGTCGGGGCAACTCCCATTCCATCGCCCGGCGATTGCTGAGTTCTGTTAATGGATCAGCTAACGCCATCGTTGATAGAACGTCATTAGTACGCATGACTTCCCGGTAAAATTGCACACCTCGTAACCCTGCCAGAATTTGTGCCCTCAGCAACCGGTTTTCCTCACCCGTTTCTGTTGAAGTCATGCGCAAGTAGGCGTCTGCACCGTGTTCTAAAGCTTCGGCACAAACAGTCAACTCTGTCCTTTGGCCTGGTGCAAGTCGCTCAACGGGTAGCTCAGATTCATGGTCTACTAAAATACAGTAAGTCCATCCCAAGTGAGACAGTGCTTTAATTTGATGACACAGTTCTAAACAGCCATTCTGCGATGCCTGCACAATCAAAATCGCAGGCTGTGTTTTATGAACGAGTTCTATAACTTCCTCCAGATCAGAGGACGCCTCAACTGTGCCAGACAGCAGATGGCGAATCTGGTTGACTAATGTGGTGAGGAACGGCTCATTTCCAACCACCAATACAGAAGCGTCCATGGGTATAGGTAGCTCTGGAGAGCTCAGGCATCGATCTTGATCAAATAATGTCAGAACTTCCACGCTTAGAACGTTTTATCCGTAGACAGACACAACCAAGCCCTGCGAAACATTCCTGATTTTCTTTCTACATCAGAGTTTCACGAAAAACAGATAATAACACTCACACGAGTCAATAGCGGTGATTTGGAGCGTTATGAAATAAAGATTTTAGGCATTGCCAGAAAATCCCAAAAAAGATAAGGGTTGAGTGTTTGTCTACCTAAACCGCCTAGATGTTGAGCCGTTCATTCCCCGTCATTTGTGCAAGACCCCCTATTACCCATTACCCATTTTCCAGACAGGGAGTGTTAACCCACGGTATGACCCAAGGCTGTAATCATTTGTTTAATTGACTCTTCCGATGCTTCGGTATCTACCTGGACTGTCTTGTCTTTTACATCTACTTCCACCTTCGCGTCTGACTCATGAGTGAGAATCGCATCAGTAATAGCTTTAGCACAACCGTCACAGACAATACTCGGAACCTTTAATGTCATTGTTGCCATAGTTAAGCCCTGATTCTTTTACATTTGTCTACATGTAACTTTTATTCTAAGGTTATACTTCGCCTCCATTGTCTACTTTAAGAGATAAAGAGTTCGATAATTTGGGTAAAGAGGAGCCTTTCATCGCCTTACTCTCTCTATTCCCTTTTTCTGTTAAAAAATGCACAGAACTGTTAAGGTGTTATTGCAGTTTTCAGTTGTGTATAAAGCAGAAGGCAAAAGGCAGAAGTTTGATTATTGGTACGTGATCGTTTCAGATGTTAAATCTATCTAACCTGTATGGCGACAGCTATATATATCGCCATCGCAGAGAAAGACGCCTGTGCCCCCTACAACCGAACAGGCCTAACCAACGCGGCTAGACCTGCTTAAATTCCAAAGTTTCAATTTTCAAAGAGTTAGCTTTCCGACTTTC
Source organism: Waterburya sp. (assembly GCA_036703055.1). Taxonomy (GTDB): domain Bacteria; phylum Cyanobacteriota; class Cyanobacteriia; order Cyanobacteriales; family Coleofasciculaceae; genus DATNPV01. The sequence goes on from DATNPV010000130.1 coordinate 16,733, forward strand.
TAGAAACGTTCACATTACTAGGGTTGACGATTCTCACAGCTCCACCACTTCCTATTCCACATAGCCTTGTCTTTCTAGACTTTAGTTTGGTTGTTCCGGCTGATTCCGGTTTCTAACCACTTCAATCTATGCTGGGCTGGTTTCTGCTGTGGCTGGGTCACAGATCGGAGACATCGCATCTATGCCCTATTTGGTTTTTCTCCTTTCTTTGCTCTGGAGTTTCGATGTCCACTCCTTTAAATTAGCACGACTCCTAGAGCCTCGCGAGTCCCTTTTACCAAACTTGATGAGTCTTTACGAATTGCAAGTTCGGCCTTAAGAATTGAAAATTACCCTTGACACAAGTAACAACCCTAACAAAAAAGCAGCAACACTGCATGAACAAATGTAAAAATAGATAACCAGTTGACCGATTAGCACCCAGGCTTTATGCAAGTAACTAAGCCTGAGCGTGTAACAAAGCGTATTTTAGCTAACGCTTTGGAGATAGCGTTCACTTAGAGCTTAAACTCAAGTGCTATCTCTTCTCAAAACTCTCTTTGCAAACTTTTTGATTCCTCGCCCACATCTTACAACCATGCCTGACTCCCCCCAGTTCAAAAGCGGTAGCGAAATCCGGCAAACATTCCTCGACTTCTTTGCCCAACGGGGACACACAATGCTGCCGAGTGCCTCTCTCGTGCCGGAAGACCCAACCGTGTTGCTAACGATCGCGGGGATGTTGCCCTTTAAACCCATTTTCTTAGGACAGCGCCAACCGGAATTTCCCCGTGCCACGACCTCGCAAAAGTGTATCCGCACCAACGATATAGAAAACGTCGGACGCACGGCGCGGCATCATACCTTTTTTGAGATGCTAGGCAATTTCAGCTTTGGGGACTACTTTAAAGAGCAAGCGATCGCCTGGGCATGGGAACTCTCAACCAAAGTCTTCGGTTTGCCCCCAGAACGCATCGTCATCAGTGTATTTGAGGAAGATGACGAAGCTTTTGCCATCTGGCGTGACCAAATTGGTATCCCTCCTCAACGCATCAAACGCATGGGAGAGGATGATAACTTCTGGGTGTCTGGCCCAACAGGGCCGTGTGGCCCCTGTTCGGAACTTTATTACGACTTTCATCCAGAACGGGGCGACGACCACATTGATTTAGAGGACGACAGTCGGTTCATCGAGTTTTATAACTTGGTGTTCATGCAATATAACCGGGATGCCCAGGGCAACCTGACACCGCTCAAGAGCAAAAATATTGATACCGGCATGGGACTGGAACGGATGGCACAAATCCTCCAGAAAGTGCCGAATAACTATGAAACTGACCTGATTTTCCCGATTATTAAAACCGCTGCCGAAATTGCCGGGATCGACTACGCCAAGAGTGATGAGAAAACCAAAGTCTCTCTTAAGGTAATTGGTGACCACGTTCGGTCAGTTGTTCACATGATTACCGATGGCATTACCGCATCAAATGTAGGTCGGGGTTATGTGCTGCGCCGCTTAATTCGCCGAGTCGTGCGTCATGGACGTTTGATTGGGATTCAAGGGGAGTTTATCGCTCAAGTGGCAGAAAGTGCGATCGCACTCTCTGAAGACGCCTACCCGAATGTTCGGAAACGGGCGGAAGTCATTAAAGCCGAACTGCAACGGGAAGAATCCCAATTCCTCAAAACGTTGGAACGGGGTGAGAAGCTGTTGGCAGAAATTCTTGCCAAAAATCCCAAGCAGATTTCTGGCAAAGATGCCTTTACGCTTTATGACACCTACGGTTTCCCCTTGGAGTTAACCCAGGAAATTGCCGAAGAACAAGGTCTGACGGTAGATATCGAAGGCTTTGAGGCAGAAATGGAAGCCCAGCGGGAACGCGCACGAGAAGCCCACGAAACCATTGACCTCACCGTACAAGGTAGCCTCGATCAGCTAGCAGAGCATATCCACAGCACCGAGTTCTTAGGCTACACTCAACCGCAGTCAACGGCGAAAGTGGAAGCGCTGTTAGTGAATGGCAAGTCGGTGGAATCGGCTGAAGCGGGTACTTTGGTGCAGGTGATTTTGGATCAGACGCCATTCTATGCGGAATCTGGGGGACAAATTGGCGATCGCGGCTACTTGTCCGGCGATAACCTCCTAGTCCGTGTGGAAGACGTGAAGAAAGAATCGGAGTTCTTCGTTCACTTCGGTCACATCGAACGCGGCACATTGGCAGTAGGGGCAACGGTAACCGCTCAAATTGACCGTTCTTGCCGCCGTCGTGCCCAAGCGAATCATACGGCAACTCATTTACTGCAAGCGGCACTGAAACAAATTGTTGACCCTGCCATCTCTCAAGCCGGTTCCTTGGTGTCCTTTGACCGCTTGCGCTTTGACTTCAACTGCCCTCGTCCCTTAAAACCGGAAGAGGTACAACAAGTTGAGGAACAAGTCAATACCTGGATTGCTCAAGCGCATATGGCGGAGGTAGTGGTGCTGCCACTGGAAGAAGCCAAGCGTCGCGGTGCGATCGCTATGTTTGGCGAGAAGTACGGCGAGGAAGTACGGGTGATTGATTTCCCAGGCGTCTCGATGGAACTGTGCGGCGGTACCCATGTGAGCAATACGGCGGAGATTGGGGTATTCAAAATTGTTTCCGAAACGGGTATTTCGTCCGGTGTCCGGCGGATTGAAGCCGTTGCGGGGCCAGCCGTGTTAGATTACCTGAACGTGCGGGATAAAGTGGTTCGGGAACTGAGCGATCGCTTTAAAGCCAAACCGGAAGAACTACCTGAGCGCATCACTAATATTCAGAACGAACTCAGGACAACCCAAAAACAACTGGATGCTCTCAAACAAGAACTTGCCCTCGCCAAGTCTGACCAACTCCTCGCGCAGGCGGAGTTAGTGGGTGAGTTTAAAGTTCTCGTTGCCAACATGGGAGAAGTTGACCCGGATGCCTTGAAAACAGCGGCGGAACGCTTGCAGCAAAAACTGGGAGAAAGTGCCGTGCTGTTGGGTTCTGTTCCGGCAGCAGACAAAGTAAGTCTGGTGGCAGTGTTTAGCAAAGGTGTCAACGCCAAAGGGTTGCAAGCTGGGAAATTCGTAGGTGGAATTGCCAAACTCTGCGGTGGTGGCGGCGGTGGACGCCCGAACTTCGCCCAAGCTGGTGGACGTGACCCCAGTAAGCTGGCAGAAGCACTAGAAAGTGCCCGGACTCAGCTGCACTCTGAGTTGAGCCAGTAGCACTTTAGAGGAAGGGGAAGTAGATGGCTGATACTAAATCAGCTTCTATAAGCCCTTTAATCTGTTTATTTGCTCTTAGGGCAATTTGCAACTTGGTGAAACATACAGAAAGAAAGGGCGCACGTCGGTGCGCCCCTACAAAAATATGTACTTCACTGACTCGAAAACGGCTGTAATTTTCTATGGGAGCGAACTGGAGTGTCTGGAGTGGGACGCTACGGTAAGCCGCTAGGCGTCTACGTCTCATAAATCTTGCTATCACTTTTTCTGTCGCTCATTTTCAAGAGGCTACAACGCATTGGGCATGAAACAATTGAACCAGTCTTCAGAAACAGACTGGTTACAAACGTTTTACCTGAAATGAAAAACTTTTTGCTACCACTCTTGACAGTTGTGGCTGGACGTGCAAAAGCGAATTTCCTCCGGAAAACCCGCCACACGGATGCCGTGCAGGCGCAATACTTACGCAATCTGTTGCAGGCTTATCAGGATACTGAACTGGGTCGCCAATACAGGTTGAGTGAGATCAAAACTATCGAGCAATTTCGCGATCGCATTCCAGTATTACCCTACAGCAGCTATGAACCCCTAACCGAGCGCATTTTCCAAGGTGAACCCAACATCCTCACCCCTGACCCCGTTGTTTACCTCAATCTCACCAGTGGCTCCACTGGGTCTAAAAAACTCATTCCCATAACCAAGCGATTTCAAAACTCCTTAAAGCAGGCCAACCTAATCAGCATGGGCTTTTTAGCCGATGCTTTGAGAGCCAGGAATCTGAAGTTTGGCAAATTACTGCTCACCAACTCAGCCCAAATGTTTGGACGCTCTCCCGGAGGCATCAATTACGGCCCTGCCAGTGTTGGTGTTCTCCGCATGGGGAAGTTTTTGTATGAGCAACTGTTTGCCCACCCCTTCGAGACCCTTTTGCCCGTTGATAGCCTCGCTCGCCACTACGTTTGTCTGCTGTTTGCCCTGCGCCAACCGTCAATGCGGGGAATCATTGCTAACTTTCCCATGCTGCTTTTGCGAACCTGCGACTATTTGGAGCGCTATGCCGAGCAATTGATTCAAGACATCGAGAAAGGTACGATTTCGCCTATCGTAGAACTGGAATCAGAGGTGCGATCGCAATTAGAATACCAGTGGTCAGCTGACCCTGATCGTGCTCGCGAATTACAGCAAATTTTGCAGTCCGAGGGACAACTTACCCCCAAATCCGCTTGGCCTAGTTTATCCTTTGTAGCTACAGCACGGGGAGGAACATCGGATTTTTACTTCGAGCGTTTTCCCAAGTTTTTTGGTGAAACTCCAGTATTCGGTGCTGTCTACTCATCAGCAGAAGCGACATTTAGCATCTACCCAGACGTTGACACCGATGGCAGCATCCTAGCGATTGAAACCGGCTTTTTTGAGTTTGTCCCGCAAGACCAATGGGAGGCAGAACATCCCAAAACGCTCCAGGCAACAGACGTAAAAGTTGGGGAATACTATCGCCTGCTGACGACGAACTATAGCGGCTTTTATCGCTACGACATTGGGGATGTGGTGGAAGTGGTGGGATTTTACAATACAGCTCCCCTAATTGTCTTTCGCTATCGGCGTGGGGGAATGCTTTCTGCCACCACCGAGAAGACCACGGAGTATCATGTCACTCAGGTCATGCAAGCACTGCAACAAGAGTTTGGCTTGCCTTTGGAGGATTTTTGTATCACCTTATCCGAGAGCCTTGTCTCGCCCCACTATCTCGTCAACATTGAGTTGCTACCCGGTCAGAGTTTAGACAATCCTCAAAGTTTCCTCGACAGTTTTGACCAAAAGCTCAGGCAAGCAAATACCTCTTATGCTGTTAGGCGACCGAAGAATTTTATTCCGCCGCCTCGCTTGCGAATTCTTGCCTCTGGTAGCTTTGCTACCCTCCGCCAGCGCCAATTGGAGCGGGGAATTCCCGATTCTCAGTTGAAATTTCCTCACATTAGCGAAGATCGGCAGTTTCTGGCTGGTTTAGCCGTAGAGCGGGAGATTAAGCTATCGCAAGATACGGCTGATGCTGAATGAGAAATAATACTGTTGGGTTAGGGTTTGGTCGCAATTAGGCATTCGCTACTTTTTGTTCATGGTTCATGGTGATGAATAATCAACTATGAACCATGAATTTTTTATCAATAGGTAAATATCAATGAGATTATCTTTCCTGATAAAGGGGGTAGTCATCCGCATTAGTTACAATAGGCTCGTCTGGAAATTGAGCCTTTAAAAATTCCAGCTAGCGCCACATTGAATCTCATGCTCGAAAAAAACTATCAACCTGATGAAGAAGAGAAAGTCGTAAAACTCTACTACGAAGAACTGGCTCCTGACTACGATCACCTGCGCTTTGACAATAGCTATGGTCGCTATATCGATACTCAGGAACGGGAAATTATGAGCCGTTGGCTTGGGCATTCGCAATATAAATCTGTACTCGATCTCGCTTGTGGCACTGGGCGGTTTTTGTCGTTTGCTACAGTAGGACTAGACTTAAGTGCAAAGATGATTGAAATTGCCAAGGCTAAATATCCGGATAAGGAGTTCATTCAGGGGTCGGCGTCGGATATTCCCGTTGAGCCAGGTCAGTTTGATGCGGTTTTTACCTTACATTTATTCATGCACTTAAGTCCAGCTAAAATCCAAGCGGTCGTGAATGAATGCTACCGAGTTCTTCGTCCCAATGGAGTACTCATTTTTGATATTCCCTCCGCTCTACGCCGTCGCCTCGTTTCGTACCAATCAGATTCCTGGCATGGTGGGACTTCGTTATCTTTTAAGGAAATTCGCCATCTGTGTGAAGGGAAATGGCAGATGGAAGAATTACTGGGTGTGAATTTTTTGCCAATTCATCGATTTCCTCAAAAGGTTCGTCCTCTTGTGTTGCCGATTGATCAGTTTTTGTGCCATACTTTTTTGAAACCTTTGTCTTCTTATCACTTTGTGAAGCTCATAAAACTCTAAGCCTGTGCAAGGAAATACTGGCTATCAGACGAAAAGCCTATTTTTATGAACCACTCTAGGCACCGAGGTCACAGAGGAGAAATAGGTGGTGTTTTTTGTCTTAATGGAATTTTTGAGGCAAGTGTTAGACACGATAATCTGATTATAGGACTACTCTCTTTAAGAGAGGGTTCAGGAATTTTTAAGGGGGTGTAAGCTACAACCAAAACTCCTAATCGGTAAGTTAATGAAAAAGTTAATTCCATCTGAAGCTAAAGTAAAGTTGAGGGTTTTTCAACGGTATGTGAAAGATTTATTAACAGGTGAGTTAGCTCAACTTGCTAAGTTTAATCGAATTGAAGATGAACAAAAACAATCATTTAAGCCGCACTTTTGCATTTCTCAAGCCATACTGCCAACTCAGTACTCAGAAAATAAAAAACACAATTTAAATTTGGCAATCCAACGAATTGAAGATGTAGTAATTAATCCGGGTGAAGTTTTTTCCTTCTGGCACCTGGTAGGAAAACCCGACCGAGCGAAAGGCTATCGAGAAGGGCGATCGCTCGTTGGTAACCAACTGAAAGCTGAGTATGGGGGTGGCTTGTGTCAATTATCAGGACTGCTGTATTTTTTAACTTTAAAAGCTGGATTTCCTATCCTTGAGAGGTATGCTCATTCTCACGATATTTATACGGAGGTGACGCGATTTTCTCCGTTAGGGTCGGATGCTACGGTTGTTTACGGCTACAAGGATTTTCGGTTTCAAAATCATCTTTCATTTCCCATTTGTTTCCGATTTGACCTTCAAGACCATGAGATTAGTGCACTTTTGTGTACTCCTCAGCCAGTTCGTGAATATAAAATCGAATTTTTGGTGGAAGAGTATCATGGTGGAGTGAAGGTGGATACTGTTCGCTTCATTGAGCCCACCCATTCACCGGAAGTCCTCGCTTCCACCATCTACGAGAAGTTCAAGTGATACCAAATCCGGGTTGATTTCCCCTTTTTTTTGAGACAAGCCACTCCAGGCGCAGAGTTCACGACAGAAGAGGAAGAGGTTTTTTAGTTGTTTACTGAAAACTGCTACCGCGTCGGTGAAAATAGTAAAACTCCTGCTAGGAGTGAGATCAGGGCAGCGGCATAAAATACTCCTTCTAAGGAGCTGTAGTTGAGGACTGGCCCTAACAAGATAGGAGACAGGAATTGCCCCAAAAAGCCTGCACCTGTTCCCGCTGCCATCACACTTGATTTCAGCGTTGAGGGAGCGATGTTAGCCAAGCTGCTGTAAAGGGTAGGTAGGACAATCCCAAATCCGACGCCAAAGAACACAGCTGTGACTACAATCCAGTTGAGCTGGTGGAGTAATGGAATGGTTGACAAGGTTGCCGCCATTAAACCGAATCCCATGGCGGTAGCGGGTGCTCCTCCCACAAGCTGAACCAGTTGTTTTGCACCGAAGGCGGATATGACAGCCGCTCCCACTGCCCGTGAAGCCAATACAAGGCCATTGACGAGAGTTCCTACGTTAAGGGTCTGTTTTAGGTAAAGTGGTGCATAAATGACTACGGCGTACATGGCGACAGAGGCCAGACTTAGGGCTAGTAATAGGCGTAGGGTATGGGGATGCCCTAGTAAGGTACGCAGCTTAGAGCCTTGGTCTTTGGCGATTGATTTGGCCTTGGTCTGCGACTTGTCCCTAAGACTGAAGGCGGTTAGTCCGGCGAGGGGTAGCCCCAGCCCATATAACAGGAACGTCAATTGCCAGTGAGTGGCTCCCACCCAGCCCCCAAGCAAAGGGAAGGCAATGCCGGTGAGGGTGAGGGTACTGGTGGCTAGTCCTAGGGCTTGCGATCGCTCCTCGCCTTCATACATTGTGCCCAACAAGCCCAAACTAGCGGCTGCGATGCCGGCACTGGCTGCCCCCAGCAACCCTCGTGTCGCTAATAAAGTCCAAAAACTGGGCATCCAAGCACCTGCCACACCGAACAGGGCATAAAGCAGCAGTGAGGGAATCAGCACTCGTAGGCGACCGATTCGATCCGCGAGGATGCCTAAGGGCGGGCTGAACAGGGCAATCGTCAAGCAATGCATACTCACCAAATTAGCGGCGAAGGCGGGATTGAGATGGAGTTGTTTTACCATCTCCGGTAAAATTGGAGCCAGAATGCCCCCCGCCATCGTAGTCAACGACCCTGCGGCTAGCAGCACTAACAACCTGTAATCACGCAACATCAATAAAGACCTTTGAACGGATTCGTAACAAACTGTAACAATCATCAAGATTGCTTTAGATTATATAGACGGTTGTTACAGTTTTTTTGGTTCGCGTCCTAACAAATTGGTTGACTTTCAGGAGCGTCGGAAGCTAAATATTGTCAGAGAAACACAAGAGGCATGATTGATGGAACTGGCGACAACCTTAACAAGCCAGACAGTTCAGAATTCTGTCAGGGAGGCGGGCATCAACCCGAACTACTGGTATCCGGTTGGTTGGGCAAGCGAGCTCAAGGCTAGGGAGATCATGCCTGTAGTGATTTGGCAGCAAGCGATCGCCGTTTACCGGGATGAAAGGGGTCAAGTTCATGCCTTAGAAGATGCCTGCCCTCATAAAGGTGTCGCCCTGCACAAGGGAAAAGTTCAGGGATGTTACCTAACTTGTAGGTATCATGGTTGGGAATTTAATAGCAGTGGTGAATGTGTTCGTGTCCCTTACCTACCCAACGAGCAAAAGCTCCCCCGTGTCCAAGCCCGCAGCTACCCAGTTTTGGAAAAATATAATCTGATTTGGCTATTCCCTGGTGATGCAAGCGTCGCAGCTAGTTGCCATCCTCCAGAAATGCCAGAATTTGGCAAACCGGATTACTTAATGGTAACGCTAACCGCCCAAATGCAAGCTCATTTTTCCATCTGTAATGAAAACGCGATGGATGTCTTTCATGGGTTTTTGCACGAAAACCTCCAGGGGTGGTTTAATCCCGTCCTTAAGAGCTTGCGGGAAACAGAATCATCGGTGTGCGCGGAATATAATGTGTCCTACAAAGGTCGGATGGCGAAGTTTTTGGGGTTGAGCGATCGCGCCGAAGAGGTCACCACCCGCCGCATCTCAATCGCGTACAACTATCCCCACTACCAAACCAATCTTCAGGGTGTTTCATCTCTCTATCTGATGCGGCTACCTATAGGAGCAGCGGCGAGCCGCTCCTTTGCCTTTTTCTTTTTAAAAGTTCGCCTGCCCCAATGGTTCCTGAGGCGCGTAGAGCCGATATTGCAAACGCTCCTAAGGCACTTCGTTTTTATGAGGTTTCTCAATCAAGATATTGAAATGATGGAGAGTGAGCAGCAAACGTACTTGAAAAATCCCCAACGGCGCTATGTCGAAATCAACCCAGCCATTATTGCCATCGAGCGGCTGATCATCCGGCAATATGAACAATTTATGCAAAAATCGAGTCAGCCGCAAAAGCATCAACTATCCTATGCGTCTGGTACTTCATCGCTAGCCAATGCCCCTAACCAGACTGAGCCAAGCTAAGAAAACTCACTTGTAGGATAAAGACTAATCAAGGGCACCTGAGGAGTAAGTTAGTGCAAGTTGTTAAAGAGTATGTCCAGCGCTGGTACGAGAGTGGGTTAGATCCCGATGAGTATATTTGTCATCACAAGCTGGGAAATTTAGTTGAGATTGAAGAAGCCGCGACGGGTGAGCGCCGAACCGTATTGACGTTCTGTACCAATGATGTTCTAGGTTTGGTGCAGGAAGAGGCGGTCAAGCAAGCCGCGATTGATGCCATCCTCCAGTATGGCACCTCCAATAGTTCTACCTCGGTTTTGAGTGGTCGCATCGATTTACATCGGCAGTTGGAGCAGGAAATTTCCGAGTTTAAGCACCTGCCTCATACCCAGCTATTCATCAATGCTTGGATGGCAATGCAAGCACTGATGGATGCCTTCTGTCACCTAGCCATTCCAGTACCCGGATTCCAGAATACCCGCGAGACTTTAATTCTGACCGACGTTCTCAACCACGGCTGCATTGTTTCTGCCGTTGCCAATGCAGGCACCCGTTCGGGTAAATTGTTTGGTCACAGTCCTCGTGTCCGTGTCAGAGCTTACCGTCATTGTGATGCAGAGGATTTAGCACGGAAGCTGCGCCGCTATGCCCGTCCTGATGATCGGATTATGGTAATTTCTGATGCTGTTTTCTCGATGGACGGTGACATTGCTCCCCTACCTGACATGCTGGACGTGTTGCAACATTATGACGGCAGCGTTTTGGTGATGGATGAGGCTCACGCCAGTGGGGCGATTGGTGCAACTGGGCGAGGAATTTACGAACATTTCGGCATTCTGCCACAGCACGCGATCGAGCGAGGCATTGTGCCGTTGATTATGACTACTTTCTCTAAGTTTGCAGCTTCAGCGGGGGCGGCAATTAGTTCGCATGTGGCAGAATTGATTCCCCTGTTGAATGTCTCTCCCACTTCAATTGGCACGATTTCCTTATCCCCACCCCTCACGGCGGCAGCCTTGGAGAGTATTCGTCAAGTACGCCAGTATCCGGAACGGGTGAAGATTCTTCAGGAAAATACTCACTACTTGCGATCGCGTCTCATTGAACAAGATTTCGCTGCCATTGGTGAAACCAATGTCATACCCGTTATTCTACCGCCGGAAATCAATCCGAAGAGTTTTGGTCGCCAACTCATGGAGAAGCACGGAATTTGGGCTTCACCTATCTGGTTTATTGCCAAACCCCGCATCCGACTTACCGTTAATGCTCTCCATACTAAGGAGGAAATGGATCGGTTGGTAGCAGCAATGGTGGCAACGCGGGACTTATTATATAAGCCTATGATTAGTGCTTGAACGGGGTGGAAGCTTAAAAGTTGAAGGTTGAAGGTTGAAGGTTGAAAGTCATAACAACCTTCAACTTGCCAACCTACAACCCTTATAGGGAGGTCATTAAGGTGCTCAATCAAACAGCAACATGCTCCATCCGGGCTGTAACCACCCCAGAAGACCATAAACTGTTTCTCGATGTGCCAGCACGAGTCTATGCCAATGACTCCAACTGGGTGAAACCGCTGCGTAACGACGTGGCTAAGCCATTTGCACCCACGAATCCGTTCTTCCAATATGGAAGGTTACAGCAGTTTATTGCCCTAGACTCATCAGACAATGCCCAGGCAGTAGGACGCATTGTAGCGGCTGTTAATCAGCGGTTGATTGAACGGGAAGGACAAAAGATTGGTTTGTTTGGTTTTTTTGAGTGTGTCCCGGATTTTGCGATCGCAAAATCTCTCCTAGATACAGCTTGTCAGTGGTTGCGAGAGCAGGGCATGACAAGGGTGCGAGGACCTATCGATCTATCAACTCACAATAATTGTCTCTTTTTAGTGGATGGCTTTGACTCACCCCCCATGGTGATGATGCCCTACAATCCGCCTTATTACCCAGAATTTATGGAGCGCGATCGCTGGCAAAAAGCGAAGGATGCTTACGCCTATAACTTCCCTCTCGACAAACCCTTACCCGCAGAATTTGAAAAAGCCTATCGCATTGCGAGTAAATCTGGTATCACATTCCGTCCTCTGAGAACGAAAGGGGAAGGCTTTGAGCAAGATTGTATTAGTCTGTATCATCTCTTTACCCGTGCTTTTGCTAATAACTGGAGTTCTACCCCACGCACTGAGGCAGAATTTCTGGAAGAAGCGAAATCATTGCAGAGTTTGGTCGATCCGGACGTCTTTCCCATAGCCGAAGACAACGGGGAAATGGTTGGCTTTTTCATGGGTTTACCGGACTACAATATTCCCCTAAAACAGGTTAATGGCAAGCTAAACTGGCTGGGAATTCTTAAATTCTTGTGGTATCGTCGGCAGATTGACCAAGGACGTGTGATTGCTATTTGTTCGCTACCAGAGTATCGGCGGAAAATGGTTCCCTTAGCCTTGATTTATCTGGGAATGCAAGGAGGAATCAAAAAGGGCAAACCTTATAAACGGGCAGAGCTATCTTGGGTTTATGAAGATAACTTCCCATCGCGAAAGCTCATTGAAGCATCGGGTGGCAAAATTTATAAAACTTACCGAATTTATGAAAAAGCTTTGTGATACTGAGTTGCGGTCTAACGTAGACTTTAACAAACCACTCCAAGCACGAAGGACACTGAGGTAAGAGAAACAGAGTGATAGGTTGTAATGCAACTTAGTATGAGGAGGAAAGGGGAGAAGAAGTGATAGAATCCACCTCTGCAACACCCTAATTAGGGAGATCTATGCACTTGCCCATTCACCCCATCATGGAACAGAGTTTTGCCGCCATCGACCGAGAGGTTGGCGAACACCACTTTACCCCTGCTGAGTATGCCATTGTCCGACGGGTGATTCACAGTACGGCTGATTTTGAATTTGCTCAGCTAATTCGGTTTAGTGAGGATGCGAAGGACGCTAGCGCGTCCCGCTCCGCTATCGCGTCTGGCATTACGGCGATCCAAAATCGCACCCCCATTATCACCGATGTGGGGATGGTGAAACAGGGAGTAGCAGGCATGGTAGCCAAAACCTTTGGCAATCCCCTCCTTGCTGCTGTCGAACAAGTATCTGAAGCGCTGCCGGGAAAGACACGCACCGAAACAGGCTTACTCCAATGCTTTGAGCAATATCCCGATGCGATTTTTGTGATTGGCAATGCCCCTACCGCCCTCCTAGCCTTGTGTGATCAGCTTTCAGCCTCACCCGTTCAACCGGCTTTAGTGATTGGCGTCCCTGTAGGGTTCATCTCGGTGATCGAATCTAAGAAGGTTTTAGCACAAACATCAGTGCCTCAAATTCGTGTCGAGGGGCGCAAGGGCGGTTCACCCGTCGCCGCTGCCATCCTTAATGCTTTAATTGTTTTGGCTTGGGAAAATACAGGGTTACAGGTTGAAGACTAGAAAAATGGTTAGCAAGTTAGCACGTTAACAGGTTGCAGGTTAGAAGACTAGCTTGAACTTTCAGCGTTCAACCTTCAACATTCAACTCTTCGCCCAACGTCAACGTTCAACCTTCCAACGTTCAACCCTATGATGACTCTAGTACACGTTGTTGGCATTGGCTTGGATGGCGCACCTGGACTCACAGACACGGTGCGGCAAATTGTGGAACAGGCAACGTTATTAGTGGGAAGCGATCGCATGATGAGTTACTTTCCCAACCACCCCGCTTCACGTCTGGTACTGAAAGATTTTATCCAAGCCATTCGAGATATTCGCGCTCAGTTGACAACGGATGATGCCCACAACTGTATTGTGGTATTGGCTAGTGGTGACCCCCTCTTTTTTGGCTTAGGACGATTATTATTAGAGGAACTGCCATCAGAGCAGTTAATTTTTCATCCTCATGTGAGTTCAGTTCAGCTAGCTTTCCACCGAATTAAAGTCCCTTGGCAGGATGCTCATGCTATTAGTATTCACGGACGTTCGATGGAGTCGTTGACTGTCGCCCTACAGCAGGGGGTGGAGAAAATTGCGGTGCTGACGGATGGGACAAATTCGCCAGGTGCGATCGCACGCCTGTTGATGGCTCTAAATTTATCCAGTCACTATGAGTTTTGGGTGTGTGAAAACTTGGGAGGTAGCGAGGAACGGGTTCAGTCCATACCACTAAAAGATGTATTACACAAGACGTTTGCGCCGCTTAATGTCGTTGTATTACTGCGTAAGTCTGAGCCAGATAACCAACCGCTAGATGTTGACTCTCTACCTCTATTAGGATTATCGGATGAGGTATTTCTGAGTTTTAGTGATCGCCCCGGTTTAATGACGAAGCGGGAAGTGCGATTGCTCGTCTTGGGAGAATTGGCACTGCAACCCGGACTAACCATCTGGGATATCGGCGCGGGAACCGGTTCGGTTTCGATTGAAATCGCTCGTTTGTCGGGAACTTCTCAGGTATATGCGGTCGAGAAAACGGCGATCGGAAGTACTTTAATTGAACAAAACTGCCGACGCTTCCATGTCAACAACGTTATCTCAATGCGCGGTACAGCACCGGAAATTTTGCAGCACCTTCCTGCACCGCACCGCGTCTTTATTGGTGGCAGTGGCGGCAATTTAAGCGCAATTCTCGATACCTGTAGCCTCCGGTTGCTTCCGGGTGGCATTGTTATCCTCGCGCTGGCAACCTTAGAACATCTCAATGCAGCACTTGATTGGCTCAACAACCAACACTGGCAGTATCGATTATTACAAGTTCAGATTTCGCGTTCTGTACCTGTGGGAGAATTGACTCGCTTTACACCTCTTAATCCAGTGACCATTCTAACGGCTACTCGTCCGGTTGAAGAGTAAGCTATCGATGGTAAGACAGCAAGATGATACGAGGAGAAATTATTGATATGTCGCCAGTAGGTAGGCGTCATGCGGGTTGTGTCAGGAAATTGATAAGGCTGTTTTCTCGACGGTGGTTCGCCCCTACGAATGTATAGTTGTTGCCATAAAAGTTAGGACAGATCCAACGGCTGAAACGACCATTTATCAGTAATAAACATAAAAGCCCTCTACCTTGGAGCCTTCTGCCTTTTGCTATACTTCTCAAAAGCTGCAAACCGCTGTAATGTCTACTCCCCATCCCCCGACGATAAATCCCAACGCAGCAGTCGCGGCAACTGCGATAGGTGTACGCCGTAGTTGAAAATCCAAAGTCCAATCTCTAGGCGCAACAAATGGCGTACCCACATTAATTCGCTCTCGCCACTCAAAAGCGCCAGTCCACTGTGCAACTGCCAGATGCGATAAGGCAGGTACAAACAAGGAATCATCACCCAAACACAAGAGTGAAAGCGATTGATGGTCATGCTTTCAGATAAAATCTGAAGTCCCAGCATGAGAAAGTAGGGCGCGATCGCAACCACTACAGGCATGTAACCCACCCCGATGCCCCACCAAGCCAGTGCTATCAAGGGCAGCAGCACCCCCACTACCAATACAATGAACAACCAAGCCTTAAACCAGGTAGGTAGGGGTTGAGGTAGGGTAAAGGGCTTTGCCTCCCTCCACACCCAGCCCACGAAAAAGAGGAAAGACGTGGCGAGTACCAAGAATATGAGGTTTTCCCATAAGAGATATAGTTCAGTCGGGGAGACATTCATGGGCAGCAACTCGCCTAAAAACTGAAAAAAAATACCAATAGACAAAATGGTTGTATTATTAATATCCTCATCTCTTGGCAATAGGCTAAAATTTCTAATCCAAAATCTAAATTCTTATAATCTAAAATCTTATGGGGAATAAGGCATGAGGAATATTAGTAAAGCACCCACTCCCAGCAAACAGAGAAAACCCGCGACTCCTGCTAAGGGGTTTTCTCCCCAACCTGTTATCCAAGTGGGGCCTTTACCCGTGTAAGAAAGTAACTCAGCCGAGTCCAGACAAGTCAAACACCAAATCCAACCAGCGTGAAGTCCCCATGCTAAACCTAAACTTCCGTCATCTACCCAACGAGCTAATACTAATACCATTCCCATCAGCCATAGTCCTGGTAGTTGAGGTAGCGTATTTCTTTGCTCCCAAATCAGGTGCAGCAGCGCAAAAATCACGCTAGAAATTGTCGCTGCTACCCAGACTGAGTAGTCCTGTCGTAGTTCATTAATTAAAAAGCCACGAAAGACTAACTCCTCAGTTACACCAATCCACAATCCCAATAACAGTACCGGCAGACATACCTGTCCTAAGCGTTGCCAATTTTCTGAATGCCACTCAATCCAGCCCAGTAACCACTGGGCCATAAATATAATGATTATGCTTAGAACGCTTAAACCTAATCCTTGTCCCAGTGAACTCAAAATAGGTAATTTCCAGTCCAATCCATAATCAGAAAAAGGTAGCCTCTCGACCCAAGCAGCCCCCCATAAAATTAGGGGGGCAATTAGGTATAGTGCAGCGAGTAATGGCAGCTTTTGTTCGGCTGCCAAGGGCTTAGGAGGATGCCATTTCAGTAATGTAGCAATGGGAATTGCCAACGGCAGCCATAAAGCGACCCAAGCAATAAAAAAAGTCGCTATCTTTAGAGGTGCTGTTGATGTCATCAGGGACACCAACCAGCAATCAGCTACCTGCTCATATATAGCCATTGGCGAGATCGGCAAATTGTGAGGAGCTACAGAAGATTAAAAAGGTGTAAAGGATGGATCAATCTATCAACCATCCTTAAGGCTCACCCCTTACGCCTCTGCGGTTGCCAGCTCTTGCTCGTCCGAAAATCTGGATAAATCACTATCCACCTGTTTGAGGTGAATATGCTTGTAGCCCAGTTTAATTTCAAACTCATCGCCGGGTTTTAATCCCATTGCCTGAGTGTAAGTGGCACCGATTACAATTTGGCCATTTTTATGGACGCTCACTCGATAGGTCGGCTCCCGACCACGACCATCTTTTGCTCCCTCTGGATCGAGAGGAACGCCCTTCGCCGCTAACACAGCATCATAAAAATCTGTTAAATTGACGCGGGTTTGGTCGTTTTTAGTTACGGTGTAATAGCCACAGCGTTTTGCTGTTTCTCGCCGTGGCAAGTGGGAGAGCTCTTTTACTTTTTGAAGTAAAGCTTTCCCTGTAAGTGGAGCAGTTGCGGTTTCTGTCATAATTTTGCAAGATATCCTTCAAATTTCAGGATGGGTATTGGACATTTTCAGTCCAGCTATGAAAGCTCTATAAAAAATATATCGTTAAATCTCTCTCAATTGACAAGTGTTTTTGGATCATTTCTTCTAATCTTCATGCATTTTAGCAATTATGGATTTTTCGACAACTCTTTAACGCTTCGATCAGTGAAATTCTCCCTTGGGCAATTTTCAGGGTCACTCGATCAAAATAGAAGCATTCTAGTATAAGACGTTGCCTCTTATGTCATAGACTGTAAACAGCGATGGAAAAATCTCCAGCTATTATAAGAGTGACAGTTCAGATGATAACGAGTCGTGTTGGTTGTGGCTCGTGCTTGCTGAGTTGTTCTATAGGTGTTTCGCTCATTAAGAGCTTGTCAATATGGAAGTTTGTTTTAAAATCCTTCGGCAGACCCAAAACACCTCGCCTAAGTTCCAGACTTATACCCTGGATGTAGAGGAAGGAAATACGATTCTGGAATGTCTGAATCGGATTAAGTGGGAGCAAGATGGAAGCCTTGCTTTTCGTAAAAATTGTCGCAACACAATATGCGGCAGCTGTGCGATGCGAATCAATGGTCGCTCAGCTTTAGCATGTAAAGAAAATGTTGCTGCTGAGCTCAAGAGACTCCAACAAGCGAACGGCTCATCTGAGATTCCGGAATTGACCATTGCACCAATGGGGAATATGCCGGTGATTAAAGATTTAGTGGTGGATATGCGTAGCTTCTGGGATAACCTAGAAGCCGTCGATCCTTATGTCAGCACCGGCGCAAGAGCGGTTCCTGAACGAGAGTTTTTGCAGACTCCTGAAGAGCGATCGCGCCTGGATCAAACAGGTAATTGTATCCTATGTGGTGCCTGCTATTCCGAATGCAATGCTCGTGAGGTTAATCCGGATTTTGTTGGCCCTCACGCCCTCGCTAAAGCACAGCGAATGGTGGTAGATTCTCGCGATGCCCAAACAGAAAGCCGACTGGAAAACTATAACGAAGGCACAAAAGGGGTATGGGGTTGTACTCGCTGTTTAATGTGTAACGCGGTTTGCCCAATGGATGTTGCCCCGATGGATCAAATCGGTAAAATTAAAGCGGAAATTCTGGCGAGCAAGGATGACCAAGCTAGCCGTCCAATCCGCCATCGTAAGATACTCATTAATTTGGTCAAAAAAGGAGGCTGGGTTGATGAACGTAAATTTGGCATCCAGGTCGTTGGTAACTCATGGAGAGACATTAAAGGATTGTTGAGTTTAGGGCCCTTGGGATTGCGGATGATTGCTCACGGAAAATTCCCTTTATCGTTTGAGCCTTCAGAGGGAACAGCACAAGTGCGATCGCTCATTGAAACGTTGGAAAACATGGAGTCTCAGAACTCTGTGGAGGAGATAGCATCAGAACCATGAATACTGAAACAACATCTGCCCCCGAATCTTCTAACGAGTCTTATAACCAACCGGAGCCTGCTTTTGGCTGGACTCCCTACGCCGAGCAAATTAACGGGCGGTTTGCCATGATTGGTTTTGTGGGTTTAATCATACTGGAATTACTGACGGGTCAAGGTCTATTATCTTGGTTGGGTTTACGTTAGTTAAGTTGAAGGTGGCGCGAGGGTTGCAGGTTGCAAGTTAACAGGTTGCAGGTTAGAAGCCTATCCGAGAACCTTCAACCTTCAACCTTCAACCTTCAACCTTCCCACTCTACCGAACTGTCAAAATGTATCGACCACGCCCCCGTCTGTCATAAGCATTAACAATGACTCGATAGATGCCAGTACGGGGTAAGGTAATTGTTAGCCTGGAATTATTATCGTTCTGGCTCACTTTTTCGTTTTCGCCAATTGACTGACCGATGGGATCAATCAGCGCCAGATAAGTTTTAAAATCAGGGCTAGCTAAGTTAATCGTCACAGATTGACCAGCACGACCTTCAAAGGCGTGAACTCTGTACAAACTGCCATCTGAAGGTAATACAAAAGAACCAGGGCCAAGAATGCCCTGTTGCCGTAGGACGTAGCTTCCCTGACTTACAGCATTTCCCGTCCCAATCGTTGTGGCTTGGGCACGTAAGCGATAAGTTCCTGCTTGTCCTGCCTCAGAGGAGTTAGCCATCAATAGGTAAGTTCCATCAATGGGCAGGGTGGCGACAATTCGTGCATTAGGACCACCACCACTATCATCGTCTTGAGCGACTTCATTGCCATTGGGATCGATCAAAATTAAATAGGAGTCGATCTCCCGGCTTGCCATGTCAATTTGGACGCGCTGATTCGCTCTGCCGTCAAAGGTATAAAGGTCAAAAAAACTGTTATCAACAGGCAAAACAGTACTCCCCCGCCCCAGACTACCCGTAACCACGGAACCATTAAGAGCTAGGGGTTGAGGTGCTGTTCTATCCGGAGCAGGGCCTTGACGCTGAGCTGTTTGGGGAGCACGTCCAGAGCTTACAGCCGTGAGGAAAGGTTGTATTCGCTCAAGAGCGATCGCAAACCCAATCCCGATATTGCCGCCAGTGCGACTGCCTGTAAAAATCGCCGTATTAACACCAATCAATTCACCCTGGCTATTAAGCAATGGCCCCCCAGAATTACCGGGATTAATCGCGGCATCCGTTTGAATCAGACCACGCTCTTTGTCAATACGACTCACAATTCCTGTGGTGAAGGTACCCTGAAAGCGACCAAAGGGATTACCAATGGCAAAGGCTCGCTGTCCCACTTGTACGGGCGTGCGAGACAAGGTAATGGTCGGTAGGGTGTTGGCTCCTCGTAGCTTCAAAACTGCGAGGTCAAGACCGTTTGCGCCAAAGCCAACGATATCGGCGAGAAATTTGCGACCGTCTGCTAAAGTGACCTGGACTGTACGCACATTGTCAACAACGTGGGCATTGGTCAAAACCAAGCCATCTGAGCTGATAATACTACCGCTTCCTGCGCCGTCATTGCTCTCGATCGAAACAACAGCAGGACTAGCCCGTTGATACACGCGAATGTTGATCTGCTCGTCAATATCTTGAGCAACGGCACGGTTTGGCTGTAGGGATAAACTAAGAAAGTCAACAGGAGCGATCGCATTTAGGGTAGTAGCACCGATAGCAGCTGCGGCGGCAATCACTCCTGGTGTGGTGATACGCAGGTGTCTGGTACTCATGAGTTGATGTAGGTGAAGTGCGTGGGACTTTTGCAGCATCTTGAGCTGGGAAGCGATGAACAAGCAAGCCAATTGATGAGTTGATTCTCCGGCTTGTTGTTATTAAGAGGACTCTACAAGTCCAAAGCTAATCAGGACTTACACAAAATTGGCTGATTAGCCCCCCTAACCCCCCAACCTTGGGGGAATAGAATTTAGCTCCCCCAGATTTGGGGGGCAAGAGGGGGCGAGTGCGTAAGCCCTGCTAATGTTACTAAGGTGCTTGTGTACATCCGGTTGGAGGTGAGACGGACGGTTGAATCTTGGAAGGTTGAACGTTGAAAGTTCTTCCAGAGAGAGTTCTAACCTGCTCCGTGTTCACTTGCAAGTTGTAACCCTTTTTTAACAAGCCAATCTTCAACCCATTATGGAGTCCGTGTCGGCAAATCGAGGGGTTTCCCAGAACGGTTATAAACCATAATCTCCCATCTCCCATTCTGGCTCGATTCAAAGGCAATTGTACTCCCATCTGCACTAATCGTCGGGTTACGTACTTCGGCTCGAGGATTTTCTGTGAGATTCCGTAGCTGAAGGGTGTCTCGATTGTAGAGGTAGATTCCAGAACGTCCCTGACGAATGGCAGCAAAGACAATCGTTTTGCCGTCTTCAGTCACACAAGGGTGAGAAGTGATCGCATCCAAGGCATTGAGTCCGGGTAAATCTATTAAGTTGCTTGTATTCGCATCATACAGATAAACATCTGGACTTCCTCGTCGATCCGAGACAAAGACAATATATCGTCCGGATACCTGGGGATTGAGTTCCGACGCCAAACTATTCAACCCGCGTCCCCCTGGGTCGAAAGGAAAATCGAGCAGGCGCGTACCGCTCGTACAGCTGGTTAACAAACCTGTAAGGGCAACTGCTGTGGATAGTAAGAGGGAACGATTCACCAAAAAGGATGAGAGTGTAGAGGATAAAGGATGAAAAGATTGAACACTTAATTTAGGCTTCAGCGTTTAAGGTCGGGAAAATCGTCTCCCATCTGAGACATCTAATTCAATATTCGATCCCCGGTCTAGTACTTCAATGTCCCACTGACCCCTACGACTGGTTTCAAAGACGATGTAGCGACCATCTGGACTAATACTCGGATTTCGCACCCAGCCGCGATAGCTACGTGTAATGGCTTGTGATCGCCGAGTCACCCGGTCATAAAGTTCGACTTCTGGGCGTCCTTGGTCACTGGCGATGTAGACAATATAGCGACCTGTGCGGCTTAGGCTGGGATTTTCTGCGATCGCATCGGGTCGATTTAAGCCTGGTAAATCTACAAAATGCCGTTTTTGCAGGTCATACATCACAATTTTGCGATCGCCATCCCGGTTAGAAACAAAAGCTACAAATTGACCATCACCACTCAACGCGGGCTGCTCATTCGTATAGCGGCTATTGAGAACAGCAGGTTCCTGGGGAAGATTAGCTGGGCTACAAGCTGTGACTAAGCCTGTAAAACTTAGCCCCATACCCCAATTTAGCCACTGACGAGTGTTTAATCCGGCAGTAACTTTTCTCCTGTAGGGCAGGCAGGGACGCCTGTTGTTGAGCGGCACTGATAAGAGCTTTACCAACACGTTCTCACAAGCCTTAACCGATGGATTTTTCAAGACTGAACCTGTGCATTAAGTCAAAGCCCTTGAAAAGCCTCGGCAACCGCTTAGTAGTCGAAACGACCTGAACCCTCGCTTTCTTCCTCAGAAGAATCTATGGGCTGAAAAGGGACATAATCGCCTTTGGATGACGTTTCCGTATCCCTGGATGGTGAAGTAGAGTTCCGGTCTTGGGGCGGACGGCGTCTTCTGGGTTTAGACGCTGTTTCCGAATCGCGGCTTTCTGGGCGGCTGGTGGGGCGAGGACGGCTACGACGAGATGATTCGTCATCCCAGTCATTACTCTCTCGCGTATCTAACTCAGCATCCCACCGCTCTACAGGCGGTTCTGAAGGACGACTGGTGGGACGAGGACGACGTTGTTGACGTGTGCGTTCTCCGGTTCCCGATCGCTGCTCCGAGCCCGTGCGACTTTTGAGACGGCGTGCTTCCTCTGTGCGGCTACCGTAGGGGTCTTCTGTTGCTGTTCCGCGCAGGCGACGCTTGACGTACCGCTCTTCTTCTGGCTCGATTTGATCGTAGTACTCCGTCTCCGGCTCGTATCGATACACTTCGCTAGGCGTTCGCTCCTCGTCCACAATTGGCGTTCTCTCTTTCACCACTTTTGTGGCAACGCCCCGTAAACGAATGGCTTCATACGCGAAAAAGATCGTCGTCCCAGTCAGGAGAAACTGACCAAATTGCAAAATTGGGTCAAGTCGCCATCCCTGGAATAAAAGAATAAAGCCGCACAAGAGCCCCACGGCGGCAAAAAAGATATCCTGATCTCGTGACAGTTCTGGACGTACCGAGCGCATGAAGTAGAGCGCTGCTCCTGCAACGGCCAGAAATATGCCTAAAATACTGGCTGAGTTCAGCCCAAAATTTACCATTGCTGCTCTCCTAAGTCAGTCCTATGGTAGCGAGTTATCCTTACACAAAGCTAGCAATTCACCCCTCGTACTGTGGCACGAAAGATAAATTGCACAGCCAATTCATCTTAGTGATTAGAAGACTCTCTCTTCCCAAGCCGATATGCATTTCTAGCTCAGCGCGACTTGTAGCTTAAGCTTGCTTCATCTTCCCTTCTAGCCCGACGCTCATACTAAGTTGCATTCAATCGTAGTAGATGGGAAAGCTGAGGGAGCCGGGAAAGCTGGGGAAGCGGGGGGAGAGAACGTTAGCTCAAACAGATGTAACTCGGTATCAGTTCACAGCTCAAACACCAGTCGATCAAAATAGGGCAGCTGAGTCACTCGCTGCCCTGTCCTACAGTTGAGGTTCTAAGGACTTGCTAGATTAGTTTACAAGCGTTGGATTTTATCCTTCTGGCTAATAAAAATCAGTCCGACTGTTGCAGGAATCACAACAATCGCAGCACCCCAAACGAGACTCCACAAAAAGTTTGCTAATGAAGGCGTCATAGAACTTCAACCCTTTTTGATATTCTTCATACTAATTTTAATAGTCTGTTCGTTCCTTGAGAAGTCACAGATAGGGCGAGTCAAGCACTAAAAGACAAAAGGCAAAAGAGGCAAAGGTAATGGTAGCCATTATTTCGGCTGTTTCCTGTAGGGCAAATCAGAACAAGGACAGTTTCAGAAGATGTTGATGCTCCTGCTGGAGAAGAGCGAGACTGGAAGCTCGGAAAATGAGCGATAGGATAGTTCGTTAGAGTACGAGAGCAGGTTTGACGTTGCTCAGTACAGGTGGCGAGCTAAAACGTGAGATCGCTTAAATCCTCGTTAACATTCGTGTAGTTCTAGCCTTTAAAATTAAGATAAACCGTTTCAGACGGCTGCTTCAGCTTGTCTTTTGGCGCAGGCTTGACCTTGATACTGAACAACTTATGACTGCTTCTGTGCTAGCTATTTGGATTTTAGGGCCATTCCTAGGCTTGATGATCTTTCTGTTTATCTTTCGGATTGTTCTCACTTGGTATCCTCAGGTAGACCTAAATCGCTTGCCTTTTAATTTAGTCGCTTGGCCCACGGAACCCTTTTTGGTTCCCGTGCGCAAAATTGTACCTCCACTGGGAGGCGTGGACATTTCACCAATTATTTGGGTAGGGATTTTCAGCCTACTCCGGGAGATGCTTCTGGGTCAGCAGGGGCTACTGACAATGATGCATTAAAGTATGAAGTGTGAAGTGTGAAGTGTGAAGTATGAATGTCCATCTTCATCCTTCATCCTTCATCCTTTAATTTTGTTCCTAGCCTCTGTCCGCAAACATGTGCTGCTCGACGAAGTTCGTATAAACCTCACCCTTGAGAAATGCTGGTGTTTCCAAGATTCTTTGATGAAAACCAATGGTTGTTGGGACACCTGTAACCGCGCACTCTCGCAAGGCTCGTTTCATCCGCTGAATCGCTGCGTCACGGTTGGGCCCCCAAACAATTAACTTACCAATCAACGAGTCATAGTAGGGCGGAATTTCGTAATCGGTGTAGACATGAGAATCCATGCGAACACCTGGCCCTCCTGGTGGGAGATAACCGCTAATCCGCCCTGGATGAGGACGAAAATTATGTTCTGGGTCTTCGGCATTGATTCGGCATTCAATGGCATGTCCTTTGAGGATGACTTGGTCTTGGGTGAGTTGTAACCGCTCGCCTTGGGCAACACGAATTTGCTCTGCAATCAGGTCTAACCCAGCAATCATCTCGGTTACGGGATGCTCAACCTGAATCCGGGTGTTCATTTCCATAAAATAGAAGGCACCGGAGGCATCAAGGAGAAACTCGACAGTCCCTGCACCGACGTAGTTAATCGATTTTGCCGCCATCACCGCAGCCAACCCCATTTTTTCTCGCAGTTCTGGGAAGAGAGCTGGACTGGGAGCTTCTTCCAGAAGTTTTTGATGACGCCGTTGGATGGAACAGTCACGCTCACCGAGATGGATGACATTACCGTAGCTGTCGGCTAAGACTTGAAACTCGATGTGGCGAGGACGCTCGATGAATTTTTCCAAATAGACACCAGAATTGCCAAATGCAGCTTCGGCTTCTCCTTGGGCGGCGAGAAAGAGTTTCGAGAGTTCACTCTCCTCGCGAACCAAGCGCATCCCGCGACCACCTCCACCAGCCGTGGCTTTAATCATGACAGGATAGCCAATTCTCTGGGCGATCGCATGAGCTTCTCGTTCACTCATCACTAGCCCATCGCTTCCCGGCACAGTAGGAACGCCTGCACGGATCATGGTTTCTTTGGCAGTGGATTTATCACCCATTGCCCGAATCGCCTCTGGGGTGGGGCCGATGAAGGAAATTTGATGGTCGGCACAAATTTCAGCAAAACGGGCGTTTTCTGCTAAAAAGCCATAGCCTGGATGAATCGCCGTCGCATTGCGGGTCAGAGCAGCCGCAATGATATTAGGAATATTGAGATAACTTTTGCTACTCGGAGAGTCACCGATGCAAACGGCTTCATCGGCAAGTTGCACATGAAGGGCGTGCCGATCAATTGTGGAGTGAACGGCAACGGTAGAAATCCCCATTTCTTCACAGGTTCGGAGAATCCGTAAGGCAATTTCCCCGCGATTGGCAATCAGTATTTTTGAGAAGTGCATAGAACAGCGCAGCTATATCCGTATCAGATAGGATAGAGGCGATCGTGTACTCAATTTGTACTTTTTGTGAAAACTTGTGCTGGAGTGAGGGCTAGAGAGCCTAGCTGACAAAGAAAAAATATCATCAGTCAAAATCGTTAACTTTTTGGTATGATAAGCAATACGCGGATGTGGCGGAATTGGTATACGCGCACGTTTGAGGGGCGTGTGGCATTGCCTTGCGAGTTCGAGTCTCGCCATCCGCATTGAATTAATTTCTGACCGATTGGTGGGTGGCGCTGTAAGAGCGCGATTGCTTCTCAGAAACACTGAGTCAATGGTGAGGAGTGCAATCACCTTACTGACCAACTGCTGAATTTTTTTGAGCATAGTCGAGATTGCGCTGATACTCTATTACCTTCTGCTGGGCAATGACAGATTTGGGATGGGAAGGCGGTACGGCGTTCATCAGTGTGATCGCTTCTTGCCACTGACTTGCCACTAAGTTCCACTCATCCTTAGAGTTGGCGGATTGAGTGTGAGTGGCTGCGCTCATCGCTTTATTCACTGCCTCTGCGAAAGGGTCATGCTGAGGCGAGGAAGTAGCAGGTGATGCCGGAGTAATTGGGGTTGGAGTGACAGATGGAGCTTTAGAAGCTACGAGAACAGGTATGGCTTCTTTCAATTCAGGCAATTTTGAAAAAAAGTAAACTCCCGCAGCAACAGAGGGAATTAAAAGGATTATTACCAGTTGTTGAGCTAATTTTTCAGAGTTCCACCTAGAAGCATTCCTTACAGACTGAGAATTGCGGAGTGCAGCGTTCAGATTAGGAATGAGACGGTGTCGAATTAGGTACTCGGCTTGGTAAAGATACACTGCACTAATCAACCAGATGACGGCTGTAATCTCAGCCATACGGTACTCGTAGCGAGCCAGCTCTCTTCCTGTGGGTTCAAAGCAATAGGTTATTCGCTCTAATAATTCATATTTACAGTTTGGGATAAGAAATGGTAAGAGAATGATTAATACGGCTACAAAAGCTAACACCATTACAATCGGTGCATAAAAACCTTCCCATAAACTTCTAGGACTAGGTAACCATCGTGGATATCGAGGTAGCGACGTTCCGAAGAGAAAATGGTGAAGGTAGGAGAACGTAAGTACGGATACCAACAGCCCCAATCCGAGAAACAAGAGCAATAGTTCTAGATGAGCCGTAATTAGCGCTAAAACTCCACCTAACGCGAGGCTCCAAAATCCAGCAATTCTTAAAATCACAGCCATCCACAGCACTAAAGCGAACGTCCTTAGCCAAGAACTGGGATAAGGGAACCAGACAGGCCATCGGTCGGCGATCGCTTTCAGATTTCCCTGCTCAATCGACTCTGAAGGGCTAGTCTGCTTTTTTGGTTCTTCTGCCTTAGGAGTTAAATTTACAGTGTCTATCCAGGCTGTAGAAAGATGCCCTGCCCGTTTTCCGTAGACTTTTACAGACTTGATGGATTCGACATTTAAGTGCATCATCAGTTTGTGGATTGATGCGACTGAAGATTTTTGCTCCGGCACTTGGGCTGACTCAAGTACGACCACTAAGTGATTGTCTTTCTGAATTGCTTTTGCAGTAATGCCTCGGTCTTTCAGTAGGTAATTCATCACGGAGATGATCGCATTTGCATCTCCCTGCTTAGCAAGTTCCAGAAGATTTGAGTGTGTCATAACCAGTAGAAGTGAGGACTGAGGATGTCATCCTATATAAGAGTACCCACCTCACAAGAGTAGAAAACCAACTTCTAGATTTTTTGGCGATCGCTCTATTAATCCTGTGTCACCTAGCAAGGCGGTTTGGTGAAATTGACCCTAAACTTCAACCAGACTTACGCAATATTCGTCGATTAGCCCCCTATCCCCCCAAAGTTGATACTGCTGGCGAAATATTTGGTTACAAATTGAGTTAAGTAAGGGGAGCGAGCGCCTTGAAATGGGAGCAACGGGTTTGAGCAAAGGGAGTGCCCTGCCACCAGTTGACTAAGCGTACAATATTCATCG
>DATNPV010000277.1:0-5933 GCA_036703055.1 Waterburya sp.
TGATTCTTTCCGAGTAAACACAGCTGGCTTGCCCATTTCTGAGGTCATATAAGCGACTGCCATATCTTGCGAGTTATACGCCCATCCCACTCGCCCCTGAGGGTTTAGGAGAATGCACCCCGCCTCTCCTTCTACCTTAGATTTGAGAGTCTCGATCGCCTTCTTCGCTGCCTCGTCTGGATCGCGATCGATCGCTAGCCAATCGATCGCACTCTTAGCCAGAACTACCGGGATAATCGACTCGCCATCACCCGTTGTTGAGCAACCGCCGACTTGATTGTCAGCGTACAAGCCAGAGCCAACTAACGCTGTGTCACCGACGCGACCGGGTGGCTGATTCATGGTGCCCCCAGTTGAGGTTCCGGCGACTAGGATGCCATTGGCATCTAGAGCCACACAGCCAACGGTGTTGGGGCGATCCACAACTTCTTGCTCCTCCTTCCACTCCTGCAACGGCTCCTCAGCTATCAAGTCTTCTTTCGCACACATCTCGGCTCCATTGTCTGCGGCAAAGCGTTCTGCGCTGTCCGCCACTAGCAGCCGAGGTTTTTCATCCATAATCATCCGTGCCACCGAGATGGGATGACGCACTCCCTTAACGGCTGCTACCCCTCCCCAACCTAACTTCGCGCCCTCCATAATCGCCGCGTCTAGCTCCACCTCTCCTTCAGTGTTGAGAACTGCGCCAAAACCTGCGTTAAACGTCGGGTCCGTTTCGAGAACGCGGATGGCTGCCTCAACGGCTTCTTTGGCACTACCTCCGGCAGTCAGCACTGCCCAACCTGCCTCTACTGCTGCCAAGCAGCCAGCATGGTTTGCTTCAACCTTGTCCTGAGTGATGGTTTTTGCTCCACCATGAACAACGATGGCTAGTGTCATCTATAGCTCCTTGTAAATTCCTGATCGATTGGTGTAAGTGTTGGAAGTGAAACGGCAAGAGTTAATCAGTTGCACCCATCGCTGCCATAGCGTATGTAAGGTCAACCGCTCAGTAGGTGAAATAAAGACGGCTTAGGGATATTCCTATTGAGCGAAAGCCAGGGCTTCGTTATCGACCTGACTAACAATCACCGCACCCAGCCAATGAGACAGTTTTCTATTAGCGAACTCCCCCACTCAGCGGGCATTTGATACTGCTTTTACATTCAATCACAGCCAAAAAGATTAAGACCTCATCCTTAGAGGTGTCTTACCTACGCTTAAGGAAGAACTGTGTATGAAGAAATTTTGTAATGTGGAATACAAAAGCTATCGAAGCTGACTCAATTGCTCAATTGTTCTGTGATCGGGAATTTGGCAATCACTTGTTGACACTCCTATCGGTTTCAAGCAAGATGCCATAGGATTCTTAGTTCCATCGTGACTAAATTCATAGAACTAGCATTTTTCAAGTGGAGTAGAGATTAATGTAGTAGTAAAGAGTGTATAGATAGATACCTTTCTTTAAATTTATTCTTTAGCATTTTGAACTTAGTTGTTTATGGTTACCGTACATCTACCTTCTGGCCCTAAAGGTCGTTTTCTGATTGGTCATCTTCCAGAAATCAATCGAGATCCACTGCACTACACTCTCCAGTGGGTTCGTGAGTATGGCGACGTTGTCGGCTGGCAGTTTGGCCCATTTCCAGCGATTACAGTCAACCATCCCGACTTGATTGAGCAAGTGTTAGTCACCCAGGTTCAGAACTTCGTTAAAAGTAGCGTGTACCGACGCGGACTCCGCATCTTAGGGAATGGCTTGCTGACTAGTGAAGGCGAATTCTGGCAGCGTCAGCGCCGTCTTGTCCAACCGGCATTTCACCAAGAGCGGATTGCCGCGTATGCTCAGGTCATGGTTGCCTATGCTAACCAATTACTCAACCAATGGCAGGATGGAGAAATCCGCGATATCCATCAAGAGATGATGTCGCTGACTTCACAGATTGCGTCAAAGACTCTATTTGATGTTGATATTACCGAAGAAACTGAGGGCGTGCAGGCGGCTTTAAATGCCGTGATGGATTTTAATGCTCAACTCAGTAATCAATATTTAGTTCCGGGTTGGGTGCCGACTCCTAGCAATCTGCGCTACCAACGAGCCATTCAACAGCTCGATGCAATCATCTATCGCATTATCGAGCAGCGACGAGCCAGCGGTAAAGATACAGGCGATTTGCTCTCAATGTTGCTCCAGATTCGGGATGAATCTGATGGGACTCAGATGAGTGATCAGCAAGTGCGAGATGAGACGATGACTCTATTCTTAGCCGGTCACGAAACGACTGCCAACGCCCTGACATGGCTCTGGTTTTTGCTGTCACAACACCCTCAGGTAGAAGCAAAATTGCAAGAGGAATTAAAGGCAGTGCTGGCAAGCCGTACACCATCGGTTGCTGACATTCGTCAGCTGCGTTACACAGAGAGAGTTGTGCTGGAAGCCATGCGACTTTATCCACCAGTCTGGGGAATGAGTCGAGTTGCCTTGCACGATTGTCTGCTTGGGGAATATAACGTGAAAGCTGGGACAACGGTGTTTGTATGCCAGTGGGCGATGCACCGAGACCCCCGATTTTATGAGAATCCAGAGGTGTTTCACCCCGACCGTTGGGCAGATAACCTGCTCAAGAAGTTACCTACCTTTGCCTATTTTCCCTTTGGGGGTGGTCAACGCATATGCATTGGTAAAGCGTTTGCCATGATGGAAGCAGTTTTACTAGTGGCGACAATCGCGCAAACGTTCCGCTTAACACTACAAGCGGAGCATCCGGTTACGACTCAACCGTCGCTATCACTCCGCCCAAAATATGGAATGAAAATGTTGCTCAGCTGTCGTATCTAGTTCGCCCTCTGGTCGTTTTGACCATTAGACCTCCTGCATAAATCATGGAACGCCCCCTAAATCCCCCAATCCTGGGGGACTTTGAATCCGGTTCCCCCCAAAGTTGGGGGGCTAGGTAGGCAATAATTCTATTTATGCAGGAGGTCTATTGATTGCTCAGATTTGAGTAGGAGCATTGACAATAATGGGTTTGTTAGGTACTAAACCGTACTGAATCTCGATGTGGATTGGAATTAGAGTAAATGAAGCTTGGCAATATAGGTGCTCAAGGAGTGCACGTTACTGGTTGCTGTTCTTGAACTAAGTCCATTCAAGAATATCCCAGTCTCTCGTGTCAAAGCCTAATCATGCGATTAAGAATTGCTTGCATTTGTCTGTGCACGGAACCGTAGGCGAATGTTGTCTGCTTAATGAGAGCAACGCTCTTGGTATATAGACAAGACAAAGGAGTTCCTGGTGATGTGTTATCAATCTTTACCGCTCAATGGTCTGCAAGTACTCGTTGTTGATAATGACCCAGATTCTAGATATCTGCTGACACTGATATTTGAAGAGTATGGAGTCGAGACGATCAGCGTGAAGTCAACAGGTGAGGCTCTAGAAATCCTGAAGCAAGCTAAACCGGACCTCCTAATCAGCGAAATTTGTTTGCCCAATGAAGATGGCTACTCGCTGATGCACAAGGTGAAAGCCCTTGAAACGCAGGGGCAAGTACAGATTCCAGCAATCGCTTTGACAGTACACACCAGGGAAAGCGATCGTACCCATGCTCTATCGGCAGGCTTCGAGGCGCACTTGCCTAAACCGTTTGACATCGACGAGTTAATAGAAACCGTTGCGACGCTAACTCTAACTAAACAAATTCAATCGGTACTTACATGAATGCCACTGCCTTTACTCAACAGGTAGAAGCGATGTCTGATCGCTTAGCAAGCCTGTATCAAGGAATCAACACATCCTCTTCTCTATCCCCTACTCTACTGCCATCAGCCCTGAAAGAACTCGGCATTGCGTCGGAGCGACTCGAGGTAGCAGCTCAGATGCTATGCCAGCAGAATCGGAAGTTATTATTGGCTGACCAGACTGTGGAAGCTGAGCGTCAGCGCTACCAAACGTTGTGGGAGTTTATCCCGGATGCTTGCCTGCTAACTGATGCAGCAGGAATGATTCAAGAAGCGAATTCGGCGGCTGCCAAGTTGCTTAAGCTGCCGCATTCCTTGCTAATTGGGCGGTCGCTAACCGCTTTCGTCACTCATGAAACTCGGCAACAGTTTCAGGCTCAGTTACAGCAGCTCCAGCAAAGACCTTGGAAACAGGAGTGGCAGGTTCGCTTGCAGCCGTATGAAAGTGCGGCGTTTAATGTCAGTGTCCTCACAGAGGTCAACCGCCAAGAAGCAAACCAACCGCTGACCCTGCGCTGGCTATTGCGCCCCGCGATCGATTCCAACCAGGTCGAAACACACGAACAGCTTGACATCAATGCCGATCTGGGCTGTGATTTGCAGGTCTATCACAAGGGGGAAATCATTTCTTTAAACTCTGAGGTGATTTGGCAGGTTCGTTCAGGACTGGTGAAGCTAACAACGTTTAGTCAAAGCGGTCAAGAGGTGTTGGTTGGGTTAGCTGGTGCAAAAGCCGTCTTTAGTTCGACGCTAACTGCCCTGCCACTCTATGAGGCAACTGCCCTCACCGATACTCAGCTATGGTGCATTCCATTGAGCAAGTTCGCCACCTCTGTTCAACTCCAGCAGCGCCTTTTACCTCAAATTAGCCAACGACTAAAACAAACCGAATCGCTACTCGCTGTTTGCGGGCAAGTACGAGTCGCAGACCGCTTGTACAGTTTATTACAGTGGTTAAAACAGGAAATTGGGGAACCTGTAGCGGATGGCACTCGGCTGAGTATTCGTCTAACGCATGAAGACCTTGCTACTGCCTGCTGTACAACCCGAGTCACCATCACCCGGTTGCTGAGCAAACTCCAGCAGCACAAGAAGCTGAGCATCGATTCCCAGCATCACCTAATTTTGAAGGCATGGGACAGCGAATCGAATGCTTGACCTCATTGAAAATCAATGGACTTTTTGCACAAGGGCTGGAAAGAGGTTTGGTCAAGCGGTCTTTGCGTCGCAAAGATCGCTTGTAAGAGGTTTAATTACTGGTGTACGAATTGTGACACTTTTCCGCATGAGTACCGAAAACCGCCTGCTTACCACGCTGCCCCGTGAGATATACGAGAAGCTTGCCTCCAACCTGAAGCGAGTCTCGCTGAAACAGGGCACCATACTTCACCATCCTGGCCAGACTATCGAGGAACTCTATTTCCCTATCGATTGTCTCCTCTCGATGACCGTTAC
The DNA here is from genome assembly GCA_036703055.1 of Waterburya sp. Taxonomy (GTDB): domain Bacteria; phylum Cyanobacteriota; class Cyanobacteriia; order Cyanobacteriales; family Coleofasciculaceae; genus DATNPV01. The sequence continues at coordinate 5,176 of DATNPV010000277.1, forward strand.
GATGAGTGACGGCTCCACGGCTGAGGCGGGTGTCGTCGGTAACCGTGAAGTGATCGGCGTCAATGCCTTCATGGGCGGAACGGAGACTACGCAGACGGAATACATCGTACAAATAGCAGGCAGCGCGATCAAGGCGGATGCACGACCGCTACTGGAGGAGTTTGATCGCAATAAAAAACTGCGCGACGTGCTACTGCGCTACACACAAGCCCTGATCGCGCAGCTCTCGCAAACCACTGCCTGCAACGGCCTCCACCAACTAGACCAACGTTTTGCACGCTGGCTACTCGAGGCGCAAGACCGCATTGACTCGACCGACCTTAGCCTTACGCAGGAGTTCCTCGGCCACATGCTGGGCGTACGCCGGGCTGGTGTCACCCAAGCGGCCCAAAAGCTTCAGGATAGGGGTCTCATCCGATACCACCGAGGTCACATCCACATCCTGGATCAGCGGGGGCTGGAAACGGTTTCATGCGAGTGCTTCAGGACTCTCAGAGAGGAATACGACCGCTTGCTTGGAGGAAAAGATCATAGATGACTGATCAGATCGAGCTCGTTCTCACCTTCACTCGTGCGGCAGAAACTGAAGCACCAAAGGGGGAACTAATGAGCAAAAAAAAAGATGTGCCACCGACAATCCTGATGATCGAACTGGATGACGACACTCGTCCGCTCCTGAAGCATAACCTTCGCCGCCGAGGCTACCGTGTGATTGAGGCACTAGAAGAAGAAGACGCGATCGCCCTAGCGCGTGGTGT
>DATNPV010000286.1:0-55672 GCA_036703055.1 Waterburya sp.
GACGCCGACGGACTACGGGACGACTGCTACCTGATTCACTCACCGTTGCTGACTCAGCAGGAATTTCTGTCATCGGTGACTCAGCGGCTGCACTCACCAGCACCCTTGCTGATTCTGAAGGTTGGGTCTGTTCATCCGCCGCCATCAACTGTTCGGAGGTCTCCCCTTCATCCGATACCCTAGAAGGTTCGGATGGTTCAACAGACGAAGCAGCAGTAGACTTGTTTGACTCCTGTGTCTGGTCTGCTTCTCCGGGAAGGACTACGGAGACAATAACCGACTTAGGATTTTTGATCTCACGGTTTAACCGCACTAAAGGAGAAACTCCCATCAAAGCATAAACGTCTTGCTCCTCTGGAGTCATTTCAATGGCAACAACTTCTGGTGGTTCTATTTCTTTAGGAACCTTCACTAGCGGAGATTTTGCCGTACGTTCTCCTAAGTCTAAGACTGGGCTTCGTCCCCCTAGTGTGCTGTCACGTCCCATTTCGTTAAGACCCACACCTGTGGAGTATCCTAGCTCCTTTGAGGCTAGCGCATCCCGTTGCGTTAAGGGAGATGTCCCACTCACGCGGGCGATATCACCGTCGGCTACAGGGTCTGACTTAGCTTGGAGGATAGGCGCCGAGCGAGGACTAGGTAAAACCCGTGCTTCCTCTTTGCTCACTACTTCATCTAGACGGCGACGGCGGCGACGACGATTATTGTTGTTAGCCAGTCCTCCCCTTTCTTGATAGCTGGGATGATGCATGAAGTCCAGATCATCGGTGTCATCGACGGGAGAGATATCGATAGGTTCAGGAAGCTCTGGCATTCGCGACTCCCGCAGCATCGCTGGGAGGGCAGGTTCCGGGATTTCCTTGGCTTGGCGTTCCGTCTCACCGGGAAGACGCACAAGATGCCCTAACCCTCCACAAGCTGGGCAAGGTTGACCAAATAATTCGTAAATATTTTGACCTTGACGTTTGCGGGTCAGTTCTACTAAACCGAGTTCAGAAAGCTGGGCAATTTGCGGTCTAGCTTTGTCTATTCTCAAGGCTTTGTTGAAGTGTTCCAGTACCTGCAACTGGTCTCGCCGCGAGTCCATGTCAATGAAGTCAACAATAATCACACCCGCAAGGTTACGCAGGCGTAGTTGGCGGGCGATTTCTGTAGCGGCTTCGCAGTTCGTCCACAGAACAGTTTCCCGTGCCGTGGCTGAACGAGTAAACGAGCCAGAGTTAACGTCAATGACGGTTAGGGCTTCGGTCGGCTCGATAATGATGTAGCCGCCCGATGGTAAATCAACTCTAGGTTTAAGGGCTTCTCGAATCGCGGCATTAACCCGGAAGTACTCTAGGATTGAGATGCGATCGCGATGATGGTCAATCAACACGCCCTCTGGCATCCGACCCCCACTCCAGTTCAGCAAGTGTTGCTTGACGCGCTTCACTCCCGTGTGGGAATCGACGACAATCCGATTCACATCGGATGAGTACATATCCCGGAGGACACGCTGAATAAAGTCATCATCGCGGTTGAGTAGAGCTGGAGCTCTAGTGGAATTCGCCTCCTGCTGGATGGCTTCCCATTGCTTTTGCAACGCCTCCAAATCTTCGATGATGGCTTCTTCCGCTTTCCCTTCGGCTTCGGTTCGCACCAAAAGTCCCATACCAGCCGGTTTGATCAGCACGGCAAGAGCTCTCAAGCGATTGCGTTCACTATCACTCTTAATCCGTCGTGACAAATTGACACCCCGTCCAAAGGGCATGAGTACCAAGTAACGACCCGGTAAACTGATATTGCCTGTCAGCCGAGGGCCTTTATTACCCGTCGGCTCCTTCATCACCTGAACCAAGACTTTTTGTTGGGGGCTGAGCAATTCAGTAATCGCACCCGCACTCCGTTTCAATCGCAAGGGCCCCAAATCGGTGACATGAATAAAGCCATTCCGATCTGGGTCTCCAATGTTGACAAACGCTGCGTCTATCCCAGGCAAGACATTTTCGACTACACCGAGATATATATCACTGACTTGGTGGGTGCCTGTGGCAACCACGAGTTCTTGAATTTGATCTTCCGAAAAAACAGCAGCAAGTCGATGTTGCTCTGCAATAATAATTTGCTTTGCCATTCAATTTCCTCAAAAATTGGCAGCTAGCTTAGGCCCTAAGCCTTGTTCTCTCGCTTCGGCTACCCAAGATATGTGTGTCGATAATTGTGTAAACGAAATCTCTAACTTCATCTAGAAAAAACAGAACCTTTAGACCTCAGAGTGACTGAATATAACTCGACACTCTTCTTAGTCAACGTTTCCTAATGACAGTCAGTGTTCAATGAGCTACCCTTCCACAATGGGTATACATTGAAATTTGTAAAGCGTGAGCAGAAAGTCTGGAATAGCGAACCAGTTACGTGCAGCATCTATTGCTAGTTTACAGCGGTGGAGTCCACTGAAACATTGACTCGCAACTGTTCCTATGATGGTGTATTATACCGCGCTGTTCCTCAGATGCTACTCTAATTTGAGTGGGCCGCTGCGCTGTTTTTTTGGCGCCCTTCGCCCCACGCTGGCGATAATCGACTTGACCCTTACCCTTAGCTCCACTCTATTGTACAGCCTGGCGAAAACTTGCGGGTCTAGATTGTCGCAAGGACTGAATTGTCGCGATCGCACCTTCAGCAACCCGATCAATTTCATCGGCTGTATTACAGCGCCCAATCCCGAATCGGATTGATGCATAAGCCAAGGCGTCCGAATGTCCTAGTGCCAAGAGGACATGAGAGGGAGCTGTTTTAACCGATGTACAAGCTGCACCCGAAGAAACCGCTACCACAGGCTGCAATCCCAATAGCAGAGCCGAACCATCTACACCTTCTACACTAATGTTAAGGTTTCCGGACAGTCGTTGGCTAGGGTGACCATTGAGGTGAATTCCGTCCAATCGACTTAATGGCTGCCACAGGCGTTGCCGTAACTGCGTTAGGCGTTTTGACTCGGTCTCCATTTCTGCCAGTCCCAGCTCTACCGCCTTAGCCAATCCCACAATTTGTGGCACGTAAAGTGTACCAGAGCGCATCCCCCGTTCATGCCCACCGCCATGAAGCTGGGGGGCTAACTGAACTCTAGGATTACGGCGGCGGACATACAGTGCCCCAATTCCCTTAGGGCCATAAACTTTATGCGCTGTTAGGGACATCAAGTCAATGTTCATCGCCTGCACATCCAAAGGAATTTTGCCAATGGCTTGGGCGGCATCTGTATGAAACAGCACTTGATGCTGGTGGCAAATTGTTCCAATTTCAGCCAGCGGCTGCAACACACCAATTTCATTATTAGCTGCCATCACCGATACCAAAATGGTATCGGGACGAATTGCCTTCTCTAAGTGAGCTAAATCAATCAACCCATCGCGCTGCACGGGGAGGAAACTTACCTCAAAACCCAGCGATTGGAGATAATGGCAGGGGTCAAGCACTGCATTATGCTCCGTTTGTATTGTGATAATGTGGCGTCCTTTACTAAAGTAGGCTTCTGCAACTCCCTTAATCGCTAAATTGTTCGCCTCTGTCGCACCGCTAGTAAAAACAATTTCCTCCGGCGTAGCGTGGATGGCGTCTGCCAGCATAGCCCTAGCTTGTTTGACTGCCGCTTCTGCCTCCCAGCCATAAGCGTGGCTGATGCTGGCTGGATTGCCAAAATGTTCGGTGAAGTAAGGCAGCATCGCCTCTAGTACCCGTTGATCAACGGGGGTGGTTGCGTGGCAGTCGAGGTAAATTGGGCGATGAGACATGGCTATTGGCGGATGAGTTGACCCAGATTCGTGAGTATACTCAGAACCTTATATAGTTCATTTTCGCGCTTCCGCATTGGCTTTGTTCAGGGGTTCGGCTCGTTGTCAAGGTAAATGGAAAGAGGGAAAAAGCAAAACGGATCGAGGAAAAAACGTTAAAAAGATTATTTAGAGCTATACACCACTCGAAAACCTAAAGCGATACCGTGCCTGCCGTCCTGAAAGTAAGAGTTGCGACATGCGGAACGGCAACTTTGAGGATTGTTGAGCCAGGAACCGCCCCGTAATAAAAACAGGCAAGAACTATTATCACTATTATTCGACCACGCTCTGCCATCGAAAGGCGCACCTTGGTAATGTGTATGCCAAGAGTCAGCACACCATTCCCAAACATTGCCGTGCATGTCGTACAACCCAAAGGCATTAGCAACTTGAAAACTCCCCACTGGAGTAGTTTTCTTGCGATAAATTCCCTTTGCCCCAGAAGCGTAAGTATAGTTACCGTCGTAGTTCGCTAAATCAGGGGCTATCGTTCCGCCAAAATGGAAGGGCGCGGTAGTTCCAGCACAACAGGCATATTCCCATTCTGCCTCACTAGGTAGGCGATAGTTCCGTCCAGTTTTCCGTGACAATCTTTCACAAAATTCGACCGCTTCATTCCAGGTGATACTCTCTACAGGAAGATGATCGCCTTTGAAGTGGGATGGATCAGGTTTTAATGCACAATGGACTTGAGGTAAAGTAGCAATGGCTTTCCACTGTGCCTGAGTGACGGTGAATTTCCCCATGTAGAAGGGGGTTATAGTTACTGAGTGCTGTGGACTTTCATTGCTACTTCGTCCTTCTTCAGAATCCAGTGAACCCATCAGAAGAGTGCCACCAGGAATCGCTACCATTTCTAGAATTTCTCCATTACCCAAGTCTTCGATAAACAACTCAGATTGAAGGCGGTGACGGCTGATTTTCCAAGCGGAATTTATGCCAAAAATCCCAAATTTCTCCTTCTCAAAGAACGCAACATCAAATTCAAAGCGTTGCAGCGGTGGAGTATTAGTTGATGGCTGACTGGAAATTATCAGCGGTACTTTTGTCGGATACAACTTTTGTTCAATTTGCTGTAACTCTTGCAAAATTACTTGAGTACTAAGAGGACGTTGTCCTGGTAACCTTGCCATTAAATAATCAATGAAATCTGCTAGCAGTGACGAGATATGAGTCGCAGCAGTACGCCAATTACATTCATCCGTGTAAGGGTCGTAAAACTCATGTGGGTCTTTGCCTGTTAGTAAATAAATAAAAGTGCGTCCTAAGGCAAAGAAATCTGATTGTAGGACAGCATATCCTTTCTCTTGCTCTGGTGCAGCATAGCTGGGAGTATAAGCCTGGGTGTTTTGACCTCCAGCCATAATCGTTGATGTGACTTTTCTGGCTATGCCAAAGTCAATTAATGCCAGATTACCATCAGGTTTAAGCATGATATTCGATGGCTTGATATCCCTATGGAAAAACTTCTGACTATGTACCACATCTAGGATAGTTGCCAATTCAGTGAGCCATTGGAGGGCTAATTTTTGGTTAATTGGGCGATTTTCCCGTTTCTTAAGATACTCCTCTAAATTCATCCCCTCAATGCATTCCATCACCAAGCAGTGAAGAGGTTCAATGCTATTTCTAGGAAAAACGGTAAAGTATCCCTCTGGCTCAACTTCGGGAATTCTTGGATGGTTTAATTGGCTGAGAACTTCAGCTTCGCGCTGAAATAGCTCGACGTACTTGTCTTCATTATTAATTAGGACTTTGAGGACTTTACGAGTGTGGCGATCGCCACTTGCAGCGGTGCACTTCGCGCGATCACTCACCTCATAAGTCTTGCCAAAACCACCCGCACCCAATTGGCGCGTGACGCGATAGCGCCCTTCTAGAAGCAATTCTGAGCCACAGGCTGGGCAAAATAGCAAATTATCGGGATTTTCAGGCTTTGGGCAACTAGGATTGATGCAGAGGCTCATCAGTTCGACTGTTAGCGTCTTCCATCGCTAGTGTAGTCTTGTCCATTAGCCAACCGATAAACCTGCACAAGAGGCGATGTTGTGGGTTGTCATGCGATCGCACGACTAAAACTACGAAACTACTCACCTTTGAGCAGTTCCTTGATTTCTAAGAAAAAGCCACCCGCAACCCGATGCTGTTAGCTTTGGAGTTCGGCTCATTTCCTAGACGATTGGCACTACGGCAGTCCTCCGGAGGTTGACTCCACGCACCTCCACGCAACAAGCGCTGAGTACTCTCAGGCGCGTTAGCATCCAACCAGGCTTTCCCATCTACAGGAGCATTCATGTAAGTATCATGCCAATGGTCAGCACACCATTCCCAAACGTTGCCGTGCATATCATACAACCCAAAGGCATTAGCAGGAAAACTACCCACTGGAGTAGTTTTTTGGAGATAGTATCCTTGGGGGCCAAGCCCGTAGACGGAGTTACCATCGTAGTTGGCTAACTTGGTGGTAATAGTCTCACCAAAGTAAAAAGGTGTTGTAGTTCCGGCACGACAAGCATATTCCCATTCCGCCTCACTGGGTAACCGATAGGTACGTCCAGTTTTCTTGGACAGCCTTGCACAGAATTCCACCGCTTCGTACCAGGATATTTGCTCCACAGGCAAATTATCGCCTTTGAAGCTAGATGGAGCAGGATTCAAAGGACGACTCACTTGAGGTAACGCGGAGACAGCCCTCCACTGTGCCTGAGTGATGGGAAACTTACTCAAGTAAAAAGCAGCTATTGTTTTAGAATGCTGGGGGGTTTCATCATTGTCTCCCCCCTCCACAATATCCGGTGAACCCATCAGGAACGTGCCACCAGGTACAGCCACCATTTCCAACTTCACTCCGTTACCCAAGTCTTCCGATGAGGCTTGAGCTTGGCGAGGGTTGCGGCTGGTTTCCTTACCTTGGGCATCTACAGTAACCACATCAAAGGAAAAAGAGCGGAGGTTGACTCCTCCTGGACCCTTGCTAAACGATAAACTACTCTCGGCAACTCGATGAATGATTCCAACTCCTACCAGTCCCATACCTGCAAAACCTCCCCACCGGAGTAATTGCCGTCTTGTCAGTCTACCCTTGGCAGAAGCCTGGGGAGAAATCTTGGAAGTGACCCGCTTAATAGGGAGCGGCGCTACACTAGGAGTGCCTTCGGGCAGTACTTCACGCGGTGGTGGAGGTGGATTGATAATTCGGTCGAGCAAGGATAAGCGTTTTAAAATCTCCTGAGTGTTGGCAGGACGCTGACCGGCAGAACGCATCATGAGCCGATCAATAAAATCTGCTAGCCGAGGCGAAATGTTGGGAGCATGACTGCGCCAGTTTAACTCATCATCTAGAGGGTCGTACATGGCTGGGTCAGTCGGTGCTTTACCTGTTAGTAAATAGACAAACGTACGCCCTATGGCATAAAAATCCGATTGCGGTACGGCTTGATAGTTCAGTTGCTCCGGTGGTGTGTAGCCAGCGGAAGCAATCCCTGTAACGCCCCCAGCGGCTTGTTTAGCCATGTAGGTAGCGGTGACTTCTCTAACCGTGCCAAAGTCAATTAACACTAACTGTCCATCTGTTTTAAGGATGATATTTGACGGCTTGATATCCCGATGAAAAAATTGTTGTCGATGTACCTCATGCAGAATCTGAGTTAACTGGACTAGCCATTCTAGTGCTAACTTTTGGTCAATCGGGCGGTACTCCCGCTGTAGCAAATACTCATCTAAATCCAGCCCTTCGATCTTTTCCATCACGAGGCAGTGTAAGGGGGTTTCGCTGCCTTTGGGAAAGTAAGTAAAGTATCCCTCCCCCTTGGGAATTCCTGGATGGTTCAGTGTCTCTAGGACTCGCGCCTCTTGCTCAAACAGCTCAACGACTTTCGGGTCATTGTTAATCAGTACTTTGAGGACTTTGGTAATGCCGTTGTGACTTACCTCATAGGTTTTGCCAAAGCCACCTTTGTTACTGAGCAAGCGACTTACCCGATAGCGCCCTGCTAGCAGTAATTCTGAGCCACAGGTTTGGCAAAATAGCACGCTGGCAGGATTTTCAGGTTTTGGGCAGCTGGAGTTGATGCAGAGACTCATCGGGTGCAGCTCTTGTAAAAATGTTCTTGTGTTTACCACTTAAAATTGCAGCTACGTGGCGTTGGTTTATTTACGAAACTGAGATGCACCTTGAATCGTCGCGGTCATTTTTACATTATTATGCCTTCCTAACAGTTGAGACTGAATGCTTAAGGCGATCGCCAAATGCTAATTGTTTTATCCTGACTGCTACTAACCAGCGTCTGCCCATCGTTGCTAATAGCAAGGGAATTAACAGCCGCAGAATGCCCGGTGAGGGTGCGTCGCGGTTTACCGGTTTGTACATCCCACAGCCGAATTATCCCATCACCACTGCCACTCACCAGCGTTTTTCCATGAGGCTTAAAGGTAAGAACATTAATGGGAGCCGAACCCACCTGAAGGCTTTTGATCAACTTTCCCGTCCGTCGTTCCCACAACCGAATTACCCCATCCCCACCGCCACCCGCAACCGTCTCTGCATCTGCTGTCAGGGCGACAGCAAAAAACGGGTGAGAATCGGCAGCGGTGAGGGTACGCATTAATTTCCCCGTTTGCAACTCCCACAGCTTGATTGTATTGTCCTGGCTACTGCTGACCAAGGTTTGTCCATCCGAGTTGATGGCAAGGGCTGTTACCAAGATGGTATGACCTGCAAAAAAGTTGATAAGTTCCCCAGTACCCAGGCTCCAGATTTCCATTGTACCGATGCGATCGCCGCTGATGAGCGTTGTACCATCTGGGCTAATGGCGAGTGCACTAACTCCAGCTTTTGAACGCCGCTTCAGGGTGCGGATAAGGTTCCCACTATGCGAATTCCAAATCTTAATCGTGGCGTCAGCGCTACCACTGACGAGCGTTGTACCATCTGGGCTGAAAGAGAGAGCGTAAATCCCAGAGGTATGGCTTTTGAGGGTATTGGTGAATTTTCCAGTTTGTACATTCCAGAGACGAATCGTCCCATCGTCTCCTCCCATCGCCAAAGTTTTGCCATCCGGTGTCATCGCCACAGGATTCACTAACGTTGAATCGCTAGGCAGGGTTTTCGATAACGCAATCTTCTGCACCCATTGGCTTTCTGTCGATGATAAAGTTAATTCCTGAAAATAGTAGAGGCCAACAGTTAGAGCGACAGCCGTGACAATACCCGCGCCAATTTTGAGTAATTGAGGAGATTTTTGGCGGGGTTTAGAAATCATAGACTCACTCGTCTGGTCACTGACCTGTGGTTCTGCTAAAGTGCCAGACGAGGCTAAAGATAAAGGTAGCTGCTGCTGGGAAGGTGGCGCTTGCGTCGGTTCTACCGTGTCCAGGGTGTTCTTGCCTGGTGAACCAGGAACTTGATTCGATAGAGAGTACGCAACCGTTGGTTCAGACGGGTCAACGGGCACTGTGTGGGACACTTGAGAAGCAGAGACTGTAGTTGAGGATGAATACGATTGGGTAAGTTGCTCCAGTGCCTGCCAAGCCTCTGTTGCCGTTGGATAGCGCTGGCGGTAGTCGTAGCGCACCATTTTATCTAAAACGTCTGCTAGTGCACAGCTAGCTTGTACCTGTTGATGCAGCGTATTGTGTAGCCACTTATCGTGCCAAAGGATTTCACTCGTTTTCGGGTCTTCTGGTAATTGGTTGGGGGGTACTCCTGTGAGAGCCTGGATTGCTATCATTCCCACCGCATAGATATCGCTACAGAATTGAGGTCTGCCGCTTTGTTGTTCGTTCGGCATATAACCCGGTGAGCCAATCGCCACCGTCAAACTGGTTTGTCCATCCGAGTCGGCACTCTGAACACTAACTTGTTTGACAGCTCCAAAGTCAATCAAGACGATTTTCCCATCTTGCTTCCGCCTCATTAAATTTGAAGGTTTGATATCGCGATGAATTACGCCTTGCTGATGGACAAACTCTAATATCTTTAGGATTTCTTGACAAAAGTCAATAACTTGAATTTCACTAAACTGCTTCCCGGACGGTAATTCTTGCTTGAGATCGTGACCTTCAATGAATTCTTGTACCAGATAAAATTCTTGCTCCTGCTCAAAGTGAGCTAAAAGCCTGGGAATCTGCTCATGATTACCCAACTGGTATAAAACTTGAGCTTCTCTATCGAATAAACGTTTTGCAGTCTTTAACGTAAACGGATCGGTAGAGATAGGCTTAAGCTGCTTAACTACACATATTGGGTTACCGGGTAGCTGTAAGTCTTCGGCAAGGTAAGTTTGACCAAAGCCTCCACCGCCGAGGTATTTGACGATTTTGTAGCGACCGCTTAGTGTAGCTCCCAGCATAGCAGTAGTGTAGTGTCGTAGCAGTAGGGTAAAAAGTAAATTGTGTCACTACACTAATTTGCCAAGCCAGTCTATCACTCGCCAAGCCTTGGCACATTTCTACATACTACTAAGGGGCAGGGGGCAGGGTCAGATAGGGAGATTTTCATCACCCTGTTCGAGGGCTTTCCTCGCTGGGAGGCTGATCTAAAGCCCTCCAGGTATGAATATAAGTCTTTAGAGGTATGGCGTTTTTCTTGAGTGGAATGAAACTGAGAATCAGAAACTCGGCTGAGACTATTTATTCAATTGCAAATGGAACACAATCATTTGATACCATTGCCAATGTTTGGCTCTTGTCATACAACTCCTTAGCCAAGAGTTTTCAGTTGTCATTTTAGAGAATTAGTTATGAATCCTGAAACTGTAAAATCCGACTCTCCCGACTATACAACGGCTGAAGTTGAACAGCCAGAACTCCCACCAGCGAATGATAGCGGAACTAAAGCTTTGTTGCCCCCGCAGTCATCCGCGACATCCTCTAACACTCAATGGCAGCAGTATGGGGAACAAGTTGCTACCTTCCTACAAGGATTACCCAGCTATGTCAGTCGCTTTTTTGCAGACAACAAGGGGCCTTTGGGGACAATTGGCCTGATTGTGCTAGCCTTTGTCTCGGTCAAACTAGTGCTAGCGCTACTGGATGCGATTGACGACATCCCATTAATAGCACCGACGTTGGAACTCATTGGCCTAGGTTATACCGGTTGGTTCGTTTACCGCTATTTACTGACGGCTGAAACCCGCAAAGAACTATCTGAGGAAGTTAACACCATTAAAAATCAAGTTTTGGGTACAGATCGTTAAGCAATGACATCAAAAGCCACCCGTTAAACGTACAACCCATGTTGATAGTGAGATGTCAGATAATCATTAAACTTAGGACATCTCACTAGTGCAGACTGGCAGAAATAATCCACCAGTTTTCTTGTCGGCGTTTCTCCCCCTCCCCCCCTCTCTCCCTCCTTTCACCTAGCTGGTGGGAAACTTTCGCCGCCTTGCACTAGGAACTCATTGGGTGGACTCAAGAAGTCTGAAGTGTGAAGGATAAAGGATGAAAAAATTGGCAAATGAAAAGGCAATTCATACTTCACGCTTCACTCTCCATCCCCTATGAAATCTGCGCCAGATGCATTAGTGTGTGTGCCAAGTGCGATCGCGCTTGGCAGCAATCTCGGTGACTCTCGCACCATTCTAGAGAATGCTCTCCAAATCCTTGCCAATACTGAAGGAATTACCTTACAACACCGTTCGAGTTGGTATCAAACGGCACCGATTGGACCCCCACAACCAGAGTACATTAACGGCTGTGCCTTGCTAGAGGTTCAGCTGACACCCCAGGAACTTTTAGACACGTTACTGCGAACTGAAACTCAATTTGGTCGGTTGCGCCAAGAACATTGGGGGCCGAGAACCCTCGACCTGGATTTATTACTCTTTGATAACTTAATTTTGGACAGTCCCAACTTGCAACTCCCCCATCCGCGCATGAAGGAACGGGCATTTGTCCTTGTACCTTTAGCAGAAATTGCACCAAATTGGATTGAGCCAGTTTCCGGAAAAGCGATCGCGCAACTTGTACAAAGGGTAGACTGTTCTGGAGTTCGCAGACTGTAAAGGTTCATCCACGAGTGTTTTACGCTTTGAACCTTTCAACTTTAAACCTTGTTAATTGTTTATGCCATCAGGACACGAACCCCCACAATTACTAAAACAACGCCTAGTTTACCAGGGTCGCAAATTTAATTTTGAAGTCAGTTGTCTGCGCCTACCGAATAATGCAGTAGGCGACTGGGAATGCATTCGTCACCCAGGCGGTGCCCTTGCTGTCCCCGTGACACCAGACGGCAAACTGGTGCTGTTGCGACAATATCGCTTTACCCTTCAAGGACGACTTTTAGAGTTTCCCGCAGGTACGGTAGAGCGTCACGAAGAACCAGAGGAGACAATCCGGCGAGAACTTGAAGAGGAGACGGGTTACCGCGCCCACAAATGGCAAAAATTAGGCGAATTTCCTGTTGCTCCTGGTTATTCGGATGAATTAATCTACGCCTTTCTCGCTCAGGACTTGGAAAAGCTAGAAGTACCCCCCAATCGCGATGCTGATGAAGACCTGGAAAGCATCCTGATGACACCGCAAGAGTTAGAAGAAGCCATCCTTGATGGTCAGCCGGTTGATGCTAAATCCATCTCTAGTTTCTTTCTGGCGCGTCCTTTTCTCAAATGAAATCCTCCTCTCCAGCCGACAATTGCCTACAGGCTCTGATACAACAGAGAGGAACTGTTTGAAACCTGAGTCAATATAAATGCTGCTGGAGTTGGCCATTGGGGATGCCTACGGTGCGGGCTTTGAATACGCTGATCAAGAAATGGTGGAGCGTTACAACGATTTGAGCCGCTACGTAAAGCATCCCCGTCATCAAATCCTACCCGGTTGTTACACGGACGATACTCAGATGAGCTTAGCCATTGCTGAAACACTGGTGGCTCAAGAACCTTGGACACCGGAAGTGCTGGCTCATCACTTCGTCACCGCCTTTAAGCGAGATCAGCGAGAAGGCTATGCCGGCAGATTTTATCAATTTTTACTGCAAGTCCGAGATGGACGCGAGTTTTTAGCAAACATCAATTGGACAAGCGACAAAAGCGGTGCGGCGATGCGTACTGCTCCCATTGGAATTTTACCGACCGTTGAGCAGGTCATCGAGGCCACCACGATCCAAGCCGCAATCACCCACAACACACCCGATGGAATTAACGCGGCTAGGGCGGCGGCTTTGATGTCCCATTACTTTATCTACCAGTTAGGGCTAAAGAAAGATTTGGGGCAGTTTCTAGAAGCGCATGTGCCCGGTGAATGGTCACAGCCTTGGCAAGGTCACGTGAAGTCCAAAGGCTGGATGAGTGTTAGAGCCGCCATTACTGCTGTGATGCGCAATGAGTCCTTAAGCGAACTGCTCAAGGACTGCGTCGCGTTTACAGGGGATGTGGATACAGTAGCTGCGATCGCACTTGCCGCTGGTTCTTGCAGTCAGGAAATAACCCAAGACCTTCCTGAGCATTTGAGCGCTGGCTTAGAAAATGGCTCCTACGGCAAAGACTATATCATCAACCTAGATAGACAGCTCATGGCTCTAGCTGCTAAGGATTTGGCAAACCCATAGAAGGTCATATTGTCACGAATTACTCACAAATTCTTGCTAGCATCTAAGCTGGCGGAGAAAGCCAAGTTTCTTAAACACTGTCTTGAATGTCTGAGTTAATTCTGTTTTGGCATCGCCGCGATCTACGTATTTCTGACAATATTGGACTGGTTGCAGCTAGACAAAAAAGTCAAAAAGTGGTGGGTGTTTTCTGCCTCGACCCCAACATTTTGAAACGGGATGATGTAGCACCTGCCAGAGTGACTTATATGATTGGCTGTTTGGAGTCCTTGCAAAGAAGCTATGCCAAGGCGGGTAGCCAATTATTAGTCCTGCACGAAAATCCCAGTCAGGCTATACCCACCCTAGCAGCGGCGCTCAATGCAAAGGCTGTTTTCTGGAATTGGGATGTCGAGCCGTATGCTAAAGTGCGCGATCAGAGCGTGGCTGAAGCGCTCAAAGAGAAGGGCATCGAGGTACACAACCATTGGGATCAACTGCTGCACGCCCCGGAAGACATTTACTCCAAGTCTAAGGAGCCGTACACGGTTTATACTCCCTTTTGGAAGAATTGGAGTAGCCAACCCAAAGCGGCTCCTGTAGACTCCCTACAAAATGCCGAGGGACTCACTCCAAAAGAACAAGAAGTCGCTCAACAAGCAGGAGTTGTCGCGCTACCAACGGCGAAAGAATTGGGCTTTGTTTGGGAGAACGAACTTCTGAGTGCGCCAGGGGAAGAAGCGGCACAAGAAAAGTTGGAAGAATTTTGCGATCGCGCCATTACCGAATACCAAGAACAGCGCAACTTCCCTGCTGTCAACGGCACCTCTCAACTGAGTGCCGCCCTCAAATTTGGCGCGATCGGCATTCGCACCGTTTGGGCAGCTACCCTCACCGCGATGAAAAATAGCCGCAGTGATGAAACCGACGCGAGTATCCGAACCTGGCAGCAGGAACTCGCGTGGCGGGAGTTTTATCAACACGCGATGTATCACTTCCCGGAACTCGCAGATGGGGCGTATCGGGATACCTTCAAGGACTTCCCTTGGGACAACGATGAAGCGCTTTTCCAAGCGTGGTGTGAGGGGAGAACGGGTTACCCTATCGTCGATGCTGCCATGCGTCAACTTCATGAAGTCGGGTGGATGCACAATCGCTGCCGCATGATTGTCGCCAGTTTTCTGACTAAAGATTTACTGATCAACTGGCAGTGGGGAGAAAAGTACTTCATGCAAAACCTCTATGATGGCGATTTGTCAGCGAATAACGGAGGTTGGCAGTGGAGTGCGTCCAGCGGCATGGACCCCAAACCCTTGCGGATTTTTAACCCAGCCAGTCAAGCGAAGAAATTCGACCCAGACGGCGACTATATCCGAGAATGGCTACCGGAACTGCGATCGGTCGATACAGAGTTGTTAATGAGTGGTGACATACTACCTCTTGAGCGCAACGCTCTAGGTTATCCTGCTCCGATTGTGGATCACAAAAAACAACAGCGTTTGTTCAAAGAGCGTTATCAGCAGCAAAAAGTAGTTAAGTAGCCCTCATGAACTGCGTACACCAGAACGCATGAAAATTCTTATTCCTTCTGCCGTCTGCCGTCTGCCTCATTCTCAAGTCAGGTGAGTGAAATTAAACATCGCTGCTCTTGGCTGGGCATAGGATATGGGACATAGATAAGAAACAGTTACGGTTATTCTATTTCCCACCTAGCCATCTGGTAATGCCGTGGCATAATGTAGAACATTTGCTTGACTCAACCGTATAGGAGTGAGTTTGCTTGGTTGTCTTTAATAAGAACCAAAATCCAAAATCTAGGAAAATCCATCGCTACAGAGGTGATCAGTTCTGTAGAGCCATTCTTTCCTAAGAATGGAGCCATGCAGACTGTCGCTATCCTGCTGTGATCAGCAAACCTAAGGACCGCAGTTTAGCAGTGTATAGTTTTAAAGTTCAATTCTTCTGGAGAATAAGTCAAAGGTGAAGGTTTTGGTGGTTGGCAATGGGGGACGTGAACATGCCCTCGCTTGGAAACTGCTGCAATCTCAACGCATTCGGCAGGTGATATGTATTCCTGGTAATGGTGGCACTGCGACGACCGAACGTTGCCAGAATGTTCCCTTGCGAGTTGATGATTTTGAGGGAATTGTTCGATTTACTGTGGTTCAAAATATTTCTTTAGTGCTAGTGGGGCCAGAACTCCCTCTGGCTTTGGGAATTACAGACTACCTACAACAGCACAATCCGAACCTACTGGTTTTTGGCCCAACCCAGGAAGGAGCGCAGATTGAAGCCAGCAAGCACTGGGCTAAGTCGCTGATGGAATCAGCGGGGATTCCCACGCCTCGCTTTGCTACGTTTACCAATGCGGAGGCGGCGATTGACTATGTGATGACTCAAGGTGCACCGATTGTTGTGAAAGCCGATGGTTTGGCAGCCGGGAAGGGAGTAATTGTTGCCGCCACTGTTGAGGAGGCGAAAGCTGGCGTCGAGTCCCTATTCAAGAATGGGTTTGATACCGTAGTGATTGAAGAGTGCCTAACTGGTCAGGAAGTTTCTATTTTGGCACTGACGGATGGCATCACGGTGCGCCCCTTACTCCCAGCTCAAGACCACAAGCGGATTGGAGAAGGAGATACTGGAGAAAACACGGGAGGAATGGGCGCTTATGCCCCAGCCCCCCTTGTAACGCCTGCTTTGATGGAACGCATTGAACAAGAAATTCTCCAGCCAACAGTTGATGCTTTGCGGCAACGAGGCATTGACTACAGAGGCGTTCTCTACGCCGGTTTGATGATTACTCCCGCCGGTGACCCGATGGTTTTGGAATTTAACTGTCGTTTCGGCGACCCCGAAACCCAAGCCATCCTGCCTTTGTTAGAAACTCCTTTGGAAGAGTTGCTTCTAGCTTGTACTCAGCAGCGACTAGAGCAACTCCCACCCATTAGCTGGAAGCCTGGAGCTGCCGCTTGTGTCATTGCTGCCGCTCAAGGGTATCCAGGCGCCTACCAAAAAGGTCAGGCGATTACAGGGATTAAGGAAGCTGAAGAACAGGGAGCAGTCGTTTTTCAGGCGGGAACTCAGCTAAAGCAGCAACAACTTGTGACGGATGGCGGTCGCGTCCTGGGGGTGACGGCGACCGGAGACACCTTTGAACAAGCGATCTCAGGCGCTTATGTAGCCATGAATTGTATTCAGTATGAAGGAATGTACTACCGCAAAGATATTGGTCATAGAGTGAAAAAATCTGACTCTCTACCCAGTTAACGAGGTGAGAGGAGAGGTGTGAAGTAGGTTCCAATTCAAGCAGGCATGAGCTGGAGCCTAAGGAGCATCTCAAGGTTTATAACGTGCGTAACGCTATCTAATATCTTCCTAGAGAACATGAGCTTCAAGTAAATTGTATATATATAGATGGGAGACCTGCTAAAGGAAGCTATTTCTTCCGAATCAAAGCATCTACGCTTTTAGGGATTTTTCCAGTACTCCCTCTAGTACTCCCTGTTGATTGTGGTAAACCAACCGAGCTTGGCTTTGTTAAAAACCCTTCGAGAAGTTATTGCACATTGGTGGTCGGAGTTTACTCTCCAAACCCGGCTCATGGCGGCTGCCACGCTAGCCGTCTCCTTGATCATGAGTGGCTTGACCTTCTGGGCGGTGAACACGATTCAGCAGGATGCGAGAATGAACGACACCCGCTTCGGTCGTGACCTAGGTTTATTGCTAGCAGCCAATGTAGCTCCCCAGATAGCAGAAAACGATCTAACCGAGGTGGCGCGCTTTTCTCACCGCTTCTACAGCACAACGTCCAGCGTGCGCTACATGCTCTATGCGGATGAGAATGGCAAAATCTTCTTTGGCATTCCGTTCTCTGAATCTGCTGTACAAAACTCTCTGACGATTCGGCGGCGGATTGAACTCCCAGAAAACTACGCGACTAACTCCGAGTTGCCCATGGTGCGACAACACCTGACGCCGGATGGGGAAGTGACGGATGTCTTTGTTCCCCTCATGCATGATGGGAAATACTTGGGTGTTCTAGCCATTGGCATTAACCCGAATCCTACGGTTGTCGCCTCTTCCAGTTTGACGCGAGACGTAACGATCGCTGTTTTTATCTCGATCTGGGTGATGGTAATTTTAGGGGCTGTGTTTAACGCTCTGATGATTACCAAGCCAATTCAGGAACTGTTAAGAGGTGTCAAAAACATTGCGGCTGGGAATTTCCAGCAGCGTATTGACCTTCCCTTAAAAGGAGAACTAGGGGAACTAATTTCTAGCTTCAATGAAATGGCTGAGCGCCTAGAGCGCTATGAAGAGCAAAATATTGAAGAACTGACTGCTGAGAAAGCCAAGTTAGAAACGTTGGTTTCCACGATCGCCGATGGTGCTGTACTGATTGATAGCAATCTGCATGTCATTTTGGTCAATCCGACGGCCCGCCGCATCTTCGGTTGGGAGGGTGTTGAGATGGCGGGAGAAAATGTTCTACATCATCTACCTCAGACCGTTACTCAGGAACTCACGCGACCGTTATATCAAATTGCCGATGGCAAGAGTTCGGTGGATCGCGAAGGCGAAGAGTTCCGAATTAGTCTCACCGAACCTGCATCTCGTACCGTGCGTATTCTCCTGACTCGGGTGTTCGACCAATACCGCGAGACGCTCAAAGGAATTGCGATGACGGTGCAGGACATTACGCGTGAGGCCGAGTTAAACGAAGCCAAGAGCAACTTTATCAGTAATGTCTCCCACGAATTGAGAACTCCCCTGTTCAATATCAAATCCTTTATCGAAACGCTCCACGAATACGGCGAAGATCTCACAGAAACGGAGCGTCGAGAGTTTCTCGAAACCGCTAATCGCGAAACAGATCGTTTAACGCGTTTAGTCAACGATGTCTTGGATTTATCACGGCTGGAAAGTTCTTGTCGAATTTATCACTTTGAACCTGTAGACATCGCTCAGCCTGTGGAGCAGACGCTGCGTACCTATCAGCTCAATGCGCGTGACAAAGGCATTGAACTCGTTCATGATATTGAACCCAACTTACCGCCAGTCTTGGGACACTACGATTTATTGCTCCAAGTGTTTGATAACCTGGTTGGTAATGGACTGAAATTTACAGAATCAGGTGGGCGAGTCGCAATTCGTGCTTATTTGCAACAGCTAACGCTGAATCATCGCGATGAGACGCGATGCGTGCGGATTGAAGTCTCCGATACAGGGATTGGTATCGATCAAGAAGACCAACAGGCGATTTTTGAGCGATTTTTCCGTGTAGAAAACCGAGTTCATACTCTAGAAGGTACAGGGCTAGGTCTTTCAATTGTCAGAAACATTATTGAGAAGCACCATAGTCAAGTCCACTTAGTCAGCGAAGTCGGCGCTGGTACAACGTTCTGGTTTGACCTGGATGTGTTTGAAGAAAAGAAAATAGCGAGTGACCCCAATCTGCAAGTAGAGGATTCACCGACAACCCAAACTCCCTCAACAGCCGCTAGTGTGCCTTAGGGCACGGGCTGACCTTGCATTGAGTTGGTAACGCAAAAATGCTTTTTTGTCAAGGTTCTCTCAAGCTTTTTAAAGGTTAATTTATTTGGAGGCCATGAGGGCAAGCAAAACACTCACGGCGGCTACTCCCAGTAGACCGAGCAATGTAGCATTGCGTTGACACCAAAACCTGACCGATTTGAGCAAGTCGGGACGGGTGCTATGAAGCTGAGCTTTCTCTGATTGACGCTGGTTCATATCGTCGTAGAGAGTACATTCTTTGGCATGGGGACGTTGGGGAAAGTTACAGGTATCATCAGCGTGGTAAGTGCAGCTTTCACATAAGGGAGTATCCCCTACGGCTCGATGCAAAGTAATACCGGGGTGACCATAGGCTTTAAGAATCGTTCCGCAGTAAGGACAGGTAATCGCCTTGCTAGGGACGGATTGGTGGCATTGGGGACAATTTAGCATTGATAAGAGTTCTTATGAGCTGACAAACATCCTTAAACATTCCTACACCAGAATAGGCATCTAGCTACAGGCTGAAAATAGGGAGTAGGGTGTGGCCTGCGGGGTGTAGGGAAGGAAAAGGAATTTTCATTCTTGTTTGGTGCGCTTAAAGTGGATGGTGTCTAGCTTGGCATTATGGGGAATTTTGGCACTCGATACTCAGCCGCCTCAATAATTTGCTGTTGCTCCCCAAACTCTTGAGTAAATTGCTGTTCAACTTGTTTGAGCCGTTCCGACGGAACTGATTCCCATGCTTCACGACTGGCCCAACGAATAACCAAGACAACTTCTGTTGGTGTTTGTGGATCGATCCAGACTTCTTTGCCCAAAAACCCTGGATAGCCAGCAAGCATCGATGTCCAGATTTCGGCGTCTTTTTGCAAAAATTTTTCCCGCAGTTCGGCAGAGACTTTGACTTTAAGCCACTCTATTACCATGTTGATGCATTCGCTGCTTTATACCAGTGGACAAGGGATTTAAGGAGATACTGTTTTATTGTGTCATGCTTTATCTGAGCCTAGGTTAGCAGCAGGTGTGGGAAAGATGTCACACAATAGAACTGTAGGCTGGGAATCAATCCGGTGACCGCAACCTTGGGAGCAGTCTACGTTAAGCCCCCCAAGTAAGCGCCGAATGACAGGAAAAGAGAATGGATAATAACAACTGG
The DNA here is from genome assembly GCA_036703055.1 of Waterburya sp. Classification (GTDB taxonomy): domain Bacteria; phylum Cyanobacteriota; class Cyanobacteriia; order Cyanobacteriales; family Coleofasciculaceae; genus DATNPV01. The sequence goes on from DATNPV010000286.1 coordinate 20,021, forward strand.
CTCAAGCAGTTATTGATGGTCGGTGTTGGCACGACTTCAATGGTCGCAGAGAAACTGCGAGAGGTGAGCGATGAATGGGTTAAAGAGGGGAAAATTAACCCAGAGCAAGCCAAAGGCTTTGTTGATGATATGATGCAGCAGCTCAGGTCAGAACAGGGCAATCTTGAGGTGCAGATGGAACGGCAGTTGCGTAATATGATGCAAGATTTAGGCGTTCCTCGCCAGTCGGAAATGGATGAATTGCGAGGTCGAATCGACCGTCTAGAACGGCAGTTACGCGACCTAGAGAATAAGCTCTGGCGTTGAGAATGTATTGAATTGGGAGGAAAAATTTTGAGAGAGATTTTAATCAGCTTAGGCGTAGTATTAGCATTTGGATTGCTGCTGCTGGTGGCTCAGCTTAGTGGTGGGCAAAACTCTGCTCTGGCTGATGAGATTAGCAAAACTCCACCCGCAGCCGTTGCACCAGAGACAAGTGCTAACCCTGCGGTTGACAAAACTATACTTATGACCATGAATTCTAATTCAGAAAGCGAACAGACTACTAGTACTGATACGGTGACAACACCCTCTGGTCTACAGTACATCGAGCTTAAGGAGGGAGACGGAGCGACACCTCAAAAAGGGCAAACCGTTGTTGTTCACTACACCGGGACATTGGAAAATGGGAGTAAGTTCGATAGTTCTCGCGATCGCAACCGTCCTTTCTCATTCAAACTCGGTGTGGGACAGGTTATCCCAGGGTGGGATGAAGGCATTGCTTCTATGAAAGTGGGGGGGCGTCGTCAACTAATCATCCCCCCAGAGTTGGGCTACGGTTCTCGTGGTGCGGGTGGAGTGATTCCTCCGAATGCCACGCTAATTTTTGATGTAGAACTGTTGAAAATTAGCTAAACCCCAGTGAGTGACTCCCAATTTAGCTGTATCCTCAGCGATTGGGAGTAGCCAGATTGCGGAAGCGAGTAAACTGTGGGTCAAATAATAACTTCACTACACCTGTCGGGCCATTCCTGTGCTTCGTAATAATCACTTCTGCAATGCCCCGGTCAGGTGTGTTTTCGTTGTAGTACTCGTCTCGGTAAAGCATGATAATTAAATCTGCATCCTGCTCAATCGAACCACTCTCCCTCAAATCCGACATCATGGGTCGTTTGTTGGTACGCGCTTCAACCCCTCGACTGAGCTGAGAGAGTGCAATGACTGGGACACCAAGTTCACGAGCTAAACCTTTGAGACTGCGTGTAATGCGCGAGAGTTCTTGCACGCGGTTTTCACTACCACTGCCTTCCATCAACTGCAGGTAATCGATCAAAACCAATCCTAACTTGCCACCTTGTTCTGCTTGAAGACGCCGTGCTTGCGATCGCATTTGCATCACCGTCTGGTTAGGCGTATCGTCAATATAAATCGGCAAGTCCGATAAAATTCCAAGGGCATGGCTCAACTTCTCCCACTGATTTGCCGCAATCCGCCCTGTCCGCAGGTAGTTGCTTTCAATCTCCGCTTCACCCGCTAAGATGCGCTGTACTAGCTGCTCCTTTGACATTTCTAAGCTAAAAATGGCGATGGGCAATGTTTCAGCAATCTGGCGAGCAATTCCTATGGCAAAGCTAGTCTTGCCCATAGACGGTCTACCCGCAATGATTATCAAGTCAGACCGCTGAAAACCACCAGTCATGGCATCCAAGTCATAAAAATTGGAAGGAATACCAGGTAAGGCAATCCCCTGATGATGGGTTTCTATTTCTTGGAACGTCTGAATTAACGTCTCCGCAATCGGCACCAAACCTTGCTGAGGCCGCTTCTGAGTCAGGCTAAAAATCTTCTGTTCAGCTTGGTCGAGGACGGTTTCCAACTCCAAGGCTGTCTCGTAACCCAGTCGCACAATTTCGTTACCGGCCTGGATCAGCTGGCGGCGGAGGTATTTGTCCACCACCAAGGTGGCGTATCGGTCAACATTGACCGCAGACACGGTACGATCCACTAACTCCACTAACTTGCTCTGACCCCCAACTTTCTCCAGCAACTCGTGGTCAAAAAGCCAAGTTGTCACGCTCATTAAATCCACCGGCTTCCCCTGGCTATGGAGGGCTAAGGCGGCTTTGTAAATTTCTTTGTGAGCATTGATGTAAAACGCTTCCGGACGCAATAAGTCAGCAACCCGACCAATCGCTTCGGGGTCTAGCAGAATGCCTCCAAGTATTGATTCCTCAGCCTCAACGTTTTGAGGAGGTAGAATGTTGCTAAATGGAGAAAAATTCAGTTCTTGAGGCATAGCCAAGGGAATATCAGGCAGTAAGACCAGCTTAATAAATTCGGGGGTTGAGTGGCAGCGAGATGACACCACTCAACCCCTGATATTGGGTTTTAGGTTAACAAGTTGAAGGTTGGTAGGTTGCACGTTAGGGGATTGTCGGTTGTCTGTCAAACGTTCAACCTTCTAACTTTCAACCTTCCAATTTTCAACCGTTCAACCTTCAAGGTATTGGGGCAACTTATTGAGGCGCCACTTGAATTTCTACAGTGGCTGTAACTTCTGGATGTAACTTGATTTCTGCTTTGTAGAAACCGAGTTTGCCGATATCTGGTAAAGTAATGCCCCGACGGTCTACTTCTTGACTGGTAGCGGCTTGAATGGCGTCCGCTACTTCTTGAGCTGTAACAGTACCAAAAATCGCGTCCTTTTCACCCACTTGCTTGCGGATGGTAAAGCGACCAACGGTTTCTAGGGCAGTCTTGCGGGTTTCGGCTTGCTGCTTTTCTTCTAACAGGCGCTGCCGCTCTTTCTCTTTGCGGAATTCAACTTGCTTGAGGATACCAGGGGTTGCCACAACGCCCATTCCCTTAGGCAGGAGATAGTTACGCGCATAGCCAGGAGCGACTTCCACCAGATCACCGGTTTTTCCTAGCTTGCTAATGTCTTGTTTTAAAACTAACTGCACACGTTTCGCCATAGTCGTTATTTCAGGTACTGACTTTTTGGAGGAGTGGTAATAATCCAGAACACTTCATAGTACGAAAATCTGTGACGCGATCGCAACAGGTATTGAGCAATAGTCGAGTTGAAAGTTAGAAGGTTGAAAGTTTGGCAGACAACCTACTATTAACCTGCAACTTACCAACCTTCAACTTGTTAACCTGCTATAGCGTGAGACGCGAAGCGATAGCAACGAATGATTGTCGGAGCGTCACCTTTAACGCAGTCCTAATCGCATCCTCAAGCTTAAAACCGATCCTTCATCCCCCGCAACCGGGCAAACGTCTGAACAGGTTCTTGCGATTTGACAGATGCTTGGAGGGTCGGTTCTTCCCAGCGCAAGAAGGGATTCGTGCGCTTTTCCACTCCTAAGAGGGATGGCACTGTTGCCTCCGAACGCTGACGAGCAGCTTGCACCTGGGCCAATCGAGCTTGTAAGTCTGGGTTCTCTCCATCTACACTCAGGGCAAATTGCAGATTTTTCAGTGTATATTCGTGAGCACACCAAACCCGTGTGTTATCAGGTAACGCCCGCAGCTTGCTCAAGGAATCTACCATTTGCGTCGGTGTTCCTTCAAATAGTCTGCCGCAACCGCCAGCAAATAAAGTGTCACCACAGAATAATTCTCCTATTTCGCCCGCCACTTGCGGGGGAAAATAGTAAGCGATATGCCCACTGGTATGTCCAGGAACGAACAAAACTTCTCCAATTCTTCCGGCAAACTCGACTTTGTCGCCCTCAGCGCAAAATACCTGTTGCCCTGGAATTCTACTTCGGTCTTGAACACTCCCATACACACAAACATCAGGAAAGCGTTGGATCAGCTGCCGATTACCGCCTACATGATCCCTGTGATGGTGAGTATTGAAAATCGCCACCAATTTAGCACCTAGCTCGTTCAAACGCTGTAGCACTGGCTGGGCTTCAGCTGGATCAACGACTGCTGCAATATTCTGTTTGGGGTCATGGAGCAGAAAGATATAGTTGTCAGAAAGTGCTGGCAGCCGACTTATCTGCATAACTTAATAGTTCCTTTTTTCCATCAGTTTCTGCTTAACGGCTGAACCGACTCAACCCTGTCAATAAGCATGTTTAGCCCTTCTTATTGTAACCATTTGTAACCTTAGCTTCTCTCATCCTTCGGATGTGTGATGACGTAGCTAGGCCAATCCGACTATCCTAAAAGAGCAATATTAGAGCAATAGTTAGCCAAAACGTGACCAGCAGCTAATGGCAGGAAACCTTCAAAATCATTCTAATCAATCAATCAAGCCTATCCTAGACCGCATTTTTAAAACGGGTCAATTGAGCCGTCCAGAGCATCTACATCTGGTTACCACATTTCTTTCAGACTACAAAGCTACAGATGATGATCGCTATCACATCAACCGCGTTTTTGATGACCTCCAAGCCGGTCGTTTGAAGTTAATCGGATAACACAACTCTGTACAACGGTCAAGTTTGCTTTGAACTTTATTTAGCTGGCGCTTCCTCTGGCATGTTTATGCCGTTTTACTTTAAAATCGGCTTTCTATTTTTCGTCACTGCACCTACCTTATGTCTCCTAATCAGCTACTTCTCAAATATGCACTCCGCTATCCTTTTTTGGTGGTTTTGACGATTATTTTAAGTTTTTCTAGTGCCATTTTTAATGGAGTGAGTACAACCCTAATCGTTCCTTTAGTTCTAGGGCTGCTGGGTCAAGGAGATGTAACGCTAAAAGGAGGGCCGCCAATCATTCAGAAAACGCTGTCTATTTTTGACCGAATGGAAGGCAGCCACAGCATTGAGATAATGGTTTTCGTAGTAGTTTTAGCAATTATTCTCAAAAATGTTGCGGTTTATTTCAGTGCTATTGTATCAGGTAACTTATCGAGAAGGTTGATTAAGGATATTAGGAGAGAAGGGGTTAAATTATTATTAGACGTTGATTTAGACTTTTTTTCAAAAATTAAATTAGGCGACATTATTAACCAGGTTACTAATGAAGCTAGTAGAGCAGCTATTGCCATTCGCATAGCCATTAATGTTTTTGCTACTTCTGCCACCATTTTTATTTTTATTGGCATATTAATATCAATTTCTTGGCAACTTACTTTTGCCTCTGCGGGATTATTAGTCATCGTAGGCTTGCTCAATCAATATCTAATTAAGCGGGCTAAGAAATTCGGTCAAATTTTATCCGAAAAATCAAGCCAATATGCCACTGCATTGCTAGAAATATTGACTGGAATTCGGTTAATCAAGTCGGTAAGTAATGAAGAATATGAGTACCGTATTATAGAAGGATTTATTGATGAACGGGAACGAGCTGATGAGCAATCTCAGGCCAATGCTGATGCGGTTGGCCCCATTAACGAAGTGGCGGGAACATTAGCTCTTCTGGCAATTGTTATTTTAGGAAAAACTTTTTTTTGGGAACAAATCGAATCACTTTTAACAGTTCTACTGATTTATCTTTATGTACTTTTTCGGTTACTGCCTATTGTCAGCCAACTAAATACGCAAAGAGGCCAGTTTGCCAATGCTGCTCCGAGTACTCAAATCGTTGCGAATTTTTTGCGGCGAGATAACAAGCCTTTCATGCCTAATGGAACAACCTTTTACACAAAGATCGAACAAGGAATTCGGCTGGAAAATGTCTCTTTTTCCTATCCAGGTCATGAGGATTTAGTACTCAATAAAGTTAATTTATGGGTGGCGAAAGGAACTACCCTCGCTTTAGTGGGTGCCTCTGGTGCCGGTAAGTCAACTCTGGCCGATTTAGTACCAAGATTTTATGACCCATTGGAGGGTCGGATTACAATCGATGGAAAAGATTTAAGAGACTTTGACATCCGATCACTCAGACAATCAATGGGAGTTGTTAGTCAGGATACATTTTTATTTAATAATTCAATTCGCTACAACATTGGCTACGGCCTGGAAAATGTGACGGAAAAAGAGATTATTGCCGCTGCCAAACGAGCGAATGCTTATGAATTTATCGTTCATTTACCTCAACGATTTGATACAGAAATTGGTGACCGTGGTGTTCTCTTATCAGGAGGACAACGGCAACGAATTGCGATCGCAAGAGCACTGCTGCGTGACCCAGATATTCTCATTTTAGATGAGGCGACAAGTGCTCTAGATACCGTTTCTGAGCGGTTGGTACAGCAGGCCATTGATGAACTCTGCCGCGATCGCACGACGATTGTCATTGCTCATCGGCTGTCCACCATCCACAAGGCCGATCAAATTGCCGTTATGGATAAAGGGCAAGTGGTAGAAGTTGGCACCCATGAAGAACTGATCAAAAAAGGTGGTTACTACACTCGTTTGTATTTAATGCAATTTGATCGACAAGTTAGTGAAGTGATTAATTCACTACCCAATGAAGCTTTTATTCGTGCCTCTTACGAAATTCGTAATCGTCTTAACCCGATGATTGGTTTCTTGCGGCTAGTGGTTGATGACCTAGTGGAGAACAGCGGTGAACGGCATGAATTAACGGAAGAAGCGTATCGCTCAGCCATTCGGCTACTTAAAAGTTTGGAGGTTTTAGAAGAAAACTCTAACCAGGCTTAAGGCTTTCAGCTTTTCTTGGTCAAGAATTTAGTATTTGGATTTCATCGAGTTGGGAAATCACTACATCTGCCGATTCTAAATGAGCGGCTTTCGGTGTTCCCCAACAAATCCCAATACACCCCGCCGCACCCGCGCGATGGGCCATCTCAATATCACCGACAGAATCTCCCACCATTAGGGTTGAGGCGGGTGCAACACCTAAATTTTGGCAGGCTTGGAGAAAGAGAGTGGGGTCAGGCTTACTTGGCCCTTCGTCCACACCCTGCTGTAACTGGATGTAAGGTTCGAGTTGGTGACGCTTGACAAAGGCTTGCACCCGTTGAGTTGTGGCGGCGGAAAGGATTCCTAGTTTTAATCCAGCCTCTGAGAGAAACTTCAACACCTCTAGGCTGCCAGCAAATAAAGGTGACGTATTAGCGGCGTCTTTGAGGTAGCGGTCAGCTTCTGCAAAGGCATTGTGAGCGATCGCTAAAGATTCTAACCAACCTCGACCTGTCTCTGCGACATAGGCGGCGGCGGCAATTTCATTTTCGCGACGACTGCCTACTGCCATTAACCCTGTAGGGTTAAGCGTTTCGCCATCAATGCCAAATGCCATCAACAGCGGTTCGCCAATGCCAGGAATTTGAGCATCGATCAGGCGCGATCGCTTTTGTCCTAGTTCTCTCAAAAAGACTTGCGAATCCTCGATCGTACCGTCTTTATCAAAAATGACTGCCTGAATATTAGGGAATGTCATGTCCCGACAGCGAATAGTGACCATAGGCTTACACTCCTCTGAAAAATGTAGCAGTCAACTCGAAAACAGGATATCCTCGTACTGCTCCAAAAGATAATCTTAATCAGTAAAACGGCATCCTATCTGTGTCGTTTGCGAGATGGCAGTGTTGGCTCTCGCGTTATATGTTTTGATACACAGGAGTAAGACCTCCGTTGGAACTAGAGTCATGAAAGTGTGGATTACGAGCGTTTTGGTTGTGTTTGGGATGGTGGAACTTTACCAGTGGATGAAAGACTTCACATTGCCACTACCCGCATTTATCTTAGGGGGAGTCTTGTTAGCGATCGCCTCTAACTATGGCAAACACACAAGCTGGCCTTTTTGGCAACCGTCTGCTCGTTCTGATGTTAATCCCCTACAAACCTCGTCACCAGGTGGCTTGACTCAGGCATCCAATCGACCAAGTCTCAATCAATCTTCTGCCACGCCACTATCTAAACCCACTCGCTCCATCTCTTTTACCGTTCGTCATCCTGCTCAAGAACAGGTGAACAACGACAATTTGTGAAGAGTAAGAAGAAGAGTTAAACGTTAGCGCGTTGAAGGTTGAACGTTTTAACCTCCAACCTTCAACCATCAAGTATAATTAGCGACCCATATTTCGCTTCATCTGATCTAACTCTTCTTGTAATTCCCAGCGCCTAAACTTTTCCTCTAAGGCGTCTGCTCCACTAGGGATGTTGCGATCGCTACTCTGGTTCCAGCCAAAAGTTTCCGTTTGCTGTTGAGTCTGGTAACTAGTACGCGCTGCTTCGACTTCTTTGGCTTTGACTCGAACTTCTTGCCGACGGGTTTGAATCTGTCGGATGAGTTCTTGAGCTTTTTGAATTCGCTGCTTGACGCCTTCCATCTGTCCCCAGCGTTGGTTCCCCTGTCGCAGGAGGGCGGCTTCTCGCTCTTGAGCCGCTTGTGCTAAATCTTGTCTGCCATGAGAGTTCGCCTTGTCAACTCGCTCATGCCAACGCTGAATGTCTTGAGCGATCGCCAGAATGTCATCCTGCAAATTCTTTTGCTGCTGCTGCAAGTCCGCAATGAGCCGCAGCGTGTCTTCTTCTTGTTCCCGCAGTTGTTCATCGAGTGCCTGTAACTCTAGATGAGGATTATTGCGAAGAAATTCTTCTAAGCGGTTTTCCAAAAACCGATTAAAATCATCAAATAAACCCACTGCTCCCCCTTCCTCAGCTCAGCTATGTCCAACTATAGTTAAACAAGTCAAAAGTCAAAAGTCAAAAGTCAAAATGAGTAAACTGATCAGAGCGAAGAATTACTCGACAAGAACAGCAAGCGGCTCCTGCTGACAACGTTCTAGATAAATTTGAGCGACTCGATCTTCAGGGAAAATTTCTAGACAATCGTGAAACAGATGAGAGGCTTCCTCGAATGAACCCTTACTGTAAAGAAATAGGGCTTGTTCAAATAATGGTTTAGTCACTGACTTAAGCATCCGAATTTCTGCTGGATCAGCATCGAAAATCTCAAAGACTGAAACAATTTCCGATTTGCCTTTAACCCGGAGGCGGTCAATGAAACGAAACGAATATTCAAGAGGATGGCGTAAACAGCCAAATGTGTGGTGAGAAATTAACAACGATACTCCATAATATTTGGTCAATTCTTCCAGGCGAGCTGCTAAATTGACGGCATCACTAATTACGGTGCTATCCATGCGTTGGGGACTTCCGACGGTTCCCAGCATTAAAGAACCTGAGTTGATACCAATGCCGATTTTAAGGGGCGGATGCTCCGGGCTAGTCCGGGTTGTGTTGTATTCCGCCAGTCGATGCAGCATGTCAACACCAGCTTTAACTGCTTCATCGGCACTGCCGCTAAACAGAGCCATAATCGCATCACCAATATATTTATCAATAAAGCCATTATTTTTATGAATGGCAGGCTCCATGTGACTCAGGTAAGTATTAATAAATTTAAAATTTTCTTGTGGCGTCATTGTTTCCGACAGCGTTGTAAAGTTACGAATGTCGGAAAAAAGAATTGACATAAAAAGCTGCACTTGGTCGCCTAATTCAACATCAATAATGCTTTCTTTTTCCAATAGCTGAAGAAATTGACGCGGCACAAAGCGCTCGTTAGCTTGGTTGAGTTGATAGAGTTGATTGGTAAACTTAATCCGCTCGGCTTCTGCCCGTTTGCGCTGAGTGACATCTTCCACAAAGCCTTGGTAGTAGAGCCGTTCGCCATTGCCATCACGGACAGCGCGCGCATTTTCACTAATCCAGATAATGCTGCCATCTTTTCGATACACCTGAGACTCAAACCCAGAAAGCGCTCCGTTTTGCTGCATTAATCTCAAGAACTCTAGACGGCGGTGCGGATCGACATACAGTTGCTCAATGTCCGTGAGAGTAGTGATTAACTCTTCCGGGGAGTTGTAGCCAAAAATGTGTGCTAGAGCCGGATTTGCACTCAAATAGCGCCCGTCAGGTGTGGTCTGAAAGATGCCTTCCAGGGCATTTTCAAAGATACTCCGGTACTTTTCTTCGGCTCGTCTGAGTGCTTCTTGTGAGCGTTTGCGTTCGGTAATGTCTTGAAAGGCTGCGATCGCATAACCAATCTTACCCTGCTCATCATAGATCGGAATTCCCCAAACCTCTAACGGGATAATTTTGTGACCCTGGCGGATTTCCATGTCATCCGCTGTTGAACTTTCACCGCGTAACGCCCGCACGACGGGAAGGTGTTCTTTGGGATACAGTTGGTCAGTTCCCGCTCTATAGATTTGATAGACTTTAGAGAATCGCTCAGGCGTGGCTGATGGGATAGCATCTTTGCCTAGTAACTGGATAGCTCTCTGATTAAAGTAGTAGGGTTTGCCTGTCGCATCTATCACAACGACTCCCACCGACACAGCATCTAAAAATTGAGCCAGCTTTCTCTCACTCGCTCTGACAGCTTCCTCAGCTTGGTTTTGCAACTCGGTGGTCAGTGTATCGTAGTGTTCGGTTGTGTTCTCCAGCACGATTTGCAAGTCATCGTTTTCGCGCTGTAACTCTAGGCTATAGTAAAGTGCGATCGCGACTAAAGACCCTGTCAAGGCTAGGAACGGGGAAACCACAGGTATCCACCAACCGGATAAAAAGGCTAAAAAGCTGCCTGTGAAGAGAACGCCACCGGTCGGGACAATACATAGACAAAGAACGAGCCATCGAGTGCCGAACCGGTTGCTCTGGAGCAATATCCAACCCACCGTAGCACCCACGAACGCCCAACCGGAAATCCAAAGCCACTCAACTGGATTAGGCCAAACCTGAACCAATGGTCGCCCGTCTAAGGCTGCACTTAAAATCTGGCTGGTTATATTGGCATGAATGACTACACCCGGCATCCGTTTCGGGCTGGCTAAGAAATGACCACTGTAAGGGGTGAAGAAGAAATCATTGGAACTTTGTCCTGTTGCACCAATTAAGACGATGCGACCTTTGATCAAGTTAGGGGGTATGCGCTTTTCGATCACATCTGTGATTGATACGGTAAGAAATTTCTCTTGCGTGCCGCGAAAGTTGAGCAAAATTTGGTAGCCACCCGAATTCGCACCCACATAAACCGCTTCAGTTCCTGTAAAAGGCTTAAATTCAGCTTTGCCCAATCGATAATGCTTCTTTTTGGCATCAATCACCTGGAGGCTAAGACCCTTGCTTTCCAAATACTTGAGGGCTAGTTTCACCCCTAAGCCTTCTTGAGTGCGGCCTTTATCTTTGATGGTCAATAAGCCTCGACGTACCTTCCCATCAGCATCCAAAACTAAATCGGCACTTGCGACTTGACCGAGTTGGCTTAAGGTGGGGTGCGGTGCAACAGCCTCCCCAACGGCTTTCTCAACTCCAATAATATTCGGTGTGGACTTAAAGACCTGAATCAATGCCTGCTGACCCGGTGCCACTGGCAAGTTGCGATACAAATCTAGGCCAATGATACTCGGCTGGTGCGCTTGTAACGTCTTGATGAGTTGAGCTAAAACCGCATCAGAGACAGGCCATTTCCCTAATTTTTGCAGGTCAGATTCATTAATGGTGACAATAACAATTCGTGAGTCAATTGGCTCTGTGGGACGTAGACGCACCCATTGGTCATGAGTTGCCCATTCCATCATCTGGAGAAGGCCAGACGATGTAGCCGCGATCACTAATCCTGCTACAGTAGGGGCGGCAATCAGTACCCCTTGCCATTTTCCAATTTGCTGTCTGAGCTTTCGCCACATGTATCATTAGGTATCCACAGATCAACCGTCGTTGGCTAATTGCTAATTCTTTTTATGGTCTGCTTACTAGTTAGATATTAGCCACCGGGCCTCTGGCACCCTGATTATGATTTTCTTCTCTATGGTAATAGCGGCTGGCTTGCGATCGCTTCTAAGCCTACTGACTTTAATAGTGCTTCCCAGGTAGCTGCTAGAGTGGAATCATTCGGTTGCGATCGCCGTTGTTCAGCTAGGTTGGTTATTGTATCGTACCAAATGCCATTCTTACCATATAAGGCGGCTCGTTCTAGGGGCGATAAATTCTTGAGCTGACTGCTCAAAGCTTGGTTGGGTTCAATTCGTAGAATTCGCCCTTGTACTCCAGGACTATCGGGTCTAATGGCCTCGCCACACACCATAATAAAAGACCACTGATACGTCTTACCCACTTCTAGAGTTGGGGCATCATCGGGAAGCTTAAAACTCAAAATACCTGCTGTGCGAGGAATGGGCAGGACTTTTTGATAGTAATAATCCTCCTTTTCATCCTTGAGAACAAACACGGCCTTTTGTGCTGAAGTTTGAGGCACATAGATAAAAAATGTTGGATGAGCTGCCACCGTTAAACCAGCATGACTAGCCGGTTTCAACGGAGTGAAAGATGGACTTAACACGTTGGCATCTTGAGGGCATGTCCCGCCGTCACGAGATGCTCCTCCAGCCGTGTCATCGGGTTTCCCATCGCCTGGTGGATCGAACGTCACAGCGACTATTGAACGACTTGATAGAGCAGGTCTTGAGGTGTTAGATACTAACTGGGCTTGTACCTGTGTTGGCAAGATAGCCGTCAAGACGAGTTCTAGACACAAACCGGCTGAAAAAAGTATCCGGAAATTTAATTGAGCCATAATCCAAACTACTCCTAAAAATCATCAATTCATTTTTACTTATGAACTATACTCCTTATAAGGCTTTTGCTAGGAAATTAGTTTTCGCAAATCTATCTAAATCATAAATAATTTATTGATTATCTTATGGCGCATAGATTTGTTTGTAATATTTCAAATCATATTTTTCTTTCGGCTCCTCTCAAGGAATGAAAATTAGAGGGAAGCACAATCCGATAGCTCGAAATTTTTCGGCTTATCTACCACTCATTACATGAAGCTTAATTCTCGGATTATTCAGTTAAGAAACATTAAGTCTCTCTGAGGACTAAAGCCAATTGCCTACGAGTATAAAAGGTGCCCAATAAAAGGGATGTTGATACCTAGGTTTTTTCAAGAATGCTAGCTGAGCTCGACGGAGAGCCTCAGCCTTATTCACCTTAGTTTGGGTGAGTTCTCGGTAGAATTTTGCCATAAAATCGGCAGTAGATTGGTCGCGTACCGACCATAGAGTCGCTAGGGTGCTGCGTGCACCTGAACGCACCGCTAATCCCGCCAATCCCAATGTTGCCCGTTTATCTCCAACGGCTGTTTGGCAGGCACTGAGCACGAGTAATTCAATCGGGTTAGTCGTTAGTCGTTCTCTGGTTCGCAGTAATTCATCAAAATCCTTGACGTTAATGCGACCATCCCAAGTGAGGAGAAATGTGTCCTCAGCTTTGGAACTAAATTGAGCGTGAGTAGCTAGGTGAATGATGGGAAAAGCGACTTTACTTATCTGCTTTTCCAAGGCTTTTTGGGTAAATTGCTGATTGAGAATTAACTCAGAGGGTACTTCCGAGGAAATTTGAGTGAGTTCGGACTTCACTCCTGGCAATGCAGCAAAGCCTTGACGAGCTTCAGTCAGTCCTGCGGTTAACGCTTTGAGCCGTTCTCGAAGGAGCGATCGCGGCTCTAATAACTGTAACCCTTGACTGAGAGCAATACTATATTTTTCTACTAAGTACTGTTTTCCATCATAAAGTGCTGCCATGGGCAAATTACGCAGCGAACCATCTAAAACAAAGACCAAAGTTTTGACTTCGCTGGTTGCTAAGAGAGCTTCGGTAGGTCGGATGAGCCAATCATAAATTCGTTGGGAAAACTGTAAACGCTTTCTATTCGAGAACACCGGATTGAGCGATTGCAGCGCCTGCTCGATAGTGTTTTCGACTTCGCTTTGGCTGACTAAAGTTTGGTAGTAGTGTAATGGTTGCCCTGGTAGGGAAAAGATAACAGCTAAACGGTTTGGCAAAATAATCGGATAAATAATCGCTGCCGCTGGATCAACTCGATCAATCTGTTCCGGCTTGCCCTTCAAACAGGCTTCCCGGAAGAAGTTATCTAATTCGGCTAACTGAAGTGATTCAATCACCTGACGAGCCTGGATCAGGTTCTCTTGGCTGGGAACTCTCCCTTGTTCAGCAAGAGGTTGCAGTAGCAATTCAACCAGTTCACGATACACGGGTTCGACCCTGTCGCGAAAGGAGAATTGTACATCAGGATTGACCGCCACTAAATCGCTGCGCAGAGATTGAAGAGTATTCACGGCTGCCGAGTAAGCTTCGATGGCTTTAGGGATTGCCCGAGTGCCTCCCCCTTCGAGTTCTCCCTGATGCTTGAGAATCCTCCCTAGTTGCCACTGCCAGCGATAGGCAATATCGTCAGCATTAATTGACTGTGCCAAATTGAGTGCTTCTTGAGTCAAGGATTGAGCTTCTTTCCACTGCTGTACTTGTTCGTACAGTCGTCCCAACTCACCTACCGCATAAGATTCGGCTCTTGGATCTTGCAGCGTTTTTGCCTGTTGAATTGCCCTAGCCAAAAGTTGGGCAGTGGTTGCTGGAGAGGTTGAGGGCGGCAAGTTGTCTGGAATATGCATTAGGTTCTCCGCCAAATTCACCTGAGCATAGACAGCCGCACGACTTAGGGGCAAATGGGTGAGTTGAGCTTGAATCTGGGGTAGCAAAACTTGAGCGGTGTCCCACTGTTGGGTTTGAATCAGAAGGCTGAGTTGGTTGAGTTGAGCCTCCAGCCTACTCATCGGGTGAGTTGCTGTTGTTACGGCTTGTTGATACAGTTCAACGGCTTTTTGATAATCTTGCAACGCTCTAGCTGTATTCCCTAAACTGAAAAGTGCGGCACTGCTATCGGGGGATGACCCGATGCGCTGAGCGATCGCGAAACTCTGCTCTAAAATATCCTTTGATTTTTTTAAGTCCCCCACCACTTGCAAGGCAACACCCAAACTCCGCAATCCTGTGGCTTTGAGCAGGGAATCGGGTTGAGATTGCAACGTTTCCTTGACCTGTGTTAAAAGCGTTTGCGCCTGTCGGTACAATCCCAATGTTTGCAGGGCTTGGGCTTGGTTAATTTGGCTACCGAGTCTCCCCTGTTCATCTCTAGCGGCTATATAGGCGTCTTCGGATTGTTTCCAGCTTTTTAAGGCGGTTTCCGTTTGTCCCATCGCTAGCTGAAGACTTCCCCGTGTATTGAGGGCGTGGGCGAGAATCAATTGTGGATTTTGCTGCCCTAGGACTGCGTCTTGCGGGCGGGTTTTGGATTTTGGATTGGTTGGAACACTTTGTAAGAGATTTAGGCTTTGGGTAATCGCCCGTTGGGCAGCCTGCCATTGTCCCAGCTCTTGATAGGCAAGTGAAAGGTAGCTCAGGCTTAGGGCTTGGTCGAGGGAATCGCCTTGAGCCTCGTAAGCTTGAGCGGCTTGTTGCCACAATACAGCCGCATCAGTAAAGTGTCCAGCTTCGTAGAGGGTTTTACCCTCCTCCAGTTGAGTTGTGAATTGTGAATTTTGGGCGACGAGTGGGGAATGCTGCGCGGCTACAGGCAAGACAGTTGCCACTAAAACCAGGGTGAGCAGTCCTAACCCAATGGTGTAGTGAATGGATTGGATGAGCGATCGCATAATGCGCTCAATACGCCAACAAAGTTTTGCCATCACTTCCTCTACCGCATGGAGTCGGTGTATGCCAGGGGATTGAGTGCTAAGGTGATTATCGTCTTGGTGCAGATGTCCCCAAGATGAGGTGAGCAATGCTACGGCAATACCAGCCTCAGTGATTGAGAATTGCTCTAACTAATTTTACGGATTCAGCACTTACACCCAGTGAGTTCTTAAACGCTATCTGTAGTAAGGTGCGTTCATGAACAGGCTTTACGAGTGGAGTTAGGAGGTAAGTGCAGTATTTCTAACTTTCGGTAGATGGAGATGAATATCAATATGATATGTTAAACGCTCTGAGCTGGAAATAGTAGCTAAGGGCAATAAGTAGATTGAGGCCAAGGAGTTTGGGGAATAGTTTGAGGGGCGTTGGCCACTAACTCCACCTGCCCTTTGGCATTAATGAGCCAGCCTTGAGCTTCCACAATCGGCTGTCGGAAATTAGTATTCGCTGAGTTAGCTCTGGTTCTGCTTTGTAGTTCTCCAGCTTTTCCTGCCAATGGACGCAAATCCCGCCAAATGATCTGACCGCGTAGAGATTGGGTCGGGTCTTCGGGTAAGCCACCTCGTCCAGTAACGACAAAGCTACTACCTGTGTTGGCTGCACAATCAGTATTAATGCGATCGCTAGGGTCAGAGAAATTTTCCGGCAATTTCGCTAGACTCTGAGCAGGGTCAACACCGAGCCGATTGATTTCCACAACTCCATTAACCCCCAGTGTTGAACTAGCGGTGATGGAACTATCAGGGGAGCGAAATAAACCTCTGGTTGTAATGCGGATATTCCCCCCAGCGCCCTTGAAGGCATTGGCATTAATTCGGCTTTTTTCCAAAAGAGCTAGTACACCTGTATTGATGGTGATGTTTCCCCCATCGCCACCGCCCGTTGCCTGAGTACCCGATGTAGTAGAGATTTGACTACGATGGCGCAGGATTAAGTCATTTCCCACTTGCAAATTAATATCCCCACCCTTGCCGAGAACGCTGGTGGCAGTAATTGCGCCATTATCTAGTAACACAGAGCCTGTGTTCGCGTTGATTTTGCCAACCTTTCCCGAACCTTGAGAGCTTACAGATACTTCAGCGCCATCGCGCACCATCAGCCTAGAAGTAGTAATCGAGATATCTCCGCTGTCACCTGTCGTAGACAGGGGAGCACCTGCGGTCAAGTTAGTCGGAATCTTACCATTGGGCGCCGCATCGTTCATTAATGCACCACTCAACTCAATAGACTCCGAGGCGCGGATCGTCAGGTTTCCTCCCTTTCCTGAGCGCAAGGTAGCCGCCGATATGGCTCCTACATCTTGTAAAGACAGATTACGGGTATCGATGTCAATATTTCCCCCTACTCCTGAACCAATCGTTGATGCCCAAATAAAAGAACTCGTGATATCCATCGACTCAGAGGCGTTGATTTTCAAGTCTCCGGCAGCACCCTCACCCAGAGTTGTCGTGGCAAGCAGTCCGCCTTCTTGCATTTTGAAGCGTCCGGTGTTAATGGTAATTTTGCCAGCGCTTCCTTCCCCAGCACTCGCCGTAACAATACCTTGCCGAGTGTTATTTAAGTCAATCGTGCTGAATAAAGCCGGGAAAAACACGGTCTGTAGCAAGGTCGGTAGTCCACTACCAACGACCTCTACTAAGTCGGAGGCGTGGATGGTAATATCGCCTCCACTACCGCTACCCAACGTGGATGCATTGATAATACCGTTGTTCAGTTGAACCGTCCGAGCATCCAGTTGAATGTTGCCACCTCTGGAACCGGCGACATTAACCGCGCTGAGTGTTCCTTGATTCTCCAGCAAAATAGAGTCAGCCCTCACGGCTAAGTCACCTGCTGAACCTGTACTTGTACTTCTAACTCCGATTTCTGCTCCATCCCGAACGGTTAACCGTCCCGTGTTAATCGTCAAGTCGCCTGCATTGCCCACACCACGAGTATTCGTTTCTATAGCGCTAGGAACAATGCCATCACCGATAATGCCAAAGGAAACGGCCTCCACGGATGGGTCAACGTCAGTCGCAAAGCCACTCACATCGACAGACTCAGAGGCATTGATGCTTAAATTGCCCGCTGTTCCAGCACTCCCCGTGGCGGCGGAAATCTGAGAGCCGTCGAGTACGCTTAATCGCCGAGTAGAAATCGTTAAATCACCGGCTGGGGCATTGCCCCGTTGACCAGGTACAGTCAGTAATGAGGCAGAGGCGAGCAACCCTCCCAGAAATCGACCATCGGCTGATTTGCCCTTGAGTTCTATCACATCAGCCGTTACAGTTAAATGACCGCCGCGTCCCGCGCCAGAAGTAGATGTTGAAAGTTGAGTTCCGTCAGCAACAACCAGCTGATCGGTGGTGAGGTTAATATTACCCGCATCGCCAGTACCAAGTGTTGTGGTAAACAAACCACCGGGAACGAGGGCGCCGACAGGCGTTCCCCTCAGTTCCACCGCATCGGCTGTAACGGTGAGATTGCCCCCAGTCCCTGTACTCGTTGGCCCTGGTGTGGTGCTGGCGGATGTGCCGTTGAGTACCCGCAACTGCTTGGCAGTAATGACTATATTTCCCGCATTTCCTGCCCCAGCCGTTCCGGTGAACAGGAGGGAGCCACTGTTCAATTCTGCTAACTCAGAAATCCTTAGAGTTAAATTACCTCCATTTCCGTTGAGCAAGGCGGCGGTTAATAAGTTTGCACCATTTTGCACCCTTAATTGTCCTGCCTCAAGGGTGATATCCCCAGCTTTGCCGCTACCACCACTCAAGCTAAACAAGCCATCACTGAGGTTGAGGGGGTTAAAGGTTCCACTTAACAACTGTTGCGATGTTGCCAAGGGAGTGGTTCCCGTTAGTTCTACCGCATCGGCGCGAACCGTTAAATTTCCCCCAGCACCGGAACCAAAGGTAGAGGTGGATACAGAAGCCTTATCTTGCAGCCTGAACTGATTCGCCTGAATGTCGATACCCCCGCCGTTAAACGTCCCAAAAGTTTCAGCGACGAGTCTTGACCCTTCATCAACGGTGACTTGCCCTCCCCGCACTCGAATCGTGCCACCCCCTAAACCACTCGCATTAACGGCTGCCGCGCCAGATAGATTAATCGTGCCAAAATTCTGAATCCCTTCATAGCCAAAGTTTAGGCCAGTTGTGCTGGAAGTGAGGCTGACCATCCCAGCACTCGCTACACTGCCAAGTTCGATTTGTCCTTGAATCGCCGTAAGATTCCCACCATTCAAGCTGACATCCCCACCCACCAATGCCAAGGTTCGACCCGGCAACACTTGAAGACCTGCATTACTGGAAGCTTGAGATTGATTGACGATTCTGCCTGGATTCGATCCAAACTGCAAGCCAATAGGAACGCTAATGGTTAATAAAGGTGGGGGTTGGGGATTAGTTGCGCTGAATTCACGGCCATCAGAAAACTTAAAGCTGTTAGCTGTACTTGCAATAAAGGAACCACCAATATTGAGCTGAGCATTGGGGCCAAAAATAATACCATTGGGATTGATTAGAAACAGGTTAGCCGTGCCATTCGCTCGGATTGTGCCATCAATGTTAGAAAGATTGCCCCCTGTGACCCGGCCTAAAATCGTTTGAATATCTTGAGCGTTGTTGAAAAAAGCTTCTGAACCCGTGGAGAGGGAAAACTCTTGAAAGCTGTGAAATAGATTACCACCGACTTGAGTTCCTCCCTCAATCCGGCTGGTATTACCGTTGAGGATAACAACACTATTGTCCCGAAGAGTGCCATCAGGTATAACTTGGGCTTGAGCTAAGTTGGTAGAACTGATTAGGCACAAGGAAAGATTGCCAAAAATCCAGAGGGCAATTTGTTTATGTGGCGGGAAAAAACCGTTCATCTTTTTCTTCTACCTTGGTAATCAGCTTTGCCAACGTAGATGCCACTCTGGTAAGGGTTTTGTAATGTGTTATGGACTACTTCGGAACATCTGGAGTGTCGTTGGTCATAGCTGAAATAGCATTCAGTCGGTAGATATCGATAAACATAACTATTTGGGTTCTATGCCCTATGCTCATACTGAGTTGCAGTTTTAACGTAGAATTTAACAAACCACTCCGGACACGGAGGACGCTGAGGTAAGAGAAACATAGAGTTATACGTTTGAATGCAACTTGGTATCAGTCCTCACAGTAATGTTTAACTTCACCCACCTACTCAATTTTAATTTTCCTTTGAATTGAGTAATGCTGGGAATAGGAAATAGGGAATAGGAAGAATTTGTTACGGAATTTATGTATTAAAAGTTACCAATTTCCAATTCCCCATTCCCAAACAATCTCCACAAGGCAGTTGAAGGTACAGAAAGTGAAGTTAGAACGTTTGTCCAGCAAACACAGAGCGCACTTCGCCATTGCGTCGAATTACAGCTTCCTGTTCTGCCACAGAGACTAAAGTCCAGCCGCTATCCCCTACGGCTTCGCCCACATGAATCCGTTGAACCACACCACCCGCTTGAAATAGGGCTGCTGGTTGATCGCCCAGTCCCCAAAATCCCACAAAGGTGTATTTGCTAGCAGAGGTGGGTGATTGTGCTACCGCAGAGGGTGGAATAGGAACCGAAGAGGACGCAGTCGGTACAGTTCGCACAGGTGCTGATGCCGCAGCTTGAGGAGAAGCCGATGCTGAACGTCTAGCGATAGGGGAGGGAGCGGGTGCTGAGCGTTTAAGAGTGGGTGAGGGGGCAGGTGTTGAGCGTTTAAGAGCGGGTGAGGGAGCAGGAGCCACGCGTCGAACACTCGGTAAGGACACCGAGGGTTTAACTGTTGGTAAGGTAGGTAGTGCGGAGAAGGTGGGGACGGGTGATCGGGCTACTGAGGGAGAGCCAGGTTGAGCTACAGAATTCTGAGGTGGGTAAACCGGAATGTATACTCGTTCAACGACACGCTGAGGAGCGTTGGAGGCAGAAACGCGATTGCTTGGCCCAGACATCGAGAGTTGGTTGGGAAGGTTGGGGCCAGCCGCTGAAAGCATTTTCTGGGGGTTGGTTTTAGTCGTCTTTTTGTCAATCGTGTCTAGCGCTCGTCGCATGTATTCGGCAAACTGAGCATCCGATGATGAAACCTGTTTACCCGTAACCGTGGGGGGAGCCGCAGGCTTAGGCGACCAAGGCCAAGTCAGCTTTCTCTGGGTCATCAACACCACAATGGCTGCTACTCCAACAGAAGCCAGACCGAGCATCAAGAGTAGTCTTTCCCAAGGAACGCTGGACTGATTAGGACGAGAGTTGGCTAAGGGAGCTACCTGTGTCTCTGTGGTCTGACTCAGTGGGGCTGACTCTGGCAAATTGGCTAATGCATCGCTATCCGTTGGCTCAGAGCTAGCCTGCTCCTGCCGTTTCTGCGGCAGCGAGGTCGCCCCAGGCTTAGTAATTTGCGGAATCACAATCGACTTTAAGGAGACATACTCTGGCTTAGCGGGTTCTGTCGGTAACCGACTGCTGCCCTCCAAAATGTTGTCGATGTCCCCAAATAACTCATCCATCAACTTATCGGCCTCTGCCTCTGCCGACCAAGGTTGAATGGAAGTAGGAGCGCTCAATGGCTCTCTTTCCTTTGGATTCGTACTGACGTTCTGAGACATGGATGGCTCACTCTCGTGGCTACAAATGAATAAAATGCTCGCTTGGCACTTCCTGTCGCTTACATTAGCAGCGAAATTGTCGATTATAGAGAAAAATTTCTCAAAAATCTGCATTTCAAGCTGCACCCTGTCCCACAAGGGCAACGAGCTGAATGCCCCTGACTCCGCAAATTCTATCGCTAAATGATGAAAATAGAGCACTCCAACAACTTAAACCAAGACACTTGTGTCTGCCGAGGATTGTTGTCTTGAGCGTATTTCCAGATAAACCAGCAAAGCGTTAATATCGGCGGGGTTGACCCCTCCAATTCGGGACGCTTGACCAATGGTTAGAGGTCTTACCTGGGCAAGCTTTTCTCGCGACTCTTTCGAGAGAGTATCAATTGTTGCATAATCTAAATCGGGCGGTAGCGAGCGGTGGGCTTGGCGAGAAATCGTGTCAATTTGATTTTGCTGGCGCTGGAGATAGCCGGAGTATTTGATGTCAATTTCCGCGCCTTCCTGTTCGGCTTGGTTGAGGTGAGCATTACCCAGTCCATAGCGGTCGAGATCGACATAGTGAAATCCGGAACGCCGGAGCAAGTCTGCCAGGGTAATAGAGCCTTTGATTTTTTGCTGAGTGTCAGATGCGATCGCTTGCCCTAGTTCATCATGTTCCTTCACCCGGACTTCCTGAAGTCGCTGCTTTTCCGCCTCAATCTTTACTTGTTTTTGGGTGTAGAGTTCCCATCGTCGGTCATTAATTAGTCCCACGTCTCGCCCTAAGGGAGTCAGACGCCGATCCGCGTTATCTGATCGCAGCAGCAGGCGATACTCAGAACGGCTGGTCAGCATCCGGTACGGCTCTCTCAGGTCTTTCGTGCACAAATCGTCAATCAACGTACCCATATAACTGCCTTCGCGAGGCAGCACAATCATGTCCTGATGCCGAACGTATCGTACGGCATTAATTCCTGCGATCAGACCCTGAGCAGCGGCTTCTTCGTAGCCCGTCGTGCCATTAATTTGTCCTGCACAGAAAAGTCCCTCGATCTTCTTGGTCATCAGGGTCGGGTAGCACTGGGTCGCTGGGAGATAATCGTACTCCACAGCATAAGCGGGACGCAGCATTACACAATTTTCTAATCCCGGGAGACTCCGCAGCATCTGCAACTGCAATCCCTCCGGTAACCCTGTTGAGAATCCCTGAATATACAGTTCAGGAATATCTCGCCCTTCTGGCTCAATAAAAATTTGATGGCTTTCCTTATCGGCAAAGCGCACAATTTTATCTTCAATACTGGGGCAATACCGTGGCCCCTTGGCATCTACCCAGCCGCCATAAACCGGGGACAGGTGCAGATTCTCCCGAATCAATCGATGAGTCTCAGCCGTCGTGCGGGTGAGATAGCAATTCATCTGCTCCCGTTCTACCCACACCTGGGGATCAAAGCTGAACCACTTCACTTGTTCATCCCCAGGCTGCGGTTCCATTTGGCTGTAGTCCACCGACCGCTTATCCACCCGCGCCGGGGTTCCCGTTTTCAGCCGTCCCGTTTCAAACCCTAGGCGATTGAGCGTTTGAGTGAGGCCAACTGCCGCAAATTCCCCAGCACGTCCAGCTGGCATTGACTTGTTCCCCACCCAGATTAGCCCACCGAGGAATGTACCCGTTGTCAGCACGACAGCAGGTGCTTGGAACGTCACACCAAAGTAAGTCTCAACACCAATGACTTCATCATTGGCTCCCAGCAGTAAATCCGTAGCCATGCCTTCTCGGATTGTCAAATTTTCCTGATTTTCGACAATCCCTTTCATGACCGCTGCATATTCCCGCTTGTCTGTCTGCGCCCGCAGAGCCCAAACCGCTGGCCCTCGCGAGGAGTTCAGCACCCGTTTTTGCAGGTACGTGCGATCGGCCATTTTGCCAATTTCCCCGCCAAGGGCATCTACCTCATGAACCAGTTGGGATTTGGCGGGTGCGCCTACGGCTGGGTTACAGGGTTGCCAAGCGATTTTGTCCAGATTGAGGGTCAACAGCAGAGTACGACAGCCCAATCGTGCGGCAGCGAGGGCCGCTTCACAACCGGCGTGTCCGGCCCCTACGACGATGACATCAAAGGCATCTTGAAATTCTACTGGGGAAGTAATGGTCATAGTAATCGTATAGGTTCGAGCAGCAAACACTCATTTTTTATCTTAGTTCGGTTACATTCCATTTCGAGACTTAGGGAAAATCTATCGATGAGTTGGTATTTCTAAGATAGAGGTAATTAGAGCCATAGTTAGCCCATTTTTAAGAGACTTTTAAATTAACCATAAATAACTCCGAGACACCGATCTGCTATTTCTGGTCTACCACCATCTCTGCTGTAGCTTTACTAATAATTTGGCTTTGGTCTAATGGAAGTTTGAGAAACCCATCTTTTGAATCGCCTGCTTCCAAGTCTATCCCTAGTCGAAGACTGAACTTGTAAATGAATTAAATCAGGCTTTACCCAGAGGTGGGGAGGCTCAAGGGAGATGGAACGTGACGCCTACTCAATCCGGCGAGCCAACGTTGTCTCTGACTGTTTATGTCCGCATTCAGTTGCCAGATCAGCTCGAAGAGACTGTGTATTTAGGCATCTGCGATCGCAACATCGACGTTGCGGTCAATCCCCAATAAATCTTGGCAGGAAATTGGAAGTAGATCATCCAAAACTGGCCTACATTGACAGCGATTATCCGGGGAATCTTAAGTGCGATCGCCCTTCAGCGAAAGCGACTCATTAAGCGGTGTGAAAAAAATTGATGGCTGAAGTCATGAGTGGGTCAACAAATAGTCCATTTTAAATCAATGGTCAATCCGGATGATTTAGGCTAGGCGTCACGGCTCACCCTCAAGCTGAGTAACTTCAACTAAACAAAACTTAACAACACTACCGAACTTCCTTCAAGACGAGCCATAATGCCGACAAATATGGTTGGACACGATAGGTCAGTGAAGTACTTTTTTCTCTCCGATGGATGGATTATTGGTCGGGTTTGGGAGTTCGGGGGTCTTTGGAACATCAATGCTTGGCGACGCGAGCCCGAAATTCAGAAAATGAACCTTTGCATCATTGAGCAAGGGGAAAAAATGTGGCTCTATCGGGTTGAAGAAGCCGTTCTTATGGTCGAAGTCAAGCCTGGACCTGACACGCCTTCTGATTCGGCCAAGTCGATTGGTCAGGTGGTCCTAAAACGCCTGATTACTGCCGAACAAGCCCTAGAGCGACTAGCAACGGTACCGGCTTGGTTCAATCCGCCATCTATGGAATAGTAATAATTATTGACAAGTAGGGTTTAGCGGCTCTGCGCTCACAAGTGAGATCAGAACTCCAACTGGCTTGCAATCGACTCTAACAATAGTTACACTTCTTTAAACAATCTTCAGTTTCACGGACGCCAAGTCCGCAAAACTCCGTTACCTTACCTAGAGTTAATTAAAAAACTCTACAAAAGGAACGTCAAATTCTAATATCTTCAGAAGAGAAGCGTCGAAGTAGAAACTTTATTCCGAGGAGGAGCGTAGTCAATGGGACTACCCTGGTACCGAGTACACACAGTCGTCCTGAATGACCCAGGGCGGCTGATTGCTGTACACTTGATGCACACTGCCCTTGTAGCAGGTTGGGCTGGTTCAATGGCCCTTTATGAATTGGCAATTTTTGATCCGAGTGATCCAGTTTTGAACCCAATGTGGCGTCAGGGTATGTTCGTCATGCCCTTCATGGCTCGTTTGGGTGTTACCCAGTCTTGGGGAGGGTGGAGCATCACGGGTGAAACCGCAGCTAACCCTGGCTTCTGGTCATTTGAAGGCGTTGCAGCGGCTCACATCGTTCTTTCTGGCCTATTATTCCTAGCTGCCGTATGGCACTGGGTTTACTGGGATTTAGAATTGTTCAGAGACCCACGCACAGGAGATCCAGCTCTAGATTTGCCAAAAATGTTTGGCATTCACCTGTTCTTGTCTGGTCTTCTCTGCTTTGGCTTTGGTGCGTTTCACCTGACTGGTTTATTTGGCCCTGGCATGTGGGTCTCTGACCCATACGGAATTACCGGCCACGTTCAACCTGTGGCTCCGGCATGGGGGCCTGAAGGATTTAACCCCTTCAACCCTGGTGGCGTTGTCGCTCACCACATCGCAGCGGGTATTGTCGGTATTATTGCTGGTCTATTCCACCTAGCAGTCCGACCACCAGAGCGGTTATTCAGAGCGCTGCGGATGGGGAATATTGAAACCGTACTGTCTAGCAGTATCGCCGCCGTTTTCTTTGCTGCCTTTATTGTGGCAGGGACAATGTGGTACGGTCATGCCTCTACACCCATTGAATTGTTCGGTCCGACCCGTTATCAATGGGATCAAGGCTATTTCAAACAGGAGATTGACCGCCGCGTACAAGCTGGCTTAGCTTCAGGAGCAAGCTTGTCAGAAGCTTACTCATCGATTCCCGAGAAGCTAGCGTTCTACGACTATGTGGGCAATTCTCCCGCTAAAGGCGGTTTGTTCCGTGCAGGCCCGATGGACAAGGGTGACGGTATTGCTCAAGCCTGGTTGGGTCATCCGGTCTTTAAGGATGCTGAGGGTCGGGAGTTGACGGTTCGTCGTATGCCCAACTTCTTTGAAACTTTCCCTATCATCTTGACCGATGCTAATGGCATTGTTCGGGCAGACATTCCGTTCCGGCGGGCAGAATCAAAATATAGCTTTGAACAGGCTGGTGTGACAGCTACTCTCTATGGTGGTGCTTTGGATGGTCAAACCTTTGACGATCCAGCTACTGTGAAGAAGTTAGCGCGTAAGGCTCAGTTGGGTGAACCCTTCGAGTTTGATCGCGAAACGTTGAAGTCTGACGGTGTGTTCCGTACCAGCCCACGGGGTTGGTTCACTTTCGGTCATGCCGTGTTTGCCTTACTGTTCTTCTTTGGGCACATCTGGCATGGCTCTCGGACTCTGTTCCGGGATGTGTTTGCTGGTGTTGAGGCAGACATGGAAGAGCAAGTCGAGTGGGGTCTGTTCCAGAAGGTGGGAGACAAATCTACCCGCCGGAAAGAACCTGTCTAGAGCAGCAATGTTGTAAAAAGCACGGGCGCTACTTAAGCTGGGAGGTTTCCTCCCAGCCGTCGGCCCAAAAGGCAAAAGTAGAAATTCTCTTTCTTTTGGCTTTTTACCTTTGTGTGGCGAGGTAGACTGTTAACTAAGCAGATGATCAGGAATTCTTGACATGGAAAGCATTGCTTATATCTTTATCTTGACTTGTGCGATTGGTGTCCTCTTTTTTGCCATCGCATTTAGAGAACCCCCTCGGATCGAAAAGTAGTAGTTAAACGCGAACCCTACGCAGGAGCAAGCGCGATCGCGTGAGCACCAAAACAATACTGCTGTAGTTCAATATCCTGAGCCGCCCAAATCTATCGACTTTTCTCAGGTAGGATAGACAAACAACGGCTCAGGTTTTCGCATAGAGTTACAGCTTCAAAGCCGAGTTTTGTTGTTGAGCAAGCTGCCGAGTGAGCCCACTTCAGCGCCCAAAGGATTTCCCATTATGCGATGCCCCTATTGTCAGCACACCGACAGCCGCGTTCTTGAGTCCCGTGCCACCGAAGCGGGACAAAGCGTGCGCAGGCGTCGGGAATGTTTATGCTGCAAACATCGCTTCACCACTTACGAACGCATTGAATTTGTTCCCATAACGGTTATCAAACGAGATGGGAAGCGGGAATCTTTTGACCGATCCAAATTATTACGAGGACTTGTACGCGCCTGCGAAAAAACTGGCATCCCTCAAAGACGCCTAGACGCCTTAGTTGATGAGATTGAAGCCGAATTGCAGCAGCAATTTGGGCGAGAAGTCACCAGTAATAACATTGGTGAGCTGGTACTTTTGTATCTGCGAGAAGAAAGTGAAGTCGCCTATGTTCGCTTTGCCTCTGTCTATCGCCAGTTCAAAGGCATCCGAGATTTTGTCGAAACGTTAGATCATCTTAAGAGCCACGCGGAATTAATCGAAACATCAGAAGCCTCACCGACGGCTACTCCTGAATCTGAGCAACAAGAAGCCTCAGCCTCTGTAATCCTTGAAGAGAGTTCAGGTGTCAGAAGGCAAAGCTCTGTAGCATTGGCTCCTGAATAAAAAGTTTCAGGCTGACCAATTGAGCTGGAAAGCGGTAAAAAAGAAGTTTTTTTTAGGCAATATATTCTCTGTGCAACAGAAATGACGGTAGCGATGGGAGTATAGTCCTGAACCCGTCTTTTCTCCCACCTCTTTCTTAATTTAACTGGGTGCTAATCCTGAAGAGATTCGCTGTGCGTTATAATTAACTGTCTGAACCTTTATTAAATCTTTTAAAATAAGGTGTGGACAAAGCGATGTAGGTGTAGGCAGCACAATGCCGACGTGCTTGTACATCGACAGGAGGCATAGTCATTACGGAGACAAAACTAGGAAACGCAACGCACATGCTCAGTCAGAAAAAAACCGCTACAGACATTGGCTTCACTCACGACGATTTCGCCGCCCTTCTTGATAAATACGATTACCACTTTAGCCCAGGTGATATCGTCGCAGGTACCGTATTCAGTTTGGAGCCGAGGGGCGCTCTGATTGACATTGGTGCTAAAACAGCAGCTTATATCCCGATTCAGGAGATGTCAATTAACCGGGTTGACAGCCCGGAAGAAGTATTACAATCAAACGAAACGCGGGAATTCTTCATTCTGACAGATGAGAATGAAGATGGTCAGCTGACTCTGTCAATCCGTCGCATTGAGTACATGCGTGCTTGGGAGCGAGTACGGCAGCTTCAACAAGAAGACGCGACCGTGCGCTCTTTGGTCTTTGCTACTAACCGAGGCGGTGCTTTAGTCCGAATTGAGGGGTTACGTGGCTTTATCCCTGGCTCTCATATCAGCACTCGCAAGCCCAAGGAAGATTTAGTCGGAGAAGAACTCCAGCTAAAATTCTTGGAAGTCGATGAAGACCGCAACCGTCTAGTTCTCTCACACCGTCGTGCGCTGGTTGAGCGTAAGATGAACCGCCTAGAAGTCGGTGAGGTAGTTACGGGCTCCGTGCGAGGTATCAAGCCTTACGGTGCTTTCATCGACATTGGTGGTGTCAGTGGCCTACTGCACATTTCCGAGATTTCTCACGACCATATCGATACTCCCCATAGTGTCTTTAATGTCAATGATGAAGTGAAGGTAATGATCATTGACCTAGACGCGGAGCGAGGACGGATATCTCTGTCTACCAAGCAGTTAGAGCCAGAGCCGGGTGATATGATCAACAACCGCGAACGGGTCTATGATAAGGCGGAAGAGATGGCAGAGAAGTACCGGGAAAAGCTACGGGCGCAAGCGCAACAGCAGCAAGCGAGTATCCCTGAAGCTCAAGACGCGGAACTGGAAGAAGAACTGCCACCGGCGACTGAAGAAGAATAATCAAAATAGAAGAATTTTTTGGGAGGTGTGTTTAGCACACTCCACTGTTGCGTCGAGAGGGAAAAATCCCTCTTTCTTTTTTTATTACCTTCAACCAAGGCAAGCGCTCGTCCAGCAAAAAAGAAAAAGGGGTAATTGGTATTTCCAGATGGTGTCTTACCCATTACCCGTTTGTCTATTACCTACTACCCAATTGGTACTTAAACCAAAACGGACTAGGCTTTAGCCGCCAATTGAGTTTTGTTAGCGGTCAATCGTTCATAAGTGGCCCGCATTTTTAGACCCACGAGAACTTGGAATAGTCCAGAGCCATTGTTAGAACCTGGGTAGTCCGGATGCTTTAGCATCAGTTCAGTCATCTCACCATAGAACTTGGTTGAGGTATTGCTGAGGTGACTCTCGATGTAGATCATCTCCTCCAGATTGTCAAACTGACCATCCACTTCTAGGACAGAGACATCGTGACCAAAATAGGAATCTGGGCCATAGAACAGTTTGATACCGGGGTAAGCACAGGTGAGTTTACGACC
Organism: Waterburya sp.; assembly: GCA_036703055.1. Lineage (GTDB taxonomy): Bacteria > Cyanobacteriota > Cyanobacteriia > Cyanobacteriales > Coleofasciculaceae > DATNPV01. The sequence goes on from DATNPV010000286.1 coordinate 49,003, forward strand.
ACAGGGCCTCCAGTCAATCGTTGACCCTTCATCAAATAGATAAACTGGCTCAAATCCTTCCACACCGTCCTTCTGGATCAAGCGCACGCGTAGGATTTTGCTCTCTTTATCATCTTTGAGGAGTTGCGTTGGCAGAATCTGGATTACAACGTCGGCATACTCTTTTTGGGGTTCGATGTAGGCCGAAAAGTCAGGGCGTCGGGCATTAATTGAAGCGAGCACATCCTCATAGGTATGACCCCGCTCTGCCATGTCTCGCTGGATTTTCCAGTTGATTTTGACTTCATCACTGATATCCAGGTAGACGCTGAAATCGATGAGCGATCGCACCCGTTCGTCATAGAGAGGATGAAGCCCCTCAATCACGATAATTTTATTCGGCTCGATTCGCTCCGGTGGGTCAATTGCGCCCGTTTCATGGTTGTAAATCGGCTTATCAATGGCCTGACCGTTTTTGAGCGCTTTAATTTGCTCATACATCAGGTCAAAGTTATTGGCCTTAGGATTTAGGGCAGTCACTCCTTGCTCTTTACGCTGTTTGCGATCCAGACTGTGATAGTCGTCTAGACAAATCACCGTCATGAATTCTTCGCCAAACAGGTCGATCAAGCGACGCAGAAAGGTTGACTTTCCGCATCCAGAGTCTCCAGCAACACCAATTAATACCACGCGGTCCGGCTGAGTGGTCATATCTTCCCTCTAACGCAATACATAAATCTCAAAAAAGTTTTCAGCAATCTAGATTCACAGCCTTTGGTCAACCCATCTTTGTTATCGGGTGGCTTTATCACACATCATGAAGGCATGATGTACTCTACTACTGTCCCTCAGGGAAGACTCAAGCAAGGCACGGCGTAAGTATTTACTACTATCAGCTTACAGTGAATTTTACCAAAATGAGATTGCCGCTACAAGGCTTAATGTAAATCGCCTGATTTCGCTCACTATTTATGCTACGGTAGCTCGTGCCTTTTTTGTAAAGAAAATGTGAAATTGACTCAAGGGTGACAGTTTTCCGGTCAAGGGCTAAGTAACCTGAGAAGGGAAGGGTTACGGTTGGCTAAACAATACCAACCGTGAAACGGGGCTGGGCATAGCTTTACAATGTTACGCTAATAATGCTGTCTTGAGCTCATTTGGCCTATCCAAAATCCGGCTGTGGAGTCGGAAGACTGGTGGCAAGGGCACGTATTAGCAACATAGTGTAAGTCTGGTTTGGAGTATTAAAGCAATGTACAGTCCTAGCGCGGCTACGAATTCCGCCAACACAACGGAATTCGGTACTCGCATGTTTGTTTACGAAGTGGTGGGTCTACGTCAGAACGCGGAAACTGATAAGACGAACTATCCGATTCGACAAAGTGGCAGTGTGTTTATCACAGTGCCTTATAGTCGGATGAATCAAGAAATGCGGCGAATTACTCGCATGGGCGGCAAAATTGTTAGGATTATGCCTCTGGCTGCTGACAATTCTGCCAATGGAACAGCCGCAGCGGAAGCTCAACCGAAATCTGAACCGGGGGCTCAACCGCAGCAAATCCAGTCAGAAGAGAAAGTCAAGCCTATGACTCAAGCAAAACCGAAGTCAGATATTCCCGTGAATATCTACCGTCCCAACGCTCCCTTTATTGGCAAGTGTATCTCCAATGAACCGCTCGTCAAAGAAGGTGGCATTGGCATTTGTAATCACATCATGTTCGATATTTCCGAGGGAGATTTACGGTATTTAGAAGGTCAGAGTATTGGCATCATCCCAGCAGGAACCGATGACAAGGGCAAAGCTCACAAGCTGCGGCTGTACTCCATTGCCTCAACTCGCCACGGGGATAATGTCGATGACAAGACCGTTTCTCTTTGTGTTAGACAACTAGAGTACAAGCATCCTGAATCAGGTGAAACGGTTTACGGCGTCTGCTCAACCTATCTCTGTAATCTCCAGCCAGGAGATGATGTTAAAATCACGGGTCCGGTGGGTAAGGAAATGTTGTTACCCGAAGACCCAGAAGCCACAATTATTATGATGGCAACGGGGACTGGAATTGCGCCATTCCGGGCTTTTCTGTGGCGGATGTTCTTTGAGCAACACGAAGACTACAAGTTCAAGGGTTTAGCTTGGCTCGTGTTTGGTGTTGCTACGACTCCCAACGTTCTTTACAAAGAACAGTTGGAAGAGATACAGGAGAAGTACCCTGATAACTTCAAACTCACCTATGCCATCAGCCGCGAACAGAAGAATCCTGAAGGCGGTAGAATGTACATCCAGCATCGGGTTGCGGAACACGCGGACCAACTCTGGGAGTTGATGCAGAAACCCAACACCCACACTTACATCTGTGGTCTCAAGGGTATGGAAGACGGCATTGACGCGGCTCTAACTGCTGCCGCCGAGAAGCACGGAGTCAAATGGTCGGAATACCAAAGGCAGATGAAAAAGGACGGTCGTTGGCACGTTGAAACTTACTAGGACACCTCGGCAGGACTTTACCACCGGTTTTGGCCCCTAACAGCCGAGAAAGGGTGCTGGGAACTCGTGAACGATTTCTAAGCCGCCTCACTAGCTTGGTTTTAACATGAACCTAATCCGCTACTAGCCTTTATCAAATTTCTTGAAAAAGCGCGTCTGCATTTCCACACTAGAAGCCTGGAAGCAGACGCGCTAATGCTTGGTAGGTCAGTTGCTCAGATCATGAGAATTAAGTTAAATTTAGTTAAGATAACGTTACAAGTGCTTGTCTTTACCGTTATAGAGCTCAAAACTCAACAGTTTGGGCGACCAAAATGGATAGATAGTAGAGGTAAAGTTTTCTGTTCATGCAACTTTTTTAGCTGAGTTTTATTTTCTCAAACGCTCACACTGAGCTGAAGCCAGCATGTATGACCAGTATATAGAGGCTAATTGCAGATGAAAATTTCTTGGAGAATAATATTACTTTGGACATTACCTGCTCTTGTTATTGGCTTTTTCCTATGGCAGGGAGCATTTTCTACCCCCGCTAATGATTTGGGTAGGAACACAGCCAGCACTCGTATGACCTATGGTCGCTTTTTAGAGTATTTGGATGCTGGTAGAGTGACCAGTGTTGATCTCTACGATGCCGGTCGCACAGCAATTGTAGAAGCGATCGACCCAGAACTGGATAATCGCATCCAGCGCTTGAGAGTAGATCTACCGGCCAGTGCTCCAGAACTGATTGCCAAGCTTAGAGAATCAAATATCACCTTAGATGCCCATCCAGCGCGGAACGATGGAGCTCTTTGGGGATTGTTAGGGAATTTGATTTTCCCCTTGTTGTTGATTGCTGGATTATTCTTCCTATTCCGTCGTTCTAGTAATATTGGGGGTGGTCCTGGTCAAGCAATGAACTTCGGGAAATCTAGGGCACGGTTCCAGATGGAAGCCAAAACCGGCGTCATGTTTAATGATGTCGCTGGTATCGAAGAAGCCAAAGAAGAACTGCAAGAAGTTGTTACCTTCCTCAAACAACCCGAACGGTTCACAGCAGTAGGCGCACGCATTCCCAAAGGTGTCCTGCTCGTTGGTCCTCCGGGAACTGGGAAAACGCTGCTGGCTAAAGCGATCGCAGGTGAAGCTGGTGTTCCCTTCTTTAGTATCTCCGGCTCGGAATTTGTAGAAATGTTTGTGGGGGTCGGAGCCTCCCGTGTGCGTGACTTGTTCAAAAAAGCCAAAGAAAATGCCCCCTGCCTCATCTTTATCGATGAAATTGATGCGGTAGGTAGACAACGGGGTGCAGGCATCGGCGGTGGCAACGATGAGCGGGAGCAAACTCTTAACCAGTTGCTCACAGAAATGGACGGCTTTGAAGGTAACACTGGCATTATTATCATTGCTGCAACTAACCGCCCGGATGTCCTGGATGCCGCGCTGCTACGTCCCGGACGTTTCGACCGTCAAGTGATCGTCGATGCTCCTGACATGAAAGGACGCATCGGGATTTTAGACGTTCACGCCCGCAATAAGAAGCTCTCACCTGAAGTTTCGATCGAAGCGATCGCACGGCGTACCCCTGGATTTACCGGTGCTGACTTAGCCAACTTGCTCAACGAAGCGGCAATTCTCACCGCCCGACGCCGCAAAGAAGCGATCACGATGCTGGAAATCAACGATGCAGTTGACCGCGTTGTCGCGGGGATGGAAGGCACTCCCCTGGTGGATAGCAAGAGCAAGCGCTTGATTGCTTACCATGAAGTGGGACATGCGATCGTGGGTACACTAATCAAAGACCATGACCCTGTACAGAAAGTTACCCTCATTCCTCGCGGACAAGCTCAGGGTTTAACTTGGTTTACTCCCAACGAAGAGCAAGGTTTAATCACCCGATCACAGCTTAAAGCTCGCATTACAGGTGCTTTAGGAGGTCGAGCCGCAGAAGAAGAAATTTTTGGGTACTCTGAAGTCACAACCGGTGCTGGTGGCGACTTACAACAAGTAACAGGAATGGCGCGGCAAATGGTGACCCGCTTCGGTATGTCGGATTTAGGCCCATTGTCCCTGGAAAGCCAAGAAGGTGAAGTATTCCTCGGTGCGGGTTTGATGTCGAGGGCTGAATACTCGGAAACTATTGCCGCACGAATTGATGAGCAAGTACGCCAGATTGTCGAGCATTGCCACGAAGATGCACGGCGAATTATGCGAGAAAATCGCGTTGTGATTGACCGCTTAGTGGATTTGTTAATCGAAAAGGAAACGATTGACGGTAAAGAATTCCGGCAAATCGTAGCTGAGTATACCAATGTGCCTGAGAAGGAGCAGTACGTTCCTCAGCTCTAATCTCAAAGTTTAATAACAAAGTCGATGGAGATGGTTTTTACCATCTCCATTTTTTTGCCGATTTCGTGCGATTGAATTAATACCATTTAGGCTCTTGGTTGAAGACTTGCCACTATATAACTATACGTATAGGCAAGACCAATCGTAACAGAGATGGTAAGCTAAAAAACATTTAGGCAAACCTGTTGCCATCATGAAGCCAACATTTGGCTCAACCTTTGATTTTTCGCGTCTATCGCAGGCGCGTATCACTATTTTTTCGGGTGTTTGGATGCTTAGCTCTCGCCTCAGATATATCAAGAGATTCCTATCGCGTCACTTGAGTAGACTCTTGTTATCTCAGCAGGAGAACTATACCTTGTTCTCCAAACGAGATGATCCAAAAACAATGGCCTTGTTTTATCAAAAGATTCGCCACAGATCTGCTTTATTGGTCTTCATTGGTATTTGTAGCTTTCTCCTGGGCATCGGCTATGGTTTTACCCAAAAATATTCCCATAACATTGCCTACACCGAAGTCGAGGATTACGCAGAAATCGAGGCGATTCCTAATCTTCCTTCCAACATTAAATCTCCTAAAGCTCTACCTAAAGTCAATATCAAAATCAAAGCTGTCGGTGACATCGTCCCTGGTACTAACTATCCAAACAATCGGCTCTCTCCAGAAAAAAAGATACTTTTTCAATCCGTTAAATCGCTTCTTACCAATGCTGATTTTTTATTCGGAAACTTTGAAAGTACCTTAACTAACTATCCTTTTTCTACTAAAGGTTTGGGAGGGGGCTTGGTTGTTCCCTTTCGGACGCCTCCTAGTTATACCCAGATTTTAAAAGAGGCTGGGTTTGATATTATGAGTGTTGCGAATAATCATTCCTTCGATTTCTCAGTTCAAGGGTTCCAAGATACGATCCAAAACCTGGAGAATGCGGGAATTAAAGCTCTTGGTAAAAAAGGCCAGATTCTAATAGCTCACTATAAAGATTTATCAATTGCCTGGATTGGGTTTAGCTTCTTGGACTATCACAATTCCATTAATCATCTCGATCAAGCTAAAGCTCTAGTTCAAAAAGCTCACAAAAAAGCTGATATTGTCGTGATTTCTTTTCATGGAGGTGCTGAGGGAACAAATGCCCTGCGCGTCCGTAACCAAACTGAAATCTTCGCCAACGAAAATCGAGGTAATTTGGTAAAGTTTGCCCATACCATGATTGATAATGGAGCCGATTTAATCTTGGGACATAGTCCTCATGTTCCAAGAGCTTTGGAACTGTATAAAGGTAAATTAATCGCTTATTCCTTGGGCAACTTTATGGGATATCGTACTCTTGTTACTGAAGCTGAACTTGGCTATTCTCTAGTTTTAGAAGTAGAACTGAATAATCAGGGAGATTTTATCATGGGAAAAATTATTCCCGTTCACCTAAATCGGCAAGGCATACCGTATCCTGACCGTCAAGGTCGCAGTATCAAGCTAATTCGCCAATTAACCCAGCTTGATTTCCCCAAAACTCCCTTGACCATCAAAAACGATGGTAAAATTCTGCGGAAGTAGGATAGAAGTTGAACTAAAAGTTACAGCCTGGTTATTGCGCTGCTTTGAATAATAAAAATCCTCCTGCTCCTAAACCAAAGAGATTAGGTAACCAAGCTGCCATAAATGGAGAGAGAACATTAGATAATCCTAAGGCTTCGGTAATAAACCCTAACAAGTAATACGAAAAAATAATAATCACACTAATGCCAAAGCTGGTTGCTCTGCCAGTACGTTGAGGTCGAGTCCCTAAAACTGCTCCAATTAATCCAAAGACCAAGCAAATAAAGGGAAAAGCAAGTTTTTGTTGAACCCTTAAATCGAGTTTACGAAGCTTTTTCGCATCGCCA
>DATNPV010000287.1:0-10332 GCA_036703055.1 Waterburya sp.
GCGATTCCGGTACAGGAGGTGAAGCCGGTGTCTGAGAAAATGGATGTTGAAGTTGGCATTGCACGGGAAGACAATGGGCTGGAGATGGGCATTATGAAGCTAGGTGAGCTTTCTCCCTATACGTGTCCTGAGTGTCACGGCGTACTATTGCAGTTGAAAGAAGGCAGCCTGCTCCGCTTTCGCTGCCACACCGGGCACGCCTATTCGCTCAATACCCTTCTCGCCGAGGTGACGCAGTCGATCGAAGAAAGCCTCTGGGATGGAATTCGCACAATTGAAGCGAGTGAGATGTTAATGCTCCATACGGCGAAGCATCTGCGCGAACTCAACGAGCATGAAGCGGCAGACCTGTTGTTGCAAAAAGCCGAGGACGCAAAGCGGCGGGCTAATTTGGTTAGACAAGCGTTGATGAGCAACGAAATACTCAGCCAGGACAATTTAAATCAAGAAATCAAGCTAAATGAAGAAACAAAGGATTCTTCAATGAGATTAGAGAAGCTCACTGAAGATGGGAATGACCGTTTCTGAGGTTAAGATACCTTGTCCTTAGCTTTTGGCTCACAACTCCTGACTGCCGCAGTGAATCTCTCAATTCTTGACTTTTGGCAAGCACTACCTTAACGAGGCGCTCTTGTTCAGCCAGATCAGTGAACGTCACTTTACTTGAAGGTTGTCCTTCCAGCAATTCCTGAAGACTCTCAGTAGAGAGGATGGGATTTTGGAGTGGAGTTTCATGCGGTGTTGAGGAATTCCTTGATTCGTTAGTTGTGGCGAGAAGTTGCTCAAGTTGCTGCTGAAGCTTCTTAATTTGGCGATCGATCTGCTTTAACTGCCGCCCGCGAGCGATCGCGCTTTTGTAATCCTCCACTTCATCCAGTTTTAAGTGCTTAAGCGTCTTGCCATCAAACATGGGTTGACGGCTTCTCACTTGCCAATATTTGCGATTGGTTCGGGCATTGCCTCCAGGCTTGACTTGCACCAACCAGCAGTGTTGCAGATACCAACCTTCCCCGGCGATTTGCGAGCGTTTGGTATTGAGCGCATCTAGGGCAGATTGAAGTTTTTCGACGGCGTACATCCTTGATTCGTATGCTAAAAATAATTTATTTTAAAAATAACATCTGATTCGTGTGCATTTATTATAAATAATAAATGCACACGAATCAGATGCCATATTTTTGATTGCCACATCAGCAACATTCGTCCACTCCTGTATGACTCGGCAACTCCGTTTATATAAAACACGATAAGCAATGTATACTCCAATACACTCCAAAAACAACATCTTATGGGATAGGGTTAAGGATACTGACATGGGTAAAGAAAATGATCTTCTTGCCTCTCTACCCCGGAATCTATATGAAAAGCTTGCTCCTCACCTCCAGCATATCTCGTTGAAACAGGGCCAGAGGCTTTACGAACCGGGCGAGACGATCCAGGATATCTACTTCCCCATCGATTGTCTCCTCTCAATTACTATCACCATGAGTGACGGTACGGTCGTTGAAACTGGTATGGTCGGCTGTCGCGAAATGCTCGGTATTAACGCTTTCCTGAGTGGAGGAGAGGCGACACAGACAGAGTCCACCGTGCAAATTCCTGGCAACGCTATAAAGGTAGATGCACAGATATTACGCAAGGAATTCGACTGTAACCAGGAGTTGCGTAACATTTTACTAAGCTACGCTCAATCTTTTATTATCCAGGTTTCGCAAACCGCCGCCTGCAACCGCACGCACGTTCTAGAACAGCGATTGGCACGCTGGCTGCTTGAGGCGCACGACCGAATCAAGTCAGACGAGCTGAGGTTAACACATGAGTTTCTTGCTACCATGCTGGGCGTGCGCCGTGCTGGAGTCACCCAAGCTGCCCAAAATCTTCAGGACAGGGGTCTAATCCGGTACAATCGGGGTCGCATCCATATCCTCAACCAGGGTGCACTGGAAGCATTTTCCTGCGAGTGTTTCAGAACCGTCAAAAACGAATGCGATCGCTTGCTCTTGATTAGGCACAGAGGTTCGGCATGAATGAAACCTACACTCCACCGACAATTCTGGTAGTCGAAGAGGATGATGAGGTTCGACCTCTCCTAAGTCAGAACCTTCGCAATCAAGGCTACCATGTCGTCGTCGCACTCGATGAAGCAGACGCGATCGAACGGACAAAGGGCGGAAGTTTTTGCCCTGACGTGATTCTGCTCAACCAAGTTGGGCGATCAATACAGGAATATGCTGTTATGGGACAGCGCATCTGCCAAAGTGCAGGCATCGGAGATCGCACGCCCATCATTGTTATGGCTGAGTGCTATGGAGCGGACATGGAAGGGAAGGACGTTCAAGTAGATGAAGCTGAGTACGTCACCTATCTTGAAGATGGGCAGCAGTTGATGAATCTCTTGCACCGTTTGTGTCCTGTCTAAAGTCAGCACTGTGCATTTTTGATTCGTATGCAAACAACGAATCTGCGATAAAAATAATAGGTGATTCGTATGCCAATTTGTTAAGGTGGGTGCAGACGAATCACAGCCTCTCACTCTTTACCTGACGTGAGCAACTTTTGTCCACTCACGTAAAGACTAGCCGATGGCAGCTCCGTTTATTCAACCGGATACCCAATGTCTGCTCACATATACTGGAAGAACCGCTCTATGTACGACACGGCTAGGGATACTAGTGAAGGTAACCCAGAATTTGAAGCGTTATTAGACTACCTCAAGCACAGCCGAAGTTGTGACTTGACGGGCTATAAACGCTCTACCTTGATGCGACGGTTCCAGCACCGAATGCAAAGCATCAATATTCAAAGCTATCAAAGCTACCGACAGTATTTGCAAAGCGAACCCTCAGAATGGCTTGCTCTGTTAGACAACGTTCTGATTAATGTTACAACCTTTTTTCGCGATCGCGACTCCTGGGATTACTTAGCTCAAGAAATCATCCCCCAAATCATCACCAGCAAACAGCCTGATGAACCGATTCGAGTTTGGAGTGCAGCCTGTGCCTCCGGGCAGGAAGCGTACAGCCTGGTTATCCTATTTGCAGAAGCTCTCGGCCTCGAATCCTGTATGCATCGAGTTAAATTTTACGCCACCGATGTAGATGAGGCTGCCCTTAGGCAAGCGCGACAAGGAATTTATCAACCCACAGAAGTTACAGCAATTCCGCCCGCTCAGCTTGAGAAATACTTTGAGCGAAGCGAGCAAGGCTATGTCTTTCATCCACAACTTCGCCGCACCATCATCTTCGGTTGTCACAACCTAGCTTCTGATGCTCCCATCTCCAAGATCGATTTGCTGGTGTGCCGCAATGCTCTAATCTACTTCAATGTAGACACTCAAGCCAACATTCTGATTCGCTTTCATTTTGCTCTACACAACAATGGTTTACTCTTCCTGGGCAAAGCAGAAACTTTGATCGGTCAAAGACAAATTTTCACTCCAGTTCACCAAAAGCACCGGATTTATGCAAAAGGGCGGAAACTGGGGGTGGACGAACACTTGCAAATCAATCAGCGAACACGTAAAAAGCAAGCCGTCGATTTTCTACCCACCCACGTCCGCATCTGGCAAACAGCGTTCGAGACGAGTCCGTTTGCCCAGCTAGTCGTAGACTCCAACACTCGCCTAATGATGGCGAACGAACAGGGAAACGCTCTCATTGGCTTAACCCTCAACGATCTGGGGCGTCCCTTGCGAAGTCTAAAACCTGGGCAGATTCCTGGTTTATGCACATCTATCAAACAGGTCAATAGCGATTTTCGTCCAGCCACTCTGAAAAACGTAGAGTGGAGAGTTCCAAATGGCACAACCTATTTGGACATTTTTATCACTCCCGTTTTCAGTGCGGGCGGTCATCTGCTTGGTATAAACTTGACGTTTACAAACGTCACTTACATTAAGCAGCTTGAGAAGAGACTGGAACACACGGATTTAAAGTTAGCAAAAGTCTCTAAAACACTCGAACAGACAAACGCCGCGTTAGACACCACACAAGCTGAATTATCATCCACTCAACAAGAGCTAAATACCGTGTACCAGGAGATGCAATTCATCGATAAGAACTGAAGAGTAACAGTTTCTTACGGGAAGAGGAAAGCAAGCAGAGGTCATCATTGCACAATTAACCGACATGGCTACTGATACCGTTTCGCTTTTCTGGAGTGCATGAATGCGGGCGTGGTTATCATTGAGGCGCAATAATCTTGGGCTTAGGCTTTGGCTTGGGGGTTGCACCACTAGTTTTAGGGGCAGCATCGTTATCTGGAGCTGGCAATGACGAGCGTTCCCTCTCTCTTAAAGCAGCCCGTTTGGCTTTTACCGCCTCAGTCTTATCCTTCTTACCAGCTTTTAGGTAATTCGGCGGCTCTGAGCTGGGAATTCCTAAAAGCGAAACAAACTCAAAGTTGTCGCGAGTACTGTTGAATTTTGCTTTGATCTGGACAAACGACGCTTTGCCCTGAGTCTCCTTATCCAGCTTTGGGTTGAACCGGAATGGGGGCACTGGAGCATCTCGCCACATGACGGGAATGTGAGAAGCTTTCATGAAATTTACTTTTTTGTCCAAGGGCGCTGATTTGATGTACTCAAGCCGTTGCTTATTGAAGTTTTTAAACACCGAAATGCACGGCACCCGACAAACCGGAATGAACTGCCACAACCCGGAGATTTTGAACTCCAAATCTTCCAGTTCGCTGGGAAGTCCCTCCCCAGAAGCCTCGTGACCCACAAACCCTACTAGTTGAAATCCTAGTCGGTAGGGCTGTTTTCCTCCTGGGTAGTGAGTAATCTTGGGATAGACGATTAGCCTTTGCTGAGTAATCCCAGTATTCTCAATCTCTTTTTTGAGTGCCTCATAAGCCCTCTTGTGGGTGCCGGCGTAATAGAGGTCATATCGCTTTTTCCCGATGGTTACAGAAGTTTTGTCTTCTGAGAGAGTTATATCACCTCTGATCAGGCCAACCGCTTGGAAAAAGGTTTCCTGCTCCAAAGGCAGAGCTTCTGAAGTTGGGGAAGAAGTGGAGCTGGGGGAGGAGTGGAGCTGGGAAAGTTTTTCTCCCTCTTCTCCCTCAGCTTCCCCAGCTTCCGATTCTCTGTTGTTCTCCCCTGTCTCCCCCTGCTCTCTTTGATCAGGGGAAGAGGCGATTGGGTTGGGCACGGGCTCCGGGGCAGATTCTGGAGAAGAGGGGAGCGCATCTGACTCAGGCAAAGATGCTGGTGAGGCGGCTGAAGCATGAGCTGACTCATCCACTGGGTTAGATACCACTGGCTCCGGAGCCGATGCAGCCTCCGAGACAGGCTGTTCAACCGATACCGCTTCTGGTTGTTCCTGTGGTGGCTCTACTTGTTGAGGTGAGCGCTTAACTGCAAGAATCTTCAGTTCCTTGGTTGGGGGTGTCGCTTGCTGTTGTGGACGTTTCTTCTTCATTTGTTACTATCTTTGTTAGTACATCAGGAAGCCTCTATCTCATTTAACATAGCGAAAAAAGAGCTTCCTCTTTCCATGTCGCTGAGATACGGCATTAGCGCAGCATAGATAGCGCTCCGGTTTCTATTTAAGATAGTCCAAGTGGCAAAACATCTCTCACCTGTCTGTATTGCGGCGGCGGCTTAACCTTCTGGATGAAACATATAGCTGTCGTCATAAAAGTTAGAACAGTTTAACGGCCCAAACGACCACGTACTAGTAATAAGCATAAAAGCCCTCTGCCCTGGAGCCTCCTTCAACCCTGCGATCGCTATAATTAACCCTGGAGCCAACTAAAACGCTAAACATCAGCTGGGTCGATTTGGCGCAAACAAGGTAGCCTGTCGTCCGGAACTCTCTGGAGTTCCGTAGTAGATACCCCTACCGTTAGTGCCAATAAAGACCAAACCAAACTGCTGCCAACTGGCCTCCATCACATTAGGGTCATTACCGATCGGATTGGCAGGAGTACCGATGCTTGTCCAGGTTTGTCCTTGATCCAGAGAACGGAAAATTCCCTCCCCCATGCCAGTGACTTTGCCATACAGATAAAGCGCTGGAGTTGTGCTTCCTGTCGGTGGCTTACCCAATGCAAACAAACGCGCCCTCTCTACCGAGGACAGCTTGCTGAGTGTCTTTCCGCCGTCTATCGAGCGGAATAAACCGCTCTCGTCTAGGCTGAGCCAAACCTCATCTTTCACACCAGGAACTGTTTTGAGCGAATACCAATCCCACTTGCGGCTGGGAAGTGAGTCGTTGACAACCCTGAAGGATGCGCCCCCATCTGTACTGCGGTAAACTTTGCCGTCGCTGTAGTAGTAGAACGTGTTGCTATCGACTTTGTCCGCTGCTAGCGGCTGACGCCAGTACCAAGGACCTTCAGGGCCATTGGGTAGCCCCAACACAGTTTTCCACGACTTGCCGCCATCAGTGGTACGCAGGGATTGACCTTTACTGACAGCCACGACGAATAAATTTGGATCGGTTGCCGATACCGCCACACGTAGCGGTATCGTCTTCAGGGGAAATGAGGCAAACGGCTGCCACGTCAACCCGCCGTCTGTCGAGGTTGCTCCTGTATAACTTGATTTCCATGGAGTACCGCCGACACGAACTAAGTGCAGAGGATTGCTTTGTGAGTAAACAAGGCTGTAGGTATTATCAAAGGAAGGCCCGCTGCTGCTAAACTTCTTAGATGGGTAGGTGTTCAATCCCCGGTCGTGATAGAAACCATCTACATCAGCTACGCCGCTTAACAAAACCGCCCCCTTGGGAGGCGCAGCCAGCGCGAAAGTCACCACCTCCTCGTGTCCTTGCTGATAGTTAGTCCAAACCACTGGATTGGCGTTGATATCGTCTGTGTGCCAAGTTCCGTAGGCATTCGTCAACCAGACTTTCCTTGGCGCTTTTGGGTCGAACTCAATCGCAGAAGCCCATAAAGAAAACATCGAGTCCTTCCACCAAGGAACCGTCTGCTTTAGCGACGCACTTTTCTCTGTCCAAGTGGCTCCTTCATCTAAGCTTCTATAGATTTTGGTGGATGGCGACTGGCACAAGGCGACTAATATTTCTTTAGGATTAGTCGGATTAATACCCAGGGCATTGAAGGAGACTGGCTTGCCGCCCGGAGTGATGTTACTCCAAGCCCCATTCGTATATTTGCTCACTCCGGACATGTGTGTGACATACATAACTCCATTACTGGAGACAGCTATGCGCTGTGCCTGCTTGGGACTGCCTGCCATTTTGCTCCAAGTAACACCCGTGTCAGTTGAGTGATAAATTCCGTCTCCATAGACGTTGGCGTAGACTAGACCTGGCGTTTGCTTGTCGAACACAATACTGAGGATGCCAATGTCTGCTGTCAGCGTGGGGGAAAACGAAGTAACTTTAGTCCAAGTCGCGCCTGCATCCAACGACTTCCACAACCCATCTAAGCGTGAACCAAAAAAGATTACCTTGGAGTTAAAGGGATTAACAGCCAGCCTCTCTCCTGCCCATCGTTGCTCCTCATTACCGCCCATCGGCAAGTCTAGGTTTAACTTTTTCCAAGTTTTACCCTGGTCGGTCGATTTAAAAATTGTCCCCTTGCCTGCCCACTGTTTGGTATATTTGCCTGCTGCAATGTAGACAATATTCGGGTCGTTTGGGTCAACCGCTAGGGCTTCTCCCCCGTAGTAGTTGCTCTGAGAAGTTGAAAAGCTTTCATTCAATGGAACCCAGCTTTTATCAACTCCATTCCAGCGATAAAATCCACCAACATCAGTCTTGATATAAACCAAATCCTGTTGTCGGGGATGAGTGTAGACTCCTGTAACAAAGCCACCTCCTCCTATAGACACATTAGTCCAACGATACCCATTTGTCCTGCTGGCATAGTAGGTTGGTGCTGTAAGTGCAGGAGTTGGCGACTGTTGATTGCTAGTAGCACACCCCAGCATAATACCAACGCAGATAGGAACTACAGCCCGATGAATCAATTTTGCTGCCATCATTCACACAAACTTAGTTGGTTTATGAATGCTACATAGAGTTAGCTGGTAACGGATAATTTACTGTTTCATTCTCCAATTACCGATTGCCAATTACGAATTCAGGCTAAAATTTAGGATTCTCTATGTAATTCTTAATCGCTGTTTTGTAAATTTTTAATTTTTCGGGAAGTGCGACTGAAGCTAAGTGATTTTTAATCAGGTTCTGATATTGTGCTTCCCTACCTCCATTACGTAAATAAACGCCGATTCCTGTCCCCATCACATAATTAGAAAACTTAGAAAAAGAGGGAAAATTGACCCCGACCCAATAGGCTAGAAGAATGTTAATCTTGGCTGTCCGCAGTTGGTAATCTTTACTCTTGCCTTTCGTTTCTTTGCCAATCGCATTGGCATTATGACCGTGTATCCGATAAAGCCCCAATTCCTTACTCAAGGCAACACCTTTACTCAGCCCTTTGGAAGTAAATATTAAATAGGCATCATTGAGTAAAGTGCTTCCGGCTTTATCAGGCATGGGCAAAATCTGTTGGAGAAGCGATCGCTTCAAGCAAAGACCGGAGGTAGAGGGATAGGGGAAGTTCGGGTCAAATTTGGCGTTTTTGATTAGCTCTCGCAAATCGTACTCGCGGACTGAGGAAACGTGACCATTTTTATTAGCCACAGATGATTCACCCTTGATGTCCGCTAAGTTCACGTCCACAAATTTAAGGGGATGAAAACACCATTCCAAGTCGTCGCGATCGCCAAACACTTCTACGACTTCTGCCGCTTTTTCAGGTAAGAAGATATCGTCCGAGTCCAAAAAGCAAATAATATCGCCTCGACTCGCAGCAAAGCCTGCATTAAAAGCCGAAGCTTGTCCCCCATTTTCTTTGAGTACGGGGATAATTTTATCCCCGTAACTGGCGATAATTTTATGCGAATTGTCAGTAGAACCGTCGTCCACCACAATCACTTCGGTGTTGGAATAAGTTTGATTCAGAGCGCTGTCAATAGCTTGCGGTAGGAAACGTTCATAGTTGTAGTTGTTGATGACGATGCTAACTAAAGGATTATGATTATTTTTCATACTTTGCCCCCTTCAGGTTTTTAATGTCATCACGAGCGTGCTGCGAGCAACCCTATAGCCATACGCTTTATACTGATCGAGCATGAGAGCAACAAGCTTGGGAAAAAGAAGGTAATATTAGCAAATTTGCAACACCTCTTGATACTCTGCTAGAGCTCTCTCTAGCGAGAACTCCGCTGCCTTGCGTCGTAAGATTTCAGAGTCAGATGGTTCCTGTAAGGTGCTAATGATTGCCTCTGCTATACCCTTGATATCCCCCACAGGCACTAACTTTCCATACTGACCATTTTCCAAAATCTCTGCTGGTCCACTCTTACAGTCGGTAGCAACAACCTTAGTTCCCCCAGCCATCGCCTCAATCAGTACAGTGGGCAGCCCCTCATACAATGAGGAGAGGACGAATACTGCCGATCGCGCCATATAGGCATAGGGATTCGCGACGAACCCAGGTAAGGATACATCTTCGGCTAAACCCAGTTCCTGCACTAAAGCTTCTAGGTGGGGTCGCTCTGTTCCCTCACCCAAGATCATCAGCCTAGCCGAACACTGCTGCTTCACTTGAGCAAAGGCTCGAATTAGGGTAGAAAAGTCTTTTTGCTTTTCTAGGCGCCCTACACCCAAAATCACGGGAGGTGAACCGGGCTCAAACCAAGGATGTTCGACCGGTTCGGTGACTTTTTCAAACAGATCAGGGGTGACTACTGGGTTGTAAATTACTTTAATCTGTTCTTTTGACAAGCCCAGACACGCCAAATCTTCCGCTGCCCCTTGAGACACTGTAACAATGGAATCAGCCCAGGGATAGAAGCCTCGTGCCAAGTAAGGTGCCATTCGCCTTTTTAGGTTGGTTGAGTTTTGGGACTCTCGTGAAAGGGTGTTATGCACACTCACAACCACTCGTGTAGATACACCGGCTAAAACCCGACTCCACAAAGCTATTAAATTAGTGTCTTCCATAGCTGTGAGCAGAACTGCGGGTTTAGTCTCTTTCAGGTAGCCCACTAATGCGGGAAGACTTTCTCGCAGCCGCTTACATTTGAGATCTACAATTCGCACCTCTGGCGGTACTAGAGATAAGTAAGGGCCTTCAACAAACGCTAAAACTATGTCTATTTTTAGACCTTGCCTGACTAGACCCTGCTCAACAAAACCACGGGTCAGGTTGACTAGTACTCTCTCGACTCCACCGCCAAAGAGGCAAGGGAGGAAAATTGCTAATGTTGACATCTTTAAGTCTCCTAAAGGGGTGAAGAAGCCTAAATTGCAGGAATTTTTTACTGATTAGCCATGAACTTATACAAGCTCT
>DATNPV010000292.1:0-9748 GCA_036703055.1 Waterburya sp.
TTTGCTACTGTTGCTTGCATTTTCTTCATATTATGGATTAGCAAAACTGCTCAATTCCCTATTAACTTGTGACTGTGGTACAGGAGATGGATTTGCAGAAATTACTTGTATTAATGAAAGAATTAAGCAGCTTCTAGTACAGCAAGCGTTCCTATTTTCAGGAGCCTCGGTATGGGGCGTAATTTTATCGGTTACTTTGAAAGATGGTAACTACCTAGGTATTGTGGTGGTTATGGGATATTTATTGATAACAACATTTGTATCTTTTCAGATGTATCGTGCTAAATTCATGTGTTAAATTTGAGAGTTTTTTATTGACGGATATGCCTACTAAACAAGTTGACTTACCCTTTCATCGTATTGTTCTCACATATCGTTTTTGCAATCCGTTCGCCGTAGGCGTTCCCGGAGGGTACTTTAGTTCAGGGCTTATGTCAGTGCCATTCAAATTAGGAGCGAGGTTAACTTTACGCCTTTTGGTAGAAGTAAACGACTCTCTAAAGAGGGAACTCGATTCTCTTCCTCATGCCCATTAGTGAAACTTAATTCTTGCCAGAACAACATTGTTCTAACCTTATAATCTTGTGGATGAAGGAAGCAATCCTTGAGTAACCTTGTAAACATGCTCTAGCATTCCTTCTTAAGGCAGTTCACATTTGTTTAGTGGTCAGATAAAAGGGATACAGAATCCAAATCGCTCTGGATAGTTGTTTCATGTACCATCTGGCTATTGTTGATGATAATGAAACGTGGTGCTTCGTCCTGGCACTGCGGTTACAGCAGCAAGGATATGCTGTGTCTACCTTCACTGACGCACAAGCATTTCTGCGCGAAGCTGCTCAGTTTGACTTGGTGCTGATTGACTTCTCGATACCCTCGCCCCGTTATCAACGTAGCATGGATGGTCCTGAAGTCATTTGTCAGGTGAAGCATCAACTAGACAACCCACCGCTAATAATATTAATCTCCAGCTTTTTCACAAAAGATTTGCTCAATGATGCAGCGGGTATTTGTCCAGAAGCAGATGCAGTTCTGAGTAAGCAGATTGAGACAACGGAGCTGTTTTCCCAGATTCAGCACCTACTTGCCAGTCGAACACAGTCAAGGCAGAAGCGTTATCACACTCCCGTTCCAAGTTCATCTGCCAGCGTTGAGTTCCCGATTCATTCCTAATTTCAAGCATCCATCGCCCAGTTCCCAGCTCATTGCACGATGGCAGGGAATTGAAGTACGTCCGAGCTATGAGGACTATCCCAACTGTCATACTCTCCATCTGGTTTTTTATATAGCGAGTGGATTCCCTCTACAAGTCGGAATAAAGAAAGGTTGTAGACGATTGTGGAGACGGCTGGATTTGGTTTGTCACTGCCAGTTCTGGAAATTGCCGTCGTTGCAGTCGAGAGTGTAGGCTTGACCAGCACTATTGCTTTCCAGACACTTCCCTGTCGCGACGTTCTTAAATTTGATGTAGGAGCCGACGCCAATGATGTTCCAGTTCTGGAAACTGCCGCCGTTGCAGTTGAGCGTGTAGGCTTGACCAGCACTATTGCTTTCCAGGCACTTCCCCGTCGCGGCGTTCTTTAATATGCGATAGGGTGTGACCCTACTGACGTTCCAGTTCTGGAAACTGCCGCCGTTGCAGTTGAACGTGTAGACTTCACCCGCGCTATTGCTATCCAGACACTTCTGGGTCCCGACGTTCTGGTACCTCTCCGGCGGATTCACCGCAACGGCTTTCATGGCGATTGCCATAACAGTCGTGAAAACGGCAGCTCCCCCGATGGTAAAGTACTGTATCGATTTGTACATAGTTCTCTCCTCATGATAACGAGGAACCAAAACAAATGTTGCAAAAGCTAAACCTATGCGCCACAAACATAAGGGCAAAATGAAAAATAAAATCAGTTTTTTTGTAGGAGATAAACCTCGAATGTAGTGACCAGACCCCGTGCCCAGACTATCAGAAGCAGAGGTCAGCATTATAAAGATCTAGTCTCGTTGATTCAAATTTTTGATTGCACTAAGGCCAATGTGCTTTAACCCTTATTGCTTCCTAGATTCAGAAGACTTCAATGAGCTTCTTATTGGCAAGATATTTAATATAATATTTGTTTGATACAGACTAGGGTGTTTTTGTAATATTTTTATGTAGAAATATAGTTAACTTAATCAGATTTTTACCCCTAAAAAATTTGATGATAACCCAGGCGACTGACCCCACCTCAGTGACCAAACTCTACCCCAGCAACCCGATCACCGACACCGCTGCTAACTGCATTTAGAAGCTATCCCTCTTGCATCACTCTCTGATAAATTGACGGTTTTCCGAGGATACAGCTCAGGAGTATGCAAGGTTCCACAAATGTTAAGCCTGATTGTGCTGGAGCATACCTTTTGTGATCGCACCCGCTCATGATTATCTCCACAATTAGTCATACAACCTAGTCCTGTCCCGGGATAGACCACTCACGATTAAGTGAATAATAGCCTTGTGGAATAAGGTAAAAAATAGGTGCAAATTATGACATCAAATAATCCTCAAGACAACCGGGACGATAACGCTAAATATGACCCTGAAGATAATCCTGGAACCCAAACAACTGTACCAACCACACAAGAGGGTAACACTCCGCTCGATGAGAGATATCGCATGACAGGTCAAGAATCGGGTACTGAGGTTCGTTCCAATGCCGAACCTGAAGCGGCTGGAGGGGAGGTTAAGGTGATTGGTGGTCCCAATCAAGGAACTGACTCTCGTTAAGTCGTCAGTAGCGTTGAAAACAAAGCCCCCGTCCTAGCCTTGGTTGGGGGCTTGTTTTGTGGAGTGCGATCGCACTTACTTAACCTAATGGCTGCCTTTTTTGGTGACAATTCTAAGGATTTGCTACCTCAAAGGTATTACATTGTGCAGGCTCGCCCGTCTGAATTCCCCGATTGAACCAGCGGACACGCTGAGCTGAACTACCATGTGTAAAAGACTCTGGGACAACATACCCTTTGGCTTGGCTCTGCAAGCGATCATCCCCAATCTGGCTGGCAGCATTCAGCGCCTCTTCAACGTCGCCCTGTTCAAGAATGTGCCGCGATCGATTAGCATGGTTCGCCCAAATGCCAGCAAAACAATCTGCCTGTAACTCCAGCCGCACTGAAAGCTGATTCGCCTTGACGCGATCGACTCGACTCTGCAATGCACGAACCTTATCAGAAATGCCCAGTTGATTCTGGACATGATGCCCAACCTCGTGAGCAATTACATACGCTTGGGCAAAGTCTCCAGGTGCGTTGTGCCGAGTCTTCAAATCCTCATAAAAGCTTAAATCAATGTAGAGCTTTTGATCAGCGGGGCAATAGAATGGGCCAACCGCCGATCGCGCAAAACCACAGGCAGACTCCACCGCACCCGAATAGAGAACTAACTTGGGGTCTACATAAGTCCTGCCCATCTGCCGAAACAAGTTATGCCAAGTATCCTCGGTATCCGCCAGCACAACCGAAACGAAATCAGCCATGCGATCATTTGCCGCATTACGTTGTGTTTGAGGCGACTCGGTACGGGGGCGAGTGCTCGGTGCTTCTCGTTGATTCAAAATCACACTGGGGTCACCCCCCAAAAGGGCAACAATCACTGACAGAACAATGGCTCCAATGCCACCTCCCACCACAGGCCCCGAAATCTGCGTCCCACGTCTATCCTCAACATTAGTACTTTTGCGACCCAATTCCCAGCGCATAACCTCAAGTCTCCCAACGACTCAATCTGACAGAAGTGAGCAAGGCTCGATTGCAGCCAAGCTGGACTTTTTACATCCACCAAAATATTAAGGACTGCATTTATCCATCTCCTCTGTCACAGGGATAGCAGCGATTGTATACAGAGTCTTACTTAGTGCTGATTCAGTAGAGAGATAGCCGTTATCATGTCGCTACGCGACAAAGAGAGCCAGCGTTGGTTAACTGCCTTGGATGCTACCCAGAGTGTAATTCCAGAGGAAGAGGTTCCGAAACTCATTGACGAGGATCAGAGGCTCGATGACGAGTATCAAAGACTCATTGACGAGGATCAGAGGCTCGACGACGAGTATTAAAGACTCATTCACAAGTATTAAAGACTCAACGACGAGGAGCAGAGGCTCATTCACGAGTATTAAAGACTCAACGACGAGGATCAGAGGCTCGACGACGAGTATTAAAGACTCATTCACAAGTATTAAAGACTCAACGACGAGTATCAAAGACTCATTCACGAGTATCAGAGGCTCATTTACCAGTATTAAAGACGCGATCACACGTTCCGGCGTACTCGTTTGCTGCCAAAGATACTGCGTCAATAAGTAGGTAAACGCACCCGCATTGAAGCCATTTAAACGCGCATCTATTGCCGTTTGATAGGGGTTCGTTGCCGCCAGAACCACACCTTTTGCCACTCCCTTGCGATAGCCATCGATAAAGTCTTGGCGAGAAATCCGCAAGCGCGACAGCCCCAGCAAATTGGAAGAACTGACGGCGAGATAGGCGAGACATAACCACCTGATTTGGAACGAGTTATCGAAATGGTTTTACCTTATCCGGTTGTTTTCCAAATCGGTAATTTTGCAACGATTCTTCCCAATCTGCTCTCTATAGTCGTCCTGTTTGATGGGTCAGTAATAACTAACCACAGAGGATCACAGGACGCAGAGGAAGAGAAGGAAGAGGGAGTTTCGTAACTTATTGAGAGTCAACAAATTTGTAGGGTGGCCATTGCTTGAAACTATGGCGGCATCAGGTCTTAGATTTTTGTAGACAATGCCCACCTGACGTTTTTTCGCGCCTACCTACTTATATAGGAGAGAAGCTATCCTACAGATATTTGTTCAACAACAATCCCAATTTCTCTTTTGTTGCCGCTGGCACTTTATCCAGTGGTGTTAAAATTGCATACTTTAAAGCCGAATGTGCTTCTGATACTGGCGGATTTTCAGCTAAGCGTCGCACGGTTTCTTGAATGACTTTCTGAGCGTTGGTGGCATTGCGTTGCAAATTAGCAATCACCATATCTACTGTTACGCTGTCATGGTCGGGATGCCAGCAATCATAATCGGTTGCTAGGGCTAAGGTAGCATAGGCAATTTCCGCTTCCCGCGCTAGCTTCGCTTCTGGTAAATTCGTCATGCCAATGATGGTTGCCCCCCAACTGCGATAAAGATGTGACTCGGCTTTGGTGGAAAATGCTGGCCCTTCCATGCAGACATACGTACCCCCTCGATGCAGCGTCACATCCGGCAACTCAAGGCTGGCAACGGCATCGGCTAAAATCCCGGCTAATTTGTGGCACACGGGGTCAGCAAACGCAATGTGAGCGACAAGCCCTTCTCCAAAAAAGGTAGAAACCCGATTTTTTGTCCGATCAATAAATTGATCGGGTACTACCATATCCAAGGGTTTAACCTCTGCCTTCAAGGAACCTACGGCTGAAGCGGAGATCAGATACTCCACTCCCAGCTGCTTCATCGCATGAATATTGGCTCTAAAGGGCAACTCGGAGGGCGTCAGGTGATGATTTCGACCGTGACGCGCCAGGAAAGCCACATGAGTTCCCTCCAGGGTTCCCACAATCAAGGCATCGGACGGGGCACCGAAAGGTGTATCAATTTGCACCTCTTTCACATCCTTGAGGGCGTCCATCTTGTAAAGCCCACTTCCGCCAATAATCCCAATTTTTGCCTCAACCATCGTCTTTGCCTTATGTCTTGCTTGTAACGCCAAGCTATTTTATTGGACTTTGGACAAAATATCTAATGGGTCGTTAAATCAACTGTCAAGAACTCTTCTTGCCCAATCAAATCACTGAAATAGTCACTCTCGTTACCTTCTGACAACGAGGGGGGTACACTTGCATGACAATTATTCAAGGCATCTGTCAAGGCATCTGTAAGTTCTGCAATTTTTATCTCTCGTTAGATTGATTAAGTCCTTCTCTGTGATTGTTAGATTGACAAGCGAAAACAATCTACGGCAGATAAACGTTAAGCCGTTTTAGTACAAGGGTGATCATATGACTTATAACGAGCAAACTTTGGATAAGCCTGACAAGAATGCTGAACCTATAACGACGAGTCAACCCTATCCTCGTGCAGAAAATACAAGCACAAGTACTAGGTTACCTAGAGAAGAAAATACTGCTACTATTACACCTCAACCCAGCGTTCAGGCAGTTACACCTCAACCCAGTGTTCAACCAGTTACGCCTCAACCCAGTGTTCAGCCAGTTACGCCTCAACCCAGTGTTCAGCCAGCAAGCAAAGGCATGAATCCTCTGTTAGCTAGAGCACTAGTGGGAGGGGTTATTGGTGCTACGTTGGGTACAGTAGCTGGCATTCTGGCTGGTAAGAGAACAGCTCAAGGTGTTAACCACGCTGTAAAAGGTGTAGGAGAGGCAACAAAAACTATAGCTGGGGGTGTTAGCCAAACAGCAAGAGGTGTAGGGGACGCGGCAAAGAGTGTAGCTGAGGGTGTTAACTATGCTGTAACCGGTGCTGTACAAGATACTGCTGAGGGCGTTAATCAGGTTGTATCCGGTGCATTGGACGCCGTCAAGGGTACCGCTGAATCTGTCAAACCCGCCGTAAGAAATGTATTGGATGCTGTTAAGGATACAACTGATTCTGCTAAACAATCTGTAAGCCGTGTAGGGGACGCCATTAAGGATACAACTGATTCTGCTGAGCAGTCTGTAGTAGGTGGATTGGACGCCGTCAAGGATACCGCTGAGAATATCAAGCCATCTGACAATCCGAGCGACAACCAAGCTAAAGATCGGGTAGTTATAGACAACTCGTCGGTCGATACGGGTAAGGTTAGCATGGCACAGCCAGTTGAAACCCAGATAGAGGTCATTTCAGACCCAGCGGAGATAGACCGAATTGTCGATCAAGCCAAAGATGTAAATCCTGAAACGCCTGTAGTTCTCGGTGAAACGGACATCCGTGAAGGGCAAGATGTTGGCAGCGAAAGTTTTAAGTGGTGACATTTAGAAGCAAGCCTGCCTGGGTGAACAGTTGAGTGTTCTTAAGTCAGTGGAACAGGATACCGTTGAAGTCGAATATAGAATCCGTCGAGCAAAATTAGACCTTGATACTTAATGTTTTGAGGTCATTGATAGAACCAAGATACTGTAACGAAGGCTCAGTCTTTACAGTTTGCAGTAAGACATTACTTGACCTACAGCCGAAATAAACCCAAAAAGGTAGTCATAAACACTTAAGGATAAGATGCAGTTCCTTTCCTTAAGGAGTGTAAACACTATCCTTATACCAATTTACTAAAAGCCTGCTACAAAGGCTTTTCTTGTTCACCCCTTGCTCAGGGGGGTTAGGAGGCCAATGTGTAGCGCACTAAACGTAAAATGGTATTACACATTTATGACTACCTGTAAAACCAGAAATTAGCCACTTATGCTAGCTAATTTTGTGGGCTTAGCTCCTACCTAGTAAAGGCAAACAAGGTCTCAGCGTCGCTTTTTTGTTGTGTCAACAGACCCCTATTAATCAGTTTAAGGAGATGATTATGACGATTGAAAACGACCAGGTTTTCGATGCAGATGAGGTAATCGTTGAGCAGATTCCGTATCAACATGATGCTGATTCATCTGGCACAGGCATGAGTAATGGGTTAGCTAAAATAGCAATTGGTGCAGTCATTGGTGCTACCTTGGGTGCTCTAGCTGGCGCTTTGGCTAATAAAGGTACAGCGGCGAGGGTTAACCTGACTGTAAAAAGTGTAGGAAACGCCGTCAAAAATGCTGCTGAGAGTGTTAACGAGGCTGTAAAAGAGGTAGGAAACGGAATAAAAGATGTAGCGGAGGGTGTTAACGACACTGTCCAAGACGTAGGGAATACAGTTAAGGGTACAGCTGAAGGGGTTAACTACACTGTAAGAGATACAGTGGACGCTGTTAAGGGTACAGCTGAAGGAGTTAACTACACTGTAAGAGATACAGTGAACACCGTTAAGGGTACAGCTGAGGGCGTGAACGACGTTGTAAAAAGTACAATGAATTCCGTCAAGGGTACAACTGAGGATGTCGAGCCATCTAGTAATCAGGACGTTAAGACATCAGATAAGCAGAGGACTTACATTTTAGTCCCAGTGGAGAACGAGCAGGTTATTAAGTAAACTACCCCTGTAGATGGAACCTCAGTAGTGGCTAATGAAGCGGCTGGTTAACTAACAAAATTCAGACTCTTAGACGTAAAAAAGATGTCTTTGGTTCTCTTGGCGACTAGATATATCAAAAGGTAGAACGTAGAGGGCTCCAAGGCAGAAGGCAGAGGGTAGAAGGGATGCATATTGACGGGTCTTGGTTTCAGTATTTGGCGAGAGTCCTAATTGCCCTGGCGACTGCTATACAGTCAAGAGCGTGCGGCATTCTTGTCTCTACATAGAGGGTACGCGATCGCCAGACAACAGAGCAAGCGATCGCAGGCTCCCTTGTTAGCATCCACAAGCATCTACAAGCAATGTTAAAAGCGGAGTGTAGCGGGATTTTCAAGCGGAAAATCGTGTTTGTGATCGTTAATCACATTCAGTTTACGCCTTTGCCTGGAAGCCTCTACTTACAACCTACTTACAAGAAGAACTACCACATCTATGGACTTGTGCCCAAACTTTCGTGGTTGGTTGAGTGGTATTAAAAGGTGTTATAGACTCTACTTTAAGAATTTTTATCTTCTCTCTAGGCTTAAGACTACCTAAAGCTTTTTGTTCTTTAGGATTAAACTTAGGTTTTTGGGGTCTATTCTTCCTCAACATCACGCCTGTTTTAGCCGTTATAGTTACTATCGACCCTACTGATGGCACAACAGGTGAATCGATGGATTGTGACCCCTTGATTAGCGATTTTCTAACCCATGCTTTAGCCGAAGAATTGTTGATATTGCCTAAAAAAATCCAACCATTAGCCGTAGGTTTTGGTGTTGCTTTCCGGGTTGGGCTTATACTTAAATGAGATTCTATTAATTTTGTTTCTAGATTAGGTTTTGGAGATTTTGTTTCCAACAAGTTCTGTTTCTGTTTTGGACTAAATTCTAGGGCTAAGCCCATTAAAATTACACTAACTGTCCCTACAATAATTCCCACAAAATTTGTGACTTTTTTACTCTCTAATTGAATTGTTGGTTTCTTAATTCCTTGAGTAAATTTTGGGTGATTATCTGTAAACTCTTCTTGTCTTGGTTGAATTTTTATATCATGAATAGATTTTATATCTATTTCTTGATGATTCTTAGACGGTTGTGAAGACTTTAAATTTTCACGAGCCTGCTGATTATCATCCTTACTAAGAGGATGCTCTTGGTTCAACTTCCCCCGTTGCCGCCCAATTAGCTGTTCTTCATGTAGCTTACTGTTGGGATTATCAGATGGCTCGAACTGTTCAGGTGCAGCTTGGGCATTGTCTTCTACATCTACTACAAACGGCTTAAACTCTTCTAGTGCAGATTGAACAGCGTCCTGTTCACTTATGACAGATGGCTCGACTTCTTCAACTGTATCTTTTAAGGCATTCCCTAGACCATTTACAGTTTGGTTAACAACCTCAGCTACACTCTTGGCTGCACCGACTAAAGAGGGCTTAGCCTCCTCAACTGTATCTTTGACTGCATCTACTAGACCTACTACAGATGGCTTAACCTCCTCAACTGTATCTTTTAAAGCATTCCCTACACCGTTTACAGTTTGGTTAACACCTTCAGCTACACTCTTAGCTGCG
>DATNPV010000296.1:0-7238 GCA_036703055.1 Waterburya sp.
GAAAAAAACCAGGGAGCCAAAAGAGCCAAAGCGTGAACTGCACCCATAAAGGCAACAGTCGGCCAACTGAGAGCAAGGCGATGCTTGCCTTCAGCAATAGTTGCTTGTGTTGTCATAAATCTTTCCTAAATATGCTGTGAAAGTCATTCATCCGCCACGACTTTCGACGTATGATGTGCGATCGCGTGCAGTCCGATCAGTTTCCACTCACCCATGAGTTCCCCTCTCAAATGCTAGGGGTGCGCTTTTCACATCACGAGTTATAGCAAAAGGCAAAAGGCAGAAGGCATAGGGCTTTTATGCTGATTACTGGTATGTGGTAGTTTCAGCCGTTAAAGAAAGTCCTAACCTTGATGGCGACAGCTATACATAGTCTAATTGACCGCTGTTTAAGTAATGAAGCGTCAAGTGGGGTTTGATGCTTCGCGCTAGTTCACCGAGACTGATTGAGATTCAGATTGAACTCGCCCATTTTCGTGGTACTCCAAAGCTGCTGTTCCGCGTTCTGAAGCCCGCAGCTCCTGAAGAGAGATTTCTGGCTTCTTGAAGTAAACCGAATTCAGTAAGATATTCAGGACTCCGTTCTCTGTTGCCTGTTGGATGGCGCGGTTCGTAATCAGTTCACCCACATTGAGAATTACGTTGTCTTCAGTGTCAAGAATGACACGGGTTACTGGACGCCCCAGCGCTTGTTCAATAAGTTGCTTCCTGATTGCCCGCACGCTGCGTTCTCGTAATTCTTCTACCTGCTCTTGCAAGCTTTGCCAAAAGGTGTTGAGGTTCTCTTGGGCAATGCTTGTCTGATCGCTCAGTTGAACTTTGGTGTCTAACCATAAGTCACTGGCGGTAGAACGAACTGCGGTTGCCAGAGTCAAACCCACAGCAGTCAGCAATTGGGCTTCTTTCCCATAAATCCGGGCGCGATCGATGACGGGTTCCATCACAATCTGACCGGATGCCGCAATAATTAAACCATCGTCAGCACGCACGGTTTGTAGAACCCTACGCCCTCTTGTCTGCTCAACAGCCCCTTGGGCAGCTCCCCTTGGGAGCGTCGCTACATGTGTTGCCAGCTCATCAACCGAGCGACGTAAATTAGCGACGCTGCTCTGAGTCGTACTCTGAATTCGATTGCTAGTCAATTTCGTTGCGGCTTGAAGATGACGGCTGATGTTTGCCGTCAGGCTGCCACCCGTTGCTCGATAGAGCTGATCGAGGATGCCCATGCGATCGGCAGCTTCCGCGTAGTCTAACGTCACTTCCTGCCCTGGAGATAGCAGTATGCTACCGTCTTGAGTCAACACATCTCGCTCGACATGCTTGCCAATCACGTAGGCTTTTTGCTCCGTAGGGTCAACCAGATTGTTCGTAAGCGTTGCCGCCGCATCTCGATTAAAGCCTTGCACCTTGCTGCTGGTGGCATCGTTCGCCGCTTGCAGTTGCTCACCTACATTTTGGCTGGCTTCTTGTAGCCTACGGTTCGCAGTCTCTACCGAGCTTTGCAGTTGCTCATTGACGGTTTGAGCGGCGGCTTGCAGTCTACGGTTTGCAGTCTCAGCCGAGTCTTGCCACATATCTCCAGTTACTTGGACGGCTCCCCGGATGCCACCGACCTGTTCTGCCATCATCTGAGCCGTTTCTGGAGGCACAAAGGCGACATCGCAACCAATTTTTAGCGTTTCGGGAGCGGGAACGAACGATCGCCCCGAATAAGCATCGGCAAACACACCTCCGGAGACTTCGTATCCTTCCACCAGTCCGCTATGCTCGTCGAAGAACAAATCGACCAGTTCACCGAGGTTGAGTCCCGCAGTGGTCAGGATTTTTGTTCCTCTAAGCACATTGTTATGGTGCAAAATCTCCTCGATCACAGGAATATCATGTGCCCCGACCACAGAGTCTTTCGAGTGAACCACGATCGCATCTAACCCGATCGCCTGCACCTCTTTCAAGGGAATCACTTTTGCGTCCCGAAATATTCCCTTCTCTCCAACCAGGAAACCCAAAAGTTGATTGCGTTCTTGATCAAAAATTAAATCTCGAATTCGCTCAATTTTCTTGCCCGTGTCGTAGGTGACAACTACTTTACCGATAATGTCACTACCTTTAAGCATTTATTAATTCCTCGCAGTTCTTATTGATGAGTTTGTCTAATGCCCTGTTCGTTGGTTGGCTGACCTTGAAGCTGAAAGTAGCCCCCCTCGCGACCAAAACCAGGAACGATGTCGATCGCGCCAAGATATTCGAGGAGTATCCCAACGATGGCAGCAAAGATAATTAAAACGCTGATGTTTGCTCTATTATTAGAGCGCTGTCCTACCAGTCTAGGCATTTATTTTCCTTTTTATTGTTGTTTTTAAGGTTAAAATTTCTAGAAACCCCGATAACTTGAACTAATTGAATAACCACATATACAGTCATGTTTAGATATTTTTCATTTTTTATTCGCTCAATGCTTCAGTAAATGATAATTTAAAAAATAAATTAACTGTGGTTACCTCAATTTATTAGGTTTATTATTTGAAGATAAATTTTGATTATCTCTTGATAATACTATTGTACTCTTTGACCTCTAAAAGAGAGAGATACATTTCCATTCTTTGGTAAAGATTTAAATATTTTCAGTACAAGTTATACAAATTATACACTAGTCAAACATTGGGTTAAACATTATTTCTACTATTACTATGTCATACTGACTCTCGTTAACTAATTAACCAAACTTGTGATCGGGATTATTGTGGTGTCAGGACTTACGCACAATCCTTAAGAAAGCCCCGCCATTCCTCCCCAACCCCAGAGGGGACCCCGATGCCCCCCAAGGCAAAGGGGAAGTAAGATGAAAGTCCTCCCAGTATTGGGGGCGTCGGGGGGCTTTTGCGTAAGTCCTGGGTGTTTGTCCCAGATCGAAATTGATTGACGCTTCACCACTAAAGATGCAAGGTTAAGCTCCATCGACTTTACCCGTCAGATGCTCATCAAACTTCTTCTCATAATTTGAGTCCTGAGTGCCAAGAAGTTTGTCCCAGAACGTGAAATACAGTCCGTAATGCACGGTGTACTTAAGATGATGAATGGAATGATGGGCAGGTCCAATGAACCACCTACCCAACCAATGGTGAGGAAATGAGGAGGGCAACCGATCAATCCCAAGATGGTTTAACACCGCCCAAACCGTCATCGTGGTGAGTACCGCAATCAAGGTGATGAAATGCAGCGGGATGACAAATACGATACCGACCAGGAAAAGCGACTGAATGACCGCCTCTAATGGGTCAAAGGCAAACGAGGTCCACGGGGTAGGGTAGCGCGATTGGTGATGTCCCTGGTGTAACCAGGGAAAGAGTGACGGGTGGTGAAACAATCGATGAGTGAAATAAAAATAGGCATCCTGAAGAACCAACACCGCGCCATAACTAACACCTAAATACCACAGCCCATACTGTTGAGGGTGGCTGTATAAGCGGGTAATGCCCCAACTGTACCCTGACAGCATGAATGCCGCCGCCAGCGCAAACACCCCCGCCGAGAGAACGGAGAGTTTAATATCGCGTTGAATCGATCGCCAGGAGGGAGACTGATGCCGCAGATTGTCATTAATGAAAGACTGACTAAATGGCGAATAAAAGAACAAATACGTTCCCCCCGCCACCAGAAAGTACCGTGCCAGAATAATTCCAAAAAAAGCGATGCCGTAGAACCCAAATGAGTGGTCTATCAATTCAATCTCCTTGCCATTTCCGGTTTTGACTTGCCCACCTCACAAATTCTTGCAGATATGGGTCTTGCGGAGAGTGATCAGAATTTTGTGTAAGCCGAGTTAAGTTCAAAGAGGGAAACGGTCTGGGAAGAGGATAGCAAACTGGGCACTCAATCATCTAGTGGTACGATTAGCTGGCAACAAATGCAATCAGCACGATTAGGGCAACAAACAGGATGGCTCCTGCCCCCAAGAAGATATAACGTCGCTGCTGTTTTGGTGAAGGATACTCTGCCGAGGACATATCAGGCTCAATTGCATAGTTATTGTTGATTCCTTCCTCATCTACTGTGTAGCCAGGGGTGAGAGGCATATCGAGCAATTTATTGCCATCACGGCGTGTATTGGCCTGGACTTCAGCAGGGATTAGCTCACTGCCGTCACTAGAAGGATGTTCATCAAGATTGAGGGTTTTCCCTTCTTTATTGGTGTAGCGCATAGGTGTATGCCCTCAGATAAATTTTTATACCTATATTATAGACTTTTTAAGTGACTATTTTCTGATTAGAAAATCAGCCCATAGATATAAATTCATTATGAGATTTAATGTTTTTATTGATGATTTAATAAAATCTACCTCTAGTCCTAAAGACGTATATTTTAATTATGAAATTTTAGATCTAGTTTTTTTTATAATGCTTTAGATATTTGCTGTACAATCTATACAATTCATGCATTTATCAAACAATGGGTTGAACAGCATTTTTAACAAAAACATGTCATACTAAAAGTTATTAACAGATTGCACAAAACTAGGTAAAACAAATGGCTGATATTGTTGATACTGCCGTTAAGGCTGGTTCCTTCAACACCCTGGTTGCTGCAGTCAAGGCGGCTGGTCTGGTAGATACTCTAAAAGGCGCTGGCCCATTTACCGTCTTTGCACCTACTGATGAGGCATTTGCTAAGCTTCCGGACGGCACGGTAGACGCATTGCTTAAGGATATTCCAAAGCTCAAGAGAATCCTGACCTATCATGTCGTTTCAGGCAAGGTGAAGGCGGCTGACTTTAGCTTAACGCTGAGATCAGCAACTACGGTTGAAGGTTCAGATGTGAAAATTGACGTTTCCAATGGCAGTGTTAAGGTTAATGATGCAACAGTCTCAACACCCGATGTTGGTGCTGATAACGGTGTCATCCACATCATTGACACAGTGTTGATTCCTGGGTAATTAAACGCATAGATAGCTCATGCTGGCGATGGGAGTAGTAACTTCCTATAGTTACTGCTCCACGTTGTAAGAACTTAGATTTGATACTTTCCTTACTTTTCCTGTCGTAGTTAACCACATAATCCCAGAAATGAAGCAGAACACTGTCATTGTGTAGGGGAAGCAAGAAGAAATTCGATACCTTCTGGTTAACGCATTTATAGGGTTAGCGTTTTTTAGCAGTCGTTACAGGTTAAATCCGATTGGAGCTGCTATGTATTTAAATCATGAATTACCGACTCATCTTCCATCCCTCCAAGAGCTTCAAATACTTGTTGTAGATAACAATATCGATTCCTGCGATTTGATGACGGCGCTGCTGCAACCCTATGGAGCGAAGGTACGAGTAGCCTTTTTAGTCCAACAAGCTCTGAAAATATTTGTACAATGGCAACCGGATGTCCTCGTGAGCGAGATTGCTTTGCCGAAAGAGGATGGCTTTGCCCTGATTCGCCAGGTGAGAACACTCACGGCAGCGCGAGGGAAAGAGTTGCTAGCCATTGCTGTGACAGGCTATGCAACTCAAGAGATACAAAAACGTGCTCTCTCGGCTGGGTTTGACTTGTGGTTCGCCAAACCCCTGAATATTGATGAGTTTGTTGCTGTGCTTGGCTGTTTAGCGATTTGCCAACAATCCTCTTATATTACGCGATCGCTCAACGCATTTTGGGTAATGTTCTTAAACATGGCGATTTAAGTCTCGAAAAGCCGTTATATCCGACAGTTCCAAGTGAGATCACCATTGTTGAAACACTACCAACAAATTAATTTAATTTCGTTCTGGAGATTTTGATCATGTCATTTACTATCGATTCAGCTCAGTCAATTTTCCCGAACACTCAAGTTGCTGATGCGATTCCAGCTACAGTTGAATCATTCAATCAACTCAGCGCTGAGGATCAGTTGGCTTTACTTTGGTTTGCCTATACCGAAATGGGAGTTACAATCACTCCTGCGGCTATGTCGGTAGCCAACATGATCTTTGCAGAAAACACCCTGAATCAAATCAAGCAGATGCCTGCGTTGGAGCAAGCGCAAGTGATGTGCGATTTGGTTAACCAGACTGATACTCCCATCTGCCGCACCTATTCGTCTTTGGGCATGAATGTCAAGTTGGGCTTCTGGTATCAGTTAAGTGAGTGGATGAAACAGGGAATCGTTGCTCCGATTCCAGAAGGCTATAAACTGTCTGCGAAGGCATCAGATGTACTCGAAACCATCCGTCAGCTTGAAGGAGGACATCAACTGAGCGTGTTACGGGAGATTGTCGTCAACATGGGGTATGCCCCAACTTGCGGTACTCCAAAACTCAAAAAACCTGTAGCTCCACCTAAAGATTTCGCATCCCGAGATAAGGTCAGCATTGAGGGCATCGACAACTCTACAGTCCTCAGCTACATGGAGACTATGAACGCCTTTGACTTTCCGGCGGCTGTAGCTTTATTTGCTGAAGACGGTGCCCTGCAACCCCCTTTCGAGAAACCGATTGCAGGTCACGAGAACATCCTCGCGTATATGCGTGAAGAATGCTACGGACTCAAGCTGATACCAGAGCAAGGGATATCTGAGGCAGCAGAAGGAGAGTTTACTCAAATTAAAGTGACGGGTAAAGTGCATACTCCCTGGTTTGGTGACAGTGTTGGCATCAACCTAGCATGGCGGTTCTTGCTCAATCCTCAAGGCAAGATTTTCTTGGTGGCAATTGATGTGGTGGCATCTCCCAAGGAACTGATGAACTTGGGCTTTGTTCGGTAGATAGCTCAAGGATCGAGTGTTGTTTACAACACATCTAGAACATTGATTTTATTTTTTGAAGGAGTCTGTTAATGAGTATTCTCATGAAGTTGATTGTGAATGCGGACGCCGAGGTTCGCTATCCCACCCCTGGGGAGTTAGACCAGATGAAGAGCTTTGTTATGAGTGGTGAGCGCCGTCTGCGCCTTGCTCAATCCCTAACACAAAGCCGGGAACGCATTGTTAAGCAAGCTGCAAACCAGCTGTTCCAAAAGCGCCGAGACATTGTCTCTCCGGGTGGCAACGCCTACGGCGAGGAGATGACGGCGACTTGCCTGCGGGACATGGATTACTACCTGCGCTTAATCACCTATAGTGTTGTGGCTGGTGATGCTACACCAATTCAAGAGATTGGAGTCATTGGTGTTCGCCAAATGTACAACTCCCTTGGCACTCCGATTGAAGCCGTTGCTGAAAGCATCCGTGCGATGAAGAATGTCACCACCTCGATGATGTCCTCTGAAGACGCAAG
>DATNPV010000300.1:0-2408 GCA_036703055.1 Waterburya sp.
AGGAGGTAAAGACACGTATGAAAACCTAGAATACCTCCATCTCTACTGTCACCAGCAAATTCACAACCTGGCAGCTCAGTGATTTTTGGAAGCCGGATGCGGTGAAAGTCGCACGTCCGGTTTTGAGAGGGGGGAGTATTAGCGATAATATTTCCCTACTCACCCCACTATGGAATTTACTGTTAAGTTCTATGTTGACAATATTAAGTTGGAACACTGGGAGCGGGGTTACCGTGTCTCCAATGAGGTGCGTAGAGAGATGATACGGCGATTGAGACAAGCTTACATCTATAGTTCGTGACAATTTTAAGGTGCAAGATTTGAGCGATCGCCTTGTCAGGCAACTCGGCTTAACTTCAACCTTGTTTACATCGCTACATTTGTAAAGATTATAGAAGGCACAAGCATAGGCAAGATTATCAGCGGTTGTGATTCCACCGTGTTTTATGGTGATAATATGATTGACTTGATAGCACAAAGACCAATCAGTTTCTGAGATGAGGCAATACTCGTACAGGTAATCAGCACGGGTTGCAACTAAACCTCGCAGTTCTTCACTAATGTAAGGTATTTCATACTTACTCATAGGCTTCTCGGCGATGAACAATAGTAGTCACAATAACTTGATTTGTTTCATCATCAACCTGGTAAATCACTCGATAGTCACCGATGCGATAGCGGTAATATCCTGTAAAGTCACCCTTGAGGGGCTTGATGTTAGGGTGATAACGAGGAGATTGTTCTAGTTGTTCAAAACATCTGGCAATCTTCTTAGCTAAAGCTGGGTCTGCTGATACATAAATTTTTTGGGCTTCAGCCGATAAAACAACTTCATACATCAGTCCGGATTGTTCTCCAGTTCGCTACACGACCTTCTGCAATATCTTTCTTTCCTTTCTCGAAGGATTCAATAAATCCAGGGATGTCGAGAAGTTCTTGGGTTGCCTCTTCGCTTTCTTTGTCTGCTAGATAAGCTAAAAACTCAGCAACTAGCTGGAGGCGTTCGGAGGATAACCGGTCCAGATGTTGGTTGATTTGCTGACGAATTTCAGTAGTGTTCATGGTTTTGTAGGCTATTCTACACTTCTAATTCTGCCAATTTCTTGTTAGCGAACTGGCGCAGACGATCATCTGGGTCATTTTCTGCTCTGTCCCGTAAGAGGGGTATAGTCTGGGGATGGTCGGGATATTGCTTGATGATTATCTCAAGTGCTAATTGCCTAAGATTATCTTCCTCTTCATCCTGACGCTCAAAGGGGTCATTGAGGGCGCGATGGCAGAAAAATTCAAACATTCCAGGCTCATCTTTCCCAATCTTGGCTAGCTCTTGCATGGCGAACTCGCGCACTTTGTCGTCTGGGTCATTTTCCACACGATTACGCAATAGGGGTAGAGTTTGGGGATGCTCAGGATATTGTTTGGTAATTGCTGCAAGTGCTGCTTGTCGAGGATTCATTGGCCAAAAATATTTATGTTTAATGGCATCCAAGCATTCATTTATAGCGCAGTTAGCCAAGAAGTTGGGCATATCAGGGCTATCCTTGAATGCGTCTGCTAATTCATTTACCGCTAATTGTCGAATGCATGGATCAACATCTGACTGGGCCCTATTTTTGAGCCAAGGTAAAATATCAGGCTCATCCTTCCAAGCTTTCACTAATTGCTGCATTGCCTGATGTCTTATAAACCTATCAGAATTTGACTGAGCTAGCTCTTTGAGCCAAAGTAAAGTATTTGGGTCATTCTTCCAACCTTTCACTAATAGTTTGATAGCTATCCTATTTACTTCACCAGTATTATCGCCATCAGATAAAGCAAGTTGTTTTAGGATGGGTAAAATTTCAGAATCGTTTTTCCATCCCTTCACCAATTCTTCTAAGGCTTTTGCCCGGCTAAACTCATTTACATCTGACTGCACCAAATTTTTAAGCCAGGGTAGAGTATTGGGATCATCTTGCCAAATAGTTGCAATTGTTGATATGGCTTCCTCTACAAAAAGGTCATACCGATTAGTTAAGGTTTTTAGTCGGTCAAGTAGTAGAGCCGAAGCTGTAGCTATCGCATTTCTATTCCTCACGTCTGAAAGGCATTTAGCCGCCAGAAATAGATTGATAAACTTTTGGGCTTTGCCATCCAGAGCCATCAGATACTCAATAATCTCCCCAGCAAAGCTCGTATCAATCATCCCCGAAATCAGCCGCAGCACTTCATGCCAAGACTCATCCTGCAAGTGCTTACCAAAAACTTCCGTTTTGAGTTCTTCAAGCGTCAAACCCCCTTCAAGTCCCCGTTTCCCAAACCGCTCAACAAACTCGCAGGCACAGAAGTATTCTAAAAATGTCCGATGCACAAACCCATAGGAATCCGCACCCAGATAACACAAAATAAAGTTACGACTCCGCAGTTGT
>DATNPV010000134.1:0-5050 GCA_036703055.1 Waterburya sp.
TCTTGTTCCGAACTACCCGTAACGTTACGGGTAACTTTGCCTTTCGCCTCATTTTGCATCCGGTAGAGTACGGCAATCACTTCCTGCACGCTTAAGTCTAACTTCAGCGCCAGCAATTGCAGGATTCCTTCAGTCTCTTCAACTGGGTTAAGGTCTTCCCGCAGTAAGTTTTCCACCAGCGCCAGTTGTAGTGCCTCCTCATCAGTAAGTTCACGCGCAACAATGGGAACTTCTAATAGCCCAACCTCTTTTGCTGCTCGATAACGTCGCTCCCCAGCAACTAATTCATATTCTCCGTCAGGTAAGGGACGAACTAATAATGGCTCCAGAATGCCGTGCTCTTTTACTGAGAGCACCAACTGTGCCATTTTTTGTTGTTCAAAATAACGCCGAGGTTGTTGAGCGGGAAGGCGAATTGAGGATAAAGGAACTAACTGAGTTACCTCTTGCGGCTCTTTTGAGCTAAACACTGTATCGAACGTCCGAATTTGACGTTGATAGGGTTGGTCGCGTTTACGAGTCACAGCAATTCCTCCAAGCTTTGCACGATCTGATTGAGGACTTTAAGACTTGGGTGTTTCGCACTGTACATCGCAACAGGAATATTCTTTTCTGAAGCATCAGCAAAAACTGTGGAACGAGGAATTGGGGGATACACTTTGCCCGAACCAGAAAGCTGCTCTTTTATTGCCTGCAATGTTCGGTCATCTTGCGAAATACGTGAATCATAACGGGTGGGAATAAAGCCAGCAATTTTCAAGCGACGATTAGCTTTTTGGCGAATCCGAGACAGCGTGCTTAGTAGGAGTTCAGTCCCACAAAAGGCTTTGTATTGAGTTTCAATCGGCACCAAGACATGGGTAGCGGCGATTAAGCTAATGTAACTCAAGACTCCCAAGCTGGGTGGGCAGTCAATCAAAATGAAATCATACTGCGACAACAGGGGTTCCAAGGCATCCTTGAGACGTACTTCCCGCATTTCAGCAACTACCAACTCCATCTCAGCAGCACTCAGGTTGATATTCGCTGGGACTAAGTCCATCTTGTGAATGTTTTTATGGATGGGCAGGGGTTCTCCGTGTACAACAGATTCGTACACCGTATGTTTGAGTTCAACGACATCCAAGCCCATAAACGTTGTTAGTGAACCTTGCGGGTCCATATCCACTAGCAAAACTTTTTGCTTGTTGAGAGTCAAGTGGTAGCCCAAGTTCATTGTCAAGGTACTTTTCCCAACTCCTCCTGACTGATTGAACAGCACAATGACCTTGCTCATCTACGTACCCCCAGAATAAAGTTATCAATCCAACAATAAAGAAGTGCTTTTACATACTTGGGTCGGCTATATGAAGAAGCTTCGACCCAGTATCTAAGGCAATTCATTTTTTCTTACATCCAAAAATTATCAACGAATCAATACCCATCAATACCCAGCATCAGTGAAACGGAAAACTTTAATATTGACTAGCCAGCCCTAGTATCAGGAAGCAGTCGCGAATCTGCCAATTGCCATCAAGCTGTTTTTGCCTGATTGTACAGTGCTGTGACGGGTTGACCATTCGGTTCCAGTGCTATCAGTTTCTGAACTGGAGTATCCTCAACGATCGTCAGCTTCTCGAATATCACAGAGTACGGACGGCAGACAAACGGATGCAGTGCATACTTAGCATACTAGAAGAGTTGAACTGTTGAGCAGCTCAAGAGCCTTTTTTTGACTTAGACAGAACATTAGTACCGAGTCCGCAAGATGGGTTAGCTCAAGTTCTTGATGGGTTGATTCTTAAGGGACATAAAGATACCGCTGTGAGTTTTTTACTGTGTGGATGATAGCGCTGAAAATAGCATTGGTTGGTAATGAATACGATATTCGTCCAAGAAAGACGGCGGTAATAATCGCATTATTACACCAACTACCTGTGCCTTAACCAAGAGTGGAAGCGCGGCTAAAATTGCAGTGAACTGTTTTTGTCCGTATGCGTTAGCGACATGGAGGATTTCGGTAAGCGGTTGGGGCGATGGCGATTCTAAAGCAATAGGCAGATAAGTTTGAGCGAGAAACTCAATCTCTTCATCGGCTATATCCCTGTTTTTTAGTCCTCCTTTAAAAGGTTTTATAAGGGCGGCTAAAATTTTCCGCAAGATTTTCACACCTCCAAATTCGGTTGCCACTTGCCCCACTCCACCTGTACTCAAGCCAGCTTCAGAGGCGATCGCCTTAAGTGAAATTTTCTCAGGGGAGGCTCCTCGTTCAATCGCTTGTCGGAACCCTTGAAGGATTAAAAAGCGACTTGCACTTTGGGTAAAGCATTCTTGCTGCGGGGACGAGGCACTTTTAGCTTGGCATTAAGTTTATAGCGCACTATATTAATGCACCGTTCGATACGCCACAACTAGCCCACATTCTGTTTCCAACCACTGTTGAATCTGACCATAGCTGTGGAATCCTTCCGGTTGCGCCAAGCGTTGAAGAGAGTTGTTGCAAAGCCTCCGGTGTAATTTTCGAGATTTTCCCTGGTGCTGTTTTCACGCTTAAGAGAGCTTCTATCCCACCTTGTTTGTATCGCTTGAGCCAGCGATAGATCGTGGAATCGTCACGTTGTATCCGCTGTGCTAACTCATAGCTTGTGCTAACTGCTCCTGTTTTTATCGAGTAGAGCATTTGCAACCGTTCTTTTGGGTGAGCGGTGGTGGCTCGTCTGTGCCGATGTTGCAGTTCTTCTCTTGTCTGTTCGACTGCCACTTTGAACTGATTTGCCATTGCTACACTTACCCTGTTGCTTTCTTCAATTTAGTGCATCTTCATCGGAAACTGGTATGACATTTGAGGTCTTACCCAAGCGTTGGGTAGTTGAGCGAAATGCGTGCATGGTTCAACCACTATCATCGTCTCAGCAAGGATTATAAACGTCTCCCGGAAATGAGCGAAGCGGCTATTTATGCAGTGATGACTCACATCATGTTGCGTCGTCTGGTTGTCTAAAGATTTACTTTATAAATAGTCTCTAACTTTTTTACCACCGTCATACCCGTAGACCTCCCCCTTTTTTCCGTTGTCTTGACCGATTGAGAATCGGCTCTTGTCTACGGTGGAGTGTTCATCTCGCCCTAACTCCTGTCTGAGTTGATGGCGCACTTGGTCGTGAAGAAGCTGCCAGACTCCTTGGCGCTGCCATTTGTGAAAGTAACCATATACTGTCGTGTAGGGCGGCAAGTCATGGGGCAGCATTTCCCACTGGCATCCAGTGTGTTGTACGTAGAAAATGCCGTTAAGAATCTCCCGTAAATCCACCTCGACGGGATGTCCGAAGCCTTTTGCCGCAGGCAGCAGGGGAGGAGAGCACTTCCCACTCCGTATCACTCAGGTCACTCGGATAAGGTTTCCGTTGAGGATTGGCAATATCAGGCAGGCGGCTCATTGGCAGTAATGAACTTTGGTTTGATTTAGCCTAGAACTTAACGAACATTAGTCCGAAAGTTCTTTAGATTTTCTTTACGAATCAGCTCTAATTCATCACGATGTCGCTGACCAACTTGGCAAACAGTTTCAGGGGTTACTTCATAATACTCAGATATTTGGTCAGTGGTGGTAACACCGGTGCCTTGCCAAACTGCCATGATCAATGCCTTAGCCTTGTTTAAGGTTGAGAGTGCCTGGTCATGGTTGAAGTTATCCAGCAGCCCATTACGGGCCGATTTGGATTCGAGCCAAACTTCAGGTACGATCACGCTCCTTCTCATAATGTGAGTTATTTAACTTTTATTTTTTAGGTAGGATGAGGTTGAGACTTGTCTAGGATTAAGTCAGCTAACGCAGGCATTTGGAAAGCTTTGGATATCCGATCCAGCAAATATTCGTAAAAATTCACTCCCTGCTTTCGACAAGTATCCACCAACGCTAAAAATACTTCCCATGCCTGAGTGCCAATTGAGGTGCGCGTCCCATTGGAAATCTTACGCTTGACCACATATTCACGCAGCGCTCGCTCCGCTTCATTGTTGTCAAGAGGCAGTTCGGGAAAGTCCAAAACTAACAGTAAATGCGACTTCTTCACGATCAATCTTGATTTGCTGCTTGCGGGGAGGAGACGAAGGTCGGATTGTACTCTTAGGGTTGTTCTTTTTACTTTGAGCAGGGTCTGGAGAGGTTTTCGCTTGACGGTTGGGTTTAATCTTAGGTTTCCCCTTGTGACCTTTGAGATAAGCCAATTCATCTCTCAAGCGCTGAGTCTCTGCTATGAGTTTCTGGTTCTCACTACTGAGAACCTCGATCTGATTGAGTAGACGAGCAGAAATTCTCGACTAGATGAGTCGAGATTTTGACGAATTGGGTCTAAGTCTTGCAGCCAACAGAGCATTTTAGCTTTTACACGCTTGGCTTCGATTGCCTCGCGGTCAATCTACTCCGGTTGTTTAGAGCAATGGCTGTGGATACTGAGAACAGCTCTTTCACCACTAACATATTGAGCAACTTCAAAGCTTGGGGAGGTGGTGGAGCTTTTCCGAACAAGTGTGTTCGACTATTGGAAAGAACGAGCAGCAGCTTTCGAGCGCCATCTCGACAAACAGAGCAGCGGGTGTCAACGAATTCTCAGTTGTTAGAGGCTGGGATTACACAAAAGCTGCTTAACGTGTAATAGCTTCAGTACCGTGATTTTTGTGTCCCAAATAGACATCTCTCTATATGGGACAATAAAATGGCTGGATCAGGGACGAGAAACTCAACCTTCCAGATTCCAATTTTTTGGACCCTAAATGGGACAAAAAGCACCAGCAGGCGAGAGCCGTCGGAGATCGCTTTTTTCAAAGCAACGCTGTTTAGCTCTGTCGGAATCACTATGACTGCACTAACCAAGAGAGAGAGCAAATCACCCCACCCTTGGGCAAAGATTCGCGTCGAAACTGTCCCCCCAGTCGTTGAGCCAAAAGGTGACACTGCTTCGTTCCCTGTTGTCCTTGTCCTCTTTTGAGTCCAGCACCGTTGTCCTCTACCTTGAGGACATATTGCCCCTCGTGATGTTGTCCCGTTACCACAATTCGAGTTGTTCCCTGA
>DATNPV010000135.1:0-10326 GCA_036703055.1 Waterburya sp.
CTTGAATCACCTCCGCCAACCTTAGCAGAGATTGATGAACACCTTTTGGTACTAGCCGCAGCACCCTATTCTCTAACGAGTTGGCCTGAATCTAACTCAGCACTGGAAACGAGTATACTTTGCTGCTCCATTTTTATCACGCTGGAACGAGACCAAGCAGCACATTGCCGTCAAGAACTGCGCCGTCTGTTGGGCGATGTCACCTATCAACACTTGGTGGCGTTTATCGCTTACGTCAAGACTTGTCATATGTGGATGGAAGCCCACCCGGAAGTCGCTTACTCTACTGACAAGCGCGCGATCGCAAATTTTGATGCCTTGGTGGAGGAAGAGCCAGGTTTAGCTGATTTCTTCGCAAACTACTGGGAACGAGTCAGGCGGGAACAGCTCAGTTGGGTGCAACAATTGGCAGCAAACGAGGAGCGTCAGCGCCATGAGCAGGAACTGCGGAAAGCGGCGGCGGAGAATCTGCGGCTGGCTCGTGCGATCGCTTCCGTCTCGGATGGCGTTTTGATTACCGATCCAAACCAACCCAATAACCCAATTATTTACTCAAATTCAGCGTTTTCCCGAATTACGGGCTATAGTGCTGATGAAATTATGGGTCGCAACTGCCGTTTCTTGCAAGGGCCGGACACCGATCCGCAAGCGGTTGCTCAAATTCGTCACGCTATTGCTCAGCGCCAAGAGGTAAAAGTCACACTGCTCAACTATCGCAAAGATGGGCAGCCCTTCTGGAACGAGTGTAAAATCTCGCCCGTCTTCTCTGATCAAGGCGATTTACTTTACTGCGTTGGGATTCAAACGGATATCACCGATCGCAAACAGGCGGAAGAAGCACTTAAACAAAGCGAGGCGAACTTCCGGCTGTTGTTTACCAGTAATCCACACCCCATGTGGGTATTTGATCGGGAAACCCTTGCCTTTCTTGCCGTCAATGAAGCCGCTATCCATCATTACGGCTATTCTCACGAGGAATTCCTTGCCATGACAATCAAGGATATTCGTCCTCGTGAAGACATTCCCGCGCTACTTTTAACTCTCTCCCAAGCTAAGTCAGGAATTGCGCCAGCAGGAACCTGGAAGCACTGCCGGAAAGATGGAACGTTAATTGATGTAGAAATCACGACTCATCCATTAACGTTTGCTGGGAGAAACGCTGAGGTGGTTTTAGCGACTGATGTGACTGATCGCCTGCGAGCCTCTTGTGCCCTCATAGCGTCGAACAAGCGCATCACCAATATTTTGGCAAGCATCACGGATGGTTTTTTTGCGCTAGACAATGAGTGGCAATTTACCTACCTGAACCCTCAAGCCGAGCGGCTCTTACGAAGAACCAGGGCAGAACTGTTGGGGAAGAATGTGTGGGATGAGTTTCCTCATGCCGTAGGTTCTGGGTTTTATCACGAGTATCATAAAGCCGTATCGCAGCAGGTTAGTGTTGAATTTGAAGAATTCGAGCCAGCCGACAATATCTGGTATGAA
Source organism: Waterburya sp. (assembly GCA_036703055.1). GTDB lineage: Bacteria > Cyanobacteriota > Cyanobacteriia > Cyanobacteriales > Coleofasciculaceae > DATNPV01. The sequence continues at coordinate 1,486 of DATNPV010000135.1, forward strand.
GTCCGTGCTTATCCATCTAGCGAGGGGTTATCGGTTTACTTCCGAGACATCAGCGATCGCAAGCGGACTGAAGAGAAAATCCGCTTTCAAGCAGCTCTACTAGATATCACAACAGACGCTATTCTCGTCAGAGATTTAGAAAACCGCATCTTATTTTGGAACCAAGGAGCTAGTCGCCTTTATGGTTGGCAAGCAGCGGAAGTACTCGATAAGAATGCGATAGAGCTATTAAGCCACAGCAAAACACCTCAGCTTGCAGAAGCTCTTTCCACCGTTACAGTCAATGGGTTGTGGCAAGGTGAGTTGGCTCAAGTGACCAAAAATGGCAAAAAAATCCTTGTCGAAAGTCGCTGGACGCTGATGCGAGATGAGGAGGGAAACCCCCTAGCTGTCCTAGTTGTGAATACTGACATCACAGAAAGAAAACAACTCGAAGCGCAGTTTTTCCGTGCTCAACGTTTAGAGAGTATTGGCACTCTTTCCAGTGGTATTGCTCACGATCTGAACAACGTACTTGCACCCATTCTGAGTGCAGCTCAACTCCTGTTGCGGTTCCCAATCCCAGAAGAGAAGAAGCTAGCCTTGCTTTCGACGATTGAAAGTAGCGCGAAACGAGGAGCGGCTTTAGTCAAGCAGGTGTTATCCTTTGCACGGGGTGTTGAAGGGGAGCGGACTGATATCCAACTCAAGCATCTCATTGCCGAAATTCGCCAAATTATCCTAGAGACATTTCCCAAGTCTATTGAACTGTATACAAATATCCCTCAAGATCTGTGGATGGTTTCTGGCGATGCCACTCAACTGCATCAAGTGTTAATGAATCTGTGTGTCAATGCGCGTGATGCCATGCCAGGAGGCGGGATTTTGAGGTTGAATGTTGGCAATAGTGCGATCGATGAAAGCTACACCCGAATGAATCTTGATGCTCGTGTGGGCTCTTACGTTGTACTCAGCATCAGCGATACGGGAATTGGTATGCCTCCTGAAGTTGTGGAGCGAATTTTTGAGCCATTCTTTACTACAAAAGAATTAGGCAAAGGGACGGGGTTGGGACTTTCAACCGTACTGGCTATTGTCAAAAGCCACGGTGGTTTTGTCGAGGTGAAGAGTTCCGTCGCGAAAGGAACGGAAATTTCTGTGTACTTACCAGCCATTCAAGCCACCCCAACCCTTAAAACTGAAGATAGTGAATTGTGTGTGGGACAGGGGGAATTGATTCTCGTTGTAGATGACGAAGCAGCAATTCGTGAAATTAATAAAGCGTCGTTGGAGATGTACAACTATCGAGTACTTACGGCGAATGATGGGATTGAAGCGATCGCCCTATATGCCCAGCACCAGGAGGAAGTCAGCCTAGTCTTAATTGATATGATGATGCCATTAATGGATGGAGCCACCACTATCCGCACACTGCAAAAAATCAATCCCTTGGTCAAGATTATTGCTGTCAGTGGACTGGTATCCAACGCTCAACTAGCCCAATCGGCTGGATCTGGCGTCCAAGCCTTTTTATCAAAGCCTTACACGGCAGTTGATTTGTTGAAAACGATGAATGAAGTTCTCCTAGGAAAGGGTAAGGATAAAAAAAGAATTGTGCTTCCCTGTCATTAGAAGAAGATTAGACCTCTTCTGATATCCTTGCACCTGGCGGTTGAAACCGCAGCTACACAAACAAAACCTGCCTATCGCGCTTGCACTGCGCGTAGCGCACCACGCAGGTTACAAAACCCTTGATTTTCGATTAGTCCGCGTAGGCGGACTTGGTTTGTATAGCCCCTCCAATTCCATTGGAGAGGGCTTGGTGCAAGATGTCAGTCTTGCGAAAGCCGATTTTCGCCCCCCTAGCCCCCAATTCTGGGGGGAACCGGACTTCAAAGTCCCCCAATTTGGGGGATTTAGGGGGATCTGAATGTGACGGGGAAGTTTGAAACACGCCTAGGCTATCTTACTCCTTACCCACGCTCGAAATGATTTCAGCAAGACAATCTCACCCATCGTCTTACTCTGCTCAATAAATCCGCTCATTTCAGTCACCGATACTAAGGGAAAAGCACAGCTAAAATCACACTCGGTATATTTTCCCTCTGCTAGCTGATAGAACTTCAAAACTCGCCCATTATCTCTCCAAAGATCAGGTACACCTAACGCTGAGTAAATCTCAAATTTGTTAACTGAACTGCTGGTAATATCAATTTCAATTGCCAAGTCAGGGGGCGGATCGGTTTCTAAATCAAGTTCTTGCCTGCCTCTAGCGGCTGGTTCATGCTGGATATAGTAACAATTATCGGGTTCTATTCCTCGATTGGCTATTTTTCGCTTTAGGGTTGTAGAACCAGCACTTTTGATTTCAATTTCTAATTCTTCTGCTAAGGCAACAATAAAGCGATCGAACTGAATTTTTGGGTTTTCATGTTCGTAAAGGGGAGTCATTATTTCTAATGTGCCGTTGTCATAAGCAAGGCGTGAATTTCTCTCTTCACCTGTCTCTTTCAACAACGCTTCAAAAGTTTGCCAGCTAATATTCCGCAGCACAGTTCTTTGCTCGGCTGGAGTTGAGGTAGTGACCATCTCAAGATCGCTTTTAGAAATATTAAAGGGTGGGCAATGCCCACCCTACAAACATAACTGAAGATTCTACCCAAAACTTCTAGAGTTTCCTCTTAGCCCATGATGCTGTTGAAGAAGTCAAGAGTATCCTTTAAGGCGTGGATGAAAGCGTCGATTTCTTCCCGTGTATTGTAGAAATACAAACTCGCCCGTGCGGTACCCGCTACGCCTAAGATTCGGTGTAAAGGTTGCGTGCAGTGATGACCGGAACGGATAGCAATCCCTTCTTGGTCTAGCATGGTAGATACATCGCTGGAGTCGAGTCCGGGAACAGTAAACGATGCCAGTGCTGCCCTACCTTTCCCATCAGCGGTGGGTTGTGGGCCGTATACTTTAATATCAGTGATGCCGCGCAGTTGCTCGAAGAGATAGGCGGTGAGTTCTTCTTCATAGGCGTGGATTCTGTCCATGCCTATCCCACTAAGATAGTCTACCGCAGCACCTAGCGCGATCGCTTCCCCAATTGCCGGTGTCCCCGCTTCAAATTTGTGAGGCAATTCGGCATACGTCGAGTAGTCGAGATAGACTTCAGAAATCATCTCGCCGCCACCCATAAACGGAGGCATTGCCTCCAGTAATTCCAGCTTCCCATACAAAAAGCCGATGCCTGTAGGCGCACACATTTTGTGCCCCGATGCCACTAGCCAATCACAGTCCATTGCCTGGACATCAATGGGCATGTGGGGTACACTCTGGCAAGCGTCGATGAGGACTTTTGCTCCGTTACGGTGTGCGATCGCAATTATCTCTTCTACTGGGTTAATACAACCCAAGGTATTGGAGACATGCACCACACTTACCAGCTTAGTTTTATCCGAAATCAGCGACTTGAACTGCTCTAGGTCAAACCCTTCCTCTGGCGTCAGTCCCACATATTTAATGACTGCACCCGTTCTCTGAGCCATCAACTGCCAGGGGATAATATTGCTATGGTGTTCTATTACCGAGAGGATAATTTCATCTCCCGGTTGCAACGTATTCAAACCCCAACTATAAGCTACTAAATTAATCGCTTCAGTAGCATTCCGAGTGAACACAATCTCTTGACGAGAGGCTGCATTCACGAACTTGGCGACTTTGTCCCTGGCTCCCTCATACGCTTCTGTCGCTTTGACACTGAGGGCATGAGCCCCCCGGTGGACATTAGCATTGTACCCATCGTAGTACTGCCGCAGAGCATTCAACACCGCCAGTGGTTTTTGCGAGGTGGCGGCATTGTCCAGATAAACTAAGGGTTTACCATTGACTTCCTGGTGCAAAATGGGAAAGTCAGCGCGGACGGTATCGGCAATAGTTCTTTCTTTGAGGAACGTCATTTTGGGTATTCAGAGATTAGGGTTAGGGATTAGGGATTAGGGACTGGGGATTGGGGGTAGGGGAGGAGAAAAACGATTTTCTTTCGCCTTAGCCTAAGATTGGGGTTCAGCGTCCCCAGTTCCTCATCCCCAGTCACTTAGAAATTTCCTTTACCAACGCAGAGAGTTGTTGCTTCAGGGAAGCGATTGGCAGTTGATTAATAATCTCAGCCGCAAAGGCATCAATCAAGAGATTTCGGGCAGCTGTTTCATTCAGTCCCCGACTTTGTAGGTAGAAGACTTCATCCGACTCCAATTGGCTCACAGTCGCGCCGTGAGAACACTTGACGTTATCCGCGGTAATTTCCAGTTGAGGCTTAGTATCGACACGAGCTTTAGGCGACAACAGTAAGTTGCGATTGAGCTGGCCGGCATTGGTCAACTGAGCCGCTTGGGGAACAAAGACTTTACCATTAAAAACGGTATGGGCTCTGTCCGTGACAATACATTTGTGCAATTGATTACTAATGCCGTAGGGCTTGGTGTACGCCATCACACTATGGGTATCTGCCACCTGCTCTCCAGCGATTATCGTCAAACCATTGAGCGTGGTTTCCGTTTGCTCCCCAGTTTGCAAGACTTCTAAATTGTGACGCGATAACCGAGAACCGACACTAATCGCATTTCCAGTGTAGCGACTATCCCGTGCTTGAGCGATCGCACTTTTGCCAATATGAAACGCCGCCTTACTTTCCCGCTCAATTCTGGTGTGGCGAAGCTGAGCATTCTCCTCTAACACGATTTCCGTCACCGCATTAGTGAAGTAAACCTCTGCGCCCTCTTGCCTGGAGTGGTTCGTATACTCCTCAATCAACGTCACACTACTTCCCGACTCCGCCACCACCAAACAACGCGGCAGAGAAATTGTCGGCATGTCTGTTGCCGTCGAGACAAACACCAGATGAACAGGCGTCTCAACAGCTATATTCTTCGCCACCCAAACAACCGCCGCATCCGTCAACCCCGCCGTATTCAGTGCCGTGAACACCTCTGCCGAACCTTGTTGCTGGGCGAGATACTTCCCAACCTGCGAGCGGTACTTCAGCGGTAACTGAGCGAGGTTCGTTACAACCAAACCCTTTGATAACTCACCCACTGCCGACAGGTGGGGTGCGTAAACCCCATTCACAAAAACCAAGCGAATGGGCGCTTCTGCTAGAGCGATTTCTGCTGCCACGGACTCCGGCAAATCAACCTGTGCAGCGGCAGGTTGAAAATTGATTTGTACTAGCGGCGACAAGTCCGTAAAACGCCATTCCTCATCTCGCTTGGAGGGGAAAGATAGAGTACTTACCCAACGGGAAGCACGAGCACGCACCTCTTGCACCAACGCCGTGATTTCCGGCTCAATCCCTTGTATTTGTAGTGCTTGGCACTGATTTAACAAACCCCTCAGATCGGCATCTTGACCTTCTAATGTCGAAATTAATGCTAACTCCTCCGGGTTAGGAATCGTACTGGGAGAAACTTGAACCGTCATCGTGCTCCCACCTCAGCTAATTTTTCCTCAACAACCCAGTCATAGCCTCGCTCTTCCAATTCCAATGCCAGTTCCTTACCCCCAGTCATCAGGATACGACCCGCTGCCATAACATGGACAAAATCTGGCTGAATATAATTGAGGAGACGCTGGTAGTGAGTAATTAAAATCGTGGCATTGTCGGGACTGGTGAGTTGATTCACGCCATCGGCAACAATCTTCAACGCATCAATATCCAAGCCCGAATCTGTCTCATCCAAAATTGCCAGTTTCGGCTCTAATAAAGCCATCTGAAGAATTTCATTCCGCTTCTTCTCGCCCCCAGAGAAACCTTCGTTGAGACTGCGCTCCAAAAAGCTGGGATTCATCTTAACCACATCCAGCTTTTCTTGGATTAAATCTTCAAAATCAAAGGTATCAATTTCCTCTAATCCCTGGTGCTTGCGACGAGCATTATACGCCACACGCAAAAAATCTAAATTACTCACGCCAGGAATTTCCAAAGGATACTGGAACGCCAAGAAAATCCCAGCCAGCGCTCGTTCCTCCGGCTCCAGTTCCAGCAAATTTTGCCCCTGAAAAATAACTTCCCCACCCGTAACCTCATAAGCCGGATGACCCGCTAAAACCTTAGAAAAAGTACTCTTCCCAGAGCCATTAGGCCCCATAATGGCGTGAATTTCACCCGCCTTAACGTCCAAATTTAATCCCTTAAGAATCGGATTGCCATCAACATTCGTTGTCAAATCCCGAACCGACAAAATCACTTCACTACTATCCTTAATCATCCTTACCTCACGACTCCTCAGCGAACCTCTGCGCTTCCCTCCGCGCTCCTCTGCGTTAAAAAAAACACAAAAGAACACCCACATGAACTAACCAACCGCTCCCTCCAATTTCAGGCTGAGTAACTTATCCGCTTCAGCCGCAAACTCCATCGGCAGTTCATTAAAAACATCCTTACAGAAGCCGCTCACCATCATCGAAATGGCATCCTCTTCAGAAATACCACGTTGCGAGAAGTAAAACAGTTGGTCTTCCCCAATCTTGGAGGTAGACGCCTCATGCTCGACTTTAGCCGTATTATTCTCAACTTGAATATACGGGAAGGTATTCGCCTCCGCCGTATTGCCAATCAGCATAGAATCGCACTGTGAGTAGTTCCGTGCGCCTTGTGCTTTAGGGCCAATTTTGACTAAACCCCGATAGCTATTTTTGGAATTGCCAGCAGAAATCCCTTTAGAAATAATCGTGCTCCGGGTGTTTTTGCCGATATGCACCATCTTGGTTCCGGTATCGGCTTGCTGATAATTATTCGTCAGTGCAACCGAGTAGAATTCACCGATTGAATTATCACCAACCAGAACACAACTGGGGTACTTCCAAGTAATCGCAGAACCCGTTTCTACCTGCGTCCAAGCAATCTTAGAATTAACACCTTTGCACAACCCTCGCTTGGTGACGAAGTTATAAATCCCGCCCTTGCCATTAGCATCACCGGCGTACCAGTTCTGCACGGTGGAGTACTTAATTTCAGCGTTGTCGAGGGCGACGAGTTCCACAACGGCTGCATGTAACTGGTTGCTATCGTACATGGGGGCGGTGCAACCTTCGAGGTAGCTGACATGGCTGCCTTCTTCCGCCACAATCAGGGTACGCTCGAATTGTCCAGCCTCACCTGTATTAATCCGGAAGTAGGTCGATAGTTCCATGGGGCATTTAACCCCCTTGGGAATGAAGACGAAGGAACCATCACTGAACACTGCCGAGTTTAGGGCAGCGAAGTAGTTGTCTCCAATGGGGACGACGCTACCCAAATATTTCTGCACTAACTCTGGGTGTTCTTGCAGTGCTTCAGAGATAGAACAGAAAATGACGCCTTCCTTGGCAAGCTTGTCTTTGAAGGTGGTGGCAACTGAGACGCTGTCAAAAATGGCGTCCACCGCCACGTTAGACAACCGCTTTTGCTCAGATAGGGGAATGCCTAACTTCTCAAAGGTTTCCAGCAAGGCTGGATCAACTTCATCTAAGCTATTAAGCTTTTCTTTTTTCTGCTTGGGAGCTGAGTAGTAAATGATATCCTGGTAGTCAATTGGGGGATAAGCAACGTGAGGCCAAGTTGGCTCGGTCATCTTCAGCCATTGCCGATACGCTCTGAGACGGAACTCCAGCATAAACTCGGGTTCATTCTTCTTGGCAGAGATCAGGCGGATCACGTCTTCATTAAGACCACGAGGAATGGTATCGGCCTCAATGTCTGTGACAAAACCGTACTTGTAAGGCTGGTTAACTAATTTTTTGACGGTGGCAGTCATTATAAATGTTCTCTCGTGTTCTAAATAATCTCTTAGGATCGCAGGTGGGAGGTAACGGGCACCCAACTTTTAATGATGCCGTCTCAACGCCGCAGCACTAAAACAACATTTTTGTTGTTTAACTCTATTGTAAGTTATATTAACAACAAGGATGTTGTCAAAGTCAAGTTAACGTTTTCTGCTCGTCCTTCCAGAGAGACCTCTCCCAAAAGCCGATGACGACTACTCACCAGCCCTCTACCAAGCAAGATATCTTGCAGTATTTACTCAAACAGGAGCAAGCAACGGCGCAAGCATTAGCTGACGCCTTGGAGATTAGTCCGCAGGCCATTCGGCGTCATCTCAAGGACTTGGAAGCGGAGGAGTTAATCGAGTATAAATCGGTTCAGGTGGGTATGGGGCGTCCCCAGCACGTCTATCACCTGAGTCGCAAGGGGCGCGATCGCTTCCCCAACCGTTATGATGAGTTTGCTGTTTCTCTATTAGACACCCTGACGGAAACAGTAGGGCGTGACCAGGTTAGCTCAATTTTGCGTAAACAGTGGGAGCGTAAGGCTAGAGAGTACCGCGAACTGATTGGTAAAGGGTCTTTATCCGAACGAGTTGCCAATCTGGTTGAACTCCGTCAAAGTGAAGGGTATATGGCAGAGTGGTATGTTTTAGAACCTGATGCCTTAAATCCGGGGGCTAAACCGCAGTTCATTCTCACGGAACGCAACTGTGCCATTTCTAACGTTGCCGAATCGTTTCCCAGTGTGTGTGGGCATGAATTGGAAATGTTTGCTGCTGTGTTGCCAGATTCTATAGTCGAACGCACCCATTGGCTCAATCAAGGAGAGCATCAATGTGGGTATTTGATTAAACCCCGCTCGGAGACGCGCTAGAACGGATAGGACTTAAGCATTAGCCCCCCAGCCCCCAAAACTGGGGGTGAGTTCTTGTTCCCCCCAAAGTTGATACTGCTGGCGAAATTCATCTTTGTTGACAAGAGATTCATCTTTGCTCACAAATGGCTGGCACAGGAGGAAAAGAACTGGAGTAAAACCTGCGAATCGAGTGAATACCAGTGACAATGCTCTCAGAC
>DATNPV010000136.1:0-13714 GCA_036703055.1 Waterburya sp.
TTTGTCTGTTGGTTTAACTTTGCTCCCTTTGCCACCACCATTCAAAAAGATCTCAATCTAACGCCTGATCAGATTAAGGTCTTACTCATCTGTAACCTCGCTCTGACCATTCCCGCACGCATCATTATAGGGATGCTGTTAGATCGTTTGGGGCCACGGGTTACATTCTCCGCCCTGCTAATGTTTGCTCTGCTGCCATGTCTGGCGACAGCGATGGCTCAAGACTTTAACCAGTTAGTTTTGAGCCGTCTGTTGATGGGAATTGTCGGCGCTGGGTTTGTCGTAGGTATCCGCATGGTGGCGGAATGGTTCCCTCCTAAAGAGATTGGAATTGCTGAGGGCATTTATGGAGGTTGGGGTAACTTTGGCGCATTTGGGGCGGAGTTTGCCTTGCCATCCCTCGCCGTCGCTACGGGGTTTTTGGCTGGAGGTCATACCAATTGGCGCTTAGCGATTATCTTGACCGGTGTCATTACTGCTGCCTATGGTTTCATTTATTACAACAACGTCCAAGATACCCCTCCAGGCAAAACCTATCGCCGTCCTAAGCGCAGTGGTGCAATGGAAGTGACCAGTGCCAAAAGCTTTTGGGCGATGTGTCTCTCGAATTTCGGTTTAATTTTTGCTCTAGGCTTATTGGCATGGCGTTTAGCACAACCTAAACTCCATTTCTTCAGCACGACCCAAATGTATGTGATTTGGAGTCTGTTAGCCGCACTGTTTGCCTTCCAAACGTATAAAGCGTGGCAAGTTAACTCGGATGTTTTGACAGGAGTTAAGACCTATTCTCCGGCTGAACGCTATCAGTTTCGCCAAGTTGCTCTTTTAGAGTTTTGTTATATAGTCAGTTTTGGTTCTGAGTTAGCTGCTGTCTCGATGCTGCCAGCCTTCTTTGAACATACGTTTAATCTCAATCATGTAACGGCAGGCATGATTGCCGCTAGCTATCCGTTCCTCAACTTAGTTTCTCGTCCCAGTGGAGGCTTAATTTCAGATAAGTTGGGTAGCCGCAAGTGGACGATGACGATTATCGCAGGCGGAATTGGTATTGGTTATCTTCTAGCGCACAATATTGATAAAAGTTGGCCCTTAGCTCTTGCGATCGCTGTTACCATGTTCTGTGCCTACTTCGCTCAAGCTGGCTGTGGTGCTACTTACGGAATCGTGCCTCTCCTTAAGAAGGAAATTACAGGTCAGATTTCTGGTAATGTCGGTGCTTATGGAAATTTTGGTGGTGTTGTGTTTCTCACGATTTTCAGCTTAACCGATGCGCCAACTTTGTTTGTCACGATGGGAATTTCTGCCCTGATCTGTGCTAGCTTGTGTGCCTTCTTCCTCAAGGAACCGAAAGGCTCCTTTGCTGCTCACCATGAAGGTGAAGAAGCAGAAATGCCCGTACCGGGTGGTCCAGTTTTAATAGACCCACGCAGAAACTGAACCCAAGTTAGATAGCTAAATACAAGGTATTGGGTGTGGAGTATTCAACATCCAGTACCTTTTTTTATTAGGAGCTGTTTGTGATGCTTCTAATTGGCTTAAAGAACTGGGAATGTTAGAAAAGCATTTGCACCATGCAAACTTTTCATGTTACTCCATGAATAGTAGCTATTTATACTCTTTATTTGCCCCGATTTCTTTATTTTTAATTTAAAGAACTAATCGGAAAAATAAGCAAGTTTTATTTTTGGCCTAAGCTCTCCCAACAGATAGAAAAATCCTGGAAATACAGTAGTATCATAAGCTGTAAGATGAAAATTAAATTGCTAAATGAATTTTAGATAATCTCACCTAAAGTCAGAAAACCCAGACAATTTGTAAGACGAGGAATTCAAAGAAATTGGCAGTTTAATCCCTAATAAACAGCGACTCTAGGTAGTCCTCGTTTATACAGATTTATTAGATTAATAGTCAATTATTCAGAAGCAGTAGTCAAAAGGAGATTAACGGATGACAGCGACAGAAACAAGAAAGCTTAACCCCATAGAAAAGGCAAAAGCTCAAAAACATCCGCTATTGCTTAGGCAAGAGCTTGAAAACTTGGCTCGAATTGGCTGGGAGGCAATGGATGAATTTGAGCGTGATCACGGACTCAAGTGGTTAGGCTTCTTCTATCGCCCAATTACTCCTGGCAAGTTTATGCTGCGGATGCGGATACCCAATGGCATTTTGACCAGCAATCAAATGCGGGTAATTGCAGAAATTGTGCAGTGCTACGGACATGCGGCGGGATTTCAACAAGAGGGAAATGCAGACCTTACAACCCGACAAAATCTCCAGCTGCGAGGCATCCACTTAGAAGATATCGCCAATATTATCGATCGGCTGCGGCAAGCCGACTTAACCAGTGTACAGTCGGGTATGGACAATGTTCGCAATATTACTGGCTCACCCGTCGCTGGTATTGATGCGCATGAATTGATTGATACTAGAGACTTGGTGCAGAAGCTCCAAGACATGATTACCAACAACGGCGAAGGAAATTTTGAGCTGAGCAACTTTCCCCGAAAGTTTAATATTGCCGTTGCCGGAGGTCGAGACAATTCCGTTCATGCCGAAATCAATGACCTCGCCTATGTTCCTGCTTACAAAGACGGTCAGTTAGGATTTAATGTTATCGTTGGTGGCTTTTTCTCCGCCAAACGCTGTGTGGCGGCAGTTCCTCTGGATGCTTGGGTAACACCGGATGAAGTGGTTTCCTTAGCGGAAGCGATTTTAATTATCTATCGAGATCAGGGCTTCCGAGGCAATCGGCAGAAAACTCGCCTGATGTATCTGATTGAAGAATGGAGACTGGATAATTTCCGTGCTGAGGTAGAGAAACAACTGGGTTACCCCTTGCAGAGAGCCGCTGCCAAAGACGAATTTATGTGGGATAAGCGCGACCACATCGGTGTGTATCCCCAAAAGCAACCGGGATTAAACTACGTGGGAGTGCATGTTCCCATTGGTCGCCTGTATGCTTCAGACATGTTTGAGTTGGCGCGGATGGCAGAAGTTTATGGGAGTGGTGAAATTCGGCTAACCGTTGAGCAAAATCTGATTATCCCCAATATTCCCGATACTCGTCTGGACGCCTTTTTAAATGAGCCGTTGATTCAAGAGCGTTTTACGATCAATCCACAACCATTGCAACAGGCGTTGGTGTCTTGCACGGGGGCGGAATTCTGCGGTTTTGCCATTATTGAAACAAAAAATCGCGCACTGGCGATGATACAGGAATTGGAAGCTGAACTGGAAATGCCGCGTCCGGTGCGCATTCACTGGACAGGTTGCCCTAACTCTTGCGGTCAACCTCAGGTTGCTGATATTGGGTTAATGGGAACGAAGGCTCGTAAAAATGGTCAGATGGTCGAAGCTGTAGACCTGTTTATGGGTGGCAAAGTGGGTAAGGATGCTCAATTAGGTAATTGTGTGAGAGAAAAGATTCCTTGTGACGACCTCAAGCCGATATTACAAGAGCTGCTGATTGAACACTTTGGTGCTCGTCCTCGTAAGGAAGCAAAGGTGGTAATGGCTTCTGTGTAAGTAGAGGGCTTACTTCAAGGGCAAAGGAAGAAGTAAAAACAATTTTCTTCAGTTTTAACCTTTTTACTTTTGACTTTATTGCCCTCTCCGCTTTACGAAGCCTATGATTCAGGATTCAGACTTTGAGAAGGTGCGATCGCATATGAGTAATGCAACAAAGACGCTATGTCCTTACTGTGGTGTTGGTTGTGGTTTAGAAGTGTCACCTCCAGCCCAAGCGGGTAAACCGACCCATCGCGATAGTCAAGGAACACCGATTTGGAAAGTGCGGGGCGATCGCGAACATCCCTCTAGTCAAGGTATGGTATGCGTTAAAGGGGCGACTATCGCTGAAGCGGTGGACAAAGCTCGGCTCAAGTATCCCATGATGCGCAACTCCCTCGATGAACCTTTCCGTAGGGTGAGCTGGGATGAAGCCTTAGACGCGATTGTTACTCGTATTCGCACCGTTCTTGTGACTCAAGGCGCAGATGCCGTTTGCATGTATGGTTCGGGTCAGTTCCAAACCGAGGACTACTACATTGCCCAAAAGCTGCTCAAAGGGTGTTTGGGCATCAATAACTTTGATGCCAACTCACGCTTGTGCATGTCCTCAGCAGTTTCTGGTTACATCCAAAGTTTTGGCTCAGATGGTCCCCCTTGTTGCTACGAAGACTTAGAACTAACCGACTGCGCCTTTTTGATTGGCACCAATGCCGCTGAGTGTCACCCTATCATTTTCAACCGCTTGCGGAAGCACCACAAACAGAATAAGAAAGTCAAAATGATTGTGGTTGACCCCCGCCGGACGCCAACAGCGGAAGCGGCTGATTTGCATTTAGCCATTCGTCCGGGTACCGATATTGATTTACTCAACGGTATTGCCCATCTCCTCATGCGTTGGGGTCGCTTTGATTCCGTATTTATCGACGAATGCACAATCGGCTTTTCCGACTATGCGGAAGTTATTCGTCATTATCCGCCGGAACTGGTGGCGAGAAAGTGTGGGATTCGCTTAGATGAATTAGAAACGGCGGCTCGTTATTGGGCTGAGTCCCAACGAGTATTGTCGTTATGGTCGATGGGGGTAAATCAGTCCTCTGAAGGGACGGCGAAGGTACGGACGATTATTAACCTGCATCTGATGACCGGAAATATTGGAAAACCGGGGGCGGGGCCATTTTCTCTCACTGGGCAACCCAATGCGATGGGGGGACGGGAAGCGGGTGGTTTGTGCCACATTCTACCCGGATATCGGTTAGTGAAAAATCCTCAGCATCGGCAGGAGGTCGAGCAGTTGTGGAGTCTGCCTGCGGGAAGCATTTCACCCGATCGCGGTCGCACTGCTTGGGAGATGATTACGGGGTTGGAAACCGGGGATGTGGGTATGTTGTGGGTAGCAGCGACCAATCCAGCAGTGAGTATGCCAGATATTGAGCGGACAAAGGCGGCATTGTTGCGATCGCCGTTTACAGTTTATCAGGATGCCTACTACCCGACCGAAACAGCAGCCTACGCTCACGTCTTGCTACCAGCGGCGCAGTGGAGTGAGAAAACGGGCACCATGACCAACTCAGAACGGATGGTGACGCTCTGCCCTCAGTTTCGCACCCCACCCGGAGAAGCGAAAGCGGACTGGGAAATCTTTGCTGAAGTGGGGCGCCGGTTAGGGTTTGCTGAGCAGTTTCCGTTCCAAAACTCGGCTGAGGTTCGTGCAGAATTTATTCAATTAACTCGTGGGCGCGTGTGCGATCAAACGGGTATTACCCAGGAACGCTTGCAAGCAAAAGGCCCGATTCAGTGGCCTTATCCGGAAGAAGAGTTGAAAGTTAGTCGGTTGCAAGTTGAAGGTTCAACCTCTTCAAGCCTTCAACCTTCAACCTTCAACCCTTCAAACCAAAAACGCCTTTACACCGATTTTCGCTTCCCTACCCCGGACGGACGTGCTCGCTTTGGAGCGTATCACTCACGAGGACTGGCAGAACCCCCTGAGGCGGATTACCCCTTTATCTTGACAACGGGGCGACTTTATGGTCACTGGCATACGCAAACCCGCACGGGACGTATTCCTAAGATTCAGCAAATGCATCCCCATCCGTTTATTGAAATTCATCCCCGTGATGCGGAGAAGTTGGGAGTCGAAGATGAAAGTTGGGTGGAAGTGCGATCGCGCCGTGGGATCAGTCGCTTCAAAGCCCAAGTAACCAAAGCGATCGCACCTGGCACCGTTTTCGTTCCTATGCACTGGGGGGCACTCTGGGCAGATCAAGCAGAAGCAAACGCTCTTACTCACCCCGAATCCTGTCCCGATTCCCTGCAACCGGAATTGAAAGCCTGTGCAGTACAGCTTGTTCCCCTATCTGCTGACGCTATTGGGGCGAGTCAGTCATTTCAGTCCAGCCTAGCCAGCTTGTTCTCACCACCGGTTTCTGTTTAAAGTAGCTTACTGCCAGCTTACGGTATAAAACTACCTAAAATTTGGCGATAGCTAACCCTTTAGCCACCTCAATGCTAATCTGGTTTTTATAGCTATAGCTGTCTTCCCCAAAAAATGCGGCGGTTGAAAAATTTATTCCATCTATTTCGGGATTCTTGTAGCAACAAAAGCTTTTTACATGGGATAGAGCAAGTAGGGAGCTTCGTTGCCAAAGTCCTAT
Source organism: Waterburya sp. (assembly GCA_036703055.1). Classification (GTDB taxonomy): domain Bacteria; phylum Cyanobacteriota; class Cyanobacteriia; order Cyanobacteriales; family Coleofasciculaceae; genus DATNPV01. Next base: position 6,162 of record DATNPV010000136.1, read on the forward strand.
CTGTAGTGATAGTCGCTGTCATTCTGGTGGCTTTGGGCGACTTAATTATCCTTCTCGTTCAAGAGTTATTTTCTTCTCCAGTCAGCTTCTTTAATAAAAGATAATTCATAATTTTGGGTCTATTTTTGAACATTCTAATTGCTTTAGAGCTTCTGGAAAATATTAAATTCAAAATTTTGAATTCATGCGTACATCAAAACCAGTCAAATCCAAAATCAAATGACTCATTTTTTCAACTTTGAAGCAGACTTTGTCGCTTCCCTGCGCTGCATTCCTATGCAAGTGCGGATGAAATTAGACACTTGCGGAGTCAAACTGAAATTGCAGCACTGGCATCAATTTACTGAGCAAGAGCGTCTGAAACTTGTAGAAATGCCATGTACCATACCAGATGAAGTTCAAATTTATCGGCAATATCTGCAACAATTAGTAATCCAACATACTGGACAACCCGCATCTGATCTTCCTGTTGAGCCCCACCCAGCTTGGATGGATGAGAAAACAATTCCTTCTAGTATTGAGGAAAAAGCGCAAGAGTTCGGAATTTCCCTAACTCAGAACCAGTGGGTAGCCCTGACTCCTGCACAACGCTTTGCCTTGATTAAACTCAGCCGTCCCAGTCACGAAAATAAAAATTTCTTACCTGCACTCAAGGAATTTCAGCTAATATAAATAAATTGAAGTTTGCACATATACAAGAGAAGGCATTGCACGGCCTGAGGGGTCTCACCCTCGGCGAAGCGAATGAATAGCTCCTTTATCCGCTTAACCTAAATCGGCTCGGCAGAAGTTTTCCACCAGTTACGAGAGCAAGGGAGGCAGGGGGAGCAGGGGGAGAATTTTTAACTGGTGGGTTATTTCTGCCTGCTTAGCTTCTACTAAGTTTAACTGCCGTCTCTAAAAAGTAGATTTGCCAAAACATTTCTTAGTCTTACCTCAATTTTTGGGGTGAACTTTAATTTTGTTTACGTCCTTTAAGCCATGTTAGGTTCATGAAGTATAGTACCGAATACTCCTCATGTAATATCAATTGGGTTTGAGTTTGGCACATATTCTCTAATTGCTTCCCCCTTAATAAGGGTAATAAGGGGGGCTGGGGAGGTGAAATGTGGCATTTAAAAGGCCAGTTGGTATAACTAATGAGCTTCTTTGATTTATAGGGACGTGCAAAAGTATGAACTTACCTTTAGTTTTAGACGTTGCCATCGGCTTAATTTTTATTTACTTAATTTTGAGTTTACTGGCTTCTGAAATTCAAGAGCTAATCACGACTCTCTTACAGTGGAGAGCCGTGCATTTAAAAAGATCTATTGAAAATCTTTTAATGGGAGAGGAGGGGACACCCGAAGAGACAGAAAAGGTTAAAAGCATAGTAGCTACTCTTTATGGAAATCCGCTAATTGAAAATATTAATCAACAATCCAAAGAAGGTGTAGAATCGTTGTTTCGGGAGCTGACTTGGCAATTCGGTAAGATTTTCCGCAGTATGCAAAAACAAGAGAGTAACATTTTTGGGAAAACTGAACAGACCCAAAAAGAAAAGCGAAGTGGTCCCTCTTACATCCCTGCTGAAACATTTGCTACAACATTATTGGAGCGCTTGAATATACCGAAATTAACCCAACAAATTAGTGCAGTAAACTTAATAAGATTCAAAGAAGAAGAAATAAAATCAGAAATTATAAAGGCTATTAGAAGTGAAAATCTAAAGCTTAATCAAGGAACTAGAGAAAAATTGGAAATTGAGTTCAAAAGATTGGTGATAAGACTTGATAAAATTACCAGGAACTATGAATTACAAAAAGCCAGTTTAGCGAACAGCTTGAAATGGATGGAAAATGAAATTAAAGGATACGTAATTAGCTCTGTTGCTCTTTTTGATAACGAAGAAGAGGGTGATAGTAAAGAGGAATTTGAATCTGAAATTAACTCTTTGCAAGAAGAAATATTCATTGATTTTGATTCGTTAGAGAAACGATTGAAAGCAGGTTTATCCGAAGTTATTTATGAACTGGAAACAGGTGGCAGGCTATACAGACAATTGAGAGATGGATTAACTGACCAAACCAGTGAACTTTATAAAAAATATGAAGAAATTGAGGGAGACATTGAAGAATTAATTGGTAAACTCCCTACATCGGTTAGAAAAAGCCTCTCTGCTTTAGGCCGAAGAGCTCAGATTAATACCGTAAAAGTAGACCAAGAGCTGAAACAATTCCAAAAGGAAGTTTCAAATTGGTTTGATCGGTCAATGGATCGGGCATCAGGAGTTTATAAACGCAATGCTAAAGGTGTAGCATTTTTAATTGGTATATTCCTAGCTTTTGCTGCCAATGCTGATACACTTCACATTATTGATAGGCTTTCAAAAGATACGGCCGTGCGGACAGCAATTACAAGATATGCTGGAAGCGCTGTATCCAACTGCTCAACTTCTGAATTAGAATGCATCCGTAATCAAGTCAATCAGAATATAGAAGCCTTGCCTATTGGTAGAAGTTCTACAAATATTGTGGAACAAGACAAAGAAAGTCAAGGCTGGCCTGTTCCTCGTCTCAAAAGGATTTTGGGTTGGATTTTAAGTGGTTTTGCTATTTCAATGGGTGCGCCTTTCTGGTTCGAGCTGCTTAGTAAAATTGTCAATGTTCGCAATACAGGGCCAAAGCCCCAATCTTCTACGGAAGATCAAAGCTAATTTTATCTAAAAAATAGGGGCTAGGGAAAAGGGGTTTTCCGGAGCATCCCATTGGCAGCAATTATATTTTTATTTTTCAGTACTATCCCCCTTCCCTTGTCTTCAAGAGTCCTTTCTCAAAACTGATTCGTACAACGCAAGGGATGCTCCCGAATTTCCAGCTTTGGATTTTGTAAAAATCCAAGGGTGTCTGACTAGAAGATACTGTTGGCTAACTGTACAGCAAGATGATAGCGAACACTCTTTTGTAAGCAATCAATTTTACGGTTTGCTGACTTGCTTTAGCGTGGCCTCAAGGTTAGGAATTTGAACACCTCCGGCAATAAATTCTCCATTCATAACCAAGAATGGAGTTCCTGTAACCCCAATTTGTTCAGCCATGTCCATATCTTTTTGAATCGCTGCCGTAGCCGCTTCGCTATTGCGGTCTTGGTCAAATCGCTTTAGATCTAGATTTAACGCTTTGGCTGTTGCAATGTAGAGAGGTTCACCTAACTTATTTTGATTTTCAAACAGCGCATCATGGAACTGCCAGAATTTCCCTTGTTTATTTGCTGCCCAAGCGGCTTTGGCGGAGGACATAGCTTCAGGATGAATTTGGGTCAAGGGCAGAAACTTGTAGACTAATGTGACTTGATTTTGATGAGTTGCCATGAATTGCTTCAGCGTTGTATGAGCCTTAGCACAATAAGGGCATTGAAAGTCTGAAAATTCCAGCAGTACAATTTTTTGATCTGAAGCGCCAGTTGCGGGGGAGTCACCAATCACTGATTTGGGATTGGTTTTCATCTGCTCTAAAAACGCCTTTTGCGCTTGCTGTTGTTGCTCTGCTTGTTTTTGTTGGTAAGCCTGCACTGACTCGACAATCACTTCGGGATGCTTGCGAATAATCTGCAACACCTTTGCCTCTAAGTCTGAATCAGTGGACTTTTGATTATCTGCTTGGGAGGGTGGTATCGAGCAACTAGCCAATCCTAGGCACAAGGCTAGTGCGACTAACCTGAACACCCACGGAGAGTAAAAACGAGACCGACCAAACAAGGAATTCATAGCAATCAACTAGCCACCATCTTAAAGGAAGGGTACACCCATGATGACACATCAGACTCTTTGTGGAGCTTAAACTGAAGTGGTTCCTCATTTCTCAAAAAAACCTCTGCGCCAGGTTAGACGATACCAATCCTCAACCCGTAGGCAGGTTGAGAAGAATATCAAACCTACCTACCGATCTCCCTATTTCAAACGATTAGCCAGTCCTACAGCCTGAAGCAGCACCGCTTGCGGCGTTAAGCGTACTAGTGATTCATTTTTGCCGCAAAGATTAAGCAATGGGCGCAGCACTATCTTCGCTTCACGCACCAGTTGAATTAAGGATATCGAGCGGGGTTCTCTTACCAAGATTAGAGGCAATAAGGCTACCAATCTTAAGACAGCAGAGAGGGCAAATAATCCAGTTAAGCCACCTGTACTACTCGCTTGCGCTAGAAATCCACCTGCCGCTGTTCCTATCGCCCCAGTGACTCCAGCGATTGCCGATGCGATCGCAAAGTAACTCGCTTGACTGCGTGCAGGTGCAACACTCATCTGAATATTATTGTTACACAGGTCAATGGCTGCCCAAGTGCCACCCTTGAGAACATGTACAAGCGGTAGCCACACCCAGAGAGAGGTTGAGTCAGCTCCAGTCCCCAGCCAGAACAAAGGTATTACCGCCACCAAAATTCCTACTACTACCAGAATAGGTCGATTCCCAATCCGGTCTGCCAACTTTCCCCACATTACCAGCATCAGCAGATTAGCGCCGGCGCTCAAGCTACTGTAAAGTGTGACTAAGCTAACATCCAGATGCAAATTATCCAGCATGTAGAGGTTGAAAAACGGCGCACTGAGATTAACCGCAAACATCCACAGGCTAAAGTAGAGCAGAAATTTTAAGAAATTAACGTCTTTATACCACTTGGATATAGATTGAGTTGAGTCTTGATGAATAAAGCTTTGACAATTTTGCTCATGTTCTTGGGGATTCACATCAATCATGAAGAACTGAAATCCCAAACTCAGCAGTCCTGCCACAATACCCACAGCTAAAACAATGCTGTACCCTTGGATGCTTCCACCCTTCCAGGCGGAAATTCCTAATCCCATCAACGGTATAGAAATGAGATTAATCAAATTAGCGGCACTATTACGAAGACCAAAATAGCGCCCCCGCAACCGTCTAGGAACCAACGCCGCCATCCAACTAAACCAAGAAGCACTGCCTAGTGAACCTAGAATATGTGTTGCCAAAACAATTCCCAGCGTCCATATGACCAATTGGTGATGTGCCGTTGGGGAGTCACTCATTCCGATAATTAAGAACAACAGAATGACCCACAAGAACCGTGACAGACCGAAAACCCACATACTATACCAGTGGCGGCTCGTCGTGCGCTCGGCAAGAGAAGCACCTAGGGGTTGCAGTAAGTTGACAAACATGGGAATTGACGACAGTAGGCCAATCTCTACACTTGTCGCCCCTAGTTCTAACAAAAAGTTGGTGAGAAAGACACCCGTCGTGACGCTGCCAAATATAGTGGCAAAAACGCCATCCAGGGTAGATGCCTGTAGACTAGTGCGAACCGATTTTTTAGAAATGATTAGAGGTTGGGCTGGAACCGCAGCCTGTGATAAGGCGCTGTTTTCTGAATCTTCTAGGGTTGGGGCGGGGTTGGTTTTTTCTAAAATACAATCGACGGTTGTTTTGACCATGCTGGTAATCTAGCGGCTAAAGGTTCACGGCGTGTAGTCTCTAGACTTGGAACAAAATCCTTTTGCAGGATAGGTAGTAAGTTAGTCGCTGAGCATCGTTCAGCAGAAAGATCTACATCTCCACGCTTTGCAACCTAACGCAATATTTGGAAATAAGATTACATGAATTAAAACACACTAAGCCGTGCTGCTACAGAATTTAGCTGTCTGCCTGGTGATAGCACTTACTGTGTATTCCCAGTACCACACTTCTGCCTTAGATGAAGCGTCAGTCAGAAGGCTCTGTCAATCCGTCCTCTATCTATTCGTGTTTAAATTCCGCACCCACAGTCTTACAGACATAGGAATTCTAGCGCCTCCAAGCAGGACTGGCGCAGGTTTGGCTGCCCAACGAGCAAACGTTTTCGGCTTAATCTTTTTTCTCTTTGTGTTGTTGGCGCTCTTTTACAGCCTGAGTTAGTAAATAGGTAGCGAGGCTACTGAGTGACCGACTTTCTTCTTCAGCCCACTCTTCTAGAGCTTTCTGAATTTCTTCTGGTAGATAAGCCGTTACCCGCCCACGATTTTTCATATATTTGTATATTTTTATAATTTCTTATGAATCATTATAGAGTTTAGCAAGTTTTTTTGGTGGCTAATAGCATAAATAAAACTAATTTAAGATAAAACAATTTATATCGAATTAACGGTGTGTGCCCCTAGAGGGAGTAACTCAACAGTTCCGTTGATGTACTCTGACATCAATTCATCCAGATCAGCCTTCTCATCGTTCCAGCAGCATGAATCATGTCACAGCCCACACTTGAGAAACTTGCCCAGAGGGGAGATGCTGACGCGATCGCGACTCTGCTCAACCGCTCCTTGAAACCCAACGGCACAAGCGCGAAAGCGGCTATCAAAAACGATGGCTTACATATTGTGGTGGAGGCGGCACAAACTCCGACTAAACAAGAATCTATTGACATTATCCGTGAGGTCATTACCCACCTACAACTGGAAACGGTCGATACCGTGACGGTGTATGGACGGCAAATGGAAGATGATATTCCGGATTGGCATCAAAAGTTCTTACTGGTTGATCAGCCGTCTGCTCTAGCTAACAGTACAACTCAAACGGAAGAACCATTTTCATTAACGGCTTTCGCCAAGATGCTGTGCGGGATTAGTGAGTCAGTGGCTAACAGCACCTCCCAAGTGGGAAAAGTCATGGTGGAGACGACATCCGGTGTAGGTAAGGTGGTTGGTAAAACAACCCATGTGACAAGCCGAGCTTTGGTCGATACGGCGGCTGGTGTTGGAAAGGCTATGAGTGAGAGTGTTTTTCAAACGGGAAAAGCGATAGTGGAGACAGCCTATGGTTTAGGAGGTGTGATCGCGGGAATCGGTGGTGCAATTGGCGATAATGCAACGAAAGCAGGGAAAGCTGCCGTCAAGACAGCCACCGGGGTTGGAGCAACAGCAGGCAAGCAAACCTACCAAATCCTGAGCCAGATTACTCAGTTTGTTTCTGGTGCTCCTATCCTGCGAAAAGTAGTAGACCAGGTGGATCTAGTTAAAGTAGAAGACTCGGTTAGGCGTCTCAATCAAAAATATCCTGACGAAACACCCAGACAAATCGCTCATCGCGTCATGGTAGAGAAAGCGATCTATGCGGGAAGCACTGGTTTGATGACGAGCTTAGTGCCGGGAGCTGCGATCGCATTGTTTGCCGTTGATTTGACAGCCACCTCGGCATTACAAGCAGAAATGGTCTATCAAATTGCCGCGGCTTATGGGCTGGATTTAAAAGATCCAGTTCGCAAAGGTGAAGTTTTGACAATTTTTGGTTTGGCGCTGGGTGGAAATCAAGCGGTCAAGGCGGGTTTAGAGTTGTTACAAAATACACCAATAGCAGGAGCTGTTATTGGTGCTAGTTCCAATGCCGTGATGCTTTACACGGTGGGATATGCCGCCTGCCGCTACTACGAAGCTAAGTTACAATCCCAGTCAACAGAAGCCACACTAGTGGCTTCCAAGGAGGCAAGTGAAAACTATTTGAAAGACGCAATCGCGCAACAAATTGTCATGGATCAGATTCTGGTTCACGTCATCTCAGCCGCTAATCCCG
>DATNPV010000002.1:0-3714 GCA_036703055.1 Waterburya sp.
TCCCCCAAATGCCTTTGCATCGTTTGCCAAAGCAAGGAGAGCTTTCGCCTCAGTATCAGAGAATTCATCTTCTGTTAACGTCAGACGAAAATAGTTGGGAACTATATCTAAGCTACAAACACGCAGGTGCTTGCGCCATCTTAACTCATTTTTTTCATTGCAATAAGTATCGTGATAAACAGCTTCTAACTTAGGGAAAAGGCGCAATAGTAGACGTTTTACTGGTTCTTTATCCTCATTTGGTAGCTGAGAAATCCACGAATTGTGAAAAGCTTTGAGTTCGTCCAATGTAGGAAAGAGAAATCCTTCTGCCTTCGCTTGTCCGGCAAAGAACTTTTGATTTTTGCGGATTAGGTCATATACCATTGGGCGAAAAACTCGCAGTGATTCGATAGCAATAAAATCCACTGGATTCACTTCACCTTTCACGGCTGGGTAGGTCACGGTTAAGATGTTGGTTAGGCGAAGGATATCGCGGGGGTTGGTAATAAAGTGGTCTATCCCTTGAAAGTAAACGTTACCCCAGTGAGTTTGATCGAACAGCGGATTCGGTATGTCAGCAAGTACGGCATCGAGTTTTTCAAAAAGCAGCCTGCGTAGTGAAGTTTTATCGGGAAGAGGTAACTCAAAAGAAGCTTGAACAATCTGATCGAGGTAGGTTTCTCCGGGTATACCTTGTGCATCTGCAAGGTTTTTGACGACAATTTCCTTATCTAAAACTAGAAAATAGACAACATCAGTAAAATTTGGAATGGCTGTGATCAGGTGAAATAATTTCCTGATATCCTCAGCAGGGAGTCGGTCAAGATCGTCAATCGTTACCACGATTCGCGTAGACTGATTTTCCAGCGTATCTTCGAGTTCTTCTTTTAAGGTAGAAGTCTCCTTTTGTTTATCGTCAAATAATCTTACGACTGCCTTACCCGCTTGAGCGTAAGGAAGAGGAATTTCTGTAGCAGCTTTAACAAAATTGGCGACTCTAGCCCTGAAGCCTCTAGGCACAAATTTCAATTGGCTCAAACTGCTTTGTAATTGGTTGACGAAGCGCTTCGTAATGTCTTCGTCTCCAGAAAATAACCAGGGATTAAAAGGGACGATAATGGGTTGCTCGTTCTCTGGCTTTTGCTTGAGATAGTACCTTAAGAAGTTCAACAGTGTCGATTTCCCGGAACCCGAGGCACCGTAAACGGCAATAACGAACCCTTCAGGAAAGTTCATTTTGCAAATACTCTCTGCAAGATGTTCGGCGAAGGGTGCATATCCCAATCGGTCTTGTTTCGGCTCGATTAAGGCTGTGTCTGTCGATAGCTCATTAAAATCCTCAGATTCGACCTCTGAATCGTTCTTTGTTTGAGCCATGTAGTGTCTCTCCTTGTTAGCTGAGGTTCCCTTGCCGTTCAACGTTCGTGTAATTAACACCCCACTGGCGTGTTGAGTTTAGGGTGTTGAATTACGTCCTAATCATGCGACCGCTCATCTTTATAGATGCCCATAAAGTAGCATCAATGAAGCTCCAGTCTTGTCTACTGTTGGATGGACATTAGCGTTAAGGTAGGTTGTGCGGAAGGAACACAGTTGTCAAAATGAAACATCCGTCTACATACGTGTAAGTGGGCGATCGCAGCAAACGAAGGCAGCCTGGTGAGGCAGAAAACTAGAATTCGTCGTTCTACGCTTGCACTGCTTACTAACTGGATCAGAGGTTTTGTATTCATGGTTACAAAATTATTTAAAATTTAACCTATGCCTCTGATAGAAGTTAAGTGAAACAGTAGTAGCTAATTTAAGGAGGTAGATACAACGATTTAACTGATTTTTAAATTATTGGCTGATCTCAATGCTCGTGCTTATACTTGCTGCTCAGAAAACAGCAGGTGATGGTCTTGTCAAGCCTCTTGGTCACCACGAGTTGCTTTTGGTACTCATAGAACTGTCACTGCTTCTCCTTGTGGCGCGAGGATTGGGTGAGTTTATGCGCCGGATTAACCTACCGCCCGTTGTTGGTGAATTGCTGGCAGGCGTGCTACTGGGTCCCTCTGTATTTGGCTGGCTCTTCCCAGCCTTGCAAAGCTACATATTTCCCAATACTCAAGTCCAGTCCGACCTGCTTTCAGTGATTTCCTGGTTAGGGGTACTGCTTTTGCTGATTGTGACTGGACTGGAGACAGACCTTAACCTGATTCTTCGCAAGGGTAAGACCGCTTTGCTAATCTCACTGGGCGGGATTATTGTACCCTTTGCAACCGGATTCGGGCTCGGCTGGCTATTACCAGAGAATTTCTTGCCTGACCCCGCTAAGCGACTGGTATTTAGTCTATTTATTGCCACAGCAATGAGTATCTCGGCAGTGCCCGTGATTGCCAAGGTACTGATGGACTTAAATCTCATCCGCCGCGACATCGGTCAAGTTATCCTGGCGGCTGGCATGACCGACGATACAATTGGCTGGATTTTACTCTCTGTGGTCTCCGGTTTGGCAAGTAGTGGCAAATTTGACTTCAGTACACTTGTCCATTCTGTCGGGGCGGCTGTGCTATTTTTGGCGATCGCCTTCACTATTGGGCGCACTGTCGTAGACCAGGTTTTGCGGTGGGTCGATGACTGGATCGGTGGGGCAACCGCGAGTTTATCGACGGTGATCATCCTTTCGCTGTTTGCCGCTGCGCTTACCCACAAGTTGGGTCTAGAAGCTGCCTTGGGGGCTTTTGTGTTTGGGATTCTGGCAGGTCAGTCCCGTCGGTTTAGCCGTGAAGCTGGACATACTCTGGAAATGTTCACAGCAGGCATTTTAGCGCCAATTTTCTTTGCGGCAGCTGGCTTAAGAGTTGACTTGCTGAAACTACTAGTACCCCAAACGTTGATAGTGGGTCTGATTGTCCTTGCGATCGCCTGTTTCGGTAAATTTACGGGAGCTTACCTCGGTTCCCGCGTAGGTGGCTTGGGTCACTGGGAAAGTTTGGCAATGGGTTCAGGCATGAACGCACGGGGCGCGATGGAAATTATCGTCGCGACTATTGGCTTATCCCTGGGAGTACTCAACCCGCAAATGTACTCGATTATCGTGATGGTGGCGATTGTCACCTCGCTGATGTCTCCACCCCTTTTACGCTGGACATTATCAAAAGTGGAGATGAGTCATGAGGAAGCCCGTCGTTTAGAACACGAAGAACTAAAAAGCCATAGCTTTATCAAGAACATCCACCGCGTGCTGATGCCTACCTGGAGTGGAGCTGATGTGCAGCTAGCTGCTCAGTTAGTCAGCCACATGGCTCACCAAAATGATATGGAAGTAACGGCTTTGTATGCTGTTAGTGACAAGAAGCCCGGACGCAAAACGGCTAACACGGCAACAATCGTTAAAGACACCAAAACGGAAGAAGCCGTCACTGCCTTAACCCAGGAGATGCAGCTACCTACTGACACGACTCTACAGACTAAGGTGGAATCTGGACACAGTAAAGTCGAGCTGATTCTCAACGAAGCCAGCAAGGGCTACGACTTGATTGTGCTAGGAGCGACTGGACAAAAGCGCTCTGGTGGCTCGCTGTTCAATTCGCTGGTTGATTGGGTTGTACAGGAGGCTCCTTGTGCAACTATGGTGGTCAAGTCGCACCTGCCCCAGCCGAAAGGGGAGTCCTGCACTATTGCCTCTTTCTCGTTCCAACACATTCTAGTTCCGACCGTTGGCACACACGATAGCAACAATGCCGTTGA
>DATNPV010000004.1:0-35050 GCA_036703055.1 Waterburya sp.
ACTGGTATTCACTCGATTCGCAGGTTTTACTCCAGTTCTTTTCCTCCTGTGCCAGCCATTTGTGAGCAAAGATGAATCTCTTGTCAACAAAGATGAATTTCGCCAGCAGTATCAACTTTGGGGGGAACAAGATCTTACTCCCCCAAATCTGGGGGCATGGGGAGGGCAAATGCGTAAGTCCTACCCTTAGCTAGATTTGACTGGACTTGATATTGTCGGAATATCCTAACGCACCTTATCTGAACGGCGTTAGACGTGAAGAATGAGCAAAAGCACAGGGATATCCGAGAGCTAACAGTCTAGGATTTCGTTAATCACACTCTTGAGATCTCTGTCAGCAGGACGTTTGGTAAACTGATCGTGGCTATAAATCCACACAAGTCGGATTATGCAGGCAGTCGGATTGACTAAATACATCAATCTAATTTGTCCAGAAGCCCCTTTGGAAATCCTGAACTCCAGCTTGTGAAATGTCCATCCTTCTGTTAACTGAATTTTCCCAGGTAAAGGTTCATTGCGGGAATTTGTAGGGTACTGATCTTCAATCAAATCTTCCAAAATTTCCGCAACAAGCTCAACAAAACCAACTCCATGAATTTTGGCAAGTTTTTTGAAAGAACGTTTGAAGTTTTCGGATTCTTCAATCGAGAAGGGAGTTGATCCAGTCACGCACTTCTCCTTTGTGAATGCGAGTTGAGGATTGCGAACTCCGAGCATCCTCCAAAACCTCGAACATTATCGGCTCATAGGCGGGATTATCACGCTCTATCACATCAAGCTTCTGATGACCTAACGCTTTCAGATCTTCCAGAAGAATCGGCTCTGTTGAGCGTGCTTCAGATGGCAACCCTTTACGAGCTTTCTTCCAAGGAAACTCCAAGTGGGTCATGTCACTCAGTCGGTAGGCATGGTAGCCACCGAAATATCCCCAAATTTCTTCTAGAAGCTCTCTCTTCTCATCGGGAATCTCTAATAAGACATCTTTACTAGGAATAGGTAATTGCTTAGCTTCAAATTCACTGTAAAACCTGTAAGCAGGAGGACACACAGGGCCATATCGCCATGCTTGGATTTCCTCATCAAACAATGGCTCATTGTACAGCGCCAAATGTAAGCTTTGTGCATAATACAAAAGCTTTTGAACCTTCATGTTGGTCATTTCAGCTTCTATACCATCCTCGTAAGCTCTCACAATAAAGTAGCGAGCCACATTGAGACAATCGATCATAGCTCAGACCCGCAATTTGAAATAAACTTTTTATGATAACGAATTTACATGCAAGAACGCACAGATACTATGATAGTTGAAGTTTGCACGTTATAGTACCTGTGTACTATTTATGGAGTGGCTAGGAGAGCGGGTGATGGTTCCATTCATTTCGGGCTGATATTTCACCTTGCCGCTTTAACTCAGTCAATTCCACTTTGTGACCATCGGGGTCTATCACCACAGCATACCATCCCCACGGTGAGTGCTTGGGTGGTGAGATGACTGAAACACCTCGCTTTTCAAGTTCGGCAATTGCTGCATCTACCGAAGCAACCCGAAATCCAAGGCGAGTAGCGGTTGTGCTGTCTGCCTCGTTGGTGCGCGGATAAATCTCGAAAACAACTGCACCCAAATCACAAGCGAAGTGTTCTAACCCGTTACCGTGACGGTGCTTGACGAAATCAAGACCAAGTAGCTGATAGAACGCAGTAGCCTGTTCAAGGTTGCTTGCGCGAATGACGACGAGGTTGAGCTGAATGTCACTCATCAAGTTCGTTTGAATGCGTCTGTTCTATCGCTACTCTACTTCGTTCGCAGCAATTGTGTGACGGCGACTTTACTTGAGCTTGCCAATTGCTACCTCAATTCGCTCTAACGCTTCTTGGATATTCTCAAGAGAATTCGCATAGGAAATCCTTAAATATCCATCGCCATACTTACCAAACGCTGTACCCGCCAGTAGAGCAACGCCTGCTTCTTGCATTAAATAATCGGCAAGTGCCTCGCAGGAAAGGGGAATCTGCTTTACGTTGGGGAATGCATAAAATGCACCTGCGGGCTTGAGACAGGTAATTCCTGCGATCGCATTCAACCCATCCACAACCGCATCTCGCCGCCGTTTGAATTCGGATACCATTTCATCAACAAAATCTTGCGACCCCTTGAGTGCCTCAATTCCAGCCATCTGAGTGAACGAACAGGTACAGGAATTGGAATTAATCATTAATCGGACAAGCCGCTCAACCAGTAACTTGGGAACAACCCCGTAGCCTAATCGCCACCCAGTCATCGAATAAGTTTTTGAATGACCATCCAGTAAAATTGTACGTTCTTTCATTCCGGGAAAACGCATAATGCTTTCATGCTTCCCTTCATAAAGAATGCGTGAATAAATCTCATCCGAAAGGACATAAAAATCATGCTTGTTTGCCAATTCTGCAATGGCCTCTAATTCTTCTTTCTGTAAGAGTCCACCCGTTGGATTTTGGGGAGAATTAAGAATCAATAAGCGCGTCCGCTCGGAAATAGCATTCACCAAATCGTCCAGATGAAAGCGAAAGTCAACATCCTCTCGTAGCGGTAGGGGAATGCCTTTTGCACCTACAAAGTTAATCACTGACTCATAGATGGGAAAACCCGGATCAGGATAAATCACCTCATCCCCTTCATTCACCAGTGCCAGAAGCGTGAAAAAGATGATGGGTTTGGCTCCAGGAGTGACGACCACTTCGTCGGGATGGACTTCAATCCCTCGTGTTGTCGCAATATGATCAGCGATAACTTCGCGCAACTCTAATAGCCCAGCCGCAGGGCCATAACCGGTATACCCATCTTTCATGGCTCGGAACGCGGCTTCACAAATATTGATGGGTGTGGGAAAGTCAGGCTGACCGATTTCGAGATGAATAATCTTTTTACCTTGAGCCTCTAGTTGTTTGGCTTTGGCTAAGACATCAAAAGCGGATTCGGTTCCTAAGCGATTCATGCGCTCTGCAAACTGCATACCAATCTCCTAATTTTGTGCGCTATATCTTAAGCTTAGGATTCACTTTATTAATGCCTTTGATAGATGTCTCCCCATCTTTTGCTTGAATGTTTGATACTCAATCTATAGGCATAGCCCACCTTCACCCTTACCACATGCAATGGACAGAACGCCTCGAACGCTCCTACCGACACGCCGAGTGAAGCGAAAGAAAGGGTACGACATTGTGAAGAGTAGACGCTTTGATGTTGTGAGAAAAGGGATATCGCACTCCCATTGGCGCGATCCTTACCATTTGCTGCTGACTATTAATTGGCCTCAATTCATCATGCTACTCGTGGCTTCCTATGTAGCCACAAATGCCCTGTTTGCCATTCTGTACCTCCTAGGAGGAGACTGTATCAAGAATGCTCGCCCTGGCTCTTTCTTGGATGCGTTTTCCTTCAGCGTCCAGACGATGGCTACTATCGGTTATGGGGCTATGTATCCCCAAACCGACTACGCCAACTTGCTTGTTTGTATCGAAGCACTGGTTGGTTTATTGGGAGTGGCGATGGCTACAGGATTGATGTTTGCTCGCTTCTCCCGTCCTACAGCCAGAGTTCTCTTTACTCGTGTCGCCGTCATTGCTCCCCATAACGGGGAACCCACCCTGATGATACGGGTTGCCAACGAGCGCCGAAACCAAATTTTGGAAGCCCAAATTGGCTTAAGCTTACTGCGTGATGAAGTGACCAAAGAAGGTCAATTCATTCGTCGGTTATACGATCTCAAATTGGTTCGTAGCCAAACGCGCACCTTTGCCTTGAGCTGGTTAGTGATGCATGTCATTGATGAGAGCAGTCCGTTGTACGGGGAGACGCCAGAGTCATTAGCCCAGGCGCAAGTGGATATTGTCGCCACGCTCACCGGAATTGATGAAACGGTTGCCCAAACCGTTTACGCCCGTCAATATTACATTACAGATGAAATTTTGTGGAACGTGAGCTTTGTGGATATTTTCTCGAAGAAACCTGATGGGCGACGCCTGCTTGATTTCACCCGCTTTCACGATGTTACACCAGTGTGACAGCCGAGGTCGCCAGTAGGGTGGGTAACCACTCTTCTCGCAACTTAGCGATCGCTTGTTCTTTGTGTTTGGCCTCAATCTCAATCCAAGGCGCATTGCGGTAGGAACTCGGCATTTGAGTAATTAAATCACTATGGGTACGGTCATCAAATGCCTCGCGCCCGTTGGAGATGTGTACCAGTTGCCATTCTGGTGTTGGCCAAGTGGTACGCGCAGCTGCCAGCATCTCGGCAACACTGGGGTGATCGTAACTTTCTAATCCTTCGTGAATAACGTGGTGATGAGCATCAAACACCATCGGTACACCAGCTTGGCGACAAATATCTAAAATCTCCTGGGCGCTGTAAGCGTATTCATCGTTTTCCAGTGCCAGCCGAGAGCGAATGGATTCTGGTAGGTTGCCAATAACTTTTACTAAAGGCTCAGCGCGATCGCTTTTCCCGCCGTGAATTTCCATCGTTGCCCAAGGCGATTGCGGTAGTCCTAGCTTATCGAGAATCAGCGCGTGCATCTGAAGGATTTTGATGCTATTGGCCACAACTTCTGGATGATCAGAACTAAGGACAACAAACTGATCGGGATGCACCACCACGCGGATACCAGCAGAGAGCGCTCGTTTACCCACTTTTATAAGTTCCTCATTAAATTCATTGAGGATTTTTTCACCTAATTCAGTATCAGCGAATGGGAAAAGATTAGAGGTGATTCGGTAAAGTTGAATCCCATTATTTAGGCAAAAGCCGATAGCCAAATTCAATCGCTGTATATTTTTAGTGTACAAATCTCGCAACAGTTGCGCTTGCTCAGGTTCTGCCAACTGCAACAATCGCTTACGGGTGACTGTGCAGTAGCGCACTTCTTTAGATACAGTGATACAAACTAACCCAAGTTGCGGTGTGATGTTCGTTAAACTCACTAGTTTTCCCTACTCTTGACTACTGTTTAAGAGATAACAAATATTGATACTAAGGACAACTACCATGAGTCGTAGAAACGTTTTGCGGTCTGTCTATACTAATCCAATTCACTAAAAGCCTAAGCGTGACAGCTTATCAGGAGCAACTCTCATTGACAAATTCTTGTTGAATTGGAATTTCCACAATAAACTCTGTTCCTTGCCCTAGGGTAGAAACATAATTGAGTTGACCTTTATGTTTTTCTACCACAATCTGGTAGCTGGTTGATAACCCCAACCCCCTACCATTTCCTACAGGCTTTGTGGTAAAAAATGGGTCAAAAATTTTCTGTCGTACGACTTCACTGATACCAGGCCCATTATCAGCAATCCGAATTACTACGAATTGAGGAGAGAGGGAAGAGTAAGGAGAGTTATTCTCAATATCTGGGTTGTCTGTCCTTCTTCGTCCTCGGTTCTTAGCGATTACCGAAGTCCGAATCGTAATCACTCGCGGAGGCGGTTGAGTTTCTAGGGCATCAATAGCATTATTCAGCAGGTTCATGAATACTTGATTCAACTGACTGGCATAACAAGTCACTTTTGGGAGTTGACCATAATCTTTAATCACTTGAATTTCCGGGTGATTGCCCTCTGCCCTCAGTCGGTGATGCAAAAGTAGTAAGGTATTATTCAAACCCTCATGAATATCTACGGGTTTGAGTTCAGATTTATTCACCCTGGCGAAGCTTTGCAGCGATAGCACAATTTCTTGGATGCGTTCTGCTCCAACCTGCATTGACTGCATCAGTTTTTGCCAATCTTGGACGAGAAACTCCAAGTCAAGGTTAGCCATGAGCTGCTGAATGGCAGGTGTAGGATGAGGGTAGGTTTGCTGATAGGCTTCAACTAAATGTCTTAAGTCTTGAAAGTATTGACGAGCCAAAAAAAGATTGCTGTAGATAAAGCCAACTGGGTTATTAATTTCGTGAGCAACTCCTGCAACCATTTGCCCCAGGCTGGACATTTTTTCAGATTGAATGAGTTGGGCTTGGGTATGTTGCAATTTGTTCAGGGTATGTTCTAGCTCTTGTGCCTTTTCTCGTTCTCTCGCTTCTGATTGTCGCAATGCCTCCTCTACTTGTTGGCGTTCGCAAATTTCCTGCTGGAGAAGGGTATTTTGTTCACTCAGTTGCTTAGAAAGAAAACGTAGGGTCAATTGATTTTTAACACGAGCTAAAACTTCTTCACATTGAAATGGCTTAGTAATGTAGTCTACGCCCCCCACTTCAAAGGCTTTAACCTTATCCCAAACATCATCCAGTGCACTGATAAAAATTACTGGAATGTCGGCTGTTTGCGGGTCAGATTTGAGCTTTTCACAGACCTCATAACCATTCATTTGAGGCATATTAATGTCGAGCAAAACCAAATCGGGGGGAGCTAAGGATATGACCCGAAGTGCTAGCGATCCACTCATAACTTTCCGAACTTTATACCCTTGCTCACTCAACATAGTGGAGAGAAGCCGCAGGTTGTTCGGGGTATCATCCACAACTAAGAGGTCTGCCAAAGGTGGTGATTCGGCGTTGCTCTTCATGACTCACCTAATTCTGTTAAATCGATGAGTTGCTCGAGACGAAAGTTATCGATTAGTCCTTTCAAGGATTGACGCAAAGCGTCATGTTCTACAGGAATTTGTTTAATTAACTTTCTCATCAATTCGTCATCGGCATAAAGAGCTGCTTGATGGAGCTGGATGACCCAAGATACAGGCATAACCGCTAGCGCCTCTGGCGTTAGTGGTGTTTTAGGATTGGGCGATGGAGGTAAGGGGGGGACTAGTTGCTCTTCATAGACATAGCGCACTCTCAAGTGATGAGCCATCTTTTCGAGTAGTTCCTCTCGTTGGAACGGTTTCGAAATGAAGTCATCGCAGCCTACTCGGATAATGGCGTCTCGCTGCTCATCAAACGCACTGGCGGTTAGAGCAATAATGACTGTCTTTCGGCTTTTTGAAGTTTGCTTAATCCGTTGAGTTGCCTCATATCCATCCATAATTGGCATAATCACATCCATTAAAATGAGATGCGGAGACCAACTCTCCCACAGGGCAACTCCTTCTTGTCCATTGGTTGCCGTGCGAACCTCGAACCCTAAAGGTTCCAAAATCTTTACTAGCAACTTCCGGTTCACGGTGGCATCCTCAACAACCAAGATGCGATAGGTTGGTTGGTTCGTTTCTAAGCCAATGATCCGTCGCTGGCTTAAGATCGGTTTTTCATCTGTTGCTGCTGCCAAGCTGGCTTGAATCTCAAAGGTAAAAATCGTTCCCTGATTCAGGATACTCTTGACGGCAATCTCTCCCCCCATCATGTGTACAAATTGTTGACTGATGGGTAGACCTAAACCCGTACCTTCCATCGACTGGCGACCTGTTTCAGTCTGGACGAAGGGGTCAAATAAATTATCCAGCTCATCAGGGGCGATACCAGGGCCGGTATCTTCCACTTCAAAGCGAAGCCGCAGAGGGACACAGGGGTAAAGAGGTGGAGGAGTCGAGGAATTCACACTCTCCTCTCCTCCCCTGCTCCCCTCCTCCCCTACTTCTTGCACGCGCAGCGTTACCCGACCCGTTTGTGTAAATTTGATGGCATTCCCCAACAGGTTGATGAGAACTTGGCGTAATTTACTGTCGTCCGTTTGAATGTATCGGGGTATGCCTAGCGATCGCTCAAAAATCAGCTCAATCCCTTTAGCCACCGCTTTGAATCGCAACATTTCTTCGAGAGAGTCGAGCAGACGATACAAATCAATGCGATTCTCATTGAGAGTAACTTGACCGGCCTCAATTTTAGACATTGACAAAATGTCATTGATGAGGTCCAGTAAGTGTTCTCCACTGCGATTGATAATTTCGAGATGTTCTTGGTGTTCTCGGCCCACAGACTCGTCACGCGCCATCACCTGGGTAAAGCCCAGGATGGCGTTGAGAGGAGTGCGCAGTTCATGGCTCATCTTAGAAAGAAATTGGCTTTTGGCGCGGTTAGCGGCTTCTGCCTCAAGTTTAGCTTTCTCTAGAGCATGATTTTGCACAGCGAGTTCTTGACGCCGCTGTTTCTCTTGTTTCAGCAGATTGGCTTGGGCAAGGGCAATTCCCATTTGGACGGCAACGGCTTCTAGTAATTCAATCTCCTCGTCTGTCCAGTGACGGAAGCGATCGCACTGCTCTAGACAAATAATGCCATTTGGCTTACCTTGATAGGACGTGCGTACCACTAAAACCGACTTCAATTCCAACTCTCGCATCAAGTCGGCAATCCCTGCTAAAAGGGGATCGTTATAGACATCATCACTCTTTACGGCCTTATCTTGTGATAACACCAGTTGAGCATGGTCATTCCCTTGCACTGGAATTTCCAGCGCCATCATTGAGGAATAACCGGGTTCGAGATACTCAGCCACTTGAGGAATTCTGGGGAAAGGCTCGGTAATGTAGGTGTGGATAATGCAGCGACTGACTGCAAAGGTTCGACCGATTTGGGTGGCTGCTGTCTGAAAGATTTGCTCCTGTGTCAAGCTAGAACGAATTTCTTGAGTAATTCGCTCTTGCAACAAGACTCGCTGGATTTGCCGTTCTAGAGCAGTTTTAGCCGTCTGAAGTTCGAGTTCCGCCTGCTTGCGATCGCTCACATCTATCACTAAACCATGCCACAAAATCTCACCATTGGCACAGCGTTCAGGGCGAGCACCGCCTTGAGTCCATTTGACCTTCCCGGAGGGGGTAATGATTCGTCCATCCCATACCCAAGGGTTTAAAGTTTGGGCACTCGTTTGAATCGAAGTAGAAAGTCTTTGGAGATCATCGGGATGCACAATCTCAAAGCCGAGCGCTGAATTCTCCAGCAGTTGCTCTGGCTCCAATTCATTAATGTCCCGGCAACCCGGACTTACATAGGTAAAACAATAAGACCCATCGGGGTGGAGTACAAATTCATACAGCATTCCGGGTACATTGGCGGCTAATTTTTGTAAACGAGCTTCACTTTGTTGTAAGGCTTCCTCCGCTCGTTTGCGATCCGTCACATCTCGGTTTGTCCCCGTCATCCGCAGGGGTGTACCCCATTCATCTCGCTCCATCAGCTTGCCACGACCCAAAATCCACTTCCACTCCCCGGTTTTACTCAACATCCGATATTCCACTTCGTAGGCAGGGGAGCGGCTGATAAAATGTTCTTTGATGGCTTCTATGGCATGGGGCAAATCCTCTGGATGGACGAGTCGCTGCCAAGCTAGAAAACTGTTTTCAATCTCCTCAACCTCATACCCCAGCATAGTCTTCCACTGAGGGCTTAAATAAAGTTCTCCCGTGTTCACATTCCAATCCCATAATCCCAAGCCACCACCGTCGAACGCGAGTTGAAATCGCTCTTCACTCTGACGCAGGGCTTCTTCAACTCGTTTGCGATCGCTTATATCCGTTGCCGACCCCAAAATCTGCTTAGGCTTTCCCTCGGCTGTGTGAGCAAACACCGTCTCCCGGCAGAACAGCCAATGCCATTCGCCGTTTTTGTGCCGGATGCGATACTCACATTCCAAAACACTACCCTCTGTGGCGGCCTCAAATTGTTGAAAATGTTTTGGCAGTCTTGGCAAATCATCAGGGTGGACGAGTGTTGGCAGCCGCGCTGAACTCATTTGCTGAACTTCTTCAGGTGTGTAGCCGAGAATCGGGTGGATTTCACGGTTGCAATAAACGATTCGCTGTTCTATCAGGTCATAGACATACAAAATATTGGGATTGGCTTCATTGATGGCAGAGAGCCAATGCTGGCTTTCTTGCCATGCAGCTTCTATATGCTTACGCTGAGTGATGTCGCTCATGGAGCCAATCAGCTCAATGGGGATGCCCACCTCGTCACGTACTAACTTGCAAGCATCGTAGATCCAACGGTACGTGCCGTCTTTGTGTAAGAAGCGGTATTCGTAAGCGTAGTGTCCCACCTCAAATAACTGGGACATTTCAGCAAAAAGTTGCTCTCGGTCGTCGGGGTGGATATGGTCAACCCAGAAACCCACACCCTCGGTAAACTTTTGGGGTTCGTAGCCCAACAGAGCCGTGACATTTTCACTAACAAACGTAGCTTGGTAAGGTGGCTTCGTTTGGCAGCAGTAGATCGTAGAGGGGCTGGAGGATAGTAAATACTCTAAACGTTTTTGAGCTTTTAGTAGTGCTTCCTGGGACAGCTTTCGCTCGGTGATGTCACGCTGGAGAGAAACCCAATGCGTCAGCTTGCCCGTTTCCTCAGTAACGGGCACCAGCTCAAACTCGACCCAAAACTCAGAACCGTCTTTGCGGTAATTGATCAGTTCGATGCGGATTGACTGCTGAGTCTCAAGCGCTTGTCGGATTCTGTTGAGTTGGACGCGATCCGTTTTTTCACCCCACAACAGGCGGGGCGTTTGACCAATCACTTCATCTTGGCTGTACCTTGTCAGGCGGGTAAAGGCTTCATTGACATAAATGATTTTGGGCTGTGCAAGATTAATGGGTTGGGCTTCTGTGATCATTACCGAGTCATTGGCATTCACGACTACGGACTCCAACAAACGCAAACGTTCTTCAGCTTTTTTGCGTTCTGTAATATCACGCCCCTCTGGAATCAATTGGACGACGTTGCCTGTGTGATCGAAGACAGGTTTGATGGAAAAGTCAATGGTTAATACAGTATCATTCATGCCCCTGACTTCTACTTCGTAACGCACGAACTGCCCAGAAGCAGCAGTTGCGATCGCGTCTTTGAGTTGCTGTTGGGTTGGCGTCAGTGAGGGGTGTAGGCTGGGTTGCCCTGGCGCTTGGGAGTCATTTGCCTGATCGAGTGTCCACCACTGAGCTTGCCATAAAGGATATCCAATCAGGTCTTCGTAGGCCACACCTCCCCAGTCCAACACCGCCTGATTGGCTTCGATCACGATACCGTCTGGGGTCAACAGTCCCGTGAATTGAAAGCTATTGTTAAAAATGGCGCGGAATCGCTGCTCACTTTGGCGTAGTGACTCCTCTGCCTGCTTGCGATCGCTAATATTGCGGAAGGTTATCACTACACCATCATTCAGCTTGACTGCGACAATGTGCGCCCAGGCTTGGAGCGTTTCATAGGAGTAATAGCATTCGGTCTCAAGGGGTTGTCCTGTTTCTACCACAGCGACGTACTGTTCAAATAACCCAAGTTCACGAATCTCTGGCATTGTCACTAAAACGTGCTGCCCTAGCAGGTTCTTTGCTCTGGATGCCATCATGTGTTGAGCCGTCGGATTGAGCAAAATCCACTTAAAATCAACAATCCTATCCTGACTATCCCGAACCGACTCTAAAACGGCGACAGCATCGAGGGAGGCATTCAAGATGCTCTCCAGCCAAGATTGCGATTGTTGCAGTTGTCGATTTTGTTCTTCTAGTTGCTTTTGCAGTCGTCTAATTTTGAGTTGATTCTCAATTCGGGCTAAAACTTCTTCCTGCTGAAATGGCTTAGTAATGTAATCAACTGCCCCAACTTTTAATCCTTTGATCTTATCGCTCGACTCAGAAAGAGCCGTCATAAAAATTACGGGGATATCTTTAGTTTTTTCTGAAGCTTTTAATCGTTGGCACGTCTCAAACCCGTCTAGTCCCGGCATCATCACATCTAATAAGATTAGGTCGGGCGAGACTTTTTGCAGCTTTTGCAGTGCACTTTTGCCCGTCTTCGCCACCAAAACTTTAAAGCCCGACTCTTGCAAAAAGCTATACAATAGCTTGAGATTGGTCGGATGGTCGTCAACAATCAAAATGATGCTGGGATTGCCTATTAACATGGGTTATGACTCTGAAATGTATTGTTCGACCAGTTTCAGAATTTTTTGTTCTTCAAATTCCTGAGCCAGTTGTAATAACTTGTTCGCAAAGGTTACATATTGAGGTGCCAATTGCCTCAATCGGGTAGCTTCTACCTCCACTCCTTCAATATCCCCAATTTGAGCCGCTTGGTATAAAGTCACCAGTTCAGAAGGAGGTGGGGCAATTAAGGGCTCAGTTTTTTCAGGATTTGGGATTGGGTTATTTGTTGATTCTGTTATCCAAACCACTCCCAAACAGCTCTGAATTTTTTCGAGTAATTCTTCTGATTGAATGGGCTTAGGAAGAAAGTCATTACAGCCAGCTTCCCGACTTTTTTGGCGGTCAATTTCAAATACCGAAGCACTAGAAGCAATCACGAGAGTGTTTTGACATTCGGGTAAGCGGCGGAGACGTTTTGTCATCTCTAGTCCATTCATCACAGGCATCATTAAATTGGTGATAATGAGATCGGGTTTGAGTTGGGTGGCTTTTTCAATCCCCTCTTCTCCATTCGCTGCCTCGCTGACTTCAAAGCCAATGGGTTCTAACATATTGGTGATAACTGAGCGATTGGCAAAGGCATCATCAACGACTAATATTTTCCGAGTCTTACCTTCAAATCCGATAATAGTTGCTGGCGATTTAGTTAAATCGGCATCCAATTCTACGGAGACAAGCGGTAATTCAACATCAATCCGAAACAGGCTGCCTTCCCCTAAGTTACTCTCAACAAAAATTTCACCTCCCATCAGTGAGACGATGTTTTTGGTAATGGCTAACCCTAAGCCAATTCCTTCTTCTTTGCTCGAACTATCCCCCACTTGTTCAAAGGGTAAGAATATTTTAGATAATTGTTCTGGAGCCATCCCAACACCCGTATCTTCAATTTGGAAGCGAATCTTGGCAGTAGATGGAGGATTAGGGAGGATTGCTGTTGAGTCAAGTTCGTTATTGCAAAAAGCGAATCTATCTCTTATATTTTTACTCTCATTCACTGTTGTCCTGGCTTGTAAGATTTCGACGCTGAATGTAACTCGTCCGGTATAGGTAAACTTGATGGCGTTACTCAGGAGATTAATCAGGACTTGCCGCAATCGTTTTTCGTCAGCCCGAACAGCAATGGGGAGTTGAGGACTAGGTTCGTAGATAAAGGTGAGCTGTTTCTGTTCGGCACGGAGACGGAAGATTTGCTGGACATTAAACAGGAAGTTCGGCAAATGAAACTCAGTGGGATAAAGTTCCATTGTCCTAGCCTCAATTTTAGCAATATCTAAAAGATCGTTAATGAGGGTAAGCAGATGGGAGCCGCACTGATAGATGATATTAATACCGTCCCACTGTTTAGAGTTGGGAATAATAGTTTTATCGCGTCGCAGGATTTGTGCATATCCTAAAATGCCATTGAGAGGGTTGCGGAGTTCGTGACTCATGTTAGCGATAAATTCACTCTTGCTACGATTAGCGACTTTTGCCGCTTCTAAAGCTTTGTGCAGTGCCGCTTCCGTTTCTTTGCGATCGCTAATATCCTGGACTGTCCCAAAGAGTTTAATTACCTTGCCTTGGGCGTCTTTAATTGCTTGTTGTTTGACAAAGACATATCGAAGAACACCATCAGGGCGTACAATCCGAAATTCCGCCTCATTATCTTGTCCTGAGGCAATTGTTTGCGCTAGCGATTGAGCCCAAAATTCTCGATCATTGGGATGAATTAAGTTATGGACGGTTTCGTGGCTAGGTTCTACTAAGGTGGGGTCAAGCCCAAAAATCCGAAATAATTCATCACTACAAGTCAATTTTTGTAAGGAACTATCACATTCAAAACTGCCCAATTGAGCTAATTTTTGAGCTTCTCTCAATCGAGCTTCTTTAGCTTTTAATTCCCGCGTGCGCTCTTCTACTCGGGCTTCTAAAACCTGAGAATAATTTTTAGCTTGTTGATAAAGCTGGTTCTTTTCCTGAGCTACTTTCTCTAATTTTGCCTTGCTATCATCTAGCTTTTTGATTTCATTAAAGGTTCTTAATGCCGTCACAACAACCGTTAAAAGCTTAGGTTTAGTTAATTCTGTCTTAGTTTTATAGTCATTAATTTCGTAGTTTAAAATTATAGCGGTTTCAGGACATTTCCCTGGCTGTCCTGTGCGTAAGATAATTTGTACAAACTCATTTTTCAAAAAAGAGCGGATATAGTTAACGACTTCTAAACCAGCATCATCTTTTTCCATGACAACATCAAGTAAAATCATGGCAATATCTGGATGAAGGGCTATTAATTGTTTAGCTTCTTCACCAGAATAGGCATTAATAAATTTTAATGATTTTCCCTCAAATATAAAATTCTTCAGGGCTAGTTGAGTAACCTTATGAACTTCAGGGTCATCATCAACGATGAGAATTTTCCAATTTTCTTCTGTTAAGCCTTGGTCTACTTCATCGTCAGCAAAGAATAAATCATCATTTTCCTCATCTGGAAAAAAATCTTGCTTTTGATAAGTGTCGGGCATGAATTTGACTCCGGCGTTAATACTTTATTAATAATTGAATTGATATGTATTATATCTTTCTCGTTGATTGATTGACAGCTCATTGAGGTGGGCTATGGAGATAGGGTTAGTCTCAATAAAATCGAATTCAGACGTTTAAGTCGAAACCCTGCGCGTATGACTAAAACTGTTAGCTATTTTCCCTATGCAAATTAAATGAAAAATTACTATGATATTTGTCAGTGAAGTAACTATTCCTCTCGTGGCAATTGAATAATGAACTGAGTACCCAAACCGACTTGGCTTTCACACCGGATTGTCCCTTTTAGTTTTTGCGTGACAAGATTGTAAACAATATGCAACCCTAATCCAGTGCCACCTCGACTTCGGTTTGTTGTAAAGAAAGGGTCAAAAATTAGGCTCAAGTTTTCCGGACTTATACCTTTGCCATCATCGGAATATTGAAAGATAATTTTCTCCCCTTCCTGTTTAAACCTGAGATAAATTTCCCCAGAGCCTTCTTCGTCGTAAGCGTGCATCAGGGAGTTCATCACCAAATTAGTAACAACTTGAGAGAATGCACCTGGATAACTATCCAAAGTTAGCGTTTCATCGCCTTCAATTTTGACCGTATGTTTGGCTTTTTTGAGATTAGCTACTAAGGAAAGGAGGATTTCTTCTAGATAGTCTTTGACTTTAAAGCAGCGCGGCAATTCGCTAGACTGATCGACGGCTACTTGCTTGAAACTATGAATCAAATCAGCAGCACGTTTGAGATTGGATAAAATCATGTTGCTGCTCTCTATGGCAGTTCCTAAAAACGTTTCTAATTCGGAGCGTTTCATTTTGCCAGTTTTATAAGTCTCAAAAAAATCTGTCGCATCTTCAGCTAATACAGAAGCCGCCGTTACACTTACTCCAACCGGAGTATTAATTTCATGGGCAATACCAGCGACTAAGTTCCCTAAAGCCGCCATTTTTTCAGATTCAATTAATTGGGCTTGAGTGGTTTGAAGTTGTTGCACAGTTTTGACGAGTTCCTCATTTTTTACTTGCAAATCTTTTTGCAAACTTCGCAGAGCCAAGTGGGTTTCTACACGAACCAAAACTTCTTCAATCTGAAATGGTTTGGTAATGTAGTCTACTCCTCCAATCGTAAAGGCTTTTACCTTATCGAGGACTTCATTGATGGCACTGATAAAAATAACAGGAATTGCGCAAGTCAGAGGTTCCGCTTTAAGCTGTTCACACACTTGATAGCCATCCATGTTGGGCATGAGAATGTCTAGTAAGATTAAATCTGGCGGTTCTGTGCGTGCGGCAGAGAGAGCCATCATGCCATTAGAAGCAGGTCGAACTTTATATCCTTGCTCGACCAAGAGGTTGACTAAAAGGCGTAAATTGGCGACTGTATCATCAACCACTAAAATATTAGCTTTACATGGATTGGATTGTTTATCACTCATTCTGGTGAGAAATTGATTGGTTAAAATCTAGATCAATAAATCGAGCTTTAATCAGTCGCTTGTTGAATTAAAGCTAAGATTTGATCATACTTAAAATCCGCTGCCAATAGGGCTAACCCTTCAGCCAGAATGGCATTGTGGGAGCGGATTTCAGAAATTAGGCTCTCAATTTGATCCATGTCAATGCAGGTTGCCGCTTGCTTGAGGTTAGTCAGCCATACACGGGGCACAGTCGCCAAGGCAGATGCAGTGAGGGCATGGGGATTATCAGTTTCACTAGACAGGGAGTCAGCCGATTCTTCGTAGATGTAGCGCACTCCCAAATGTTTGTGCATGGTTTCAAAGATTTCAATCTCTCGAAACGGTTTGCGCACAAAATCATCACAACCGGCTGAAAGGATAACAGCTCGTTCCTCTTCTAATGTACTCGCCGTTAAAGCAATAACTGCCGTGGCTTGCCCTTTGGTAGTCGCTTTAATCCGTTGGGTTGCCTCATAGCCATCCATCACAGGCATACGCATATCCATCCAGATTAAGTGAGGTTGCCACTGTTCCCAAACCTCTAAGGCTTCCATCCCGTTGCTGGCTTCCTTGAGTTCAAAGCCGAAGGAATACAATAATTTGAGCAGTAATTGGCGATTTTCCCAACGATCATCCACAATCAGAATGCGATAGCAGGGTTGATCGGGTTCTAGGGCAATCACTCGGCGTGTCGATTCCTTGATTAAAAGATCGGGAGCTTCAGCAACAGTGATTTGAATATCAAACTTGAAAAGGGAACCACGCCCAACTTCAGAGGTGACGCTAATTTCACCACCCATAAGTTGGACGAATTTGCGAGCGATCGCTAATCCTAATCCGGTTCCTTCTTGGGAGGCTTTGCCAGTTTTAGTTTGCACGAAAGCTTCAAACAGGTGATTGAGTTCCTCTGGCGCGATGCCAACTCCTGTATCTTCCACTTCAAATCGCAGGGTTATAGGGTGTTCGGCGTAGCCGTTCCCGTTTGCGTTAGCGTTCTGCGGAGCAGTTTCCGCAGGGTAGCGAGACGTAGTCCAGCATGAGGGTAGCGTGTAGGGTAGGGTTGAGGGTTGAAGGTTTGGAGGCTGTAGATCATGACTTCCAACGTTCAACGTTTCAATATTTAACTTTGCCACAACCCGCACAGATACGCCCCCTGCCTCTGTGAACTTAATTGCATTATTAAGCAGGTTAATCAGAACTTGGCGTAATTTAACTTCATCGGTGCCTACATATTGAGGCACATCGGGAGAACGCTCAAATAGCAACTGCAAGTGCTTATCTTTAGCCCGCAGATGAAACATATCTTCCAAGTCATCAAGCAGGCGATACATATCGAAGTTTTGCTCGTTGAGGGTAAGTCGTCCTGCTTCAATTTTCGATAAATCTAGCACTTGGTTGATTAGGGTAAGTAGGTGTTCCCCGCTGCGCATAATAATGTCGAGATTTTCCTGTTGGTCGGGAGTCAGGTAGGTACTGCGGTACATTAATTGAGAAAAGCCCAAAATCGCGTTGAGGGGAGTACGCAATTCGTGGCTCATATTGGCTAAGAATTCGCTTTTAGCACGATTGGCGCGATCGGCAGCTTCTTTGGCTTGTTGTAATGCGAGTTCTACTTGTTTGCGATCGCTAACATCGGTATGAGAACCCAGCATTCTCACCGGATTTCCTTGTTCATCCCATAAGGCTTGTCCTCGATCTTGAATCCATTTGTAACTGCCATCCTTGCACCTCAACCGATACTCGACAAAGTAATAAGAAGTAATCCGATTTAAATGGTTTTGATTAGCTTCCATCACTCGCTCAAGATCATCGGGATGAATCCGTATCTTCCATTCATCCCAAGAGTTGGAAAGCTCGTGTTCTGCATATCCCAGCATTTCCTTCCACCGACTTGAGCGGAACACTTCACCGGTTTTGAGGTTTCTGTCCCAAATGCCGTCCTTATTGCCCCGCAACACTAATTGCCAGCGTTCTTCGCTCCTCTTGAGCTCCTCCTCAGCTCGCTTACGATCAGTGATGTCTTGGCTCACGGAGATTAGACACGCTTGTCCATAAAAGCTAATCAGTTCAGCCGATAATAACGCTGTTCTAATGCCGCCGGATTTCGTACGAAACTCGAATTCGTAATTGTGAACTGTACCTTGTTCTTGCAGTGCCCAAAACATTTGAGATCGAGCTTCCCGATTCACCCAAAGATCCAAATCAGCAGCCGTACAACCAATAATTTCTTCACGGGTGTAACCTGTAAAGTGACAGAAACTATCGTTGACTTCAATATGGCGACCATCACTTAACCTAGTAAGCGTAATCGCCGTAGGACTAGAACGAAAGGCTCTGGAAAACTTTTCTTCTGACTGGCGCAGCGCTTCCTCGACTTGTTTGCGATCGCTAATGTCACGAGCAACCCAAATCACTGATTGCTGGGACATGGGGGAAATGCGGGCTGTAAACCAAAGCTCATAGTCACCCATCTGTAGGCTGTAATCAAAATTGAGCGTCTGCTGTGTCTCTAATGCTTGTTGAATGGGTTGCCACCAATCCTGGACACCCTCATCTTGAAAAAATTGTTCTATTGTATGACCTATGATGTCAGGGTTTTGCTTATACAACGAGGCTGTGTTCGTTGTCACCACCTCTACATTTCTTTGAGCATCAATCAGCAAGACAATGTCTGTCATCGCGGCAAAAACGGCACGCAGTTTACTCTCAGAAGCATGTAGCTTTTGAGCTAGCATCTGTCGCTCTTGAATTTCTTTCTGCAATTCCTGGGTTCTCTCGTCTACTTTTACCTCCAAGGTGCGTGAATAGTTTTCTAATTCCTCATAAAGACAAGCATTTTCTAAAGAAATAGCTAGCTGCGTACACAATAATTGCAGAACTGATAATCGCTCACCCGTAAAAGCATTAGTTGTTAAATTATTCTCTAAGTAAAGAATACCAATCAGTTTCCCTTGGCTTTGAATCGGAATACATAAAATAGACTTAGATTGATGAGTAACAATGTAACTATCTTGAGTAAATGCTCCCACTTGAACCGCATGACCTAAAACCACGTTTTCCTGAGTACGAGCGACATAATTAATTACCGTTTTGGGTAAGTCAATGTCAAGTTCTATTTCTAATTTTGTTTCTTGAATACCGATAGGAACTGATCGTCTCACCATCCCTTCATCCGCCGTGATTGTCGTTGCGGCTTCAACAACCCATTGCCCCGATTTTTCCATTAAGAAAAAACCTTTTTCTGCACCCGCGTTTTCAATGACAATTTTCATCATATTAGTGAGCAAGCTATCCAGCACAATTTCGCTGGAAATCGCTTGAGACGCCTTCATCACAGCCGCAAAATCTAAAATTTCCACCGCCTTACTACCTGTTGAAGTAATGGTGGTCGTGATAGGCGAATCTGTAAAGCTCTTTACCCCCGATGATTTTAATAACTGTGGGTATCTGGATTCTAAGTCTTCAACTTTTGCGGTAGCTTCCCAGCGACTATAGCTATAGTGAGCCTCTTGCATATAAGTTTGGGCAATTTTATCCCTACCCTGCGCTATATAAAATTCTGCGGCTAACTCATAAGCTAAAGCTTCTTCTTGAATATAGCTATTTTCTTTAGCTCCTTGAATAGCTCGTTCATACAGTTCCGTAGCCTCCCAGTATTTCTTCAATACTCTTGCTCTTTCTGCTTCAACCAAGTCATACTTATGTTGGAAATTCATGGGAGCATGGTCAGCCCAATCTTTCATTTTCCGTTGATTGGCGGTCACTTTTTTTAAGTATTTTTTTTGCTGACTCCTGTTGGACAGAGGATATGAAGCTAGCAAAGCTAGAGAATAATAGAAATAATATTCAGCAATTGGCAATAATCCTGCCATCGCTTGTTCATAGTTAGAGGCGGTCTCAGCATTGGCAACAGCTTGAGGGTAATCTTTAAACAAATAACTGAGACGAGCTTTGGCAAAATAGAGAACAAATAGTGTTTGAATATTGTTTGTTTGAAGTAAAATAGGTAGCAATTGTTCTTCCTGGCAAAGTTCACCGTTCAAATATTGTTTATCCGTGACTCTCTCTCGTAAATTCAGCACCAACTGCCCCCAAATCTTAGTAGCATTGAGGGGAAAGTTTTGCTTGAGCTTTTGCATTAAATTAATATAATTGAGTTGCTGCTGCTGAACCGATGTCAAAGGTTCTCCCACTAAAAATAGGTCAATACAATATGCCATTGCAGCATAACAAGCATATTCAATATCTCCTATTTCCAGGGTGAGTTGAATCGTTGTCAACCAAGGCTCTAAGGTTTGCCAAGCCGACTCTTTCCAATGGCGGATACCTACATTAAATAAGTGATGTATTTTTCCTTTAATTGCTCTAGCATTAAACTGCTCCAACACCTGCAAAGCCAGTTGCCCAAATTGATATCCTTGCTCAATGTCTCCCAAAACGGAACAGAGTAACATACCATAAAAAGCATAGGCATAAGCCGCTAGGGGTGAATTGCCATAACTAATACAAAGATTGACCATGGTAAAGGTCAGTAGCGGCACTAGTGAGGGATTGGCATTATAAGCAGGAGGAGATAAAATTATTAAAATCCGTAAGGCTGCTAATTTATCTGGTGATGTCATTAATGGCAGCTTGTCAAAGTCTTTAACTCGGCAATTATCGGGAGGCGAATCAGACAACGATACACCCAGACTCTGCAAAACATGTAGTCCAGTATCGATTGCCTTTTGTAGTTGGTTTTGAGCTGTATAAATCTGAATTTTTATTTCATAAATCTTGGCTTTATCTAACACCGTTTTGGCTTGTCGCAGCACTACATTAGAAAGCCGTTCAGCTAACTCATAATTAGTATTTAAATATTGAGCTTCTGCCGCTGCCACATAGAGATTTAGTGTCAGTTCATAGTCTGTTTTCCAACTATCTTCCGCCAATAGAGCTAGCCCAGCCTCGCAATACATGACTGCTGCGCCATAAGCAGCGGCAGCTTTCGCTTTTTGACCCGCTAGGAGATTGAGTTTTGCAATTTTATCTCGTTGTTCTGGATGAACTCGTAGGGATGATACCCCTATGCCAAACCCTATACCTAAGTTAAGGTGTTCGACTATTTCAAATATCTTTTCAGGTAAGGTTTCTGGCGTAGTATTTTGCCACAGTAAACGACCGATTTGGAAGTGAACTGATAATTTTTGTGGCTCAGAAATTAAAGTATAAGCGGCTTGTTGTACGCGGTCGTGGGTGAATTTATAGTCATGAATTAGTAGATTCTCATCGACCTCAGATGTCGGCAGAATTAGACCTAAATGAACCGCTACTGTTACGCCTTGAAAAACATCTGATACTGATTTTTCACAGATAACCGAGAGCGTATTTAAGTTAAACTCTGAACCCACGCAAGCAGCGAAACTCAGAAGTTGTTGAGTTAACTCCGGCAATCTTTTCAATTTACCAATCATCAACTCCACAACATTGTCAGTAATGCTCATTGCTTCAATTTGAGCAATGTTCCACTGCCAGTTGAGAGAATTTAAATCAAAATTCAGTAAATTGTCTTGATATAAACCTTTGATAAACTCATTGATAAAAAAAGGATTACCTCCTGTTTTTCTTAACACTATATCGGCAAGAGGTAGAACTGACTGAGTATCTCTTCGCAAGGTCTCTTCCAGGAGCTGGCTAATGGCTTCAAGCCCTAAAGGAGCTAAACTGATTTGAGTAATTTTTATCTTTTCCTGCCGTAATATTTCCAGGGTAGCCATTAATGGATGATTCGATAATATTTCGTTATTTCGGTATCCTAAAATTAGAAACAAATGTTGCATATCTATTTCTAATAGTAAAATCTGAATTAACTTGATGGTTGCAAAATCTGCCCATTGCAAATCATCCAAAAATAAAACCAAAGGATGTTTTTCCGAACAAAAGATTTGGATGAATTTTGGAAAAACGATATTAAATCGATTCTGAGCCTCTGTTGCTGCTAATTCCGATACTGTAGGTTGTGAACCGACAATCAGTTCCACTTCGGGAATCACATCAATAATAATCTGAGTATCCATTCCCAAAACCGCCAAAATCCTTTCTCGCCATTCTTGCAGTTGAGCGGCACTTTCCGTCAGTAATTGCTGCACTAATTTTTGGAAAGCAATGACAAGGGCAGAATAAGGAATATTACGTTTTACTTGGTCAAATTTTCCAGCAATGAAATAGCCACGCTTTTCAGTAATGGGTTTATAAATTTCTCTGACTAATGCTGATTTCCCGATACCCGAATACCCCGCCACCAACATCAGCTCTGAAGTATGACGTGGAAAGGGTGAGGTCTGATACACTTTATTAATTGCAGGTTCGGAGCTGGGAGTATTAGAAGCAGAGAGGATTTGGGCTTCAGTGTTTAATCCCGTATCCATTTCATCACTCATACTTGATACTTCTGACTGGCTTTTCCCGGCGGCTACCCGCTCAAATGCTGCCAGTAAAGTAGCGATTTCTCGTTCCCTACCATATAGTTTTTGTGGGATTTGAAATTTCTCAGAAATGTCATGTTCACCCGGAATAATATCTTCGATTACCCCGTTAGCCTCCAACTGCATCAGACACAGCACTAAATCCGCTTTAATTCCCCAAGCGCTTTGGTATCGCTCTTCAGGATTTTTTGCCAGCAATTTCATGACAATATCTGAAACAGGCAGAGGAATTGCTGAATTAATTTCAGACGGGGGCAATGGCTGTTTCGCTAAATGGCAATGCACTAACTCCGTTGCATCCAGAGTCTCAAACGGTAGCTGATGGGTGAGTAATTCGTAACAGGTGACACCCAAGGAGTAAAAGTCTGTGCGATAGTCTAAGCTTTGGCTCATCCTGCCTGTTTGCTCAGGCGACATATAGGCTAAAGTACCTTCTAAAATTTGGGGATTTTTTAAGGTAGGATTAAAACGAGAAAATCGGGTAGCGATGCCGAAGTCTATAATTTTAAGCTGCCCAGTTTCTAGATTAAAGACAATATTCGAGGGATTGATATCTTTATGAATAATATTAGCAGCGTGAATAGTCCCTAAACTTTCAGTGATTTGAATAGCAATTTGCAAAAATTCCCAGAGAGTAAACTGACGCTGAGCCATCAATATTCTCAGGGATGACCCGCCAAAATCCTCTAAAATAATCGCCAAACTTTTTTCATACGTTTCTAAGCTATATGCCTTGACAACGTCATCTACATTGAGATTCCGAATAATGTCATATTCTTGTTTATAACGAGCCAGTTCTGCTGGAGTGGGATAGTCCTGCTTGAGTACTTTAATAATTACAGCCTGCTGATCAAAACAGCGGATTCCCCGATAAATCAGAGAATTAGCGCTTTCATAGAGCTGGGAAAGAATCTGATAGCCGGGAAGATTCAACATAATTCATTACCCATTACCAATTACTCATTACCGATTACCCCTAACCAATTGATAAAAAAGGGTAGCGCATCACTACGCTACCCCATCCATGATTACAATGACAAAACTATCAATTAAGCGAGAGACACTCGTCCAAATTTCGCTAGGCGATCGCGGCTATCTGGACATCGTTATTCGCCAACAGCTCTTGCAGTTCCTCTGCATCCACGGTTTCCTTCTCAATCAGCATACCAGCGAGCTTGTCGAGAATATGCTTGTTGTTGACCAACACATTTTTAGCGCGGTGATAGGCTTCGTCCACCAGCTTACGCACTTCTTCATCAATCGTAGAAGCCGTAGTATCTGAGAAGTCGCGGTCTGAGGCAATTTCCCGCCCCAAGAACATATTCCCACTCTGGCGTCCTAAGGCGACAGGGCCGAGGCGATCGCTCATACCAAAACGAGTCACCATCTGCCGTGCCACGCGAGTCACCTGTTGCAAGTCATTTGACGCGCCAGTAGTTACTTCTTCTTCACCGAAGATAATCTCTTCAGCAATTCGACCACCCAACGCCACTGCCATTTGGTTTTGCAGGTAAGAGCGTGAATACAACCCTGAATCCATCCGATCTTCGCTAGGGGTGAACCAGGTTAAACCCCCTGCACGACCACGAGGAATAATGCTAATCTTCTGCACAGGGTCATAATCCGGCATCAGCGCACCCACCAAGGCGTGACCGGCTTCGTGATAAGCCACCAGCGTCTTGCGCTTCTCGCTCATCACCCGGTCTTTCTTCTCTGGCCCTGCCAGCACGCGGTCGATCGCATCATTCACTTCATCCATGGAGATTTCGGTGAGGTTGCGCCGTGCCGCTAAGATTGCCGCTTCGTTCAGCAAGTTGGATAAATCAGCACCGGTGAACCCAGGAGTACGACGAGCAATTTTCTCTAAGTCCACATCCTTCGCCAGTGTCTTACCGCGAGCATGAACGTTGAGAATTTCCAAGCGTCCTGCGTAGTCTGGGCGATCCACAACCACCTGACGGTCAAAACGACCTGGACGCAATAAGGCAGCATCTAGAACATCTGGACGGTTGGTAGCAGCAATAATAATAATCCCTGTATTCCCCTCGAAACCATCCATTTCGGTTAGCAACTGGTTGAGGGTTTGCTCCCGCTCATCGTTACCACCACCTAAGCCTGCACCCCGTTGACGACCTACGGCGTCAATTTCATCGATGAACACGATACAGGGAGCATTGGTCTTGGCTTGCTCGAACAAGTCACGCACCCGAGAAGCACCGACGCCCACGAACATTTCCACGAACTCGGAACCCGAAATGGAGAAGAAGGGTACACCCGCTTCACCCGCAACGGCACGAGCCAAAAGTGTTTTACCCGTTCCCGGAGGGCCAACCAACAGCACACCTTTGGGAATTTTTGCCCCAACAGCCGTGAAGCGGTCAGCATTTTTTAGGAAGTCAACCACTTCGTTGAGTTCCAACTTGGCTTGGTCGATACCCGCAACATCCCCAAACGTGACTTGGGTTTGTGGCTCCATCTGCACTCTGGCTCTAGACTTACCAAAGTTCATGGCTTGAGAACCAGGGCCATTCTGGGCACGGCGCAGTAAGAAAAACAATCCCACCAGCAGGAGGACGGGGAAGAAGAGGCTACTTAAGGCTCTAAACCAGAAGCTTTCATCGTTCTGGGGTAGGACGGAAATGTCTACCCCTTTGTCAGCAAGAATGTTAATCAACTGAGGGTCATTGGGCAAGTTGACTAAGACCTGCTTCCCGTCTTGAGCTGTAACCAAGGCTCTGGTTCGATCAGCGCTAAGCTTAACGGTCTCAACTTTGCCGTCTTGAACTTCCTGTATCAGCTTGCTGTACTTCCACGTCTCCCGACTTTGGGATGGTTTATCTAAAAATGCTGTTCCCAAGGCAATGACTACTATTGCTAGGAGTGCATATAGCCCTGCGTTTCTCCACTTCTTATTCACTACTTCGTTACCTCCTAAGGCTTAGGATGTGGAAACATCGAAAAGTTTCTTATATTAACTAATGTTAACGTCTCTCAGGATTATTTAGACGAAATTGGCTGCACAAACGCTTTTTCCTCTTCGACGGGTCTCTTTTATGGTAATATTCCCAGTTTAATCTGATATAAGCCAAGTCAGGAGAGCGACCTGAAGCACTGGCTAGTTAACCATTGGCTTTGTCATCGCCACAGACTCCGCAATCGTTCTAAGCTGGGGTGGAAAGGCTGATAAGTCAGGCACTCACCTGAAGTCAAAACCGTATGGATGGGAATCAGTTCCACCACACTGTTGGTATAAGCGAGTACTTCAAACTGCAACACCCGCTGAGTATCCCAAGTTTCCTCCTGAATCTCGTAGTCCTGTGCCTTGAGCCAGTCTATAAGTTGCGATCGCACCACTCCCGGTAAAATACCGGCTGTCAACGGAGGCGTCCACCAGCTTCCCTCTCGCCAACCCCACAAGTTTCCCGTACTCGTCTCTAACCAGCTA
Organism: Waterburya sp.; assembly: GCA_036703055.1. Classification (GTDB taxonomy): domain Bacteria; phylum Cyanobacteriota; class Cyanobacteriia; order Cyanobacteriales; family Coleofasciculaceae; genus DATNPV01. The sequence continues at coordinate 25,693 of DATNPV010000004.1, forward strand.
CCCGTAACATCCACTAAAATGGCCTCATCTGCTCCCATCTTACGCGATGCCTGTCCGGCCAGCCAAGCGGATAGGTAGTTACCGGTCTTGTGAGTAGCGAGGGAACGACGATAATCTGGTGCATCTGCCAACCAAGCGGTGATGCCTTGTTGCTGACGTTGTACTAAGTCAGAAGGGAGAAAACGTCCAGTTATCCACTCTCGCCCATCCGGAAAAATTGTAATTCTGAGGACAGGATAAGAGCCACATAATACCTCGGCTCCAGCACGCAACCGCTGCCAGTCAGGCTGTTGCCAACCAAAGGCTTGCAGGCTAGATATTAAGCGATGCTCATGACTCTTCCAACACGTTAGTGAATGATGCAACGACTGCTGATAAACGCGCAGTGTGGTAAACACAGTGGCCCCGTAAAGTAAGCCAGGGTCATCAACTCTAACGTCCAGAGTATTGCCACTAATTAGCTGCCCATCATACCAGAACAACTTAGGGATTCAAGAATCAAAACGCCACCCTTAATATTAACAATAATTTTTGCAATTTGCTATATCCCAATAAAACGTTCAATAAGTTGGGAAAATCTAAAGCAGTGAACACCTCTAGTCAAAGCCTTGAATTTAATAAACTTTTCAGGAAGCTCTCAGAATTTTTCGTTAAACTCAAAAGCAATAAAGTTGAAAACTTAATAAGTCTTTGTGCCGATGGAATTCCCTAGCCGTTTACGACAAGAAACGGGCAAAATTTGGCAGAGAATTGACCTGCATTCCCTACGAGTACGGCTAACGTTGGGAATGGTGACTGTCTCGGCTATAGGAGTTGGGAGCGTTGCTGTATGGACAAGCTGGAAGATGCAACATCTTCTCATTACTACCCATAAGCAGAATATTCAAGATGTTGCTGATCGCTTCTCCCATGATGTGGAAATTTACAGTCATATGATGCCAGTCCAAACAGGGATGCAAAAAGCGATTCATACTCTGACAACTGGCAATACGCTGCTGTGGATGAAGCGTACTGATGGAACGATTATCTCTGAATCTACAACGTTGGAAGTGAATGAAAGTAGCTCGTTATTAACCTTAAATCAGCAATTGATACCCCAGATTTATCAAGTCAATAATCGTTATTGGGTCATGTGTGGTACTCCTGTGCGGGTGAAGGGAGCCATGCTAGGTAAGGTGTACGTAGCGAAGGACATTACCAACGATCAGATGATGTTTTTGAGTTTAATTCGGACTCTAGGCATCGCGAGTGTGCTATCACTGGGAATTATTACAGTAGTGATTGCTTGTTACATCCGGCGATCGCTCGAACCCCTCCGTCGCATCAGTCAGCTAACTCAAACCATTTCTGCTGACGATTTGGGGCAAGCGCGGATACAACTGGATCGAGCTCCCAGTGAAGTGAGAGAACTCGCACAAACGTTCGACAAAATGTTAGTTCGTCTGTTTGAGGCTTGGGAACAGCAACGGCAATTTGTCAGTAATGTTTCTCATGAATTACGCACGCCTCTGTCGATTGTTTCAGGATATCTGCAAAGTACGCTACGACGAGGCGATAACCTGACGCAACCCCAACGCGAAGCCTTGTCAATTGCAGCATCCGAAGCCGATCGCACGATTCAGTTATTGCAAGATTTACTGGATTTAGCACGGGCTGATAGTGGCAGGATGCACTTCAATCTAGAACCTCTAATTCTCAATGACGTAGTGACAGATGTGGTGGGCATGGCAGAGGGCTATAGTAATCGAGCCATCCACGTTGAACAAGCAAGCCGTTTAATAGAAGTGAGAGCCGATCGCGATCGGCTCAAGCAAGTATTACTTAACTTAATTGACAATGCGGTGAAGTACTCGGAACCCGATCAACCAGTCACGGTGAAGTTAGAGCAAGTGGGTGAGCAAGCAACCATTCAGGTATGCGACAAGGGCAAGGGCATTCCTTTAGCGCAACAAACTCGCATCTTCGAGCGATTTTATCGAGTAGACGAAGCCCGTGCTCGTTCCACTGGGGGTTGTGGCTTGGGCTTGTCCATCGTTAAAACGCTTGTGGAAGGGATGGGTGGTAGAGTAACGTTACGTTCTCAGTTAGGTGAAGGCAGTGTGTTTACCGTGACTTTGCCGACTCAACTGTTCCAGTCATTGCTGACGTGAGGGGATAGTAAGCTGAGGTGGCAGTTTTGAGAGCATGGATGGCAGCCATCTGCTTTTGATTGTCGCGATCGCAGATTGCATCGATGGCTGCCTGTTGCTTGGGCATTAACTGATTGTAGATCTGTATAAACTCCAGATAGGAGTAATCTTCCATCAGTACGTACAGTTCATCCAACGTTTGAGCAGATAGTATTGCCTTCTTGAGTTGTGCCATTGCTTCGTAATGATTGATCGCCTGTGCGGTAGTCTGCGAAGGTGAAGACAGCAAATATGCTACTTCCAACCCCTATCATATCTGGGTTAGCCCAGGTCTTTGTGCCTCAAAAATTAGAGAGATTTGGCATCGGAAACGGCGTTTGGTTCAGCTAAAGTAACGTTCAACGTCTGTGGCTTTAAAGGCAACGTCACGATGAATGTTGTTCCAACTCCGACGTAACTTTCCACAGAAATCTGACCCTGGTGAACATCCACGCATCGTTTAACAATAGCGAGTCCCAACCCTGTTCCAGAGATAGTACCCACATTACTGCTGCGGTAGAACACCTCGAATAACTGAGCTTGGTCTTTTAAGGGAATACCAATTCCTTCATCCTGGATGCGAAATGTTACAGTATCCTGAGCAAAAACTAACTCAAAGTAGATTTTGCCTCCATCCGGTGAATACTTAAGAGCATTAGACAGCAAATTAGTGAGAATTTGTCGAAGGAGTTTTTCATCAAGACAAGCTTCTCGGTAAGAGCCAAGGAATGTAAAGCTAATCCTCTGCTTTTCCTGTGAACTCAGTTGTAATTCTTCCACCAATTCACAGCAAAACTGCACCACATCTAGCTGTATGGGCTGGAATTCTAGTTTCCCTGCCTCTGCTTTGCTGTACAGGAGTACATCACTGACCAATCGAGTAAGATGATGTACTGAGTTTTGAATTCGTTGGAAATGACGCTGCTTTTTCTCTTCAGGCCAGTTATGACTGTAGTGTTCTAGCAATTCTGTAGACGAGAGAATCGTTGCTAGTGGAGTACGATACTCATGGGAAACAACAGAGATAATGCGGGATTTCAGGTCACTGAGTTCTTTTTCCTTAGCGAGAGCATGGCGGAGTTCCCCTTCCAATCGCTGACGTTCAGTAATTTCGCGGCGTAGGAACTGATTGGTTTGCCTTAACTCATCGGTTTGTTCTTCCACACGGCATTCTAATTCAGCATTGAGTCGTTGCAACTGCTCTTCACTCTGGCGTAGGCTCTTTAACGTTTGCGATCTCTCAATGGCATGACGAATCGCTCGCAACAGCAAGTTACTATCAATTTTGCCCTTGACCAAATAGTCTTGCGCGCCTTGGCGTAGCGCTTCCAAGGCGATAACTCTATCATTGAGACCCGTAAGGACTACAATCGGTAAATCGGGTGCCGCGTCGTGAGTTTGGGTGACCGTTGGTAATCCTTGTTTGTCAGGTAAGGAGAGGTCTAAAAGCACCACATCAAATGGAGATTCGCTCATGAATTTCAGTGCATCTTTGAGCTTGTCCACATGTACTAAAGACCACTCCGTCTCATCAGATTCGGCGAGAATTTCTTCGAGCAAATCAGCATCGGCGGGATTGTCTTCGACCAACAAGATTTTGATAGCATCAGCGGTAGCTGCATAGCGGTGTCTGGATTGACTATCCATAGCAAGTTACTCCGACGGCAGTTTAACGACGGCTAGCCAAAACATCTCAATCAGTCTCACAACAGAGATGAATTGCTCCAAGTCAATCGGTTTGGTTACATAGCAGTTGGCATGTAATTCATAGGTTTTGAGAACATCTCGCTCAGCGGCTGAAGTGGTGAGTACGACAACAGGAATCAGTTTGAGGCTGGGGTCAGCCTTAATATGAGCTAAAACGTCACGACCATCTTTTTTGGGTAAGTTGAGGTCAAGCAAAATTAAATCGGGACGGGGGACATCAGCATATTTTCCCTGCCTCTGAAGGAAGGCGAGGGCTTCCACTCCATCTGCAACCCAGTGCAGGTTATTGAGTACCTTGCCATCACTGAGGGCTTCTTCTGTTAAATCGGCATCACTAGGCGAGTCTTCTACCAGCAAAATCTCAATGGGTCTGATCGGAGAATTAAACTGCATAGGAATTTATTGCCTCAGGCAGGGGATAGTAAAGTAAAACGTTGTACCGACACCGGATTCTGACTCAACCCAAATTCGCCCCCCATGACGCTCCACAATTTTCTTACAAACCGCTAATCCAATGCCTGTCCCGGGATACTCTGCCCGCGAGTGTAAGCGTTGGAAAATGGTGAAGATGCGATCAAAGTACTCTGACTCCATGCCAATCCCGTTATCATGGATGGAAAATACCCATTCCCGTTGTCCTTGCTGCGCCGAGACATGGACTTGCGGGGGTTCCTCACGCCGAAACTTGATAGCATTACCGATGAGATTTTGCAATAGCTGGATCAGTTGGGTTTCATCTCCCATCACCGTCGGTAGGGGGTCATGAGTGATAATGGCTTGATGCTCTGCGATCGCAATCCTCAAATTTTCCGCTACCTGATTCAGCACCGCCTCGCAAGCCGTTAGCTTCAATGCCTTACTGCGTGTTCCTATCCGTGAAAACTCCAACAAATCGTTGATCAACTGCTGCATCCGGGTGGCTCCCTCCATGATGTAGCCGATGTATTTATCAGCTTTAGCATCAAGGTTGCCTTGGTATTTTCGGGCGATGAGTTGAGCATAGCTATTGACTGCCCGCAGAGGTTCTTGCAAGTCATGGGAAGCCACGTAGGCAAATTGCTCTAGTTCGCGGTTAGAATACGCTAAACTGGCGTTTGCTTCTTTTAGTGCGGCAGTTCGCTCCTGTACTCTCGCTTCTAACTGTTCATTGAGCTTTTGATATGAAGCTTCTGCTTGCTTGCGCTCTCTAGTTTCTTGCTGAACTGCGCGGTACACCAAATAAAATGCAAACAAGGTCAGCAGTATGCCGCCCAAGAAGGTCAGCTGTAATTGATCGGATTGCGCCTCTTTCGCTTTTAACCAAGTTTGCAATTGCTCAGACTGTTTACTTTGCATCTGCTGGATCGTCGTTCGGATTTGATCCATCAGTTCTTTGCCCTGATTGGTCAAAACAACCTGCGCCGCTGCATCAAATCCCCTAGACTTCCTTAAATCGATGGTTCCCTGGAGTTCAGCAAACTTTTTCGCAATTAGCGGCTCAAGTAGGGAAAGCTGCTGCTGTTGCGCCGGTTCAGCTGCCGTTAATCTTTTTAAGGCAACAATTTGCTGGGGCATTGTCTTGACGGCAAGGTTATGGGGTTCCAAGTAAGACTCTCGCCCTGTCAGCAAGTAACCCCGTTGCCCTGTTTCAGCATCTTTGACAGAGGAAAGGACTGTTTCCAGTTTCCGGAGTATTTGCTGGCTGTGATTTACCTGATTCGATGTTTCTTTCTGCTTGGTAAAGCTCCAGTAAAAGAGAAGATTGAGGGCTAACAAAATGATGGAGGCTAGCCCTAGCATCCCCATTGTCTTCTGCTCAACAGACCATTTTTTAGCCGTATAGCTCAATGCCATCGCGGTAATTGCCCTCAGCTTGGGACGAACAGGAGCATTTTGGGGTTCGCGAACCACAGAGGCGTCTTGAGGCAAGGTGGACAAGGAATGTACTCCCTGTCTCTCTTCTCTCTCTGTACTTCCTGCATTGAAGTTAAGTTGTGAATGACTTGGTTGATGCCTGACTGGTTCGTACTCCACAGGATTGTTCTCCCAGAACTCTCTTGCCAATGGCAGTATCTCGCTACCGAAGTAACGTGAATTAGCTCCTTCATTGTTACCACTCTGACCGAGTACTGTTGTCCGGGAAAATACTGAATTGGCAGGGATGTTTTGTGCGACATCTCACCGTAGAATCACGGTTTACACCGTCGCGGCGGGTTGGTAGGCTGTCACACTTCTAAGTTGTTTGTTGAGGCTGGCAGGGGTAGGAGGAGACGGAGGGAACGTTTGACAGCTTTGTTCTAAGTTATGAAAGGTGCAATGTTTTATGCGCCTTAGCTTAGGAGTTTGTGTGCGACCCGATTGTTATGTTATTTAAGTCCTACACCTTGATTTGCAGCTACCAATGGCAAACGTTCGGTTAGAAGAGATTACTCGCCAATTTGCAGAAGTCATCGCCATTGATGGCATTACCTTTGAGGTGCCGAACGGGCAATTTTGGGTATTAGTTGGCCCATCCGGTTGCGGTAAATCGACGATTCTGCGGATGATTGCGGGTTTGGAATCCGTGACAGGAGGCAATCTGTATATTGATGATGTGTTGGTAAATCAGGTTCCAGCGCGGCAACGGGATGTGGCAATGGTGTTTCAAAACTATGCCCTCTACCCGCACATGACGGTAGCGGAGAATCTCTCCTTCGGTTTGCGGATGCGGAATGCTGATAGGGCGACGATCGAGGAGCGGGTGGAGAGGGTGGCGCGATCGCTCAATATTTCCCATTTATTGGATCGTAAACCCAAACAGTTATCTGGGGGGCAACAGCAGCGAGTTGCACTGGGACGAGCGATCGCGCGTGAACCGAAGGTTTTCCTGCTGGATGAACCGTTATCAAATCTAGATGCCCAGCTACGGGATGATACGAGGGCGGAATTAAAGCAGTTGCACCAACGGTTGGGCATTACAACCATCTATGTTACCCATGACCAAGTAGAGGCGATGACCTTAGCTGATCAAATTGTGGTACTCAACAACGGTCGAGTTCAACAAATTGGTGCGCCTCAGGACATTTATGCGAAACCTATCAATCGCATGGTGGCGACGTTCTTGGGGAATCCTCCGATGAATGTGTTTTGTGGTATTTATACGGGTGAGGGGTTTGAGGTAGGGGGTCAGTTGTTGCCTTGTCCCACCGCAGTTCGGATGAAATTACAACGGGTTTCAGGACAAACTGTGGATTTGGGGATTCGTCCGGAAGATATCCTGATTGTTGGATTGACGAACCACAGAGGCACAGAGGACGCAGAGGGGAGGGGTTGGTTGCGGATGGAGGTGAGTGTGGTTGAACCGTTGGGGCGAGAGACGCTGGTGCGTGGGTGTTTACCGGGGTCGGAGGTGCTTTTGGATGTGCTGGCATCTTCGGATTGGCGGGGGCGTCCGGGTGATCGCATTGATATACAGTTCGACCTTGACCAATTGTTTGTCTTTGACTTGGATAGTGGTGAGGCTCTCTATCTCTAGGATATAGATGGACTGTGCTAATTCTTTCTCTGGGGATAAGTTCTGATTAGGGTGGATTTTTACTGTGGATGGTAGTCCTCTAAAGCATCCCTGATAAATCTATGCTAAAACTCCTTAAGTTGAGCGCAGCCCTTTCTGCTGCTGCCGTAATCGTATCTCTCCCTCAGACAGTTTTTAGCCGTCCTTTGCCTGAATCTTCTGGCTACCCAGTTGTGCAAAATTCAGCAAGGGGGAGCTTATTTTGTTATATGCGAACTCAACGAGGGGCTACCCTCAATTTAGAGAACTTGTGTAGAGCTGATGATCGCTCTAGTAGCGGTAATACGGTTACTAATGTACCTTCAAACCCTGCTGCTCCTTCAAATCCTGCTGCTACTACTAACCCCCAACGTCGAGTCTATACTTTCATTGGCACCCCCGGCGGGAATACTAACCCGAATGGGGCAAACACTGGCACTAATGGCAATCCCAACGGTGCAAACACCAACGCTAATACCAACCTCAACGGTGCAAACACCAACGCTAATACCAACCTCAACGGTACAAACACTAACGTTAATACCAACCTCAACGGTACAAACACTAACGTTAATACCAACTCTAGCGGCCTAAACTCTAGTGCCAACAGCAGCGCGAACGGTACAAATACTAACGCCAATACCAACCCCAGTGGCCTAAACACGAGTACCAATAACCCACGATGAAACCGGATAGGGACTGATCGACTTAACGGCTAATAATTCAATGGGGAGAATGCTTGGTTTCCAAGTTGAGCGGCTACGCGATCGCACAGAAGAGAATTGTGTAGCCGCTCTAATTTGAGCCGCGGGTAGCCCACCGAATGTAGGCTTTATCACGTTGTGAACTACCGAAGTGTGCCTTACGGCTCAGGCTGCTTTTGGCGCTTCCTCTTCCACGCTTGAAAGTTGGCTGGAATTCTCCTTTTGTCCGCTTTGCAAAACAATCCAGCCGACTAGGGCAAGGACTGCACCTAAGGTCAGAAATCCCATATCCCACGCTAACTGATTGGGGCCTGGTTTAACATGATGAATCCCCAAGATTTGGTGGTCAATCAGACCTTCCAAAAAATCAAATAACCCAGCACCCAGGAGTAAAGATCCACCAAAAATTTTTGGTGACCAGGGCACATCATTGCGTCCACCCGCACGCCACAGTAATATAATGCCAATCACCGTCATCGTCCAGGTACCCAAATGAAATAGACCATCTCCTAGCGTATTGGCTTGGAGATCAGCTAGATTAGTTGCTGGTCGAATGCTCGTTACCATATGATGCCACTGGAGAATTTCGTGCAACAAGATTCCATCTACGAATCCGGCAAGTAACCCTGCACCAATCAGAATGCCAGCAGCAACCAATAATCCGCTGTGATTACGTGACTCAACCTTAGACTGCATAAGAGAATTTCATCCTTAGGCTTGCTTTTTGATGTTCACGTAAAGATTCGCATAGCTCTCTTGTCCTAGCGTCTACCGCTCGTTAGAGTTGAAAGTTCGTACTCTAAATCGCAAGCAGGTAGTTTGACAGACTGCCGAATCGAACGGTGAAACTTTCCTCTTCGTCCGGGAATCTACTGAGATTGGCAGAAAACTGTTCCAATGTTCCGTACTCCTCACCAGGTAACCTGACCAAGCAATGTGCCAAGGTTAACTAACCAGCCCTTGATTGGTAAAGCTGATGCAGGGTAGGAATGTGCACTCACACCGACTCTTTTAATTTTCCTTCTATGGCCTCAAAAGACATCAACCTTAAATTCCCTCTGTGGCAATTTCTCAATCAGCCTGTCTTTAGCTGCAAGACTAAGCTTATACTCAATCCTCGCCTGTTCGCCTACCTCTACAGAGTGAAACTCTTAGAACGCTGTTGGTCTAGAGAGTGTGACTCTAAGGATCGTCACTGTAACTGAATTTTGGGTAATGGCTAATTGGTAATCGGTAGAAAGAGAATTGCCCGATTACCAATTACTTAT